>JACRME010000010.1 GCA_016235045.1 Nitrosomonadales bacterium
CGCCCAGATGGAAGGCCAGGAACAGAATCGAATGCAGGTTGCACCTGCCGTTATCCGCCCCTCTATCGAGACGGTGTTGGCCACCATCAGGTCGGAAATCAAAACGGTGGAAGCGCTGATCCGTGATCACATTGATCGTCATCCTGACTTGAAAGACCAGTCAGCGTTGCTGGATAGCATTCCGGGCATTGGCAAAGCGACCATTGCCAGGCTGTTGGCGTTTGTCGGGGATGTGCAACGCTTCGACCATGCCAAGGCGCTGGCTGCGTTTGCCGGTCTGAATCCTACCGTGCATCAGTCCGGCAGTTCGGTAAGAGGCAAGCCACACCTGTCCAAGAAAGGCAATTCGCTATTAAGAAAAGCGCTGTATATGCCGACAATCGTGGCGAGACGTTACAATCCGGTCATCAGGGAATTTGCCGATCGTTTGAAAAAGGCAGGTAAGTCGAATATGGTGATCATTGGCGCAGTGATGCGAAAGTTGCTGCATATTGTTTACGGTGTGCTGAAGTCCGGTATGCCTTTCGATCCCGCTTGGGCTGTGAATCATGCTTGACAGTCAAGACGGTATCTTAGCTGCACGTTATGCGTCCTGAAATCGCGAACCTCGTCCAGCTCGGCACTTTGCCGTCAGAGCGCGGAGCTTCTCCTGAGCTCATACAGCAGTTTGAACAATGCTACCGTGCTATCAATCGTCCTGTCAGCGACGAAGAAGCTCGAGCTTTAGTCGCGCTTTTCGGCAATGATGGTTGCTTTGGGCTCGCATCTTCGCTAGTACATCTCATCGAAACTGCCCCTGGCTGGCCTCTCGTAGACTGCCTGGCGAACTCTGATAATGAGTGGGTGGACGAATTGCGCCAGCGCGCACTCCGTGGCGGGCATCTTCTATGATCGTCCGCCTTGGAAAGGGCGCATAACATGGCGCTCAACCTCGCTCCCTTCGGTCGCTGGACGCTGCGCGATAAGGCCGCGCAGCGCCGGTTAGCTTTACGTTAGCTCTCACCAATCACGACCAAGATGGAACTCAAAACAAAAAACTTTCTATGGGGGGCGGTGGTTGGTGCGGCCTTGGTTGGCGCCACGATCATCGGGTTCTTCACGTATTTGTATTTCAAGGGAGCCTCCATCAGCGCGGAAAAATTAATCCATCAACAGAAGGCTGAAGCTGAGCAAGTTCAGCGATTCGGTACCACTTGCGCAAACGTAATTCCAGATGCAATGGTATATCTTCACAATGCGCTTACTCCTACCCTTAAATCGTACCAAGAAGGGCGTTTCAACAAAGAAGCACTGACCGCCATGATCTCGGGAGTCAAAAACAAGGTAGAGTTCTTGCGCCACTGTGCCACACAGGTTTCAGTTAAAAACGAAAGTGAGCTTAAGCGCTCAAGTCAGTTGATGTCTGCGTCCCATGAATTATCAAATGTATATGTCTACCTTGATTCTCTTGCGATCAATAACTGCGACCATGAGTGCCAGCAAGATCTTGTGCGTCGGGCAATAGAAGCATCGGTAAAACTAGAAAGTTTGCTTCGCGGCAATGAGCGCTAACCTATCATTCAAGCGGGACGCTAAAGCGCGCCCCTTAATTTTACGTTAGACCCCATCAAAAATCGCCACGCGGCTCGTTTGACAATCTCATTTATTGTAGCTACAGTAAAGCCATGAAAATCGAGTTCGATCCCGCCAAGGACGCAGCAAACCATGCGAAGCACGGTGTGTCTCTGTCTATGGCAGTCGACCTCGACTGGGAAGCCGCGCTGGTGTGGGTTGATGAACGGTTCGAGTATGGCGAGACGAGGATGATCGCACTCGCACCAAAAACCGAAGTTCTGTACTACGTGGCATTTGTAAACAGAGGCGAAGCGCGAAGGGTCATCAGCCTGCGCCGCGCCAATCGTCGCGAGGTGAAATACTATGTCGAAAATCTCTAAGCGCCCAACTATCCGCATGCCCACTACGGAAGAGGATAAGGCCATTACTGCTGCAGCTAAAAGTGATCCTGACGCACAACCGCTTACGCCAAAGCAATTGAAAGCCATGGTGCCAATCCGAGCCCTGCGTGGTCGTCCGAAGTCTGAAAACAAGAAGCTGCTTGTCTCGGTGCGTTATAGCCCAGAGGTTGTTGCCTACTTCAAGTCAACCGGTGAAGGTTGGCAATCACGAATGGATGGTGTGCTTCGCAAATACGTGACACGCCATTCACGTAGTGCGTGATATGCGGTCTAACCCTACGCTCAAGTTCGCTCCCTTTGGTCGCTGGGACGCGCCATCGGCGCGCCCCTTAACTATACGTTGAGGCTGTAGAAAAACTCAAAATGCAAATTTTGCGTATCTATAAATCAACAGGTTGCGACTCGAATTTTTGTAAAAATCGAGTTTTTCTACAGCGTCGTTAGCCACCCCAAACCTAGGCTCCCTCCGCATGGATATCGCATACCGTGACGACACCAAGATTACCGTTGAGGCCGCCGTGGCACGGTGAGCGCCTGGTGGGCATCTCGCGCTCGCTCACGGACTTCACCTATGTTGCGTATCTCGCAGACCTAGCCGTCGATACAGACTACCAACGGCATGGCATCGGTAAGCAGCTTATCCATGAAACAAAGCGAAGACTTGGGCGGGAATGCATGGTTGTGCTATTGGCTGCGCCGAAAGCAAACGAGTACTACCCGAAGGTTGGTTTTGAAACCCGAAGGTTGGTTTTGAACACAACCCGCGGGCATGGGTACTAAGGGGTGGCTAATCCGGCAGTCAACCGGACCTGCGCGAAAAGCCGCGTAGGCCGCTCACTTCTACGTTAGGGCCGCCATATCATGGTATGGCTTTTTATATTGCCAAGTGCTAGTCTGCGACCATGGCAAACTCGCGTTTTGATTGGGATACCGACAAGGATGCTGAAAACCAGCAGAAGCACGGCGTTTCATTTTCCCACGCTCAGTACGCCTTCGCAGACCCACGACGCGTGATTGCCAAGGACATCACACATAGCCAAACCGAAGAGAGGTTCTATTGTTTCGGAGAGGTTGATGGTGGTGTTCTTACGGTGCGATTCACATATCGTGCTTCTGTTATTCGAATATACGGCGCTGGCTATTGGCGCAAAGGAAAGGCAATTTATGAGCGCGAAAATAAAATACACGGATGAACCCCTTGGCAAAATGCAGGTGATTCCTGACTTTCTTCCCTCGCCTGCCGAGTTGGCTTATCGCGAAGATAGTGTAAAGGTCACTCTGGCTTTGAGCCAAAAGAGTATCGAGTTCTTCAAGTCCGAAGCCACGAAGCATCACACCCAATACCAACGCATGATTCGTCGGCTTCTTGACTCTTATGTTGATACCCATGCCCTAACCAGTCGTTCAAGCGGGACGCCGCGCAAGCGCGGCGCCCCTTAACTTTACGTTAGGCATACGTTCGATTTGGGATGCGATGCGCGCTAAAATCACCTCATTAGTTCTGAATGGAGTCTGAGCCATGAACACGCAACTCATACAGCAAGCACGTGTACTCAACACTGACGAGCAGATTGAGCTGGTTGAGGCCATTTGGGACGGGATCGTTAGTCGCGGCGCCGCACCATCGTTGACCGAAACGCAGAAATCGGAACTTGACCGCCGCCTCGCAGATCATCTTGCCAACCCCGATGATGTCGTTCCCTGGAGTGAAGTAAAGGCTTCAGCTCTTGCCAAAATCAGGCAATGAGCTTGCCGGTTACTTTTCATCGTGCCGCCAGTGCAGAGTTCATCGAAGCAGGTGCGTGGTATGAGACCAAGCGAATTGGTCTTGCTCTTGAGTTTATGGCCGAGATTCGGCGTGTCGTCGCTAATCGTTTCGCGTACAGCGTTTATTTTCGCGCAGAGCATCATCGCATTGTTGTTTTGGCGGTATTTCACGGCAGCAGAGATCCGGTCATTTGGCAGGCTAGAGCCTAACCCTGCGCTCAAGTTCGCTCCCTCCGGTCGCTGGGACGCGCCTTCGGCGTAAAGCCACTCGCATCTATCTTGATGGGAAACGTTGAAATGGACAAAGAAAATTTACTTGAAGTCCAGTTTATCCGCTTTGGGTAAACCCAATGTACGCCGAAAGCACACAATCATTGGTTACGTCTTTAGTTGGTTGTTTGGGTCGTTTGCTGCTCTCTGGGAATACGCCGGTTTAGCAAACCAGCACCAGAATTTCCCCCATAAAATTGCATGGCCCATCCGTTGGGACACGCCAAGGCGCGTCCCTTGGCTACTGCGGAGCCGCACCATCGTTGACCGAAGTGCAGAGATCGGAACCAGGCTCACCTTGCTGACCATCCTGCCAGCCAGGCGCAGGTCGCCCAATGAATCAACCGCTTTAGTCAATACACTACCCTTTTGCTGCGTCAATCAGTAGACTGGCGGCAAGGTATGCAAGCTTGCATTTGCCGGTTTTCCACAGGAAACTTTCCTGGCAATTGCGTTGTTCCCGCCCTGTTTGCCGCCCGTTGGAGTAGAGGCTGACCATGGAGCACAGTTACATCCTGAGCATTTTGTACGAAATGGCGCTGGCCATCGGTGGCGAGGTCAGCGTCAAGCCGTTGCTCACCCGGATGCTGCAGCGCTTGCTGTATCACACTTCTTTTCCGGCCGGTTTTGTGTGTCTGCAACTCCCTGACGAAATCGATTCGGCGGGCATGATCGAGGTACGCATCGATGCCGCCGTGGGCGATTATGAGCTGACGGGTTTGGTCGGCCAGACGGTTCGCCTGCCGTCGCGTTTGCTGCACGGGGCGGCGGAGCGCGGGGAGGATGCCGCTTTGCTGGCGGCCCTGCCCGGCGAGAGCCATCATCAGGCGTACTTGCGTTTGCCGATCGACGGCCAGGGCGTGATCGTGCTGTTGGGGCAGCATTTGCCGGAAAGCGATTTGCCGCTGACGCAGTTGTTTCAGCCGGTGATGGCCAATCTCGCCAAGGCGATTGTGCTGTGCCGGGCGCACGATGCCTACACGAGCGGGTTGATCGCCGCCCGCGATACCAGCCAGATGGCGCTGGCGACCAGCGAGGAGAAGTTCCGCGCCATCAGCGCCGCGGTGCTGGACGCGCTGATCATGGTCGACGATAACAGCAAGCTGGTGTACTGGAACCCCGCCGCCGAGCGGATTCTGGGGTATCGCGCCGACGAGGCGCTGGGCAAGCCGCTGCACCAGTTGCTGACACCGCAGCGCTATCAAGGTGCCGCTTTCCGGGGCTTCGAGGCTTTTCGCAGCAGCGGAAGCGGGCCGGTGATCGGCAAGACCATCGAGATCGAGGCGCTGCACCGGGACGGCCGCGAGGTTCCGGTCGAGTTGTCGATTTCGGCGCTCAAGCTTGACGGCCACTGGCATGCGGTCGGCATCCTGCGCGACATTTCCGAGCGCAGGCGTGCCGAGCGCGAATTGCGTTTGCTTGCGGCGATTGTCGAATCGACCGACGATGCGATACTGAGCGAGGCGCTGGATGGCACGATTCTGAGCTGGAATTCGGGTGCCGAACGCTTGTACGGCTACAGTGCCGCAGAAATCCGGGGCCAGCCGTTATCCAGGCTGGTGCCTGCCGACCGTCCCGATGAAGTTTCTGAACTGCTCGGACGCATCCGCGGCGGCGAGCAGATCAAGCACTATGAAACGGTGCGCATGCGCAAGGATGGCGTTTGTTTGCCCATTTCGCTGACCATTTCCCCGTTGTTCGACGCTTCTGGGCAGGTTGTCGGCTGTTCGGCGATCGGCCGCGACATCACCGAGCGCAAACGCGCCGAGGAGGAATTGCGCCACAGCGAGGCCGGTCTCAAGGAGGCGGAGCGCATCGCCCTGCTCGGCAGTTGGGAATTGGACCTGGTGACCAGCGTGTTGAGCTGGAGCGACGAGATTTACCGTATTTTCGAACTGGATCCGCAGCAATTCGGCGCATCCTATGAGGCCTTCCTGAATGCGATCCATCCCGACGACCGCGATCTGGTGAATCGGGCTTATACCGATTCGGTCAACAACCGCGTGCCCTACGACATCGTCCACCGTCTGCAGATGCAGGATGGGCGCATCAAGTATGTCAACGAGCGCTGCGAGACCTATTACGACGAGGCCGGAAAACCTGTGAATTCCGTTGGCACGGTGCAGGACATCACCACGCGGCGCCTGGCCGAATTGGGCATGCAAAAGTCCAATCGCGCACTGCACGCGCTGAGTACCTGCAACGGCGTGCTGGTGCGCGCTTCCGACGAAGCGCAATTGCTCAATGAAATTTGCGGCGTGCTCGTGTCCATAGGCGGATACCAGCTTGCATGGGTGGGCTATGCCGAATTCGACGAGAGCCGGAATGTGCGCGTGGTGGCACGCGCGGGCGCGCAGTCCGATTATCTGGATCAGATTCGCGTCTCCTGGGGCGACACTCCTCAGGGGCAGGGTCCCACCGGGACGGCAATCCGCACCGGCGAGTACCAGGTTGCGCAGGATATCCTGCACGACCCAAGGTTCCAGCCGTGGCGCGAACAGGCCATCGCGCGCGGCTACGCTTCGAGTATTTCCTTCCCGCTGTTCGACGACAACAACGACGCCTTCGGCGCCATGAACCTGTACGGCAAGGAGCCCCATGCTTTCGATGCGGACGAGATCAAGTTATTGCTTGAGCTGGCCGGGGACCTTGCCTTCGGCATTCGCATGTTGCGGCTGCGCGTCGAGCGCGATCACCTGCACGAGCGCCAGCAGCACAGCGACGAAACCGTGAAGCAAGCGCTGGCCGGCACGATCCAGGCAATTGCGGTCACCGTCGAAAAGCGCGACCCCTACACCGCCGGCCATCAGCGTCGCGTCGCCAACCTGAGCGTTGCCATCGCCATGGAACTGGGTCTCTCCGAGGATCGCATCACCGGTTTGCGGCTGGGCGCCACCATCCACGACATCGGCAAGATTTATGTCCCGGCCGAGATTCTCACGCGCCCGGGACAGCTTTCGCAAATTGAGTTCGATTTCATCAAGACGCATCCGCAAGTCGGCTACGACATCATGAAGGATGTGAAACTGCCCTGGCCGGTGGCAAAGATGATTTTGCAGCACCACGAACGGCTGGATGGCAGCGGTTATCCGCAGGGATTGAAAGGCGATGCGATCCTGCTCGAAGCGCGCATTTTGACGGTGTCCGACGTGACCGAGGCGATGATGTCGCATCGCCCCTATCGTCCCGCGCTCGGACTTGAGGTGGCGCTTGCGGACATCGCCCAGTATCGCGGGATTTATTACGATGCGGAGGTGGTGGATGCCTGCCTGCGCCTGTTCCGCGAAAAGGGATTCAGCCTGAGCGGATAAGGTAGGGCGGCGTTGTTCCACACAACAAAAAAGCAGCCGAGGCTGCTTTTTTGTTTATTGCCGGTGTGATGTGGCTTAGTGCGTGTGCTTGCGCAGTTGCTGAATCGCACGAAGTTGCGCGATGGCTTCCGCCAACTCGGCTTGCGCTTGCGCGTAGTCGATGTCGGAGACGCGGTTCTTCATCGCTTCTTCCGCGGATTGCTTGGCTTCCAGCGCGCGTGCTTCGTCGAGGTCGCCGCCGCGGATCGCGGTGTCGGCCAGGATGGTGACGACATTGGGCTGCACTTCCAGCATGCCGCCGGAAACGTAGATCAACTCTTCATAGTCCTGATCTGGAACCTTGATGCGCACCGCACCGGGTTTGATGCGGGTCATCAGGGCGGTGTGGCGCGGGTAAATACCCAGCTCGCCCATCTCGCCCGGTACCACGACGACTTCGGCGAGGCCGGAGAAAATCTGCTCCTCCGCGCTTACGACGTCCACATGTACGGTCATTGCCATTTTTGGCTCCTGATTGTTATTGCAGCGTCTTGGCTTTTTCGACCGCTTCTTCGATGCCGCCGACCATGTAGAACGCCTGTTCCGGCAGGTGATCGTATTCGCCATCGACGATGCCCCTGAAGCCCTTGATGGTGTCCTTCAGGGTGACGTACTTGCCCGGGCTGCCGGTGAACACTTCGGCAACGTGGAACGGTTGCGACAGGAAACGCTGAATCTTGCGCGCGCGTGCCACAGCCAGTTTGTCTTCCGGCGACAGTTCGTCCATGCCCAGAATCGCGATGATGTCGCGCAATTCCTTGTAGCGCTGCAGCGTGGACTGCACGGCACGTGCCGTGTTGTAGTGCTCTTCGCCCACCACCAGCGGATCGAGCTGGCGGGAGGTGGAGTCGAGCGGATCGACCGCGGGGTAAATACCCAGCGAGGCGATGTCGCGGCTCAACACCACGGTGGAGTCCAGGTGCAGGAAGGTCGTTGCCGGAGACGGGTCGGTCAAGTCGTCGGCGGGAACGTAAACGGACTGGATGGAAGTGATCGAGCCAACCTTGGTCGACGTAATACGCTCTTGCAGGCGGCCCATTTCTTCGGCAAGTGTCGGTTGATAACCCACGGCGGAAGGCATACGGCCCAGCAGCGCGGATACTTCGGTACCGGCCAGGGTGTAGCGATAGATGTTGTCCACGAAGAACAGGATGTCGCGGCCTTCGTCGCGGAATTTCTCGGCCATGGTCAGGCCGGTCAGCGCCACGCGCAGACGGTTGCCGGGCGGCTCGTTCATCTGGCCGAACACCATCGCCACTTTGGACTTGGAGAAGTCCTTGTTGTCGATAACGCCGGCTTCAGTCATTTCATGGTAGAAGTCGTTGCCTTCGCGGGTACGCTCACCCACACCGGCGAACACGGACAAACCGGAGTGTTCCTTGGCAATGTTGTTGATGAGTTCCAGCATGTTCACGGTCTTGCCCACGCCGGCGCCGCCGAACAGGCCAACCTTACCGCCCTTGGCAAACGGGCAGACCAGGTCGATCACCTTGATGCCGGTTTCCAGCAAGTCAACGGACGGGGACAGTTCATCGAACTTGGGGGCAGCCTGGTGAATGGGGCGCTTTTCGGTGCACTGGATGTCGCCGACTTCGTCGATCGGGCGACCCAGCACGTCCATGATGCGGCCGAGCGTGCCGGTACCGACCGGTACCGAGATCGCCGCGCCGGTTGCATTAACCAGCATACCGCGGCGCAGGCCGTCGGACGAGCCCATCGCAATGGTGCGCACCACGCCATCGCCCAGTTGCTGCTCGACCTCGAAGGTCAGGCCAACTTCGGCTGTGGATGTACCCGCATCAGCCAGTTTCAGGGCTTCGTATACTTTCGGCATTTGATCGCGCGGAAATTCGATGTCAACCACCGCGCCGATACACTGAACAATCTTTCCTTGACTCATTTTAAGATTCCTCGTCTATATTAATTCTTTTTCCCTCTCCCCAACCCTCTCCCGCAAGCGGGCGAGGGGGACAAGGAACTCGCTACGCGAGTATTGCGTTATACCGCTGCCGCGCCGCCAACGATCTCGGAAATTTCCTTGGTGATCGCTGCCTGACGCGCTTTGTTGTAAACCAGTTTGAGCTCGGCGATAACGTTCTTCGCATTGTCGGAAGCGGATTTCATCGCCACCATGCGTGAGCTTTGCTCCGATGCCATGTTCTCGACCACTGCCTGATACACGAGCGATTCCATGTAGCGCACCAGCAATTCGTCGATGACCTTCTTCGCATCCGGTTCGTAGATGTAGTCCCAGCTACCCGATGCGGTGCCGATCTGTTCGCCGCTGAGCGGCAACAGTTGTTCGACGCGCGGCTCCTGCTTCATCGTGTTGATGAAGTGGTTGTAGCTCAGGTAGATGGCGTCGATCTCGCCCGCAACATAGGCGTCCAGCATGGCTTTCACGGCGCCGATCAGTTTCTCGATGTGCGGCGTGTCGCCCAGGCCGGTCAGGTGCGATTGGACCTTGGCGCCGATGCGGTTCATGAAGCCGAAGCCCTTGTTGCCGATCGGGCAAACCTGCAGGCCCTTGCCTTCGTCATCCCAGCTTTTCATGCGGGTTACCGCAAGACGCAGCAGGTTGGTATTCAGGCCGCCGCACAAACCCTTGTCGGATGTGACGACGATGAGGCCGACATTCTTGATGCTGTCGCGTTTGACCAGGAACGGGTGTTTGTATTCCGGGTTGGCGCGCGACAAGTGCGCCGCGACATTGCGGATTTTTTCCGCATAGGGGCGGGCGGACCGCATGCGTTCCTGCGCTTTGCGCATTTTCGCCGCTGCTACCATTTCCATCGCGCGCGTGATCTTGCGCGTATTTTCTACGCTCTTGATCTTCGTGCGAATCTCTTTGCTGCCTGCCATGATTTAGCTCCCGCTTTAGTAGACTGCAGTTGCCTTGAATGCCTCAATGGCCGCAACCAACACCTTCTCGTTGTCGGCGGACAGATCCTTGGTGGATTCGATTGCATCCATCAAAGCCTTGTTCTTTGAACCCAGGTGCGCGTGCAGACCGGCTTCAAATGCCAATACCTTGGGGATGGCCACGTCGTCGAAGTAACCCTTGTTCACGGCGAAGAGCGTGGCGGCCATTTTGGAAATGGACAGCGGCGCATATTGCAATTGCTTCATCAGCTCGGTCACCAGGCGGCCGCGCTCCAGCTGTTTGCGGGTTGCTTCGTCCAGGTCGGAAGCGAACTGCGCGAACGCAGCCAGTTCACGATATTGCGCCAATGCCAGACGCACACCGCCACCCAGCTTCTTGATGACCTTGGTCTGCGCTGCACCACCCACGCGGGACACCGAGATACCGGCGTTGATAGCGGGACGGATACCGGCGTTGAACAAGTCGGATTCCAGGAAGATCTGGCCGTCGGTAATCGAGATCACGTTGGTCGGCACGAAGGCGGACACGTCGCCGGCTTGTGTTTCGATCACGGGCAACGCGGTCAGCGAACCGGTCTTGCCCTTGACGGCGCCGTTGGTGAATTTTTCCACGTACTCGGCGTTGACGCGCGCTGCGCGCTCCAGCAAACGGGAGTGCAAATAGAACACGTCGCCGGGGTAAGCTTCACGGCCGGGCGGACGGCGCAGCAACAGGGAAATCTGGCGATACGCCCAGGCTTGCTTGGTCAAGTCGTCGTAAACGATCAGCGCGTCTTCGCCGCGATCGCGGAAGTATTCGCCCATGGTGCAACCTGCGTACGGTGCCAGGAATTGCATCGCGGCGGAGTCGGAAGCGGTAGCGGCAACAACGATGGTGTAGCCCATCGCTCCGTGCTCTTCCAGTTTGCGTACTACGTTGGCAACGGTCGAAGCCTTTTGGCCGATCGCAACGTAGATACAGATCATGTTCTGACCTTTTTGGTTGATGATCGCGTCAACCGCAACGGCTGTCTTGCCGGTCTGGCGGTCGCCAATGATCAGTTCGCGCTGACCGCGGCCGATAGGCACCATGGAGTCGATGGACTTCAAACCGGTTTGCACGGGCTGGTCAACGGACTTACGTGCGATCACGCCCGGAGCAACCTTTTCGATCTTGTCGGTCATCTTGGCGTTGACCGGACCCTTGCCGTCGATCGGCTGGCCCAGTGCGTTCACCACGCGGCCGCACAGTTCGGGACCGACGGGCACTTCCAGAATGCGGCCGGTACACTTGACCGTGTCGCCTTCGGTGATGTGTTCGTATTCACCCAGAATAACGGCGCCGACGGAGTCGCGCTCGAGGTTCAGCGCCAGACCGAATGTGTTGCCGGGGAATTCCAGCATTTCGCCCTGCATCACATCGGACAAGCCGTGCACGCGAACGATACCGTCGGTTACGCTGACCACCGTTCCTTCGGTGCGCGCCTGGGTCAGTGCTTCGAAGTTATCGATGCGACTGCGGATCAAATTGCTAATTTCGGAAGGGTTGAGCTTCATCTGGATTTCCTCATTCTTGAAAATTCTTTATCAGGCTAGCGCGTTCGCCATTTCACCGAGTCGGGTGCGTGCAGAACCGTCGATCACTTTGTCTCCGGCACGAATCACAACGCCACCCAGCAATTCTTTATTGACCTGGCAGCTCAGTTTGATCTCGCGGCCCAGGCTCTTCTTGAGCGAACTGACGATCTTGTCTTTTTGTGCAGCGGACAGCTCGAATGCCGAATCCACCACCACATTGACGGTTTTTTCCGCTTCCGCCTTCAGGGCCTCGAACAACGCGGCGATCTCGGGCAACAGCAGCACGCGCTGATTGTCGGCCAGGATGCGCACGAAGTTTTTTTGCTGTTTGCTGGCGCCTTTGTCCAGCAGCGCCTCCATCAGGCCTTCGACCTGCTTTTTGGAAACGCGCGGATTGGTAACGACGGCAACAATATCCGGATGGTTGGCCGCTTCGGCCAGGGACAGCAGCATCTCCGACCAAGCCTTCAGTGCGTTCAGTTGTTGCGCTTCGTCAAATGCCGCCTGGGCGTATGGACGTGCAGTGGTTATGGCTTCGGACATGGCGTTCAGATTTCCGCGACGAGTTTGTCGAGCAGATCGTTATGTGCCTTGGCATCGATTTCGCGACCGAGGATCTTGCCGGCACCGGCCAGAGCGATTGCAGAAACCTGCGTGCGCAATTGCTCTTTGGCGCGGAACACTTCCTGGTCGATTTCTGCCTTGGCACCCGTAATGATGCGTTCGCCTTCCACTTTGGCCTGAGTCTTGGCTTCTTCGACGATCTCGCTGGCGCGCTTTTCACCGCTTGCCACGATCTCGCCGGCCTTTTCCTTGGCTTCGCGCAGGATTTCTGCGGAGCGCTTGGCGGCCAGTTCCAAATCCTGCTTGGCGCGCTCGGCGTCAGCCAGTCCGTCGGCGATCTGCTTCTTGCGCGCGTCCAGAGCGCCGATGATCGGTGTCCAGACAAACTTCATGCAGAACCATACGAACAGCGCGAACATGATTAGCTGGGCGAGAAGAGTTGCATTGATATTCATGCAAGCTACCTTTCTTTGTTATGCGTTTCGTGTTGCGAGAATTAACCCACCACAGCGAACAGAACGTACATCGCGATACCCACAGCGATCATCGGAACGGCGTCGACCAGACCCATCACCACGAAAAACTGGGTGCGCAGCATCGGGATCAGTTCGGGTTGACGTGCGGCGCCTTCGAGGAAGCGGCCACCGAGGATACCGATACCGACGGCTGCGCCGAGCGCGCCCAGACCCATCATCAATGCGCCAGCGATGTACAGCAGTGCGTTTGCCATTTCCATTTTGTAAATCTCCTATTTGATAAAAGTAATGTTAATAAACCGAAACCAATAAATCAGTGATGCTCCTGATGCGCCATGTCCAGATAAACCACGGTCAGCGTCATGAAAATGAACGCCTGCAGGGTCACGATCAGGATGTGGAATATTGCCCAGCCGAGGGACAGCAAAATCTGCGAACCGAACAAGGTCAAGCCGCCGACCGAGAATCCGGCCCAGGCGCCGCCCATCAATGCGATCAGGATGAAGATCATTTCGCCCGCGTACATGTTGCCGAACAGACGCAGTGCCAGCGAGATCGGCTTGGCGATCAGGTTAACGCCTTCCAGCAGCAAGTTGACCGGCATGCCCCACTTGCCGAACGGCTGCAAGGTCAGTTCGCCCATGAAGCCGCCGAAACCCTTCATCTTGACGCTGTAGAACAGTACCAGCAGGAATACGCCGATGGCCATGCCGAAAGTCGCGTTGGGATCGGTGGAGGGAACAACCTTGAAGAACGGCACACCCAGCCATTTCATCAGCAGCGGAACCCAGTCGATGGGAATCAAGTCCATCAGGTTCATGCTGAACACCCAGAAGAATACGGTCAGCGCCAGCGGGGCGACCATGGCATTCTTGCTGGAGAAAGACCCGCGCACGCTGCTGTCGACGAATTCGACGGCCCATTCGCAGAAGTTCTGCAGTCCGCCCGGTGTGCCGCTAACAGCGCTTTTCGCCACGCTGCGGAACACGAACATGATGATGGCGCCCAACAGCAGCGACATGATGAAGGTATCCAGATTGAGTGCCCAGAAACCCATCGCCCTGGCTTCTTCCGCACTGTGGGCTACGCCCCAGGTTCCGTCCGCCAATTGGCCCCAGGTCAGGTTTTGCAGGTGGTGATGGATATATTCCGCGGAGGTATGCGCTGCTTCGTGCGTTACTTCACCGGTTTCATGCGCCATTTCACTGGACATTTTTTACGCCGCTTTCAATCTTGATCTTTAACAACAGGCGGGCTGCTAACAGCGTCGCTTGCCCCAATACAAAGCCGCTCAGAACTGCAAGTGGCGGTAACTTAAATGCTGCCAGGCATAGCCCCAGCGCAGTGACGACTGCCAGAAATCGCTCGGCAGCGTAGTAATACATAAGCCGTAATTGAAGATGTGCGTCATGGGCTGGATGCAACGTTGACCGGCTCACTCTCCAGGCCAGCAACGTTCCATTGAGAACGGATACACCTCCTCCACCTAACACCGCTATCGCATACTGCGGCGAGCTTTTCAGGCCGTAGGCCACGCCTGCAGCGGCTAACGTAATCAGTATCTGTAACCTGACCACCCTGCGCGCCAGTTGTTGTTCTTGTACTTCGGCTTTAAAAAGCGCCGGGATGATAGCGGCGTTTAGCTTGGGTGTCAAACGATTCCGGTCGGGATTGTGCTCGTTACCACCTGATTTATCGCCCTTTTCGGAGTCCACCGAGCAGTTCCTCCAAATGGTCATTATTGGAAAATTCAATGACCAGCTTGCCGCCACCCTTGTTATTGGATTTGATTTCCACGCGTACGCCCAGTTGCGCGCTCAGTTCTTCCTGTAGTTGTTGGGTATCGCGATTTTCTTTTTTGGGCGTTTTCTGGCCTGCGGCTTTGGCGGGCGACTGCTCGCCCTGTTGCTGCACCAGCTTCTCGGCCTCGCGCACCGACAGGCCTTCCAGCACGATCTTGTTCGCCAGCAGAACTTGATGCGCGCCTTCGAGCGACAGCAGCGCGCGCGCGTGGCCCATGTCCAAAGACCCTTCCATCAGCATGTCCTGCACGGCTTGCGGCAGTTTGAGCAGGCGCAGCAAATTGCTGGCCGCGCTGCGCGAACGGCCGACCGCGTCGGCGGCTGCCTGGTGCGTCATCTGAAATTCGTCGATCAGGCGCTGGATGCCGATGGCTTCTTCCAGCGGGTTCAGGTCTTCGCGCTGGATGTTTTCGATCAGCGCCATCGCCAGTGCCGCGTTGTCCGGCACCTTGCGCACGATGACCGGCACGATCTTCAGTTCGGCCAGTTGCGCCGCGCGCCAGCGCCGTTCGCCCGCGATGATTTCGTAACCGCCCTCCAGCAGTTCGCGCGCCAATATCGGCTGCATCACGCCCTGCACCCGGATCGAGGCCGCGAGTTCGTTCAGCGATGCTTCGTCCATGCGGCTGCGCGGCTGGTATTTGCCGGGCCTGAGTTGTTCGACTTTCAGGTCGCGCAACACGTCGTTCTGCTTCGATGTGCTGCTACCGGAGAGCAGCGCGTCCAGGCCGCGCCCCAATCCCTTGATCGGTTTTGCCATGATTTTCCCTTTGTTTGAACTTGTTATGCGGCGACTTGCACTGTCGCGTTGTTAAGCATTTCGCCTGCCAGCGCCAGATAAGCCAGCGTTCCCTTGGATTGGCTGTCGTGATACAGCGCCGGGATGCCGAAGCTGGGCGCTTCCGCCAGACGCACGTTGCGCGGGATGACGGTGCGGTAGACCTTGTTGCCGAAGTGTTGCTGCAATTGGTCCGAGACTTGTTGCGCCAGCGCGTTGCGCGGGTCGAACATGGTGCGCAACAAACCTTCGATTTCCAGATCCGGATTGAGGTTTTCGCGCACTTTGCGGATGGTGTTGACCAGGTCGCTCAAACCTTCGAGCGCGTAGTATTCGCACTGCATGGGAATCATCACCGACTTGGCGGCGCACAGTCCGTTCAGCGTGAGCAGATTCAGCGCGGGCGGGCAATCGATCAGGATGTAGTCGTATTCGTGCAGGACAGGTTCTATCTCTTCCTTCAGGCGCATCTCGCGCCCCTCCACTTCCACCAGTTCGATTTCGGCGCCGGCCAGTTCGCGGTTGGCGGGCAAAATGTCGTACTTGCACGATTCCGATTTGATGCGCGCTTCGGCAATGGTCTTCTCGCCCAGCAATACGTCATAGACGGTCGCTTCCAGATCGGCCTTGTTGATGCCGCTGCCCATGGTGGCGTTGCCCTGCGGATCGAGGTCGATCAGCAGCACGCGCTGTTTCGCCGCACCCAGGCTGGCTGCCAGGTTGACGGTGGTCGTGGTTTTGCCCACGCCGCCTTTTTGATTGGTGATCGCCAAAATCTTGCTCATTTTATTTCCCCCAACACGACCAGACTGCGGGCCGCTTCTAGTTTAGGAACATGCAACGTAATTACCTTTTCAACTTCTATTCCCGCGGGCAGCCTGGCCAGTTCCTGCTCCGGCATTCCCTTCATGGCCGCCCAACGGCCTCCGTCTGCCAACAAGTGCCGCGTCAACGAGACGAACTCCGCTACTTCTGCAAACGCGCGGGAGATGATCCCGTCGAACTTCTGTTCCGCCTGCCACTGCTCTACCCGTTCGCAGCGGACTTGCACATTGCGCAAGCCCAGCTCGATGACGGCCTGCTGCACAAAACCGGTTTTTTTGCTGTTGCTGTCCAGCAATGTGAACGACCACTCCGGCCGCATCACCGACAGCACCAGCCCCGGCACCCCGCCGCCGCATCCCACATCCAGCCAGCGCTGCGGCCACAAGTACGGCAGCACGGCGAGGCTATCGAGCAAGTGGTTACTCACCATCTGCTCCGGCTGGCGGATCGCCGTGAGGTTGTACACCGCATTCCACTTGTGCAGCAGCGCCAGATAATCCAGCAGCTTCGCCTGCTGTTCCGGGGCGACATCCAGCCCCATCTCAGCGATGCCCGCCGCCAATTCTTTCTCCAGGCTCATGCCGCTTTTTCTTGTTTGAAGCCCCGCTTCAGATGCACCAGCAACAGGGAAATCGCCGCGGGAGTCACGCCGGAAATGCGCGCGGCCTGGCCCAGTGTCTGCGGTTTGTGCTGGTTCAGTTTCTGGCGCACTTCGATCGACAGGCCACGCACTGCGGCGTAATCCATGTCGAGCGGCAGTTGCGTGGTCTCGTAACCTTCCTGGCGCGCGATCTCATCCCGCTGGCGTTCGATGTAGCCGTGATACTTGGCGTGTATTTCAACCTGCTCGGCGACTTCGGCCGCCTCGACACAATGCGCGCCCGGCAGGGTCATCAATTCCGCATAATTCACTTCGGGGCGGCGCAACAAGTCGTACAGGGAATACTCGCGCTCGATCTCCTTGCCCAGCACGCGCTCGGCGTCGGCCTTGTCCAACATGCGCGGATTCACCCAGGTCGATTTCAGCCGCTCCAGTTCGCGCGCGATTTTTTCGCGCTTCTCTTCAAAGGCCTGCCAGCGCACATCATCCACCAGGCCCAGCTTGCGGCCGGTCTCGGTCAGGCGCATGTCGGCATTGTCTTCGCGCAATTGCAAACGGTATTCCGCGCGGCTGGTGAACATGCGGTACGGCTCGGACACCCCGCGCGTGATCAGGTCGTCGACCAGTACGCCGAGATAAGCTTCGTCGCGGCGCGGACACCAGGTTTCTTTTTCCTGCGCTTGCAGCGCGGCGTTCGTTCCGGCCAGCAAGCCTTGCGCGGCTGCTTCTTCATAGCCGGTGGTGCCGTTGATCTGCCCGGCAAGGAACAAACCCGAGATTGTTTTGCTCTCCAGCGACATCTTCAGGTTGCGCGGATCGAAGTAATCGTATTCGATGGCATAACCGGGTCGCGTGAGATGCGCGTTCTCCAGTCCCTTGATCGAGCGCACCAGCGCCAGTTGCGTATCGTAGGCAAGGCTGGTCGAAATGCCGTTCGGATAGATCTCGTGCGTGCTCAGCCCTTCCGGCTCGAGGAATATCTGGTGCGAATCCTTGCCGGCAAAACGCGTGATCTTATCCTCGATGGAAGGGCAATAGCGAGGGCCTACTCCCTCGATGACGCCTGTAAACAAAGGCGACTCGCCCAAACCGCTGCGAATGATCTCGTGCGTGCGCGCATTGGTCTGGGTCACCCAGCATGGCATTTGGCGCGGATGCTGTTCCGCGCGGCCCATGAAGGAAAACACCGGAACCGGCGTATCGCCGTGCTGTTCCTGCATCACGGAATAATCGATGCTGCGCCCGTCGATGCGCGGCGGGGTTCCAGTCTTCAGGCGTCCGGTCGGCATGCCCAGTTCGCGCAGGTTATGCGCCAGACCGATGGAAGGCGGATCGCCCGCGCGCCCGCCGGGATAATTGGTCAGGCCGACGTGCACCAGTCCGGCAAGGAACGTCCCCGTCGTCAGCACTACGGTCTTGGCGCGGTATTTCAGACCAAGCTGGGTCTGCACACCGGAAACATGTCCTTGTTCTAAAATAAGTTTTTCTACTGGCTGCTGAAACAGCCAGAGGTTGGGCTGGTTCTCCAGACGCTTGCGAATCGCCTGCTTGTAGAGCGCACGGTCGGCCTGGGCGCGCGTCGCGCGTACCGCTGGGCCTTTGGACGCGTTCAGGATGCGAAACTGGATGCCACCCTCGTCCGTCGCGGCTGCCATGGCACCGCCAAGCGCGTCTAATTCCTTGACTAAATGGCCTTTTCCGATTCCGCCGATGGAGGGATTGCAGGACATCACGCCCAGCGTTTCGATGTTGTGAGTGAGCAGCAAGGTCGCACAACCCGCACGCGCGCTGGCCAGCGCGGCTTCCGTTCCCGCATGGCCGCCACCGATCACGATGACATCGAATTGTTTCGGGTCGCGCATTCGTCACTACCAAAATGAGGACGCGCATCATAACTCAAAAGACAAATCCGACGAAAACTAAAGCACACCAATATGTTTCACGTGAAACATATTTTGGCTATTTTCCGATACAGAAGCGGCTGAAAATCTCGCCCAGCAGGTCGTCTGCCGTGAATTCGCCCGTGATACTGTTGAGCGCCTCCTGCGCCTCGCGCAATTCCTCGGCAAAAAGCTCCGGGCGGTCAAGTTGTTGTGCGGCTTCGGCCAGGTGTTGGGCGGCGGCGGAAAGCGCCTCTAGGTGGCGCGCCCGTGCCATGAAGACGCCGGTCTCCTGATGCCAACCGATAATCTCCAGCAACTTGTCTTCCAGCACTTGCATGCCGGCACCGGTCTTGGCCGACAGATAAACATGCGCCCTTTCCTCGCGCATCTCTGCGCCCGGCTGGTGTCCGCTGAGGTCGATCTTGTTGTGCAGGTACAGGCGCGGTGTTTTGGCGGGCAATTGCGCCAGCACCGCCTGATGTTCCGGTGCGGCGCTTGGCTGCGATTCGTCCAGCAGCACCAGCACCACATCGGCGCGCGTCAGTGCCAGTTGGGTGCGCGCGATGCCCATCTGCTCGACCACATCGGTGGTTTCGCGCAAACCGGCGGTATCGATCAGGTGCAGCGGTACGCCGCGGACTTGCAGGGATTGGCGTATCGAATCGCGCGTGGTGCCGGGAATCTCGCTGACCAGCGCGATCTCTTCGCCTGCAAAGCGGTTGAGCAGGCTGGATTTACCCGCGTTGGGCGCGCCGACCAGCACGACTTGCGCGCCTTCGCGCAGGATACTGCCCTGCTTCGCCAGGCCTTCGATGCGGGCCAGCTCAGCCCTCAATGCGGCAAGCTTGCTGCTGCAAAGCTGGCGGTCGCTGGTTTCGATCTCTTCTTCGGGAAAATCCAGCGTCGCTTCCACCAGCATGCGAAGGTCGATGAGCAGGGTGACCGCCCCATGTATCGCGGCAGAGAACTCGCCCTGCAGCGAGCGCATGGCGCTGCGCGCCGCCTGTTCGGTGGTGGCATCGATGAGATCGGCCACGCTTTCGGCCTGGGCCAGATCCATCTTGTCGTTGAGGAAGGCGCGCTGGGTGAATTCGCCCGGTTGCGCCAGGCGCGCACCCAGTTCAAGGCAACGGTGCAGCACGGATTGCAGCACGGCAGGACCACCGTGGCCCTGCAACTCCAGCACTTCCTCCCCGGTATACGAGTGGGGCGCCGGGAAAAATAAAGCGATGCCTTGGTCGAGGATGCTGCCGTCGGCGGACAGAAAGGAGGTGTAAGTGGCAAGTCTGGGAGTTAACTGGCGTCCGGTCAGCGCGGCGGCCATTGTGGCCAGGCCTTGTCCGGAAACCCGCACCACGCCGATGCCACCGCGCCCGGGGGCGGTGGCAATCGCCGCGATAGTGTCAGGCTTTGGCGCCACCCTTGCGTGGAGCTTCGGTGCTGCGCGTGATGTACCACTGCTGGGCAATGGACAGGACGTTGTTAACGATGGAATACAGCACCAATCCGGCCGGGAAGAAGAAGAACACCACGCTGAATGCGATCGGCATGATCTGCATCAGTTTGGCCTGCATGGGATCCGGCGGTACCGGGTTGAGCTTGGTCTGGATCAGCATGCTGATGCCCATGACGATGGGCAGCACAAAGTAGGGATCGGTTGCAGAAAGGTCGTGAATCCAGCCGAAGAACGGTGCATGGCGCAGTTCCACGCTCGACAGGATGGCCCAGTACAACGCGATGAATACCGGAATCTGGATCAGCACCGGCAGGCAACCGCCCAACGGGTTGATTTTTTCGGTCTTGTACAACTCCATCATGGCCTTGTTCAGGCGTTCGCGGTCATCGCCGTACTGCTTCTTGATTTGTTCCAGCTTGGGCGCCACCACGCGCATCTTGGCCATGGAACGGTAGCTGGCGGCAGACAGGGGGAAGAACGCAAGCTTGATCAACACGGTCAACAGGATGATGGAAACACCCCAGTTGCTTACCCAGTCGTTGATGTGCGCCATCAGCCAGAACAGTGGCGTGGAGAAGACCGTCAACCAGCCATAGTCCACCGTCAAACCCAGGCCGGGCGCGATCGCGTCCAGTTTGGTTTGGGCAGGACCCGCATACAGCGTGGCGGATATACGCCCCATTTGCCCGGGTTCTATCGTGGCTACGGGCAAAATCACCCCCGCCGAGAACTCATTGCCGTCGAGTTTCTTGGTGTAAAACTCGCGGGATCCTTTGCTTGGCGGCAACCAGGCGGACACGAAATAGTGCTGCAGCATGCCAATCCAGCCATTGTCCGGGTTGGCCGGCAGCTTGATTTTGTTTTTCTCGATGTCGGCAAACTCGATTTTCTGGAATTTCTCCAGTTCGGTATAGACCGCAGGGCCGGTAAAGGTGGGAACGAATTTGGAGGATCCTGAAACAGGCGCCGAGTCGCGCACAAACTGGTAATAGGCCGAGGGCAGCATGGCGGCGGCACCCAGATTCTCGATTTCATAGGCCACATCGACCAGATAGTTTCCGCGATGGAAGGTATACACCTTGGTGACGCGGGCCGCGCTTGAATCAAGTGCTGTCAGCCGCACCTCTATGGTGTCCTTGCCATCAACCAGGTGGTATTCGTCGCCTGCCACCGCGTATTCGGCGTTATGTGTCGGCAACCCTTTGCCCAGCAAGCCGGATTGGGCAACGTAAATATGCGCGTCCTTCTGCTGCAACAGGGTAAACGGCTTGCTTTGGTCGTCGGTATCCTTGTGTTTCAGCAGATCCAGATGCTGGAGGTTGCCGCCGGCTGAATTGATTTCTGCGACAAACGTATCGGTCGTAACGACAATTTTCTTCCCTGCCGGCGCCTTCTGCGCCTCGACCGGCGCTGCTGCAACCGTGGTGACCGCCACGGCGGACTGCGGAGCTCTTGCAGGTGCAACCGGTATGGAAGCGTCTGCCGGAGCCGCCACCTCTACCGGTGCTGCGGGCTGGTTTTGCCGCACCCAGGCACCCCAGAGTACAAACAAGGAAAAGGAAAAAATTAGGAATAAAAACAGCCGCCGCATGTCCATCAAGGTTTCACCTGTATTTTGTTATGGAACGGGATCGTATCCGCCCGGATTCCAGGGATTACAACGAATTACCCGCCTGATTGTCAACCAAAGCCCTTTCAGGGCGCCGTATTTGGTTATCGCTTCAATGGAATACTGCGAGCAGGAAGGGCTGAACCGACAGCTTGGCGGCAGCACCGGGCGAATCAGCAATTGATATCCTCGAACCAATAGCAGCAAGATTTTTTTCATTTTGCCGCCAACACGGTTTTCAGCATCTCGTTCAAGGTTGTCCTCGCTTCGGCGAGATTTTTTTTGTCCAGGGGTTTGCGCAGCCGTATCACCACGTCGCAGGCTATTCCCTGCCGCGCACACTTACGAAAACATTCTCTAATCAATCGCTTGGCTATATTACGCTGGGTTGCGGCCGGAATAACCCGTTTGCTGACCGACATGCCGAGCCGCGCATGTCCTGAGGAGTTTGATTCGCTGTGGACGGCAAACCACGATTTGGTCTGCGCCCTTTGTTGCAGTATCCGGGAAAACCCCTCCCGGCGCGATAACCGGAAGCGCCGGGGCAAAGTCAGAATTTCTTCTAGCTCACACGCCAAGACGGACACGGCCGCGCGCACGTCGGGCTGCTATCACAGCGCGACCGCCCTTGGTTTTCATGCGAACCAGAAAGCCGTGAGTACGTTTTCTTTTGGTAACAGAGGGTTGATATGTACGTTTCATGCTAGCTCCTGAGGGATATATCTGTTGAAAAGCGCGCGATTACAATCGTTGGCGTGATTCCTGTCAAGTCTTTTTATGCTGTGGATAACTTTTTGCAGAGCTTGTAGAATGCACCGGACTATTTGCGATATTTTTTCCACCTATGTCTGTCCAGAGTTTGTCGGGAAGCTGCCTGAGTTATTTCAAAGAACAGCTACCGCTACAACAATATAATTCATGGATTAAGCCATTGATTTTTGAGATCGATGGAGACAAACTCGTCTTGACCGCGCCCAATAGTTTTACATTGCGGATTGTCCAGGAACGTTTTCTGCAGGAAATATCCAGGCGCGCGCTGCCATTTTTCTCGGCGCCCCCGCAAATCGAGTTGCGAATTGAAAAAAAGGGAGCAAAAAGTGCTGTCCCGGTTGCTCACCAGTCCGTGCCTGAAAAAGCCCCGGCCCCCGCGGTAAAAGCAGGCAAGAACCCCAATAAACTCAACCCGGCGCTGGTCTTCGAAACCTTCGTTACCGGAAAAGCCAACCAGCTTGCGCATGCGGCAGCTATCCAGGTGGCCGAAACGCCGGGAATCGCCTATAACCCACTGTTTATTTACGGCGGCGTAGGTCTGGGCAAAACCCACTTATTGCAATCCATCGGCAATTTGGTCAGCAAACAAAATCCACAGGCTCGAATCTGCTACATCCACGCCACCAACTACATTTCGGGCGTGGTGCGCGCTTTCCAGACGAAGACTTTCGATGAATTCAAGCAATTTTACAATTCGCTGGATCTGCTGCTGATAGACGACATTCAATTTATTGCCGACAAACCGGGAACCCAGCAAGAGTTTTTTTATACGCTGAATTCCCTGATTGACACGAATAAACAAGTTGTTATCACGTGCGACACATTCCCCAAGGAAATCACCGGCATCGAACCCAGGCTTACCTCGCGCTTTACCTGCGGCCTCACCGTTGCGATTGAGCCGCCGGGCCTGGAAATGCGGGTTGCCATTCTTCTGCAAAAATCGTCCGCCAGCGGTTCGCCCATCAGCGAGGACGTTGCGTTCTTCATTGCGAAGCATGTTCGGTCCAACATCCGCGAGCTTGAAGGAGCGCTCAACCGCATCGAGGCCTATGCCCGGTTCCATAAGCGCACCATCTCGATCGACTTGGCCAAGGAAGCCCTGAAAGACCTGCTTGCTGCGCAGAACAAACAGGTTTCCCTGGAAAACATACAGAAGACCGTGGCCGATTTTTATCGTATCAAGATCGTGGACCTGCTTTCCAAGAAGCGCACCCGCATCATCGCGCGTCCCCGCCAGATCGCAATGTGCCTGGCGCGGGAGCTTACCCAGTTAAGCCTGCCTGAAATTGGCAACGCCTTTGGCGGGCGGGACCACTCCACCGTTTTGCATGCTTGCAAGACCATAGAGTCGCTCAGGAACTCAGATTCCGCGCTGAACGCGGACTTCAATTTGTTGAACCAGACGTTACGGGGATAAGCAGGTATTCCTTGTGTATAAATTGTAGACGACGCTGTTGTTTTGGAACCATGGGAAAGTTATGCACAAATAATACAGAAGGCCGGGGGGAGTTTTTTGCAGGGAAATTATGTATTAACTGACTAAAATATATCGAGAAATTTGGATATCAACAGATTTCTTGCCTATTATTAAGATTGTTAAGAATTTAAAGAAAGATACATATGTTCATCAAACAAATCGATAGAAACGAACTTCTGAAACCACTGCAAGCGGTAGTCGGCATCGTAGAACGCAAACAACCCCTGCCCATTCTTTCCAATGTGCTGATGAAAAAGAGCAAGGATGGAGTCAGGTTCATTACCACCGACCTGGAAATCCAGATCGAAGCGCAATTGAAGGTTGGATTGGAAGGTTCGGACAGTTCGATCACGATCTCCGCCAAGAAGCTGCAGGAGATATTAAGAGCCATTCCGGACAACAGCACCGTATCCCTGGATGACCAGGAAAACAAGTTGCTGGTCAAAGCGAACAAAAGCCGTTTTAGCCTGCAGACCCTGCCGGCCCAGGATTTTCCGATGCTCTCCGAGCAATTGGTTGGCGCTACCAGGATCGAGATCGAACAAGGCGTGCTGCGCCGTCTGTTGAGCTCGGTGCAATACGCCATGGCCCAGCAAGATATTCGCTATTACCTGAATGGCGTGCTGCTGGTCATCGACGGAACCAGCATCAAACTGATCGCGACCGACGGACACCGCCTGGCATTCATTAGCGAAGAACTGAAGGAAAGCCACAAGAAGCAGGAAGTCATTCTTTCCCGCAAGACCGTAAACGAACTGTTAAAGCTATTGGCAGACACCGAAGACAAGGTTCAGCTCGAGCTCGCCGAGAAACAAGTGCGTATCTCGTTTGCCGACGTAGTACTGACTTCCAAGGTGATCGATGGCAAATTCCCCGACTACAATCGCGTGATCCCAACCCATACCAACCACTTGATCATGGATCGCGTAACCATCCTGCAAGCATTGCAGCGTGCTGCCATCCTGTCGAACGAGAAGTTCCGCGGCGTACGCCTGTTGTTGACCGAAAAGAACCTGCGCATCATCAGCAGCAACAGCGAGCAGGAGGAAGCCCAGGAAGATATCGAGAACGACTACTCTGGCGGCCCGCTGGATATCGGTTTCAACGTGAATTACCTGTTGGACGGCATCAACAACATCAGTACCCAGAATGTCACCTTGTCCTTTGGCGACCAGAACAGCAGCTTGCTGATTACCATTCCGGAGAAGGCGGACTATAAATATGTAGTCATGCCGATGCGCATCTAACTTGTTCCACGTGAAACAGTAACGAAAGTAAAACAGACACATGAGCGATAACTACGACGAATCCAGTATCCAGCAACTCGAAGGCTTGGAGGCGGTGCGCAAACGCCCAGGCATGTACATTGGCGATACTTCCGATGGTACCGGCCTGCACCATATGGTGTTCGAGGTGGTGGACAACGCCATCGACGAGTCCCTGGCCGGACACTGCGACGACATCAAAGTCATCATTCATGGCGACAACTCGATTTCGGTAGCCGACAACGGTCGCGGTATCCCCATCGGCATCAAGTTCGACGACAAACACGAACCCAAGCGTTCCGCCGCCGAGATCGTGCTGACCGTGCTGCACGCGGGCGGCAAGTTCAACCAGAATAGCTACAAGGTATCCGGCGGGCTGCACGGCGTGGGTGTGAGTTGCGTCAACGGTCTGTCCGAGTGGCTCAAGTTGACCACCTACCGCGATGGCAAGAAGTTTGGTCTGGACTTTGTGCGCGGTGCGGTAAAAGACCGTCTGATCGAGAACCAGAAAGGTGTCGAAGTTTCCCCGGTGCGCGAACTGGGCGAAAGCAACAAACGCGGTACTGAAGTCCATTTTCTGGCGGATAAGGAAATCTTTGGCCTGGTCGATTTCCACTACGAAGTGCTGGCCAAGCGTCTGCGCGAGCTATCCTTTCTGAATAACGGCGTCAAGATCGAACTGATCGACCAGCGTACCGGCAAGAGCGAGAACTTCGCCTACTCCGGCGGTGTGCGCGGTTTCGTTGAGTACATGAACAAGAGCAAGTCGGTGCTGCACCCCAAGTGCTTCCAAGCAACCGGCGAAAAAGACAACATCACCGTCGATGTCGCCATGCAGTGGAACGACAGCTATTCCGAGGTGGTGCAGTGCTTCACCAACAACATCCCCCAGCGCGACGGCGGCACCCACATGACCGGCCTACGCATGGCCATGACCCGCGTCATCAATAAATACATCGAAGACAACGAACTGGCCAAGAAAGCCAAGGTGGACACCACCGGCGACGACATGCGCGAGGGATTAACTTGTGTCCTGTCGGTCAAAGTGCCCGATCCCAAGTTCTCGTCCCAGACCAAGGACAAGCTCGTTTCCAGCGAAGTGCAGCCCGCCGTGCAGGAAGTGGTGGCGCAAAAACTCACCGACTTCCTGCTGGAAAACCCGGTCGACGCCAAGATCATCTGCAACAAGATCATCGACGCCGCCCGCGCCCGTGACGCCGCCCGCAAGGCGCGCGAACTGACGCGCCGCAAAGGCATCCTGGACGGCATCGGCCTGCCCGGCAAACTGGCAGACTGCCAGGAAAAGGACCCGGCCCTGTCCGAACTGTATCTGGTCGAGGGCGACTCCGCCGGCGGCTCCGCCAAGCAGGGCCGCGACCGCAAGTTCCAGGCTATCCTGCCGCTCAAAGGCAAGATCCTCAACGTCGAGCGCGCCCGCTTCGAGAAGCTCATCTCCTCGCAGGAAATCGCCACCCTGATCACCGTACTGGGCACCGGCATCGGCAAGGAGGAATACAACGCCGACAAGCTGCGCTATCACCGCATCATCATCATGACCGACGCGGACGTGGACGGCGCGCACATCCGCACCCTGCTGCTCACTTTCTTCTACCGCCAGATGCCGGAACTGGTCGAGCGCGGCCACATCTACATCGCCCAGCCGCCGCTATACAAGATCAAGCAAGGCCGCGACGAACGCTATCTCAAGGACGAGCACGAGCTGAAGAACTACATGCTCGGCTCCGCCCTCAACAACGCAGCGTTCTATCCCGCGCTGGACGCCACGCCGATCCAGGGCGAAGCGCTGGGTGAGATCGCCAAGCAATACTTCCTCGCCGAAGCCGTCATCGACCGCCTCTCACACTTCATCGCGCCCGAAGCCAGCCACGCCCTGCTCATCCTGCCCGCCCTGTCGCTGGACGATGAAGCCAAGGCAAAAGAAAGCGCCAAGCTGCTGGAAGACGTCTGTGGCGGCGTCATCCGCGCCGAAGTTGAAACAGACATCAACGGCGAACTGCGCCTGCGCCTGGAAAAGATCTACCACGGCAACTACTCGCTGAGCTACCTTGATAGGGAATTCTTGCACAGCGGCGACTACGTGCAGATCCGCCAGACCGCCGACGCACTCAACGGCCTGATCTCTCCCACCTCGTACGCTATGCGTGGCGAACAGAAGCGCGGCGTGACCAGCTTCAAACAAGCCATCGAATGGCTGCTGGAAGATGCCAAGAAAGGCGTCGCCATCCAGCGCTACAAAGGTCTGGGCGAGATGAATCCCGAGCAATTGTGGGAGACCACCATGGATGTGAAGAACCGGATTCTGCTCAAAGTGCGCATCGAAGATGCTGTGGGGGCGGACGAGATATTCACGACACTAATGGGGGATGTGGTCGAGCCGCGCCGGGCGTTCATCGAGAAGAATGCGTTGGGAGTGAAGAATTTAGATGTTTAACTGTGGGGGGCCAAAATGAAGTCAACAATAATGCTGTTAGCAATAGTCGGTTTTGTGCTGACTGGTTGTGTTGTAGGAAATAAAATTGATTACACAAGCGCTCAGCTATCAGTGAAATATCCTGGAACAACCAAATTGGCATTTGGTATTCAAGATAAACGCACCTACATAGTCACAAAAAATAAAGATGACAATTTCGTCGGCGTCTATCGGGGTGGATTTGGAAACCCGTTTAATGTAACAACTAGCAGCAAGAAATCATTATCTGAAGACATAGCGGTAGTTGTTTCACGAGTGTTAAATATAGAAGGCGCGCACGCATCTCCAATTATTTTTGATGGTTCAACCTCCGATGAAGAGATAAGTCGAACAATGAAAAATAACAGTACACCTAAAGCGCTTGTTATAACAATAAACGAATGGAAATCAGACAGCACGAATTCTTTTGCTCACAGGGTAACGAATTTTGATTTCAATTTGGTTGCCGTTACTTATGACCACAATGGTATTCAGTTAGCAAAGAAGGTTGTGAAGGGAACTGAGCAAGTTTCTGGCGGTGCATTTGCTGGTTTTTCCTATGTTGAAAGCGCAGCGCCTAATGTGCTCAAAAGTAAATTAGAGGAATTGTTATCGGGGGATATTTCTTCAGCAATAAACTCAAACTAGAAGGCCTCAGGGTCAGACTCGATTGATCCGTAGAAACCAGCTAAACCAGAAAAAGAACAACAAGGGACAAACCACGGTATCTGAGGCAAGCCATGATCTTTGAATGGGACGAAACCAAAGCAGCAACCAACCTGCGAAAGCACATGGTTTCGTTCGAGGAAGCCTCGACTGCGTTCGCAGATGACTTCGCACTGACGGGTCGCGATCCAGACCATTCTGTAGAAGAGCACCGCTTCATCACATTCGGCTTATCGGACAAGAATCGACTACTGGTGGTGTCGCATACGGATCGCGGTAGTAAGATACGCCCTCATCAGCGCACGTACGGCAACCAGGTCGGAAAGGAAACTCTATGAAAATAGCTAAAGCAGAAAAAGACGAGATGCGCGCGGAATACAAGCGCGAGGATTTTGGCAAGATGGTGCGTTGCAAGCATGCCGCACAATATGCCAAGGGCACAAATCTGGTGCTGCTCGATGACAAGGTCGCAAAGGCTTTCCCGACCGCCAAGGCGGTGAACGACGCGTTGCTGGGGTTGTTGACGCTGGCTAAAACAGCAAGCTCAGGTGCGCGACCAGCCAAGACAACACGCAAGCGTGCAGCCTGAATGCCAATAGCCACGGGTCTTCCGGCGTAGGCCGCTCAAAACGCGCTATAAACGGTTTTCAGGATGTCGGTGAGGGTAGGCTTGGGATTTTCATCCCAAGCCTTATTTCTTGTTGGTGGTCTTCTTTTCCGCAGGTTTCTTCGCTACAGGTTTGGCAACAGCCTTTTTAGTGGTTGCTGCCTTCGCTGTAGTCGTCTTGGCTTTGGTCGTCGCTGTCTTCGCGGTCTTCTTCACTGCCGGTTTTTCAGCGGCAGTCTTGGCTGTTGTTTTCTTCACCGTTGCCTTGGGTTTCGCTGCCGCTTTTGTCTTGGTGGTCTTCGCCTTGGTTGTCGTCTTCTTGGCTGCGGGCTTTCGTGCTGTCTTGGTTTTGCTTGCCGGTCCCTTAGCCGCTTTGGCGGCGATCAGTTCCAGCGCTTCTTCCAGCGTCACCGCTTCAGGAGTCACATCCTTGGGCAGGGTCGCATTCACTTTGCCGTGGCGCACGTAGGGGCCGTAGCGACCGCTGCAGACTTCAACGGGTGCCTTGTCGGCCGGGTGTTCACCCAAAGTCCGCAACACTGTGTTCCCGCCGGTCTTGGCCTGTGCCAGCAGTTCCACTGCGCGATCCAGGCCGATGTCGAAGATGCTGTCCGTGCGCGGGATGGATTTGAATTTGCCGTCGTGACCGATGTAAGGGCCGAAGCGACCGATGTTGACGATGACCTTTTTGCCCGTCTCGGGGTGAGTGCCGACTTCTCTTGGAAGCGAGAGCAGCTTTAAAGCGGAGGCAAGATCGGCGGTCTCCAGCGGCATCTCCTTCTGCCAGGAGACGCGCTTTGGTTTGGTCTTTGCGCCCTCTTCCACTTCGCCGAGTTGCACGTAGGGCCCGTAAGGTCCGCGCAACAACAAAACGATCTGCCCTGTTTCCGGATGCACGCCCAGTTCCTTGCGCGCTTCGCCCGCGTCCTCTTCGCCGCCGAGGCTGCGCGTGTAGTCGCATTCGGGATAGCCGGTGCAACCGATGAAGCTGCCGCGTTTGCCGAGGCGTTTGGATAATGGCTTGCCACACTTGGGGCAGGCTTCTTCCAGGATTTCGGTGCCGGGGCGGTCGACGTCCTTTTTTTCGCCCAGCAGTTTGTTGAAGCCCTTCCAGAACTCGTCCAGCACCGGGATCCAGTCGCGCTTGCCCTCGGAGATGTCGTCCAACTCATCTTCGAGGTTCGCCGTGAAACCGTAGTCCACATAGCGCGTGAAGTGCTCGTTGAGGAACTTGGTGACCACGCGACCCACGTCGGTGGGCATGAAGCGCTTCTTGTCGAGCGTGGCGTACTCGCGCGCCTGCAGCGTGGAGATGATGGTGGCGTAAGTGGAAGGACGGCCAATGCCGTATTCTTCCAGCGCCTTCACCAGACTCGCTTCGGAGAAACGCGGCGGCGGCTGGGTGAAGTGCTGCTCGCCGTAAAGTTTTTCAACAGGAAGCACATCGCCCTCGACCAGCGGCGGCAACTTGGCGCTGTCTTCTTCCTCGGCATCGTCCACGTCTTCCATGTACACGCCGATGAAACCGGGAAATACCAAAGTCTGGCCCGAGGCGCGGAACAGGGTGTCGTCGCTGCTCAGGCGGATATCCACGCTCACCGTGTCGAAACGTGCGGGCGACATCTGGCTGGCCAGCGTGCGCTTCCAGATCATTTCGTACAGACGCATCTGGTCGATGTTGAGGTGGTCGCGCAGGCTGTCGGGCGTGCGCAAGATCGAAGTCGGGCGAATCGCCTCGTGCGCTTCCTGCGCGTTCTTGGCCTTGCTCTTGTAGGTCGGCTGCTTGGCCGGCAGGTAGTCGGCGCTGAAGTTGTCGCCGATGTAGCCGCGAATCTCGGCCACAGCTTCGTTGGCCAGATTCACCGAGTCGGTACGCATATAGGTGATGAGACCAATTGTTCCCCCACCAATATCAACGCCTTCGTACAGCGACTGCGCGGTGCGCATGGTGCGGTCCGAGGTCATGCCCAGTTTGCGCACAGCTTCCTGTTGCAGGGTCGACGTCGTGAACGGCGCGGCGGGACTGCGTTGCTTGCCTTTCTTCTCCACGCGTACCACCTTGGGCGGCAGCTTGGCGTCGGCCAGCTTGGCATGGATGGCGTCGTACTCTGCCTGGCTGGCTATGCTGAGTTGTTCCAGTTTCTTGCCCTGGAACTGGAACAGCTTGGCCTTGAACGGAATGCTGTTCTTCTGGCTGTCCAGATGCACCGACCAGTATTCCTGGCTCCTGAATTTCTCGATCTCCAGTTCGCGCTCGACGATAAGCCGCAGCGCGGGACTTTGCACCCGGCCGGCCGACAAACCCGGGCGAATCTTGCGCCACAACAGCGGCGAAAGATTGAAACCGACCAGGTAATCCAGCGCGCGGCGCGCCTGCTGGGCATTCACCAGCGGAATGGAAATTTCGCGCGGATGGGCGACCGCTTCCTTGACGGCAGACTGGGTGATCTCGTAGAACACCACGCGTTGCATCGTCTTGCCCTTGAGCGCGCGCTTGCTCTTCAGTATCTCGGAGATATGCCAGGCGATCGCCTCCCCTTCCCTGTCCGGGTCGGGTGCGAGGTAGATGTGGTCGGCAGCAGCAGCAGCATTGGCTATCTCGTCGACATGCTTGGCGTTGCGCGCGATGGTCTCGTACTTCATGGCGAAATTGTCGTCGGGATCGACCGCGCCCGTTTTCGGGATGAGGTCGCGCACGTGGCCGTAGGAAGCGAGGACTTCGAAGTCCCTGCCGAGATATTTTTTAAGGGTCTTGGCCTTGGCCGGAGACTCGACGATGAGCAGGTTGGATGCCATCAGTGCGCCTGCGATGCGTCGACGGGGGTGAGCAAATCCTCGATGAGCATCGGGTCGAGGTCCTCATGCTGGCTCCACAGCACCATCAGCACGATGAGCTTGAGCTTGTCCAGCGGCAGACCCTTGCGGCCCAGCGCGAGTACGCGATCGATGATCATCTCGCGCTCGATCGGGGTGATGACTTTGTTGTGTTCCCAGAAGGCCAAAAAGCGCAAGCCCTCCTGGCTGATGCGCTGCTCCTCGAAATCGGTGTAAAGGCGAATGCCGCTGTGGTTGATAACCTCGGGATATTCGGTGCGCGTAAGTTGCTGCAAGCCGGACAACCAGGTGAGCGCCTGGTTGATGTCGTCCTCTTCAAAACCCGCGGCGCTGAGCTTGACGGAAAGTTTGTCGTGGTCTGGATAGCTACCGATATCGAAGTAGCTTTCAAACAAATAGAGCAGGATGTCGAACATTTATAGTGTAGTTAGGTGATTCGTTGATAGAGGCCGCCGGGCAGGGATGCGATATGTCCGTCCAGTTCCAGTTGCAACAGGATGGCGGATAGCTCGGCTATCGTCAAGCCGCTGCGTTGTGCAAGGCTCTCGGCGTCGAGCGGATCGAAGCCGAGATGCAGGAACAACGGGTGTTCCGGCGATGGCCGGGACGTTGGGCGGTTTGCGGCCGGGCGCTGCCCCAGTTCTTCCAGGATGTCCTGCGCGCTTTCCACAAGTTTGGCGCCCTGCTTGATCAGCGCATGGCAGCCCTTGGATTGCGGCGAGTGAATGGAGCCGGGAATGGCGAAGACGTCGCGTCCCTGCTCCAGCGCCAGGCGCGCGGTGATGAGCGAACCGCTTTGCACCGAAGCCTCGACCACCAGGCAAGCCAGGCTCAAGCCGCTGATGATGCGGTTGCGGCGCGGGAAGTTGGCCGCCAGCGGGGGGGTACCCAGCGGGAATTCGGAAACGATGGCGCCTGCTTGCGCCAGTTGATGCGCCAGTTTGCGATTGGCGGCGGGATAGACCTTGTCCAGACCCGTTCCGACCACGGCGATACTGGAGCCTGCGCCTTGCAAGCCGCCAAGATGGGCCGCGGAATCGATGCCTTGCGCCATGCCGCTGACAACGCACAATCCCGCCTCGGAAACCGACCGCGCGAAAGCCTCGGCGTTGCGCATGCCCTGGGTCGTCGCGTTGCGGCTGCCGACTACCGCCAGCGCAGGCACATTCAGCAAATCGAGTCGTCCCTTCACATACAGCAGCAGCGGCGGATCGGCGGTGTTCAACAGGGCTTGCGGGTATTCGTCATCGGCGACGGTGAGGATGCGGTTTTGCGGATCGTCGAGCCAATCCGCGACAAGGCAAAGCGAAGTATCGTCAATGCCCTCGGCGATGGCACGTGCCACCACGGGTTTGACATGCCTGGAAAGGGAGGAAACGGACGCTTGCAGCACTGCTTCTGGAGTACCGAAGGCCTGCAACAGGCGCCGCAAGCCTTCATTTCCCAAGCCAGCGATCTGACTCAGGATGAGCCACGACGCGAGCGAGGCGTCGAGCGACATCGCTTATTCGGGATTGCTCGCGCGATCCAGCAACTGCACCGGCAGCCGGGTTTCCATGACCAGCGCGTAAGAAACCTTGTCGAACACCCGGAACACGAACAACAGTCCGTAGCGAACGTCGGGCAGGACGATGTTGCGCTTGAATATATTGCCGTTGGGCAACTCTTCGCCAGTCTGATACAGCGCCAGCACATGCCCGTTTTCCAGGCCGTCGCGCTTGCCGCGGTTAAGCGTCACAATGGCATTCTGTCCCGCCTGCAGCACGCCGCCATAAATGGAAATAACCTTGGCCGAGATTTCCTTACTTGGTGCGCGCGGCAGGTAATTGCTGGAGAAGCCGGTGGTGGCCTGGGCGAAGCGGTCGCCCTTGTGGATTTCCAGGACGGAATGGGTAATCCTGAGCGTGGTGATTTCATCGAACTTTTCGACAGAAGCATCGCCGAGATAGGCGACCTCATGACCCAATACTTCGCCCGTGTCGGGATCCTTGAAGGTGTGATCCTCGCGGTAAATCTGCCAGCGCTCGCCCTTGTCACTGGGCATGTATTGCGCATAGGCAACGTCGCCGGTGCCGAGCAGTTGCCGCTGCTCGTAGGTTCCGGCCAACACCGGCGCGGCATCCAGTTCATCGTCCTCGATGACCAGCGGACGCGCCAGGAAAGGGCCGATGTCCTTCAACGAGATCATCGGGATGGCATCGCTTCTGCCGTTGACAACGCGCGCCCTCGGCGAGTACTTCTCCGCGCCTGCCATGGAAGAGGGTTCGCTTTCGTAAATCGGGGGAACGACTCCGGAATCCGGCGCGGCTGCAGCGGCGGCGGCTTCTGCCGGGGCGGCACCAGACTCGTCGATTTTCAGGGTGCGGGTGACGTGGTCCAGATAGACTACGTTGCCGGGATAAATCCAGTGCGGATCCTTGATGGTGTCCTTGTTGTAACCCCAGATTTGCGGCCACTTCCAGGGGTCGCTGAAAAACTTGGAGGAGATGTCCCAAAGGGTGTCGCCTTTGACGACGATATAGCGGTCCGGAGCGTTTTCTCGTAACTGAAGCTCATCGGCATATGCGGCAATGGGCAACAGAAGACAAATCAGCGATATAATCTTGCGCATGGAAAACCCCAGCAAAGTAAGTAAAATGCGGTGTGATGTTTGCACGGCGGTTTAAATTCTGCATCTAGTCTCTTCAGTTGGCAAGCTTTTATGGCAATTCTCCCTATCCTGCAATATCCGGACGAACGGCTCCACAAGGTCGCCAAGCGGGTGGATCAATTCGACGAATCGATCCGCAAACTGGCGCGCGACATGGCGGAGACCATGTATGCCGCCCCGGGCGTCGGCCTGGCGGCAACCCAGGTGGACAAGCATATCCGCCTGATCGTGATTGACGTGTCGGAGACGCACGACGATCTCAGGATATTCATTAATCCGGAACTGCTGGATAGCCAGGGGCAAAAGGAAAACGAGGAGGGTTGTTTGTCCGTACCGGGCATCTACGAGAACGTCACGCGCGCCGAGTTCATCACCGTGCGGGCGCAGGACGAAAACGGCAAGACATTCACGCTCAAGGCCGAAGGCTTGCTGGCAGTCTGCATTCAGCACGAAATGGATCACCTGCAGGGCCGCGTGTTCGTGGAATATCTTTCGCAACTCAAGCAAACCCGGATACGCGCCAAGCTGAAAAAGCAGCGGCGCGAAACACTCTGAGAATGAACCCGTGAAAATCATCTTTGCAGGCACACCGCATTTTGCGGCCAGTGCATTGGCCGCCCTGTTGAAAGAACAGCAGATCGTCGCGGTACTTACCCAACCCGACCGGCCATCGGGGCGCGGCATGCAGCTCACGGCCAGTCCGGTCAAGCAGTTGGCCCAGCAATATGGATTGCCGCTGCTGCAGCCGGCAACCCTGAAGACCGAAGAAGCGCAGCAGGCCCTGGCAAACTGCGATGCGGATCTGATGGTTGTCGCCGCCTACGGCTTGATCCTGCCCAAGGCGGTGCTGCAAATTCCGCGCCTTGGCTGCCTCAACATCCATGCTTCGCTGCTCCCGCGCTGGCGCGGCGCCGCGCCTATCCAGCGCGCCATCCTGGCGGGCGATGCCGAAACCGGCATTACCATCATGCAAATGGATGAAGGGCTGGATACCGGCGACATGCTGCTGAAGAAAACTTGCGCCATCGCCGATGACGATACGGCGCAGACATTGCATGACAAGCTGGCCGAACTGGGCGCGCAAGCCATCGTCGAAGCGCTGAAAAAGATGGAACAGGGCGAACTGGTTCCGCAGCGACAGGACGCGCAACTGGCGACCTATGCGGCCAAGCTGAACAAGAGCGAGGCGCAACTGGACTGGCGGCAGGATGCGGCGGCACTGGAGCGCGCGGTGCGCGCCTATTTTCCCTTCCCGATCGCAAACACGGTTTTTGGCGAAACACCGGTCAAAATATTGCGTGCGCTTCTGGCCGAAGGTGGGAACGCCGAAGCGGGGACAGTCATCGCCGTGGAAAAAAACCGACTCCTCGTTGCCTGCGGCAACGGGGCACTCGGACTGGAGATACTGCAGAAGCCGGGCGGCAAAGCCCTTCCCGTTGCGCAATTCCTGCAAAGTTTACCCATTAAAGTCGGCGACCGGTTTAGCGCAAACTGACCATGCAGCACATCCAACTCGAAGCGGCAACAGCGGTGGGCAAAGTGGTGCGCGACGGGCGCAATCTCACCCAGGTGTTGGGCGAAACGCTGAGCAGGCATCCCGACTTTACACCGCAGCAACGCGGCGCGCTGCAAGACCTGAGCTATGGCACGCTGCGCTTTTACTCGCGCCTCGATTTCATGCTGAATGCCCTGCTGGATCGTCCATTGCAGGACGCGGCATTGCGCTACCTGCTGCTGGTTGCGCTTTACCAATTGCAGCATACCCGGGCCGGGCAACATGCCATCGTCGACCAGGCAGTGCGCGCGGTGAAGGGCATCGTTCCTTCTGCCAGCGGATTGGCCAATGCAGTGCTGCGAAATTATTTGCGCAGGCAGCAGGAACTGCTGCAGCAAGCCGACCGGAAAGACGAAAGCCGCTATGCCTATCCGCAATGGTGGATCACCGCGCTCAAAGCGCAGTATGGAGAGCGGGCAGCCGCTATTCTGGAATCCGGGAACCGCCACCCGCCCATGATGTTGCGGGTCAACGCCAGACTGACCAGCGCGGCGGAATATCAAGCCATGCTGGCGGCGCAGGATATCGCCACCCGGATGGTCGAACCGGGTGCACTCATCGTCGAGCGTCCGCTCGCGGTGGAAAAGCTGCCGAAATTTGCCGAGGGCTGGGTGTCGGTGCAGGACGCCGGGGCGCAATATGCGGCAAAATTTTTGCAGGTCGAGGATGGAATGCGCGTGCTGGATGCCTGTACGGCGCCGGGCGGCAAGGCCGCACATCTGCTGGAATCTGCGGACATCGAGCTGGTGGCGATAGACAAGGACGAGCAGCGCCTGGGGCGCGTACGCGAAAATCTGCAGCGTCTGCAGTTGAAGGCAGACGTGATTTGCGGCGACGCCGCAGCACCGCAAGGCTGGTGGGATGGAACAAGCTTCCAGCGCATCCTGGCCGATGTTCCCTGCTCCGCCTCGGGTGTAGTATGCCGCCATCCCGATATCAAGTGGCTGCGCAGGCCGGAAGATATCGAAAGCTTCGCGCAGCAGCAGGCGCAGATTCTGGAATCGCTGTGGTCGCTGCTGGCGAGAGATGGTAAATTGCTCTATGCAACCTGTTCCATCTTCGCGCGCGAGAACCAGCAGGTGATCGGCGCATTCCTTGCACGGCATGACGATGCGGTACAGGCCGGGTTGTCCGCACCCGACATGATTGACGGGCAGTTGTTGCCGAACGATACGCACGACGGGTTTTTCTATGCGCTGTTGCACAAACAGGCTTGACAGGCTGCTGCGGGCGACCTTGCTGGTTGGCCTGTGGCTGTGCGCATCTGCCGCAGGCGCGGAAGGCATTGTCATCAGCAAAGCCGAAGCACGCCTGACCGAGGAGGGGTATCAACTTTCCGCGGATTTCGACATTCAATTGTCCCAGACGGTCGAGACTGCGCTGAAGCGCGGGGTCACCCTGTATTTCGTCAGCGAACTCGCCATCAACCGCTCGCGCTGGTACTGGCTGGACACCGACGTTGCGCGCGACGAGCAGGTATCCAAACTTTCCTACAATGCCCTGACCCAGCAATACCGGATCACCCACGGTTCGCTGTTTCAGAGTTTCATCAACCTGAAGGATGCGCTGCACGTGCTGGGCCACCAGACCGCGCAGATCGTTCCGGCTGCCCTGCTGGATAAAAGCGGCGGCGGATACTTTTCGCGGCTGATGAAAAGAGGCAGCACTTGTTGTTCCGCCTTTGCGCAGATGCGCCTGGACGTGACCCAATTGCCCAAACCGCTGCAGGTGAACGCGTTGACCAACGAAGACTGGAATCTGGAATCCACGCCGTACCGCTGGCAAATCCAGCCGGCCGAAAGCGGAGAAGACTAACCATGAAATATCTGGTCATCATCAGCGGTTTGGTCGGTGCGGCGCTGCTGTACCTGCTGTCCAGCGCGAGCGCCAATACGGATTTGTTCTCGCACAACTATTATGTGCTGCTGGCGATGACGGGAATACTGGCGCTGGGTCTGGCCAGCCTGCTGGCCTCGCAGGCCTGGCAGTTGCGCACGAAGCTCAAGCTGCAGGTGTACGGCGCAAAGCTGACGCTGCGTCTTGTGACGATTTTTTCGGTGATCGCGATCCTTCCCGGCTTCCTGGTTTATGCGGTCTCGGTGCAATTCCTTAGCAAAAGCATCGAGTCATGGTTCGACGTGCGCGTGGAAAAAGCGCTGGAAGGCGGGCTCAACCTTGGCCGCAGTTCGCTTGAAAACGGCCTGGAGGAACTGGGCAAGAAAGGCCGCCTGGTTGCGATGATTCTGGCCGAGCAGGATACGAAGAACCACAGCAATACCCTGACGCGGCTGATCGAAGAGGGAGGCGTTCAGGAAGCGGCGGTATTCGGCAGCAGGAAGCAATTGCTGGCGCTCGCCAATGGCGAAAAGAAAAACAAGACAGAATTGCCGACCGACGAAATGCTGCAGCAGGCGTGGGCAAATAACGGCTACGGCATGATCGAGGTATTGCCCGACGACAAACTGGCTTTGCGCGTGCTGGTCCCGTTGAAATCCGCGAAGTGGAAAGGCGAGCGCCGGACTTTGCAATTCAGGCAGCCGGTCCCGAAACAGATTTCCGAGGATGCCGATACCGTGCAGGCGGTTTATCGCGATTACCAGGAATTGTCGCTGGCACGGGTCGGGCTCAAGCGGCTGTATGGAATTACGCTGACGTTGTCCTTATTGATCGTGCTGCTGAGCGTCAGCTCGGTGGCGTTCTACCTGAGCGAACAGCTCGGCGCTCCGCTGGCTGCGCTGGCGGAAGGAACATTGGCCGTGGCGAAAGGCGACTTCAGCGGCAATTATCCGGTGCAGAGCCGCGACGAACTGGGTGCGCTGACCGGTCTCTTCAACCAGATGACCGCCTATCTGGCCGATGCGAAGCAGCGGGGTGAGCAGCAGCAATTGCAGGTGGAGAATGCCAAGGTATATCTGGAAAGCGTGCTGGCACACCTTTCTTCCGGCGTGCTGGTGGTGGACGAACAGCACCGCCTGCGCACCTCGAATCCCAGCGCAGACCAGATTCTGGGTGTGCCGCTGCAGGAAGCATCCGGAAAGACTTTGCCCGAAATAGCGGCGCAGCATGCGCTGTTGCGCTCGTTCATCGAAACGGTGATGAAGGGTTTCGGCGAGGAGTCCCCGCACGAATGGCAGCGCCAGATAAAACGCATGAGCAAGAGCGGCGACCAGATGCTGCTGCTGCGCGGCACGCAACTTTCCACCACGGCGGACAGCGGCTACGTGGTGGTATTCGACGACATCACGCACCTGCTGCAAGCGGAACGCCAGGCGGCATGGGGCGAAGTGGCGCGCCGCCTGGCGCACGAGATCAAGAACCCGCTCACGCCGATCCAGCTTTCTGCCGAACGGTTGCAGCACAAGCTGTTGTCCAAGCTGGACGCGCACGATGCGCAAATGCTGCAGCGCGCCATCCAGACGATCGTGAGCCAGGTTGCCGCGATGAAGAACATGGTCACCGAGTTTGCCAACTATGCGCGCGCGCCGGCGACACGCATGGTGCCGCTCGACATGCACCAGTTGCTGAACGAGGTGATGGGGCTGTACGAAGCAAACAGCAGCCCGATTGCTCTGCAGCTTAACGCGCAACAGACCTGGTTGAACGGCGATGCGACCAGGTTGCGCCAGGTCATTCACAATCTGTTGCAGAACGCGCATGACGCGCTGCAGCACACCGATCATCCGCAGATCGTTCTTGCCACCGAAAATACCGAAGAAGGCGCATTGAAATTAATGGTGCGGGACAACGGCAGCGGCGTTCCGGAGCAGTTGCTGGGGCGGCTGTTCGAGCCGTACATGACAAGCAAGCAAAAGGGAACCGGCTTGGGGCTGGCCATCGTCAAGAAGATCGTGGAAGAGCATGGCGGGAAGATCAATATTGAAAACCAGCAGTCTGGGGGGACATGCGTAAGCGTGATCCTGCCGCTGGCAGCAGTGGAAACGGAGGCGTTGTAATGGCGACAAAAGATATTCTGGTGGTCGATGACGAAGTGGGCATACGCGAGTTGCTTTCCGAGATATTGTTCGACGAAGGCTACCGCATACACCTTGCGGAAAATGCGAGCCAGGCACGCAGTTTTCGGGAAAAGCAGGTTCCCGATCTCGTTCTGCACGATATCTGAAAGCCGATCGCGCTGCAGAAACTCCTGGCAACCGTGGCCAAGGCCATCAAGCAGGGGGTGCCGGTCGCGGGAGCGCAGCCGGCCGAAACCGTGACGGCGGATGTCGACAATAGTGAATTGACGGAACTGACGCTGCCATTGAATTTGCCGCTGAGGGAAGCGCGCGAGTATTTCGACAGCATGTATTTCAACTACCAGATGCAAAAGGAGAACGGAAACATTTCGCGCATCGCCGAAAAAGCCGGCATTGAACGCACGCATCTTTACCGAAAACTCAAACAACTGGGGATAAAACCGCTTAAAAAAGGATCCGGAGAAAATCAATAGAAAGAAAGCATTAATGCGCCTAGGGGCTTGCCATTGTTGCCCAAGGCCGAGCCGATAAGGCATAATCGACGCCTTTCGTTGGAAAATTTACCGGATATCCCTCAGGGACGTTTTTAGGAGGCAGGAAAATGGCTGCGGCACGTAATGTAACCCCCCCGAAATTCAACGACGTGACTGGCGCGATTCGCATGCTGGCGGTGGACGCCGTACAAAAGGCCAACTCCGGACACCCCGGCGCGCCGATGGGCATGGCGGAAATCGCCGAAGTGCTGTGGAACCATCACCTGCGCCACAATCCGGCCAACCCGAAATGGGCAGACCGCGATCGCTTCGTGCAATCCAACGGTCACGGCTCGATGCTGATTTATGCATTGCTGCACCTGACCGGGTACGACCTGCCGCTGGAGGAATTGAAGCGCTTCCGCCAGATGCACTCGAAGACGCCCGGCCACCCCGAGTACGGCTATACCGCCGGCGTCGAGACCACGACCGGCCCGCTGGGACAGGGCATCACCAATGCCGTGGGCATGGCCATGGCGGAAAAGCTGCTGGCCAACGAATTCAACAAACCCGGTCACGAGATCGTCAATCACCACACTTATGTGTTCCTGGGCGACGGCTGCATGATGGAGGGCATTTCGCACGAAGCCTGCGCGCTCGCGGGAACTTGGGGCCTGGGCAAGCTGGTCGCGTTCTGGGACGACAACAACATCTCCATCGACGGCCACACCGACGGCTGGTTTACCGACGACACACCGAAGCGCTTCGAAGCCTATGGCTGGCATGTCATCGCCGATGTGCAGGGCCACGATCCGAAAGCCATCAATGCCGCGATCGTTGCCGCCAAGGCGGTGACCGACAAACCCACGCTGATCTGCTGCAAGACGATTATTGGTGTCGGCTCCCCCAACAAGGCGGGTACGCACGACGTGCACGGCGCCGCATTGGGCGATGCCGAAGTCATTGCAACGCGTGAGCATATCGGCTGGAAATATCCCCCGTTCGAAATTCCGGCGCATGTGTACGAAGCCTGGGATGCGCGCACCAAGGGCGAAGGTCTGGAAAAACTGTGGAACAACAAGTTTGCCGAGTACAAGAAAGCCTTCCCCGGGGAAGCGGCAGAATTCCAGCGCCGCATGAAGGGCGACTTGCCGGGCAACTGGGCGGAACACGCGGCCAAGGCCATCGCCGCCGTCAACGAGAAAGCCGAAACGATTGCCACGCGCAAGGCCTCGCAAAATTCGATCAACGCCCTGGTTCCGGCCCTGCCCGAATTTCTCGGCGGTTCCGCCGACCTGACCGGTTCCAACCTGACCAACTGGACCGGCGCGCACCACGTGCATGGCAAAAAGCCCGGCAACTACATCAGTTACGGCGTGCGCGAATTCGGCATGTCGCACATCATGAACGGCATGGCATTGCACGGCGGCCTGCTGCCGTTCGGCGGCACCTTCCTGATGTTCTCGGAATACGCACGCAATGCGCTGCGCATGTCGGCCCTGATGAAGCAGCGCGTGATTTACGTGTTCACCCACGACTCCATCGGCCTGGGCGAAGACGGCCCGACGCACCAGCCGGTCGAGCAGACCACGACTTTGCGCTACATTCCCAACATGGATACCTGGCGTCCGTGCGACACCGTCGAATCCATGGTTTCCTGGGTGTGCGCGGTCGAGCGCCAGACCGGCCCGTCCTCGCTGATTTTCAGCCGCCAGAACCTGGCATTCCAGAAACGCGACGCGAAGCAGATCGAGAACATCCGCAAGGGCGGATACGTTCTGTCCGAAGCCGCAGGCGGCAAACCGCAGGCAGTCATCATCGCGACCGGTTCCGAAGTCGATCTGGCCATGAAGGCGCAAGCCGCGCTGGCCGCCGAAGGCGTCAACGTGCGCGTGGTGTCGATGCCGTCGACCAACGCGTTCGATCGCCAGGACCAGGCTTATAAAGACAGCGTGTTGCCCAAAGGCATCAAACGCGTGGCTGTTGAAGCAGGTGTAACAGGACTTTGGTACAAATATGTGGGATTGGAAGGTGCGGTGATCGGCATGGATTGCTTCGGCGAGTCCGCGCCTGCACCAGAGTTGTTCAAACACTTCGGATTCACAGTGGACAATGTCGTCAAGACAGTAAAAGGGGTTTTGTAACAATAATTGACGGCATTGCGGCGTAGGCTAACATGAGCGTAGCGAATGTTAAGTGGCGTAGCCACGGCCGAAACCACAACGTGGTGAAGACCGTCAAGGGTGTGCTGTAACTCTACAAGTTTTTAATTAGCGAACTGGAGAAAAACATGACAATCAAAATCGGTATCAATGGATTCGGTCGTATCGGACGCATGGTATTCCGCGCAGTAGCCAAGGACTTCCCCGAGATGGAAGTCGTTGCCATCAACGATTTGCTGGAGCCCGACTACCTGGCCTACATGCTGAAGTACGATTCGGTGCACGGCCGCTTCAATGGCGACGTCTCGGTCAGCGGCAACAATCTGCTGGTGAACGGCAAAACCATTCGCCTGACCGCCGAAAAAGATCCGGCCAACCTGAAGTGGAAAGAAGTGGGCGCCGACATCGTGATCGAATGTACCGGTTTCTTCCTGACCAAGGAAACCTGCCAGAAGCACATCGATGCGGGCGCAAAGAAAGTGGTTCAATCCGCTCCTTCCAAAGACGATACGCCGATGTTCGTCTATGGCGTCAACCATGCAAAATATGCCGGAGAAACCATCGTCTCCGGCGCTTCCTGCACCACCAACTGCCTGGCGCCCGTCGCCAAGGTGCTGAACGACAACTGGGGTATCAAGCGTGGCCTGATGACCACTGTGCATGCTGCCACAGCAACACAGAAAACCGTCGACGGCCCGTCCAACAAGGATTGGCGCGGCGGTCGCGGCATTCTGGAAAACATCATTCCCTCATCCACCGGTGCAGCCAAGGCCGTCGGCAAGGTCATCCCCGAGCTGAACAAGAAGCTTACCGGCATGGCGTTCCGCGTGCCGACTTCCGACGTTTCCGTGGTCGACCTGACTGTGGAGCTGAACAAGGAAGCCACTTACGAAGAAATTTGCAAGGCCATGAAGGCCGCTTCGGAAGGCGCGCTGAAAGGCGTACTGGGCTACACGGCAGAGAAAGTGGTTGCCACCGATTTCCGCGGCTGCACCACGCCCTCGGTTTTCGATGCCGATGCCGGCATCGCGCTGGACAGCACTTTCGTCAAGGTCGTGGCCTGGTATGACAACGAGTACGGCTACACCTGCAACATGTTGCGTCTGGTGAAGCACGTCGCGAAATAACCTGTAGGGTGGGCACGTTTTGTGCCCACGCGTTTCAGCGAGCATTGTTTCCGCGTGGGCACTAAAAGTGCCCACCCTACAATTCTTTCCTCCTCCAGTTTGAAATAAGGAAAAATCATGTCCGTTATCAAAATGACCGATCTGGATCTCAAGGGCAAGCGCGTCCTGATCCGTTCCGACCTCAACGTGCCCGTTAAGGAAGGCAAAGTCACCTCCGATGCGCGCATCACCGCCTCCATGGCCACCATCAATTTTGCGATGAAAGCCGGCGCGCATGTGATGGTCACCTCGCATTTGGGCCGCCCCGAAGAAGGCGTGTATTCCGAAGAGAATTCGCTCAAGCCGGTGGCTGATGTCATCGCCAACAAGCTGAACAAACCCGTGCGCCTGATCCGCGACTGGGTGGATGGCGGTTTCAACGTCGCCGCTGGCGAACTGGTGCTGCTGGAAAATTGCCGCTTCAACAAGGGCGAAAAGAAAAGCAACGAAGAACTGGCGAAGAAGTACGCCGCCCTGTGCGACGTGTTCGTGATGGACGCGTTCGGTACCGCACACCGCGCCGAAGCGTCGACCCACGGCGTGGCGAAGTTTGCTCCGGTGGCGGCGGCAGGCATATTGCTGACCGAAGAACTGGAAGCGCTGAGCAAGGCCTTGCTGAACCCGGCGCGCCCGATGGTCGCCATCGTCGGCGGCTCCAAGGTTTCGACCAAGCTGACCGTGCTGGAATCGCTGTCCGAGAAATGCGAGCAACTGGTGGTGGGCGGCGGTATTGCCAACACCTTTCTCAAGGCCGTCGGCAACAACGTGGGCAAGTCGCTGTGCGAAGACGACCTGGTCCCCACCGCGCAAGCGCTCATCGAAAAAATGAAACAACGCGGCGCTACCATTCCCATCGCGGTGGATGTGGTGTGCGGCAAGAAATTCGACGCCAACGAACCGGCTGTGCTGAAGAACGCGGGCGAAGTGGCCGACGACGACATGATCTTCGACATCGGTCCGAAGTCTGCACAAGAGTTGGCCGACATCATCATGAAGGCAGGAACGGTGGTGTGGAACGGCCCGGTCGGCGTGTTCGAGTTCGACCAGTTCGGCGAAGGCACCAAAACCATCGCCAAGGCCATTGCCGAAACCAGCGCGTTCACCCTGGCCGGCGGCGGCGACACCATCGCGGCAATCCAGAAGTACGGCATCTACGACAAGGTGTCTTACATCTCCACCGCAGGCGGTGCGTTCCTGGAATTCCTCGAAGGCAAGATTTTGCCCGCCGTGGAAATTCTGGAGCAACGCGCCAAACAGTAACCAACCGGGAATCGCATGCTGCGCAGAACAAAAATTGTAGCGACATTGGGGCCCGCATCCAGCGACCGGAAGGTGCTGGAGCAGATGATCCGCGCCGGAGTGGACGTGGTGCGGATGAACTTTTCGCATGGCACGGCCCAGGATCACATGGGTCGCGCCGAAAAGGTGCGCGCCGCCGCCAAGGCGGCAGGCCGCACTATCGGTATCCTGGCCGACCTGCAGGGGCCGAAGATTCGCGTGCGCAAATTCGAGAAGGACAAAATCACCCTGAACAAGGGCGACGCCTTCATTCTCGATGCGGCGCTGGACGGATTGGGCAACCAGCAGCGCGTCGGGCTGGATTACAAGGAGTTGCCGAAGGACGTGGATGTCGGCACGGTATTGCTGCTCAACGACGGCATGCTGGAATTTCACGTCACCGGCGTCAAGGGTGCGGAAGTGCATTGCGTGGTCGTGCGCGGCGGCGTGTTGTCCAACAACAAGGGCATCAACCGCCAAGGCGGCGGACTCACCGCACCCGCGCTGACCGACAAGGACAAGGAAGACATCAAGACCGCCGCGCTGATCAAGGCGGATTTCCTGGCGGTGTCCTTCCCGCGTTCGGCGGACGACATGAAACTGGCGCGCGAACTGATGCATGCCGCCGGCGGCAAGAGTCTGCTGGTCGCCAAGATCGAGCGTGCCGAAGCCATTCCGGTATTGGGCGAGATCATCACTGCTTCCGATGCCATCATGGTGGCGCGCGGCGATCTGAGCGTGGAAGTCGGCGATGCGGCCGTGCCCGGCCTGCAGAAAAAAATGATCAAGATGGCGCGCGCCAAGAACAAACTGGTCATCACCGCCACGCAGATGATGGAGTCGATGATCACGGCACCTATCCCGACCAGAGCGGAAGTTTCCGACGTGGCGAACGCCGTGCTGGACGGAACCGATGCGGTGATGCTGTCGGCGGAAACGGCGGTGGGCGACTACCCGGTGGAAACCATCGAAGCCATGGCGCGCATCTGTCTCAGCGCGGAGACCGAGACGGAAAGCAGCGAGCTGGACCGCCGCCTGGATCACAGCAAATTTGCGCGCATCGACCAATCCATCGCCATGTCGGCGTTGTATGCCGCCTCGCATTTCAAGGTGAAAGCCATCGTCGCGCTGACGCAATCCGGTTCGACCGCCTTGTGGATGTCGCGTATCAACGGCAGCACGCCGATCTACGCGATGACGCCGGTGGAAGCAACCCTGAGCAAGGTCACGCTGTTCAGCGGCGTGCATCCCATCGCGTTTCATACCGAGTCGAAAGATCACTCCGTTACCTTGCGTCAGGCGGAAGACGAGTTGCATCGCCTGGGTCTGGTGGAGGACGGCGATCTGATCGTGATGACCGTGGGCGAAGCCATCGGCAAGGCGGGACACACCAACACCATGAAGATCGTGCGCGTGGGCGACTACCGCAAGAGTTAGGCAGGACTGAACAACAAGCGTTTTGAAAATATTTTATCAGGAGAAATAAATGGCACTCGTATCCTTGCGTCAATTACTCGATCACGCGGCTGAGCACAGCTACGGCCTGCCCGCGTTCAACGTCAACAACCTGGAACAGGTCAAGGCAATCATGGAAGCGGCTGATGAAACCAACAGCCCCGTGATCATGCAAGGCTCCGCAGGTGCACGCAAATACGCCGGCGAAGCGTTCCTGCGTCACCTCATCGAAGCCGCAGTCGAAGCGTATCCGCATATTCCCGTCGTCATGCACCAGGACCACGGCGCATCCGAAGCAGTCTGCGTGCAGGCCATCCGTTCCGGCTTCTCCAGCGTGATGATGGACGGTTCGCTGATGACCGACGGCAAAACCCCGTCTACATTCGAATACAACGTCAACATCTCGCGCCGTGTGGCTGAGATGTCGCACGCCGTCGGCGTTTCCGTCGAAGGTGAACTGGGCTGTCTGGGTTCCCTGGAATCCGGCCATGGCGAAAAAGAAGACGGCCACGGCGCTGAAGGCAAGCTGAGCCACGACCAGTTGCTGACCGACCCGAACGAAGCGGCGGAATTCGTGAAGCTGACCCAGGTAGACGCCTTGGCGATTGCCATCGGCACCAGCCACGGCGCTTACAAATTCACCCGCCCGCCCACAGGCGCAGTGCTGCGCATCGACCGCATCCGGGAAATCCACGCGCGCCTGCCCAACACCCACCTGGTGATGCACGGCTCATCGAGCGTGCCGCAAGAGTGGCTGAAAGTCATCAACGAATTCGGCGGTGCCATGGGCGAGACCTACGGCGTGCCGGTCGAGGAAATCGTCGAAGGCATCAAGAATGGCGTGCGCAAGGTGAACATCGACACCGACCTGCGCATGGCCTCCACCGGCGCCACCCGTCGCTACCTGGCGCAAAACCCCAAGGACTTCGACCCGCGCAAATTCCTCGCCGCCACCACCAAGGCGATGAAGGAAATCTGCAAGGCGCGTTACGAAGCCTTTGGCTGTGCTGGCCAGGCAGCCAAGATCAAACCGATCTCGCTGGACGCGATGGCGGCGCGTTATGCGAAGGGTGAGTTGAACGCGATCGTCAAGTAGTTCACTCACTTGATAAGTGTGACAAAAGGCGACTTTCGAGTCGCCTTTTGTCTTTACACATGCCGCGGCACTTACCTATCCGCTTTGTTGCAGAGCAAAAAAGAAAGCGTCCGTCAGGACGCTCAGGGTGACACCGTTGCTGCGTTATTGAATCAATTCACGCCATATTGTTCTTTGTCCTCGGAAATTGGCTGACGACGATGAAAACGGCGGATTGCCCGGCGGAATGGTAGGTGTTGGGTCAACAGACGTTACCACTTCAACAACGGGTTTCGGCAGGTAAATGACATTGACACCGACAATCGTTGCATCAAATTTCACCGAGCTGCCAGACCCGTCCGTGTAGTCGAAGTAACTGAGCCAACCGTAGCCGCCGGGTGAACAGACGGTGGAAGAAGGAACGAGCGTCGGAACTATCAGCACACCGGATACAAGCTTGCTGTCGATGTTTTGACGTTCCGATCCGGTAGAAACATCGGGGAAGTCGATATACCAGCCTCGATCGGTTTCGAAATCCACCGCATTCGATGTTCCGGTTCTGGTAGCGCCCGCAACAGTGAAAGTCTGCGGTACCATTTTGCCCGGCGAACTGACAAGCAAGCGCGGGTTGCCGATAGACGTGCCGTCGTCCTTGATGGCATAAAGCGACTGGGTCCTGATATTGGTAAGGTCGGTCACCTCCAGATATTTCCCGGTTCCTACAAAGACAACGTGATTCGTGTTTACCAAACCCAGCACAGGGGTAGTGGTAATGGGTTGTGCGAAACCTCCGGCGCTTAACGTGGCTAGTAACATGGGCGGGGCCGCGGTGTCGATATTGAAGCGCCAGACATTCCCCAGCAGATCGCCGCCATAAACATATCCCGCCTCGTTGCCTGAGGGCGCATTGTTCCAGACTGAAATCTGAGCCAGGCCGCTTGGCGTAGCCGTGCTGCCCACAGTGGTTGAGATCTTGTTGATGATGGCGCCTGTACTGGCGTTGAGAACATACAGGTAACCAACGCCGGATCCGGCAGGAGAATTGGCAATGGCCGGGTCGCTGCTGAGCGTTCCGTTGTCGTAACCCGAAGTTACCAGCACAACCCAAGTTCCATCGGACTTCCTGGCGATGACGGGACGTCCAAACGTATAGCCGAGATCGGCATCTCCGTATGGACTCGCCTTGTTGGCATTAAACTCCCATAACAGAGTCGGTGGCGCGCTTGGGTCGGTGATATCCAACGCATAGTAGCCGCGTCCGCCGCCGTTCAAACCGGCAACGAGGATGGTGCGCCACTCCCCGCCGCCGCAACTGGTGCAGAAGATATCGGAGATGATTGGGCTGCCGTTGACAAAGTTGTAATGGTTCGTGTCGTAATTGTTGCTTGCCAGCCTCCACAAATTAGGTATCACCAGGCTGGGTACGTACGCCCAGCGTTCATCTCCGTTGCTTGCTGCGAAGGCATGCAACATGCCATCGTTGGTTCCCATGTAGACGGTTCCCGCTCGCCCAGTCCAGGTTGCCTTGAAGGCCTGATAACCCGGGTAAGTGTAGTTGAACGTTGGGCTGGCGATAAAGGCGGGTTGCGACTCCAGTGCGTCGCCCAGCGTTGCTTCGCGGACTCGATAGATCCGGCTTGTTGGGGTATTGGATGAGCGATCTTCGTAACCGGTCTGGCCGCGCAGATAATTAAGCAAATTAACGCCTACTGCCGCTCCTTGCTGTAATGCGCTAAGCGTACCCCACTGGTTAAGGCCACTGATATGAGCGGCGGAGAAATTGGCGGGATGGGAGGTTGCATAGGCTGCATCGAACGGGATCACGCCAGTACCCGCGTCGTTTGCCGTATATATGGACCTGGAATCAGAACTCGTCCCCACCTTGGCAGGCATGGTGCCCGGGCAGGAATTCGCGATCTGCGTTGAACAAGTAGAGTTGCCGGCGTCGAAAACTGCAGGTGCCGTACAACTGCCGGCAGTGGCTCCAGAAACTACGCAATTGTAGGTCGTGCTGGATCCGCTGCTGTCGGGAACGACAACGCCCGGCGAAGTGCAGGACGGAGCTGCAATGTTTTCCACGCACCAGGTGGCGGTTTCACTGACCGCTCCCGAGGTGGTATTGATAGTGCGCGATTCCAGGTTCCCGGTCCATTTCACCGTTGTGTAACTGGCAACATAAGCAAAGTTGTTGCCGGCAACCGGGTTTAGGGTACTGGTGGCGGCCGCTGCAGCTGCGCCCAGCTTGGCAGTAATGGAAGAAAGCGCTTTTGTGAAACCCGCAACGATCTGGTCGGGGTTCTTGGCACTGAAATACAACCCATGTCCGTTTACTGCCGCGTGCCAAAGATCATCAATCCGCTCCCCGGTGGAGTTGTTGATTGGGTCGGGCCAGTTTACCGTGGGCGAACCCAGTCCATGGAATAGATCGTAGTAGTCACCAGATGTTGCTGTCTCGTAATCGGTCGAATAATTCAGCGTGCCATCCGCACCCAAGCCCATGGTAAACGAGGTCATGTGCTGATTGACGTTGTTGTCCGATGTGCTGGTGTATACGTTGTTTGTGCATACGTCCGTGTTCCCGCCCGGGAAATCGGGGCTGGTGGCACCGTCGCAGTTGGTGGCAGTCCGCAGGTCGGTGTCGTAGTAATACTTGGCTACATCCGCCAAACTGTTCGAAGCGGTCGTGGGTCCTTCATACATCGGGCGTGGTGTAGAGCCGCCATCCAGGTTGCCCACATTGGTGGCGCCGTCCAGGGCTTTGGGACCATAACTGTCCGAAGTACTGTCGTTCCAATATCCGTCCGTGGAAAGAATAGAGAAATTTTGCTGGCAGGAATACTGCACGGGGTCGTTCTGGCCCGAAATCTTGTTTGCATAGTACCGCCCAGCCTTCGAAAGAGCGCCCCGCAGCGGAGTGGAGCTGGTTGCATTCGATGCGAGCAGCTTGGTAAACCAGCTATTTTTATGTGCCCCTTCAAAAGTGTTATTGCCGAGAAATGTGGTGCCGTCAGTTGCGCCGGTGTAGCTGATGGTGCTAAAGCCCACCCGATACCTGCTGTCGATGGCTTTGAAAGCGCGGCTGACCGAAGTTTTCATGGCCTGCATGCGTGTGTGGTAGTACGTCCACCAGTTTGCGTAGTTGGTCATTTCCTCGGTATAAGTACAGGTCGCGCCGACGCAGTCCGTACGGGAAGATGCCTTGCTGGCTGTGCCCGGATAGGCGTAAGCAGGTGTGGTGGAAACGATATCGGTATACGCGTTGGATCCGGGCACGGTAATTCCGCCGGAAAACGCGGTGACTATTTTCGACATGGTGCCGGAGGCCGAAGGCAGGTAGGTGATGGCACCGAGGGCCGCCGGTGCGGTGATGGTGACAGTGCTGCCGGATCGCGTGGCGCTGTAGCCCGCAATGGTACAGGCCCCCGCGATAGCTGCCGTACAGTTATTGATATTAGTGACAATTCTATTGGCAACCGTGCTGGTAGTTCCCGAACTCACGGTCGGCGCAGAAAGAATCTGGAATCCATTTACAGTGATGCTAGTAGCCGTGCCTCCGCCCGTTACCCTGATGGTTGCGGTGGCAGGCATTACTTCGCCGGGATAGCGTGGATATCTATAGGTTGAATTGTTGATGCTCCGGCAGTTGCTAAGCGCCGCACTATCGCACCAGCGCAGCCCTGCAGGTATGTCGTATGTCACACCGGCGACAGTGGTAGGTGCGGTTGCGGGCACGCAACTGGTCATCTTGGTTGACGAGCAATATTCGCCGGGCACAAACACATAGTACTCAGCGTTGCCGACAAGATTGCAGGTGCCGTTTGGCATGACGCCCGCCGGGATGCTTCCGTCCGGGCAATACTGAGTACGACCCAGAGCAGTGTTATTGCTTAGCACGCCATAGGCATCGTACTTGACCGCCGTCCAGGGCGCGCCGATGTTGGGATAGGTCGTCGTGTTAAGCGTGCCATCGGCATTGAACAGAACCGGCGGCTTGTAGGTGATGGCGGGGTTATAGGCAACGCCGTTAAATCCATTGTTCTTGAACAGTCCGGGGGTGGTGGAATAATCAACACCTGTTGTCGGATCATTGTCATTTGCCCAGTCAGGCAGGTAATCCCAGCCCATACTGCCCGAGTCGTCGAGAATGAACATGATGTTGGGCTTCACGTTGGAAGCAGTGCTTGTCGCCATCGGTTGCGTGGCCAGTATGACCGAGGCTGCCAGGGCAGGAAATGGGAGCGCAATGCTTGCGGCGACGGCCAAGCGACACAGCAGCTTGACGGAGCGGTTTTCCAAATTGCGTTTCATGATTTGCTCCTAAAAAATAATGCCTTGTACAAAACTGACAGAATGATTTGCACCCTCTGATCGAACCGTAACGCGCGTTTGGGCAGGCTGCCCGTTAGTACCGCAATTGGGGCAATAACTGGGCGCATCCTGGACTTCCATACCAGAAGTAGCGGAAGGGGGGCTTGCGAGCAGGCAATCCGCATCGAGCTTCCTTACGCCGGAAGTGCGGCACATCCTTTGAACGATATAACTCACGCGGTTTCCGCTCAAGTCGTTTCCAAGCGTGACGGCGCTGTTCGGGCCGCTCCACGTGCTGGGGTCAGTCACATTTATTGTAGGATCGAGGCTGGCGTAATAACCTGGGTTCGCGGCCAGATTGGTCTGATTGAGAGGGTGGGTCGAATCATTGTCGATATCGATCGAAACATTCGCCATCTGTATCGCCCACAACTTGCCTAAGGCGTTGTCAATTCCCAATTCAGCAGAAGCCGTGGCGGATTGCTTGAAAGCCAAATTGCCGGAAATCATGGCGCTGGTATCCACGGAGCGAATCAGCGCGACCGCGGCGAGCGACATGGCCAACAACGCAATGAGTGTAAAAAACAGCACGACGCCGCGTTGCTGTGAAATGCGTTGGCTGACAACGCTAGGTTTCAATTCGATTGCTCGGTGAGAAATCGTTGGCGTTAATCTGTAGGGATTTTCCGCCTTGCAGTACAGGGGCAGTGATTTCATGGTGTTGCTCCGAATAGACATCAATATTTGCATTACCTCAAGAAGGATCGAGACCAGTTGACGTTGCGCAACGGGATGATGGTTTCAAACACCCGGTAACGATAACGCTGCCAATCAGGGTCAGCCAGAATGATTGCCGGCGCCGGGGAAGCGATAAGCGGTGCAACGGAAGTGGCATCCCACGCGCACAACCCGGTAGGTGCCGCAGCCGTGAGGGAACTGCAGGGACTGGTTACGTTAGTCGGCTCTATCTTTGCATCCCGCGCAACCACCGCAATGCGAACCGCCTTGATCAGGTTGCGATTCGCGACGGACGGGACAGCCCACACGCCCGTTGGGTCGACCCATTGAACGATCTGGTTGTTGATTGCCGCGGCGGAAATTCCGTATTGAACCTGGAGATTCACAATGTTTGCAACCATGGCTTCAAACGCATTGCCTCCGGGTCCGGCGGTATCCTGACGCTCCAGGAGGTTGTGTACCAGAGCGTCGTTTCTTACTCGATAGGTGACTTCATGCCAAGCGCCAAGGCAGGAAAGCGTGGCGCCAACGACAGCATTTGTTGTGTCAGTCAATGTCACTGTTCCCGGCGTGGCATTATTGACTGACGGTGTAACCGCGGTAGCACTCGATACCGTGCAAGCCGCCTGATTCATGACAAGCGCAATATCCCCTTGTCTGCAGCCAAAACTGCTTGGCACGGTCACGGGATTGCCCGCTATCGTTATGGGCGTGGGCACGCCGCCCATCTGAGAATCGCCATATCGAATAACAAGACTATCGCTGCTATTGGCGCCGACAGCATCTGAAGCGCTGACGGGGAAGATATCGGAAACGCCCGATGCGGCAATCGTAAGCGGCAACGCGCACATGAGCGGCGAATAGAAGGTGGTCAGCGGAATCAGGGAATATCCTGAAGCCTCCATATCGCGCATTATTCTGAAGAGCCCGATATTGCCGTTGGTCAGCGCGTCCGCCGTTCCGGTGGTGGCGCGCTTCTGCGACTCGAACACGGAAAAAACCTGCAGAATGACCAGCGTGGCCAGCATGCCGATGGCCAGCCCGACCATGATTTCCACGAGAGTAAAACCGGCCTGCGAAATCTGCCGTTGAGGAAAGCGCAAGTAAAGGTTATTTGATTTCATAGCGTATTAGGCCCGGTCGTGTTCAGCAGGGAACATATGGGGTGGCGATTCCAAGAAGGCACGGCGTAATGGTAGCGGACGTGGAAAACGTATGCGGATCCTGTCCGGGCTGCTGCCAGGTGACAGTGATCAAATATGGACCATTCAAAGCCGCTTGGTTGACGGTGAGAATGCCGTTGGGCAGATCAGAAATGGGGGTCGCGACATTGTAGACACCTGCGTAGGTATTGGCCGGATTCGCCCACATTTTGCCTATCGTTTGCTGGGCGGCATAACTGGCCTGGGCGCGATACTTCGCCTCGGACGTATTCTGCAACATGGTTGCCTGAAGCCCGGCAATGGCAAGTATGCCCACGGAAAACAGAAGGATGGCAACCATGGCCTCAACTAGCACAACACCGTGTTGTCCGGATTGTGGGCGAGTAGCAAATTGTTTCATGGAATGGCTCCCGATTAACATGCGCGCGGATTGGGATAACTTGCATTGGGATCGCACATTTTGATCGATCCGGAAAAATCGACCGTGACGCTCAAATCATTGCTGTCCGCAGTTCCCAAAACAGTCGAATCCAGGGTGATTGAAGTGATTCTCGGCGTAGCGCCCGTCGGGTTGACTGCCAGCGGCCTGCCGGTATTGTCGAAAGTGATTGTGGTTGTCCCTGCAGGCAATATTGTACGTTTTACACTCTGGGAACCCTCGCTGCTGAGTCGTCGGTCAAACGGGGTGCCGCCAACTTCCTCGATTACCCAGGAGGTTTGGTCGTTGACCGCAACTGCCGACAATACGAATTCGACATTGGTATTCCGCGCAATCGCCTGCGCACGCGCTTGCTGCATGCCATTTTGTATCGATTCGGCAGCGTTGCGAATTTGGGAATTCAAAATCCATTTGTGCATATTCGGTGCCGCAGCCGCCAGAATTATTCCCATGATGACAAGGCCGATCATCAACTCGATCAGCGAGAAGCCCGATGCCTGGGACTTTGCCGACGCGTTCAACACGTGCCCCCCTTCTTGATTAACCAGCACCCGCCTGAACCGCCCCATACTGTAGTGGAGTTTCTATTGTTGGTTTCGTCAACGGAATACATGAATCCGGCCATGCTGCCTTGGCCGGTTGCCGTAATTGTGTAGGTGGTAGCTGTCGTAACGCACGCATAAGTAAAATCGGGAGTGTTCACAGGGCAGGGCGACGGAGAAATAGGGGCGGTCGAATTGTCGTAAACTCTATTGTCCTGAAAAAACTGCGACAATCTAATACGCGTTTCAGTCAATGAAGACGTAGCCTCCGTAATCTTTCCACGCAGCACATAATCGGCGTAAAGAGGATAAGCCACAGCAGACAATAGCCCGATGATCACCACCACGATCATCAACTCAATCAAAGTAAACCCTGTTTGCTTGTTCATTGCGCTCTCCATTTAGGTGTGAGGATAGTAGAGCGCGTGTGTCAATGTTTCTACTTTTAACCGACAAAAGGGCCAAAAACGCGGATAAGCGGCGTACGGCCGAATAACTCTCCTTCTGATTCGCCGGGCCTTCAATATGCGAGTGCTGTTTCAGCTAGGCCCAATGTCGCGATGCATTCAGTGGGGGTTTGGCTAAAGGAGTTGTTCGTTATCCGGGCACTCGCGGGAATCAGACCTGCCTGTCTGGCATATCTTGCGACTCCCCCAACAGGTAGCGCTCAAACTCCAACGCCGCAGTCGAAGCCCGCTTGTTCTTGCGATGCACGATGTACCAATGGCGCACGATGGGAAAGCGGTCCACATCGAGCATTACAAGCCGTCTGGTTTCCAGTTCCATTTCGATGCCATGGCGCGAGATGATGCCGATGCCCATGCCCGCCTGCACCGACTGCTTGATGGCCTCGTTGGTGTCCATTTCCATATGCGCGGGGAGTGCGAGTTTGTGGCCGGCAAAGTAGCGCTCCACCACGCCGCGCGTGCCGGAGCCCTGCTCGCGTAGCAGGAAAGTCTCCTTCGCCAGTTGCTTCGGCTGGATGTTTTTTGCCCGAGCCAGCGGATGCGCGGGCGCGGCGATGACCACCAGCGGGTTTTCCATGAAGGCCTCGGCACGCATGTCGGCGCCCTCGGGAGGCTGTCCCATGATGGCAAGGTCGGCGGTGTTCTCGACCAATTGCCTGATGACGGCGTCGCGGTTGGCGACGGAGAGGCTGACCTTGATTTTCGGATGCGCCTGGATGAACTTTGCCAGCAACTGCGGCATGAAGTAGTTGGCGGTGCTGACGACGGAGATATTCAAGTGGCCGCGCTCGAGGCCCTTCATCTCGTCGAACACCGCTTCCATTTCCTGCATTTGCTGCAATATCAGGCGTGCATAGTGCAACAGCTCATTGCCAGCGGCGGTGAGGTGGAGCTTCTTGCCGACCTGGTCGAACAACGGCAAGCCGACTGCGATCTCTGCCTGCTTGATCTGCATTGACACCGCGGGCTGCGACAGAAACAGCTCGGCCGCCGCGCGCGAATGGCTAAGATGGCGGGCGACGCTTTCGAAGACTTGCAGTTGACGCAGGGAAACAGGCAGCATAGGTGTTCCTGGTAAAAGCAATTTGCCCAGAGTACTAAAGTAGCAAGAGGATATGTAGGTGCGAATTTATTCGCACGAACAGTGTGTAATGTGCGAATAAATTCGCACCTACACCAAAACGGTTAACCGCCCTCTCTGTGTACTCTGTGATCTCTGTGGCCAAGTTCAGGTTTTGATTTATATCATAAGTTGTGCTTATGGTTAACATCAATATATTTGACTATTGTTTATAGTTAGCGGGCGTATAGTTCGCTCCGTAGTCATTCAGACCGAATTCAACAAACAAGGAGAAGCACATGGATCAGTCCAACCGTTACTCGAACCTCGAACTCAAGGAAGCAGACCTGATCAAGGGCGGCAAGCATATTCTGGTCGCCTACAAGATGAAGCCAAAGGGCGGCCTGGGCTATCTGGAAGCCGCAGCGCACTTCGCCGCCGAGTCTTCCACCGGCACCAACGTGGAAGTTTCCACCACCGACGATTTCACCAAGGGCGTTGACGCGCTGGTGTATTACATCGACGAAGCCAAGGAAGATATGCGCATCGCGTATCCGCTGGAACTGTTCGACCGCAACGTCACCGACGGCCGCATGATGCTGGTGTCTTTCCTCACGCTGGCCATCGGCAACAACCAGGGCATGGGCGATATCGAGCATGCCAAGATGATCGACTTCTACGTTCCCGAAGAAGTGATCCGCCAATTCGACTGCCCCGCGACCAACATCGAAGACCTGTGGCGCATTCTCGGCCGCCCGGTCAAGGACGGCGGTTACATCTCCGGCACCATCATCAAACCCAAGCTGGGCCTGCGTCCCGAACCGTTCGCCAAGGCGGCGTACCAGTTCTGGCTGGGCGGCGACTTCATAAAGAACGACGAACCGCAAGGCAACCAAACCTTCGCTCCGGTGAAGAAAGTGATACCGCTGGTGTACGACGCGATGAAGCGCGCCATGGACGAAACCGGCGATGCCAAACTGTTCTCGATGAACATCACCGCCGACGACCACTACGAAATGCTGGCACGTGCTGACTTCGCGCTGGAAACTTTCGGCCCGGATGCGAACAAACTGGCGTTCCTCGTGGACGGTTTCGTGGGCGGCCCCGGCATGGTGACTACCGCGCGTCGCCAGTACCCGAACCAGTTTTTGCACTACCACCGCGCCGGTCACGGCATGGTGACTTCGCCTTCTGCCAAGCGCGGCTACACCGCGTTCGTGCTGGCCAAAATGTCGCGTCTGCAGGGTGCTTCCGGCATCCACGTCGGCACTATGGGCTACGGCAAGATGGAAGGCGAAGGCGACGACAAGAACATCGCCTACATGATCGAACGCGACGAGTGCCAAGGGCCGGTCTACTTCCAGAAGTGGTACGGCGTGAAGGCAACCACCCCGATCATTTCCGGCGGCATGAACGCGCTACGTTTGCCCGGCTTCTTCCAGAACCTTGGCCACGGCAACGTGATCAACACCGCAGGCGGCGGATCTTACGGCCACATCGACTCTCCGGCTGCGGGCGCCAAGTCGTTGCGTCAGGCTTACGAATGCTGGAAAGCCGGTGCCGACCCGATCCAGTGGGCGAAGCAGAACAAGGAATTCGCCCGCGCATTCGAGTCCTTCCCGAAAGATGCAGACAAGCTGTATCCGGGCTGGCGCGAAAAGTTGGGTGTACATAAATAAAAAGAACAGGGGAGAGTGGAGCAGTATCTGGCTACTCAGCAGTATCGAAGCAACATGCGCCCCCACTCGTTGGGGGCGTTTTATTCCGGCTCAATTCCCTCTCCCTTGCAGGGAGAGGGCAGGGAGAGGGTAGAAGTAAAGTAGTACCCCCATCCCAACCTTCCCCCTGAGAGGGGGAAGGAGTTGAGCACTTCGGAGGTTACGATGAGCGACAAAGAACAATACAAAGTCCACAAGGAACCGTTCTACCAGGCACTCGGCGATGAAGTCGCCTTGTACGAAGCCGCCTACAAAGCGCGCCTGCCGGTCATGGTGAAAGGCCCAACCGGCTGCGGCAAATCGCGCTTCATCGAATACATGGCGTGGAAGCTGAACAAGCCGCTGATCACAGTGGCCTGCAACGAAGACATGACCGCCAGCGATCTGGTTGGCCGCTACCTGCTCGATGCCAACGGCACGCGCTGGCTCGATGGCCCGCTGACCACGGCAGCACGCATCGGTGCGATTTGCTATCTGGATGAAATCGTCGAAGCGCGCCAAGACACCACCGTGGTGATCCACCCGCTCACTGACCACCGCCGGACCTTGCCGCTGGACAAGAAAGGCGAATTGATCGAAGCGCATCCCGACTTCCAGCTGGTGATCTCCTACAACCCCGGCTACCAGAGCCTGATGAAGGATCTGAAGCAATCGACCAAACAACGCTTCACCGCGTTCGAGTTCGACTATCCGGAAGCGCAGCTCGAAGCCGAGATTCTGGGCAAGGAAGCGGGGATCGAAAATGGCCTGGCAACGCAACTGGTGAAGATCGGCCAGGCCGCGCGCAACCTCAAAGGGCACGGACTGGATGAAGGCATCTCCACACGTCTGTTGGTGTACGCGGCGACATTGATCAAGGGTGGCGTTGCGCCCAAGGCGGCGTGCCGCATGGCGCTGGTGCGCCCGATCACCGACGATGCGGATATCCGAGACACGCTGGATCATGCCATCGACGCCGTATTTGCCTAGTGCGATGACTACGACACTCGCCATTCCGGAAGACCTGCAAGCTCAATGGACCGAGCTTGCCTGCGGCTTTCCGCGCGTGGCGGAAGTGTTTCCGGACTGCATGCGAGCAGCTCAATTCGCGTTGTCCGAGGCAGGCATCGCGGCCTACATCGAGCACGCGCGCTTTCTCGGCAAGATGGGACGGGGTGCCGAGCCTATCCTGATCTTTCTGGAAGAGTGGCCGCATGTGGCTAAAGTAGTCGGCGAGGAGGCCTTGCCCGACATCATGGAATTCGTGCGCAAGATGTGGAAGTCGCCCAACAGCATCGCGATTGTGCCGTTTCTGCAGTCGCTGCCGGTCACGGCTCGTCGCTTGCAGACGCGCGAACTGCTGCGCGACTACCTCGCTATCGCGCTCGATCTGATGGAGCAAACCACCGGTTCCATCCACGGCATACACCAGACCTTCCCCAGTCCCGGCCTGCCGGAAATGTTCAAGCAGGCTTCGACATTGCTCGGACAACTGTCATTGGCAGGCCTGAAGAACTGGGTGGACTACGGCGTACTGTATTACGAAGATCATCCAGATCGGCAGGTCGACTATTTCAGCCTGCAATCGGCAGATAGCCGCGCGGTATTGCAGCGCGAACGCCACGGCACGTTGCTGGTGGATAACGAACGCAAATTGAATCTGTACCTGCGCGGATTGTGGCATGACGACGACATGCTCATCCCCTACAGCAGCGCGTTCGATGAACTGCGCAAACCGATTCCGTATTACGACAAACTGGGCATTCGTCTGCCCGATGTGTACAACGATGTACAAGGAATAACGGGGCTGGACCGCTATCGCGCTACCCTGGCCCATATCGCCGCCCACCGCCGCTGGACTACAGCCATCATCGCCGACAACATGAGCCCGTTCCAGCGCATGGCCGCAGAATTCCTGGAAGACAGCCGCGTGGAATATTTGGCGATGCGCGAATACCCCGGCCTGCGCCGCATTTTCAAGGCTTTGCATCCCGTCCCGTTGGAAGATGCCTGCGATGCGGAAACTACATCCACCGTGCGCCTTCGCCTGGCGATGCTGTCGCGCGCCATACTCGATGGGCAACATTCGTACAAGAACGCCGACATCGTCGAGTTCGCGCAGCGATTTCATCAGCTAATGGCTGACGGCAAAACCGGCACGCAGGACATGGCCGACCTTGGCATTTCCTTCATCACCAAAACGCGCCTGAAAAGTGACAACCTGGCCAACACGCATTTTGCCGATACGGTCATCGACTACCGCGACGATAACCGCCAGATGTGGAAGTTCATCGAGGAAGGCGACGAGGAAGAAGCTTTCGACGAGCCGCGCAAGATCGAGCCGGGCGAAGAGATTAACGCCTTGCCGCCGCGCCACTATCCCGAATGGGACTGCAACAACCAGAGTTACCGTCCCGACTGGGTGAGCGTGTATGAAGGCCTGCATCCGCAAGGCAATGCCGCGGACATCGACCGCCTGCTGGAGAAACATGCAGGTCTGGCCAAGCGCCTGAAGAAGATACTCGACCTACTCAAACCGCAGGACAAGGTGCGCATCCGCTATCAGGAAGAAGGCAGCGAGCTCGACCTGGATGTTGCGATCCGTTCGCTCATCGACTTTAAGAGCGGCGCGCAACCCGACCCGCGTATTAACATGAGTCACCGCAACGACGGGCGCAGCATCGCGGTGATGGTGTTGCTGGATTTGTCCGAATCGCTTAACGAAAAAGCCGCCGGTAGCGAGCAGACCATCCTGGAATTGAGCCAGGAAGCCGTGTCATTGCTCGGCTGGGCGGTGGAAAAACTCGGTGACCCGTTTGCCATCGCGGGTTTCCATTCCAACACGCGGCATGAAGTGCGCTACCTGCACATCAAGGGCTACAGCGAGCGCTGGAACGACGAAGTGAAGGGCCGTCTGGCTGCCATGGAGGCGAGTTACTCGACGCGCATGGGCGCCGCAATGCGCCATGCCGCGCACTATCTGGAAAAGCAGACTGCAGACAAAAAACTGATGCTCATCCTCACCGACGGGCAGCCCGCGGATATCGATACCAAGGATGGGAATCTGCTGATCGCCGATGCGCGGCAAGCAGTGAAGGAACTGGATCGGCAGGGCATCTATAGCTACTGCATCAACCTCGATCCCAAGGCCGACGAGTATGTGGCGGACATTTTCGGGCGCCAGTACACCATCATCGACAAGGTCGAGCAGTTGCCCCAAAAATTACCCGAGTTATTCATTTCATTGACCAAATAGCCGTAGAGAGCAAAGCGTATTACCTGTAAAATTCACATCACCGAGGAGAGCAGTAATGAGTAAGAGTCTGATCCAGTTCATCATTGAAGAACAACGCCATATTCCCGGCGCGACCGGCGATTTCACCGGGTTGCTGAGCGACGTCATTTCCGCCTGCAAGCAGATCGCGCACGACGTGAACAAGGGTGCATTGATCGGGGTACTGGGTAGCGCGGGCAGCGAAAATGTGCAGGGCGAAACCCAGAAGAAGCTGGACATCATCACCAACGAAGTGTTCATCAAGGCCAACGAGTGGAGCGGCCACCTCGCCGCGATGGCTTCGGAGGAGATGGACGACATCTACCCGATCCCGGCCAAGTATCCCAAGGGCAAGTACCTGATCACCTTCGACCCGCTGGACGGCTCTTCCAACATCGACGTGAACATCTCTGTCGGCACCATCTTCTCCATCCTGCGTTGCCCGGAAGGCGTGACCAACCCGACCGCTGCCGATTTCATGCAGCCCGGCACCAAGCAGGTCTGCGCGGGCTATGCGCTGTACGGCCCGAATACCATGATGGTGATCACCAGCGGCCACGGCGTGAACGGCTTTACGCTCGATCGCGACGTCGGCGAGTTCTTCCTGACCCACCCCAACATGACCATTCCGGAAGATACGGCCGAGTTCGCCATCAACATGTCCAACCAGCGCTACTGGGAAAAGCCGGTGCAGCGTTACGTTGACGAGTGCATGAAGGGCAAGGACGGCGGCCGCGAGAAAAATTTTAACATGCGCTGGGTGGCATCCATGGTGGCCGAAGTGCACCGCATCCTGACGCGCGGCGGCATTTTCATGTACCCGTTCGACAACAAGGACCCGACCAAGGCCGGCAAGCTGCGCCTGATGTACGAAGCGAATCCGATGTCGTTCATCGTCGAACAGGCAGGCGGCGCCAGTTCCACCGGCCGCGAACGCATCATGGAACTGCAACCCACCGGTTTGCATCAACGTGTGCCGGTGATCCTTGGTTCCAAAAACGAAGTCGAACGTGTAGTGGGTTATCACAAAGGAGTGTAAGCAATGTCCAAGCCGCTCGTAGCCATTGTTATGGGTAGTTCAAATGATTGGGAAATCATGCAGCAGGCAGCACGCGCACTGCAGGATTTTGGCGTCGCGTTCGATTCGCGCGTCATCTCGGCGCATCGCTCGCCCGATCTGCTGTTCGACTACATCAAGGACATGAGCGCGCAAGGCGTGCAATGCTTCATCGCCGGTGCGGGCGGTGCGGCGCATCTGGCCGGCGTGATCGCCGGCAAGACCACACTGCCGGTGCTGGGCGTGCCCATCCCTTCCAAATATCTGAAGGGCATGGACTCGCTGCTGTCCATCGTGCAGATGCCGAAAGGCATTCCGGTCGCCACGTTTGCCATCGGCGAAGCGGGTGCGGCGAATGCCGGCCTGTTCGCCGTTTCCATGCTGGCGCTGAACGACAAGCAACTCGCGCAGAAGTTAACCGACTATCGCATGAAACAAGCCGAACAAATTGCAGCAACCACTTTGCCAGCATTAAGTTGAATACAAGTAGGATGGGTTGAGCGCAGCGATACCCATCGTTTAAATTGATACAGATGATGGGTATCGCTGCGCTCAACCCATCCTACACATTTGTTTTGAGGTTTCCATGTCCGCATTACACGAATCCAACCTGACCAGCCTGAAATTCCTGCATCGCGGAAAAGTGCGCGATCTCTATGAAGTGGATGCCGACCACCTGCTGATTGTGCAGACAGACCGCCTGTCCGCCTTCGACGTGATCCTGCCGACACCGATTCCCGGCAAGGGCGAGGTGCTGACGGCCGTTTCCAATTTCTGGTTCAAGAAGCTGGCGAACGTGATTCCCAACCACCTTTCCGGTATCGACCCCGAGTCGGTGGTGAAGACCGAGGCGGAAAAAGCACAGGTGCGCGGCCGTGCCTTCGTCACCAAAAAGTTGAAACCGTTGCCGGTCGAAGCCATCGTGCGCGGTTATCTTGCGGGCTCCGGCTGGAAGGACTACAAGAAGACCGGTGCAGTGTGCGGTATCCAATTGCCTGCGGGGATGCAGGAAGCACAGAAATTGCCGCAGGCGATATTTACACCCTCCACCAAGGCACCGGCGGGCGCCCACGACGAAAATATCTCGTTTGAGGAAACAAAGAAATTGCTGGGCGCCGATATGGCCGAACAGGTGAAAAACGCCACCCTTGCACTTTACACCCAGGCTGCCGACTACGCGCTGACCAAAGGCATCATCATCGCCGACACCAAGTTCGAATTCGGCACGGATGCGGCTGGCAAGCTGTACCTGATCGACGAAGCGCTGACGCCCGACTCCTCGCGCTTCTGGCCTGCCGACCAATACAAGGTCGGCAGCAACCCGCCCAGTTTCGACAAGCAGTTCGTGCGCGACTGGCTGGAGTCCTCCGGCTGGAACAAGAAGCCGCCCGCACCGCAGGTTCCCGCCGACGTGTTGCAAAAGACGGCCGACAAGTACCGCGAAGCGCAGCGGCTCCTGACGGGCGCATGAGCGCTCTTCCGCGCAATCTTGTTCAAGGGTTTCAGCGTTTTCGCGAACAGCATTTCGAGCGCAACGACAATCTGTATCAGCAGCTAGTCAAACAAGGACAGGCGCCCAAAATACTGGTCGTCGCCTGCTGCGATTCACGCGTGGATCCGGCGCTGGTGTTCGATTGCGATCCTGGCGACCTCTTCGTCATCCGCAATGTGGCCAATCTGGTTCCTCCGCTGGAGGGACATGCGGGGCATCACGGCACGACGGCCGCCATCGAGTACGGAGTCGGCACGCTGGGCGTGAAGCACATCATCGTGCTGGGACACGCGCGTTGCGGCGGCATCAATGCCCTGGTCAGGACGGGCGGTGTCTGCGCCAGCGGCTCCTATATCGACGACTGGATGTGCCTGGTGGAAAGTGCGCGTGCCGAAGTGATGGCGGAAATGCCTCATGCCCCGCTGGAACAGCAGGAACGCGCCTGCGAGCAGCGCGCCATCCTGGTCTCGCTGAAAAATCTGATGACGTTTCCGTGGATACGCGAACGGGTTGAGCGGAATGAACTCAACCTGCATGGCTGGTACTTCGATATCGAACACGGCCAGCTACTGGGCTACGATGCAACTGCCCGCGCTTTTATTCCGCAGTAGCTAGTTGGCGGCAGGCGCATACCCTTTCAATTCCCGGAAGCGTTTCTTTTCGGCATCGTAACGCGCTTTTACGGCGTCAGATTCCTTCTGATTCATTTCCAGGTCTTTTTGCAGCTTCGTAACGCGCGCTTCGGCCTCCGCAATGTCCTCTGTCAGGGACTCGGGGATTTTCAAGCCCTTTTTGGTGCGGGTCTCGCTTTCCTTATGCAGATCGTCCAGCGTAGTCTGTGCCGATTTGATCATGGTGTTGAAACTGTTGATCCGCGCCTCGATTTGCATCAGGCTGCGGTCGCGCGAAAGGTCGATTTCCTTTTCGGTGGTGAAGCTGTTCAGCAAAGCCTCATCGCGGCGCCGTGCCTCCATGGCAGCTTTCTCCTCGGCTGTTTCTTTTTTCGCTGATTTCTGTTTGTCGTCGTCGAAGGATTCTTTGCGGTCGATCACCCGGCCATTTTTCAGCAGTTTGGTATCGCGATTTGCATATTCGGGCGGAATCGTTTCGCCGTAGTGGGTAACGCCGCTTTCATCCACCCATTTGTAGAGCTTCGCCTCGGCGTTGAAACTCAATACGACGCAGAATGCAGCCGCCGCTGCCAGAAATTCAGTTTTGCTCATTCTTTCACTCCATAACGGTCACGATAGGATTCAACCGCGTGCAGATTCTGCACCAATTCGGCTTGTCCCTGCAAATAACCGAGCAGATCGTCCAAAGCAGCGATGGAAATCACCGGCACCCCGTAGTCGCGCTTCACCTCCTGCACCGCCGACAACTCGCCCTGTCCCCGCTCCATGCGATCCAGCGCAATCACCACGCCGCACGGTGTGGCACCGGCCGCGCGGATAAGTTCGATGGACTCGCGCACCGAAGTCCCTGCCGAGATCACATCGTCGATGATCAGCACCCTGCCCTGCAGCTTCGCGCCCACCGTACTGCCGCCCTCGCCGTGGTCCTTGGCTTCCTTGCGATTGAAGCAATAGGACACGTTGCGGCCCTGCTCGGCCAGTGCGATGGAAGTACCCGCTACCAGCGGAATACCCTTGTATGCTGGGCCGAACAACATGTCGAACTCGACACCGGATGCGAGGATGGCCTGGGCATAAAACTGGCACAACTCGCGCAAGGCGGCGCCGTCCTGGAACAGCCCCGAATTGAAGAAATAGGGCGAAAGACGTCCGGCCTTGGTTTGGAACTCGCCAAAGCGCAGAACATTCTGCGCGACGGCGAAACGGATGAAATCCTGGCGGTAGGCGTGCATGAAATCTCCAAAACTGGTGCCGACATTTCAGAATACCGTCATTCCCGCGCAGGCGGGAATCCAGCAATC
>JACRME010000011.1 GCA_016235045.1 Nitrosomonadales bacterium
CCACGCGTTCGAAGAGGAATATTCCGCGTGGGCACAAAAACGCGCCCACCCTGCGAATCTTGCAAGAGCCACACTCAAGGAGCAACACATGAGCAATACCCTGTTTACCCCGACCTCGCTCGGCAAACTGCAATTGAAGAACCGTATCGTCATGGCGCCGATGACGCGTTCGCGCGCCATCGGCAATGTACCGAACGAACTGATGGAAAAATATTACAAACTTCGCGCCGACGCCGGGCTCATTATCACCGAGGGCACGTCGCCCTCAGCCAATGGCCTGGGTTATGCCCGCATTCCGGGCATGTTTTCGGACGCGCAAGTGCACGGCTGGAAACGCGTGAACGACGGCGTGCATGCGGCCGGAGGCAGAATTTTCGTGCAACTCATGCACACCGGGCGTGTCAGCCACCCCGCAAACATGGCGGCAGGAACCAGGATCATGGCCCCCTCCGCTCTCGCGGCTCCGGGAGAGATGTGGACCGACAGCAACGGCATGCAGCCTCATCCGGTTCCCGCAGAGATGAGCGAAGCCGACATCGCCCTGACCATCGCCGAATATGCGAACGCTTCGAAGCGCGCGATCGAAGCCGGATTCGACGGCGTCGAACTGCACGCTGCCAACGGCTACATGATCGACCAGTTCATCAACACCGCCACCAACCAGCGCACCGACAAATGGGGCGGCAGCGTCGAGAACCGCATCCGCTTCGCCGTTGAAATCGCCAGGGCATCCGCCGCCGCCATCGGCGCCGAACGGGTCGGCATGCGCATTTCGCCCTATGGCGCATTCAACGGCACCGTCGCTGACGCCAAGACGGATGCGTTGTACCTGCGGCTGATCGAGGAGTTGAACAACATCGGTCTGGCGTTCATTCATGTCGTCGACCACAGTTCGATGGGCGCACCGGAAGTCAGCCCGGGATTGAAGGCAAAGATACGCGTCAACTTCAAGGGCAAATACATCCTTTCCGGTGGCTACGATGCGGCGCGCGCCAATGCCGACCTCGACGCGCAACACGGCGACCTGGTGGCCTTCGGCCGACCCTTCATTTCCAACCCGGACCTGGTGCAGAAGCTGCAGCGGGGAGATGCACTGGCCGCACCCGATTCCGGCACCTTTTATACCCCGGGAGAGAAAGGTTATACCGATTATTAATCCGTGGCGGCACCGGGTGGCGGCCTTTGGCAGACTGCCACCCGGTGATACAATGCGCGCCTTTCAATTTCCACCCAAAGGCGCAGCAACATGAGTTTGAACAAAGTCCCCTCCGGCAAAGATCTTCCCAACGACTTCAACGTCATCATCGAAATCCCGATGCATGGCGAGCCGGTCAAATACGAAGTGGACAAGGAGTCCGGCGCGATCTTCGTGGATCGCTTCATGAACACCGCGATGCATTACCCCTGCAATTACGGCTATATCCCGCATACGCTGTCCGACGACGGCGATCCGGTGGACGTGCTGGTCATTACCCCGGTGCCGCTGAACACCGGCGTGGTCGTGCGCTGCCGCCCGCTGTGCGTGCTGAAGATGGAAGACGAGTCCGGCTTCGACGCCAAGGTGCTGGCGGTACCGGTGGACAAGCTTTCCACCCTGTACCGCGGCTTGAAGAGCCACACCGAGCTGCCTGAGATCGTGCTCAAACAGATCGAGCATTTCTTTGCGCACTACAAAGACCTCGAGCCCAACAAATGGGTCAAGATCGGCGGCTGGGAAGGCGTTGAAGAAGCGCGCAAGGAAATCATGGCCGGCGTTGCCAACTACGAGCAGGCCGCAGACAAACCACAGTTCTAACTTACCGGGAGAAAACGATGACCGCACGCATCATTGACGGCAAAACAATCGCGCAGGAAGTGCGCGCCGAATGGAAACTCCGTGCCGATGCGTTAAAGGCGCGCGGAATCACGCCGGGATTGGCAGTCATCATCGTCGGCGAAGACCCGGCTTCCAAGGTCTATGTCGCCAACAAGGTGAAAGCCTGCGCCGAACTGGGTTTGCATTCCGAGCACATCGCGCTGCCCGCCGACACCAGCGAAGCCGCACTGCTGGCGAAGATCGCCGAACTGAACGCCGACAAGAAGATACACGGCATCCTGGTGCAATTGCCGGTGCCGAAACACATCAACAGCGAAAAGGTGCTGAATGCCATCAGCCCGGACAAGGACGTGGACGGATTCCATCCGGTCAACGTCGGCGCACTGTCCACCGGCAACATGCGTTTCGCCCCCTGCACGCCGTACGGTTCGATGAAGCTGCTGGAAAAAGCCGGCGTCAGCATCGAAGGCAAGCATGCCGTGGTGATCGGGCGCAGCAACATCGTCGGCAAACCGATGGCCATGATGCTGCTGCAAGCCAACGCCACCGTCACCATCTGCACCTCCAAGACCGTCGACCTTGCCAAGTTCACGCGCGATGCCGACATTCTGGTCGTTGCCATCGGCAAGGCGAAGATGGTCACCGGCGACATGATCAAACCCGGCGCCGCCGTCATCGACGTCGGCATGAACCGCGACGAGCATGGCAAGCTGTGCGGCGACGTGGATTTCAATTCCGCGAAAGAAGTGGCCGGCTGGATCACACCGGTTCCCGGCGGCGTCGGCCCCATGACCATCACCATGCTGGTGGCAAACACCGTGCAGTCGGCGGAACGCGCAGCGGGAAAGTAAATGGCCGCGATAACGCCGCAGGCGTTACAGGACTACCTCCACGCCCACATCCCGCTTTCCGGAGCGATGGCCGTGGAGGTCAGAGCAGCCACGCCGCAATCCGTCCTTCTCGCCGCGCCGCTTGCCCCCAACATCAACCACCGGGACACGGTATTCGGCGGCAGCGCTTCCGCCCTCGCCATCCTTGCCGCATGGGGTCTGCTCCACGTCAGCATGCTGGATGCAAACATCGAGGCGCGCCTGGTCATCCAGAAGAGCAATATGAGTTTCGACCTGCCGATGCCCGGCGACTTTTCGGCAGAAGCAAACACCCCCGCCCCGGAAAAATGGCAGCGCTTCCTCGCCACGCTGCTGAAACACAAACGCGCGCGCATCAACATCCAGTCGGTGGTGCATTGCGATGGGAAGGTGGCGGGCAGATTCGACGGCGATTTCGTCGCCGTCATTCTTTAGGCATCCCCGCCGCCTGTGCTGCCCGCGAAACGGAATCCGCGCCTTGCCTGAAAGTAGTGCAAGCGACCCGCATGCACTGGTGCGAACACTACCTTAACAGCGCGTCGAATTCTTCAAGGGGCACCGGCCTGCCGAACAGGTAACCCTGATAGAGCATGCAGCCGTTCTCTTCCAGGAAATCGCGTTGCTCCTGCGTTTCAACGCCTTCGGCGATCACTTCCATGCCCAGGTTGTTGGCCATGCCGATGATGGTTTGAATGATCGTCGCATCCGATTCCTTGGTGCCGATATGGTGCACGAACGATTGGTCGATCTTGAGCTGGTTCAAGGGCAATTGCGTGAGATAGGACAGCGACGAATAGCCTGTCCCAAAATCGTCCATGGAGAAACTCACGCCGATTTGCTTGAGCGCCTGCATCTTGGCGATGGTGTCGGCAACATCGTCGAGCACGATGCTCTCGGTCAATTCCAGCTTGAGCAACAGCGGATTGATTTCGGCCTGTTTGAGAACTGCGCTGACCTGGGCAACAAAGTCTTTTTGCCGGAACTGCCGCCCGCTGACATTGACGGCAAGCTGCAACCCGCGCGTGCGCGCATCCGCCTCCCAAAGCTTGATCTGCCGACACGCGCTTTCCAGCACCCATTGCCCGATGGGAAGGATAAGCCCGGTTTCTTCCGCCAGCGGGATGAATTGCATGGGGGGGATCAGGCCGCGCTCCGGGTGTACCCAGCGCAGCAACACCTCCGCGCCCAGAATGTGCTGGTTGTGATCGACCTGCATCTGGTAATAAAGCCGGAATTCGCCCTTGTTCAATGCCTCGCGCAATCCAACCTCAAGCTGGGCGCGGGCCTCCAGTTCGTCCTGCATGACCGGATCGAAGAAGCGCAAGGTGTTGCGGCCGGATTTCTTCGCTTCGTACATGGCGGTATCGGCTTGCTTGAGCAATTCGTCCAGCTTCTGCTTGTAATCGATGAACAGCGTGATGCCCATGCTCGACGAACTGTGGAATTCGTTTCCTTCCAGGATATAGGGGCGGCTGAGCACTTCGAGCACCTTCTCGCCCACCATCCGCGACTGCGCGGCGGCCTGCGTTTCGTCCTTGCTCAGTCCCTCCAGCAGCAGCACGAATTCGTCCCCGCCGAAGCGGGCCACGGTGTCGCCCTCGCGGACGCAAGCCTGCAATCGCTGGGAGACCTCGACCAATAGCAAGTCGCCGATGCCGTGCCCTTTGGTATCGTTCAGCGTCTTGAAGTTATCCAGGTCGATGAACAGCAACCCGCCGCCGGTCTGATTGCGCGCGCCGTTTGCGACCGCCTGCCGCAAACGGTCAAGCAGCATGCGCCGGTTGGGAAGCTGGCTCAGCGGATCGAAGAAAGCCAGATGGTGAATTTCGCTTTCCGCTTTCTTGCGTTCGGTGAAGTCGACGAATGCGCCGACATAATTGGTGACCTGCCCGTCTTTGCCGAGGACGGCGGTGATGTTCAGCCATTCCGGATAGACTTCCCCGTTCTTGCGCCGGTTCCAGATTTCGCCCTGCCAGCTGTTTTCGGTGCGCAGCCGGTCCCACATGCGCTGGAAAAACTCTTCATCCTGGCGGTCGGACTTGAGCATGGACGGGTTTCTGCCGATCGCATCCTCCGCGCTGTAGCCGGTAAGCCGGGTGAACGCCTGATTGACCTGGATGATCGACGCATTCCTGTCGGTCACCATCATGCCTTCCTCGGTCTCGAAGGCAATGGCAGCAATGCGCAGGGCCGCTTCGCGTTCTTCCTGCACCGCCATCATATTGTTGAAGGCATGCGCCATTTCGGCGATGTCCCTGGGCCCGCCGGGTTCGGCCCGCACCTGCGATTCGCCCATTTGCGCGCGTTCCATGCTGCTCGAAAGCTGTTCCAATGGTCGCGCCATGCCGCGGGTAAGGTAACGGATCAACAGCAGGAACAGCAGCGCGAAGGAGAAAGAGGTGGACAGGTTGGTGACAAAAATATCGGAGGTCATCCGCGTCAGCGCCTCCTTGCTCATCACCACCGAAACGTTGCCGAGCAGTTCGGGCGTGGCCGCATCGCCGAATGGCGACGCCTCCGCCGGCTGGGAATAGACCGGGGCCGCGAAATGCCACGCGCTGGAGCTTTCCGCATCGATGATCGCGGCGGCCTGCAAGCCGTCGGCCTGGCGGGGCTGCTCCAGAAAGCTGTTGTGGTTGTTGTCGCCGTTGGCCAACAGCACCAGGCCGTTGCTGTGCCGTATCTCCACCCCGATTACGCCGGGGAACGCCATGGTTGCTCTCACCGCTTCGGCAGCATTGTCGGCGGAAGAATAGACCAGCGCCAGGGAACTCTGGCGCGCAAGATTTTCGGTGATGCGCTGCCCCTGCTCGATCAGATTGTGGCGTACCCGCTCGTTGACCTGCCACGACCCTGCAACGGATGAAAGCAACGCCAGAAAAAGAATGCCGAGTGTTACGGTGACACTAAGCTGGCGCTGGAAAGTGAGCCGCTGTAATAATGCTGGAAATTTTTTTTTCATGGCCCGCGGCATGCCTTATTGCTCTGGAAAAGCCATGTCAAAACTTTTCGGTTGGCTGAAATTCAGCCCAAGGTGTTTGGCTGTGCGCAGATTGATTGCCATCAACACTTCGCGCAACGGAAATATTCCCGATACGTCGCTCCCGCCGGAGGCGAGAATGCCCAGCGCGGAGCCTGCCAGAGAGCGTCCCAACCCCTCGTTGTTTGGATACAGCGAAAACAGCACCCCCCGCCGGACATGCCCGAAGCTGCTGGAAAACACGGCCAGATTGCGATCCCAGGATTCTTTCAGCACCATCGGCAGAACCGTGCTGTCCTCCACCGTTGTCGAGTCCTGCGGCAACCACAGCGCATCCTTGCTGCTGTCGACCTGGGCAAGGATTTCCTGATAGGCGAGCATTGCGCTGCGCAAATCCTGTGCTTCGAAGACCACAAGTTCCAGCCCTTGTGCAAGTGCAGCCTCCTTGGCCAGACTCACCATCCATTCGTTCTGGCGCGGGTCATATACGGTGAAAATCCGCCGCACCTTGGGCATCATGCCCTTCAGACGCGAGAACAACAGCGCCGGATCCGGCGACAGGCTGTTCACTTGCAAATTACGCAATTCGTTTTTGTCAGGCCCCATCAAAACGCCGCCTGCCACCACGCCTATGCTGCTATCCAGCGCGGAAGCCACCTTGACGCCTTGCCGGCCCAATGCGATTACCACCCTGGTATCCTGACGCAGCAACGCATTATTCAGCTCGCCCACATCCACGTTGGGGCCGACCGCAATATTGGACACGCGGCCTTTGGCCTTTTCCTCGATCCCGTTGATGATCTGGGCGAAAACACTGCGATAGGGCTCGCCGATATCGGGATAAATTACCGCAATCGAGCCTTCCACAGATGCTTGAGCAATTTTGTTGGACAAGCGCCGGGTTGCTACAGAGACATTCCCTGCAACATGAATCGGGAACACCACCACTTCAGGATAGGCCGCGATCGTGCGAATCAGTTCTTCGTAATTCTCCTGCGCCAGGCGATCCGTCGCCGGAATGGAAAGAAAGGGATAAAAAGCCTCAAAATTGCTGAGTTGGGTTTGCAGAAACGATGCTTTTTCAACAGGAATGACAGAAATGTCTTTCGGGATCCCCCGGGCGGGAACTGCAGCAAACAACAGCATAGGCGCAGCCAGCAACCATGCGCCCATGCGCACTCGCCGGGAGGCAAAGGCCGCCGCCATTCGTGACTGAGAAAGTATCGTGAACATACGCATATAATAATTGTGTTCAGTGTCGTTCAAATGGGACTTGTTGCGCAAGCATTTACTTTCGCCTTCTTTTTTAAATGCAGCCGCTAATGCATCCCGCAGTTTTATTGTCCGACAATCAATAAACTTAAAAGTATATTCTTTTCCCGACCAAAACAACAATGTAGTAACTTAGTCGACCATTTGTAGCGGGGCATTCGAAACATCAAATGGAGATCAAATAGACTCTTCTTGATGATGCGGGAAAAGTCTTTGGTTTTAGGTGCTTTGCTTGCACTGGACAACTTCAGGCTTTACACTGCCCCTACATAAATCGTGGTTAATATTCGTAACTTCGCAAAAGCTCGCGTCGGCATGATCTTTTAAAAACAACCGGACAAAGTCCGGAACACCGATCAGCATCGAATATAACGATGAAGGTTGTGAAAAACTCTGGGAGGAGTTTGATGAGCTCTGATAATTCGCTTGTCGCGAGCCATGTTTCATCGGTTAGCGACAGTACGGGTACTGTGCCGCCCCCGACAATCGAAGTCGCCGATTTGCTGGTGGCTTACCTGGAACAGATGGGGGTCGAGTACGTGTTCGGCATCCCCGGTGGCGCGATCGAACCGCTTTACAATGCGCTCGCCAGAAGTGCCCGCAGAGGGGGGGTACGTCACTTCCTGGCCCGGCACGAAGCCGGGGCGGCTTTCATGGCCGACGGCTATGCGCGCGAAACAGGCAAGGTCGGCGTCTGCTGCGCCACTTCCGGCCCGGGCGCAACGAACCTCATCACCGGAATTGCTTGCGCTTACGGCAACAACGTCCCGATGCTGGTCATCACCGGGCAACCGGCGATGCCCTCCTTCGGCAAAAACCCCTTGCAGGAATCGACCTGCACCGGCATCGATACGCTGGCCATGCTGCGCCACTGCACCCGTTACAATTCCCTGGTTTCGCATCCGAAGCAGATTGAAGCCAAACTGATTTCCGCATTGCAGCGCGCCGTCCGCCCGCCCAAGGGACCGTCGCACCTGTCCTTCCCGGTGGACGTCTTCCGCAGCCCCAGCCCCCAGCAAACGCCTTCCTATGATTTGCGCAATTTGCTGGCCCCCTCTTCGCTGGTCGACGATCATGCAATCGAGACGTTGCGCGAAATGCTGGCACAAGCAAAGGACATCGTGCTGCTGGTGGGCAGCGGGTGCGGCGAAGCGATCGGCTCGATACTCCAGTACGCAACACTCAAGGGAGCCCCCTTTGTGACCACGCCGGACGGCAAAGGTCTCGTTAACCCCAGGCATCCGCTATTCCGCGGCGTATTCGGTTTCGGCGGCCACGCTTCGGCCGAAACTGCGCTTCGCGACAAATCCGTGGACCTGATCCTGGCGATCGGCACCAGCATGGGCGAGTGGAACAGCGGCGGCTGGTGCGACAGCCTGCTCAACGAACGGCTGGTACACATCGACGAATCGGAAGAACATCTGGCACTCACGCCGATGGCGCGTTTTCACGTCCGCGGGCGCATCCTGTCAGTCTTCAACCAGTTGATCGACAAAGCGCAAGACCCGGGTAAAACAGTAAATATCGACTATCGCCCGCGACGCGCGGCGCACAAGTTGGGGGGCGACGAATGGGATCCGCACCACATGCTGATGGAACCCGACAAGTATGTAAGCAACGCGATCCCGATAAAACCGCAACGGCTGATGCGCGAATTGGGACTGCTATTCCCACCCACCACGCGTTTCCTGGCCGACACCGGCAACAGTGCGTCCTGGTCGATTCACTGCCTGCATCCCGCCAATAACCGGCGGCTGGGTGAAAGACGGCTGAGCGGGGCTGTACGGAAAATCACGCAAGGCCAGCGTAAAACCGATGGCGGCTGGCTGCGCGTCATGATGAACTTTGCCTCGATGGGCTGGGCCATCGGCGGTGCAGTCGGAACCGCCGCTGCCAATCCCGATGTGCCGGTCGTCTGCATCACCGGCGACGGCAGCATGCTGATGAACGGCCAGGAAATCTCGGCCGCCGTCGCCGAAAAACTATCCATTATTTTTGTGGTACTCAATGACCAATCGCTGGGCATGGTCAAGCACGGACAGCGCCTTGCCGGTGCAGAACAGATCGGCTGCGACCTGCCGCCCACCGATTTTGCCGCGCTGGCGCGCGCATTGGGTGCAGAAGGCCTAACTATCCGTTCAATTGAGGAACTGTCCCGGCTGGATATCTCCGGCATGCGTGCGCGTAATTGCCCGACGCTGCTGGACGTATTCATTGACCCCAAAGAGGTGCCGCCGATGAGTGTGCGGATGCGTGTGTTGGCAAATGCATTATAAAAATACTTAACTGGAGGAATGAAAATGGACAGGCTCAAAGGAAAAACAGCTTTAATCACTGGCGGAACGAGCGGGATTGGATTGGCGACTGCCAGGCTTTTCCGTGCAGAAGGCGCACGGCTGGCGGTGACAGGACGAGACGCGGAAAGAATTGCCGACACACAGAAGGAGTTGGGCAGCGAAACGCTGGTTATCCGTAGCGAAGCGGGGAGCTTGCACGAAATCGATGCATTGATGGCCCAAGTGAAAAACCATTTCGGTCAACTGGACGTGCTGTTCCTCAATGCCGGCGTCGCCGCCCCAGCGCCGGTCGAACTGGTGTCCGAATCCCAGTTCGATGAAATCATGGGCGTCAATTTCAAAGGGGTGTTCTTTACCATCCAGAAAGCATTGCCAATACTCAGCGGTAACGCCTCCATTATCGTCACCACTTCCATCACCAATCGAACCGGTTCGCCCAATTTCAGCATTTATGGCGCAAGCAAGGCAGCCTTGCGTTCGCTTGTGCAGTCTTTGAGCCTTGCACTCATCGGCCGCGGAATTCGGGTCAACGCTATCAACCCCGGCCCGATCGACACCGGCGGTTTTAACCGTTTGCCACTCCCGCAGGAAGTGTTTCAAGCCATCAAAGGCGACATCGAAGGCAGATCTCCAATCAAGCGCCTCGGCACTTCCGAAGAGGTGGCCAAGGTCGCCCTCTTTCTTGCTTCGGACGACTCGGCCTACGTGGTCGGCGAAGAAATCGTGGTGGATGGCGGCATCAGCCTGGTGTGCTTACCATAGGAGCCGGCATGACTGACAATAGCAACCCCAACGCTATTCGCAGCCGCATCTGGCGCGAAGAGCCCGAACCCGACAATGCTTTTTCTCCCCGCGCCGCCTATTGCCGCGGTTACGACGTCTACGGCGAAATGCTGGGACATGCGCGTTGGGTCGACATGCTTTATCTGCTGTTCCGCAACGTTGCGCCCACGAATGCGCAAGCCGATTTATTGGAGGCATTATCGCTGGCACTGGCCAATCCCGGCCCCCGTGATGCTTCGGTGCATGCCGCCATGTGCGGCGGAGTATGCGGCTCCACCGCCGCCGCTTCGCTCATGGCAGCGCTGGCGGTCGGCGCCGGACAACTGTCCGGTGGCCACGAAGTATTCCTGGCGATGGAAGGTTGGGAAAAATGCGGCACCGATCTCAACGCGTGGAGGCAGCACTTCGCCCAACCTGCTGGAATTCCCGGCAGCATCTGGCCGAAGCCGGAACACACACCGGGCTTTGATCCACATGGCGTCAGCACAACCACCCCGGTGAAACAGACGCTGGCCTGCCTCGCCAGCTACAGCAAGGGTGACTATTTGTCTTGGTTACAACAAAACTTGGTCACTATGGAAGCAGCAGCAGGTTGCCCGCTTGCCCTGTCCGGTGTCGCCGCCGCCGCTTTCGCCGATTTGGGTTTTAGCCCCGAGCAGGGCGAGATGCTGCACCTGTTGCTGCGCCTGCCTGGCGCGGCAGCGCATGCATTGGAACAACGCCCGCTCGGGTACAAGAAGTTTCCGTTCGGCAGCATTGAACTTGAAAGCGAACCAATTGGAGAGTCTGCATGAGCCAGCACGCAAAAGGCCCAAACCTGCTGCAGGAAAACGTCGGGGTATTGAAAAGCCGTATGGGTACTTTCTATCCCGGCAGTCATGTGATCTTTCGCGGCCACGACTTGCACGCCGACCTGAAGGACATGGATTGGGTGGAACTTTACGTGTTCGGCATCACCGGCCGCCGTTTTAGCCAGGCGCAGTTGCGGTTAATGAATGCGATCTGGACTTACACCAGCTATGCCGATGTCAGACTTTGGAACAACCGTGTTGCGGCCTTGGCTGGCAGTGCCCGCAGCACCGGACCTTTAGGCTTGGCGGCGGCTTTGGCGATTTCGGAGGCTGGAATCTATGGCGGAGGCATATTTGCGCGTTCCATCGATTTTTTCATTCGTACCAAGCATCGCATGGACGATGGAGCGGAGCTGGATAGCTGTATCCTTGAAGAACTGGATATGCACCGCAGCATCGGCGGTTATGGCCGACCTCTAGTTAATGGTGACGAGCGCATTCCTCACCTGATGGAGCTCGCCTGCAGCCTGGGTTTGGACCGGGGGCCGTACCTGCGTTTGGCGTTTGCCGTGGAAGAGAAACTCCTCGCTGGACGGTTGCGTATGAAAATGAATTACGCCGCACTAGTCGCCGCGTTGGGAGCGGACATCGGACTGACTCAACGCGAATCCTGTTTGTTTGTATTTCCGGTATTTCTGGCTGGAATGCCGCCCGGTTTTATTGAAGCATCGGATCGCCCGGAAGGAACTTTGTACCCAATTCCTTGCACCGATATCCTGTATGAAGGAGAATCCGAGCGCGCTTGGCCCAAGTAGTATAAAGTTCGCAAAAAAAGTACCGGCAATAATAAACCAGTCGGGAACTAGAGGAATCAGGAGAGGGCAGCTATGAAAACAACGAGCCATTGCGCGATTTGTGCCTTTCTGGCATTAGCCTGGACCGGTATTGCAGTAGCACAATCCCTTGATGAAGAGGACTTGGCGCTGGCTTACGGCGACAAATCCACTATCAGCATCGCCACGGGCAGTCAGCAGCCCATCGCCCGCGCCCCGGCGGTAGCCACCGTGATCACTTCCCGCGATATTGAGGCCATGGGGGCGACCGATCTGGATCAGGCGCTGGAAAGTGTGCCGGGAATGCACGTCTCCATGACGAATGTCGCCTTGAACCCGGTTTACGGCTTGCGTGGCATTCATACCCGCTACAACCCGCAAATCCTGATGCTGGTGAACGGCATCCCGATCACAAACGTATTTTGGGGCGACCGCAGCCAGCTCTGGGGCGGCATGCCGCTGGAGAATGTGGCGCGCATCGAAATAATTCGCGGGCCGGGATCGGCGCTCTATGGCGCCGATGCCTTTTCCGGGGTGATCAATGTGATCACCAAAACAGCATCCGACATCAAGGGCACAGAAGTTGGCGTACGTGCCGGCAGTTTTAATGCACGCGATGCGTGGTTGCAGCACGGCGGCAAAGTGGGCGTGCTCGACGCCGCTTTCTATCTCCGCGCCGGGAACACAGATGGTCACAAGGGAATAATCCAGCAGGATGCCCAATCGACCTGGGACACGGTATTCAACACCAATGCATCGCTCGCTCCCGGCTCGATCAACACCGAACGCAAAGGCATCGATGCGCGCGCCGATCTGTCCAAGGATGCGTGGCGCTTCCGGGCGGCCTATCAAGAAAGGGAAGTGGGCGCTGTCGCTTTAGGCGGGAGCCTGGACCCCGATGGGAGCGGTCGATCGTCCCGATTGTATCTGGATATGGACTACGAACAAGCCAACTGGGCACCGGAGTGGGATGTGTCCGGCGTTATCGGCTATTACGATATCAAGGACAAGCAGGGTAACCCGGACTACCTCCTGTTCCCTGCAGGTGCGTTTGGCGGCGCATTCCCCAATGGCATGATCGGCAACCCTGGACATTCCGAACGCCACACGCATGCCAGCGTTTCAGCCTTCTATACCGGCTTCGAGCAGCATCGGGTTCGCCTCGGTGCTGGTTACCGGAAGGAAGATTTATATGAAGTCAGGGAAAGAAAGAACTTCGATGCAACCTTCGCGCCGATATGCGATCCCTTGCTCCCGCCCTGCACCCCCATCGTTGTAGACGCGACCGGCAACCCAGCCCTGGTTTTCATGCTGCCGCACAAACGCAATGTGTACTACGCCTTCGTCCAGGACGAATGGAACCTCGCCCAGGACTGGACACTGACGGCGGGCGTGCGGCATGACAACTATTCCGATTTCGGCGGCACCACCAATCCCCGCATTGCGCTGGTGTGGGATGCTGCTTACAACGTCGTGGTGAAAGCCATGCACGGGACTGCTTTCCGCGCCCCCTCCTTCTCAGAGTTGTATGCCATCAACAACCCTGTGTCTGTCGGCAGCCCCAACATCAAACCGGAAACCATCACCACCGATGAGCTGGCGTTTTCCTGGCAAGCCACATCCGCGTTGCAAAACAACCTGAACTTCTTCCGCTACCGCATGAGCGCCATCATATTGCCCGTCGCAACGATGTATCAGAATGCCAGCGAACAGACCGGACGCGGCCTGGAGCTGGAATCGACCTACGATGCAACGAGCAACCTGCGCCTGACCGGCAGTTATTCCCTGCAGCACTCCACCGACGAAGCCACCGGACAGGATGCCGGCATGGCGCCGCATCGCCGCCTGTTCGCGCGGGCAGACTGGCGCTTTGTGCCGCTTTGGCAGTTCGGCGCCACGCTCAATCATGTGGCAGACCGCATGCGCGAACCGGGCGATACCCGGGCTAAAGTTCCCGACTACACCACGGTGGACTTGATTTTGCGGCGAGAAAAGTTCGCCGGCGACTGGGAAGCGCGCGCAACAGTGACCAACCTGTTCGACCGCAAGGCATGGGAACCCACCTTCAAATCGGCTGGAATGCCCTCCGACTTGCCGCTAGCCGGGCGTGCTGTTTACGTCCAGATCAGACTCAGCATTTGAAACAAGGCTGAAGTATTTCCGGAAATCCCGGTTCATTCGATTGCATCGGTTTCCCGGCAACTCCTTTCTGATCGCTTCGTTCCCTTGTCGACATCTTGGCTATTCTGTCAGGCCATCGTCCGTATCTGTGAACAATTCAACACTCTGCACATTGCCTAAGCTCCAATTTCCCAGCATAACTTGGCTCCAAATCACGCTGCGGATAGTGGATAATGTGCCGATCAATAAAAAACTCAAGAACGACAAGCGGGGGTTCGGCAATGCAAACAATGGGGCGACAGGCATTCTGCGCGTTTCTGGCATTAGCCTGGGTCGGCTGTGCTGCTGCGCAATCCTCCGAAGAAGAAGACCTGGCGCTGGCCTACGGCGACCAAACCACCATCAGTCTCGCCACCGGCAGCTCGCAGCCAATCACGCGCGCGCCTTCCGTGGCAACGGTGATCACTTCCCGCGATATCGAAGCGATGGGTGCCACCGACCTGGATCAGGCGCTGGAAAGCGTGCCGGGGTTGCATGTTTCCAAGTCGCATATTGCATCAAAGCCGATCTACAGCATCCGGGGCATCCATACCCTTGAGAATTCGCAGGTTCTGATGCTGGTCAACGGCATCCCGATCACCAATGTATTCCAGGGTGATCGCAGCCAGATTTGGGGAGGGATGCCACTGGAAAATGTGGCACGCATCGAAGTGATACGCGGACCGGGATCGGCGCTGTATGGTGCCGATGCTTTTTCCGGTGTGATCAACGTCATCACCAAGACATCTGACGATATCAATGGAACCGAAACCGGGGTACGCGCCGGCAGCTTCAACAGCAAAGATGCGTGGATACAGCACGGCGGCAGACTGGGATCGCTCGATGCAGCTTTTTATCTCCGGGCCGGAAATACCGACGGACAGAAAGGCGTCATCCAGCAGGATGCCATTTCCGCTTCCGGTCCGATAAGCGAGGAGCGCAAAGCGATTGATGCGCGCGCCGACCTATCCAAAGAAGCGTGGCGCTTCAGGGCGGCCTATCAGCAACGCAAACTGGGAGCCGGCGCAGGCGTTGCAGGGGCACTGGACCCAAAAGCGACCGTGACCGAAAACCGGCTGTATCTGGACTTGAACTATGAGCAAGCCAATTGGGCGCCCAACTGGGATGTGTCCGGGATTGCCGGTTACTACGATATCAAGCAAAAACAGCCAGACCCGTACTTCACGCTCTTTCCCGCCGGAGCTAGTCCCGCCTTCCCAAACGGCATGATCGGCAGTCCCGGCCACTCCGAACGGCACACCCATGCCAGCGTTTCCGCCCTCTATACCGGCTTTCAACAGCATCGAGTCCGCATCGGCGCAGGACTGAGTCAGGACGATCTGTACGAAACCATGGAAACCAAGAATTTCAACGGGACATTTGCGCCCATATGCGATCCGCTGAACCCAACCGATCCCGCTCCCACACTCCCATGCACGCCAGTAATGATGAATGCCGATCCGCGCTTCATCTACATACTGCCGCACAAACGCGACCTGTCCTATGTGTTTGCCCAGGACGAATGGAACTTCGTCAAGGACTGGACGCTGACGGCAGGCATTCGGCATGACCGTTATTCCGATTTCGGCAGCACCACCAATCCCCGCCTTGCGCTGGTGTGGGATGCCGCCTACAACGTCGTGGTGAAGGCGATGCATGGCGAGGCTTTCCGGGCGCCCACGTTCGTCGAGCAATATGCCATCAACAACCCGGTGCAATCCGGCACCCCCACTATCAAGCCGGAGACCATCAGTACCGACGAACTGGCGTTTGCCTGGCAGCCAGTAGAAAAACTGCAAACCAATCTGAATTTCTTCCATTACCGCATGCGCAACATAATTCAACTTGTCGCCGCAAAAATGCAGAATGCCGGTGACCAGACTGGACGCGGCCTGGAATTGGAAGCCACTTTCGATGCCGCGAACAATCTGTGGCTGACCGGCAGTTATTCTTTGCAGCATTCCACCGATTCGGACACCGGCCAGGACGCAGGCTTGGCACCGCACCGCCGCTTGTTTGGCCGGGCCGACTGGCGCTTTGCTCCGCTGTGGCAGTTCGGCACCACGGTCAACCACGTGGCAGACCGCATGCGCGAACCGGGCGATGCCCGCCCTCAAATTCCCGATTACACGACGGTGGACTTGACCTTGCGCCGCGAAAAACTTGCAGGCGGATGGGATGCCCGTGCCATGGTGACCAACCTGTTCAACAGTAATCCTGTGGAACCGACCTTTATGTCGGCGGGCATGTATTCCGATCTGCCGCTGGCGGGTCGCACTTTTTACATCCAGTTCCAACTCAATCTGTAGGCTTGGTGTTTTAGAGTCGATGGTGTGTCAGCGGCACACCGTATTGCCGAAGGGATCGATACCGCAGCGCGTTTTTCCTGTTTGATCTTCGCCGCCCGGTTTTCTTCCAGACTCGCCCGCCGCACTTTTCCCCTTATCCGCACCGCTTGACCGATCGCCCGCCGGTTTATCGGGCGCAGCGCGTACCACACCGTCTTTATCCATGCACACTTCATTGCCGAAAGCGTCCGTGCCGCACCGGATTGCTTCTGCTGCCGACGTTGGCATTGCGATCAAAATGGCGAACAGGAAAAATGGTTTGTGCATGGCGTGTCTCGATTCTTTTTCTGCATTCTCAGGCGTGCATTATGCTCAAAAACGCCCGCGTCCGTTTGCCGCCGCATGTCCGGATTTGGCTTAACATGACGCCATGAGTCCATCGCCCCGTTTTCTGTGCGACGAAATGCTGGGACAGCTATGCCGCTATTTGCGGGCTGCCGGCTACGACACGCTGTTCGCCAACAACGGGCATCAGGATCACATGTTGCTGCAACAGTGCCATGACGAAGGTCGCTTCTTCCTGACCCAGGACCGACTGGTGCGCGAACACAAGGCAGCGCGCGGCATCGCCCTGATCCTGCCGCAAGGCAACACCGACCAGCTTGCGGCCATACTCGGCACGCATTTCCAACTCGACTGGCTCGGCCAATCCTTCACGCGCTGCCTGCTGGACAACACGCCGCTGCTTGCCGCCGATGCCGCCTCGGTGGCAAGCGTGCCGCTGGATGCGGTCAGGCCGGACGAAGCGCTGACCCTTTGTCCCGCATGCGGGAGGGTTTACTGGCAAGGGTCTCACTTCAAACGGATGCGCGCCCGGCTCGCCAAGTGGCAAGCCGGGAACGTGCAGCCACCTTCCCGCGCAGGTTGAAGCGCCACGGTCACGTCCCCTCGCGTTTGCTGTTCAGGCTGATGACCAGCACGCCGCACAACACCAGGGTTGAACCCGCGATCTGCAACAGGGAAATACGCTCGCCCAGAATCACATAGGCCATATAGATCGTGCTGACCGGCCCGATGGAGCCGATCAGCGATGCACTGCCCGAGCCAATACGGCGAATGGCGAAAGACAACATAAATACTGGCAACACCGTGGAGAAGATCGCCATGGCGACGGAAAGCTCGTACACGCGCAACGGCAGATCAAGCGCACTCAGCGGACGCATCGCCACGAACTGCAACAGGCTGGCCGCGCTCGCCACCACCATCGCATACGCGGTAAAGCGCATCGAGCCGATACGCGCAATGGCATGCCCGGCCCCCACCAGATAGATCGAATAGGACAAGGTACTCGCGAACACCAGCGATGCGCCCAATACCACGCTGCCCTCCTTCACGCCCACGTCATGCAGGAACACCAGCGCGATCCCGGCATAACACAAAGCCAGTGCCGCAACGACTTTGCCGCCGATTGCGCGCTTGTATATAAGCGCGGTGAGCAGCACGGTCATGGTCGGATAGAGGAACAGGATCAGGCGCTCCAGCCCGGCAGAGATGTATTGCAAGCCGAGGAAGTCGAGAAAACTGGAGCAGTAATAGCCGATCAAACCCAGCCCCAGCACCAGCAGCCGATCATGCGCATTGAGCGGTGCAGCATGCTGCTGCCTGGCCCAGATCGCCACGCCAATGAAAAATGGCATCGAGAACACCATGCGCAACGCCAGCAGCGTCACCGCATCCACGCTGTCCTGATAGGCCAGCTTGACCAGGATCGCCTTGGCCGAAAACCCGACCGCCGCGAGCAGCGCGAAGACCACGCCGAGAAACACGTCCCGATTAGCGAAGAAACTGCGTGTGTGACTTGCCATGATGTTGAGACCCTTAAGTATTGGCTGGTGCGGGTCTCAGGCTGAAGCAACGCGGTCGACCCGCAGTTGCCCGGTTAATAATGAAGCGTTAAAACAGGCGCGCGCGGCAATGGGCTGGCAGAACCAGCCACAGTCGCTTGGCGATAATTGATTTTGCGGAGATGAGTTGGTGCGTTTGCATGGGGATGGAATATACGGGGTCGGAAAGTGTGCGTCAAATTATTGGGAGGCTACCATCCGGTGTTACGTGTGGCGCGCCCTGAACAGCCTGAGCCCAATCAACAAGCAACCGATAGCCAGCGTAAAGATGCCCGCCGCCGACACGAAAATCGAAATCATCGGCTTGCGCAACGCGACAGACATTCCTCAACTCGCCCGGCCGATGCTCCGGGCGGCTCCTTCAAACAATGCATAAACCAAACCTGAACCCATAATTCAAGCCACAGAGGTCACAGGGTCACATACAACACAGAGAAAGAAGCAGGTTTTCCATGTTTTGCGGTCCCCAAAAGGTGAGTCGCACTTCTGTGACAACTATTTGTTTTTCTCTGTGACCTCTGTGTTCTCTGTGGCTAATTGAGTTTTTAAGGATCAATCCTCAGCCTGTGCCACATTCAACCGGTACCAGTCCATCCGACGAGTCAGCACCATCACTGCCGCCAAGGCAGAAAACATGACCAGCGTGCCCATCAGCAGCGCGTTGTCTTCCGATTGCAGCACTCCGTACAGCACGGCATACAGCAGCGCGATGCCGCAGGAAAAGGCCATTCCGGGTTTGCGGTTCTGCAACACACCGGCCAGATAAATGCCGATGAGTGCGGCACAGGCTGCGCCCGATATCACATAGGAAGCCAGGAACGGCATGTGCTCGGAAAGACTGATGATGAGCAGGAAGAACATCGCCATCGCCAAGCCGACCAGCAGATACTGCATGGGGTGAATGCGCAGGCTGCGCAACACTTCGAACATGAAGAACGAAGTGAACACCAGCACGACGAACAGCACGCCGTATTTCACCGCGCGTTCCGACATCAGATAGACGTTGACCGGGTCGATGAAATCCACCGAGAAGGTTTCGGCACAGACCTCCTGCCCGTTTGCTCCTTGTGCCGTGTTGTTGCGTGCCAGATTGGTCACCAGCCATTGCGCGCTGAAGCCGTCCTTGTCCACAGAACGGGTAAGCGGCAAGTAGCTGCCGCCGAACGACGGGTGCGGCCAGGAAGACTTGAGCGACATCTCGGTATTGTTGCCGGAAGGCGACACGGCCAGCGTGCTCATGCCCTGCAGCTCAAGCGGAAAGTCGAAATTGAACGTGTGCGCTTGCGAAGCATCCAGAGCGGGCAACGGCACATGTATGCCGTTACCGGCGATTGGCCCGACCGCGCCCGGCGCAAACTCGCGAGCCGTTCCGTTGAGCGTCAGCACGGGCGCGTTGCGAATACCGCGCGAGTCGCTGACCTGCATGACGAAATAAGCGGCCACCGGAATGATGTCGCCCGCCGGACTGCCGGTGCCATAGCCTTGCGGCACGACGAAGTCACCCGTCAAAGTGCTGTGCAGATTGAACAAGCGCGCCTTGTAGATACCCCGGTTTCTGGTTTCGACATCGGCCTCGCCGACGATGCTCAAATTGCGCGGCATCACGACTTTGTCCTGCAGGGTAGAACTTGTGACGAGCTTCTCGTTGCCAAAACTGTCCTTGGTGGTTCGGCGCTCGATCAACTTGTAACGAATGACCAGATAGGGGCCGGTAACAGTCTGCGGTCCGGAGGCACTGCGTGCGATGTCCTGCTGAACCTGGTTTTGCAGCATCTGACGTTCGCTTATCTTGGACTGGATCATGCCCAGCGGAATCAGCAGTATCAGCGCCAGAAGGCAGATCATCAGTATCTTGAAGAACAGGGGATTGCGTAACATGGTGGGCTCCTTGGATTATCGGTTGTGCGAGTGTTCTGGCTGGAATGCCGCGCGGATGAGGATGACCAGCATCCCGACCATTCCGGCGAGGACGCAGCCCAGATACACATGCTCGGTGCATGAAATATCCAGCCAGGGATTGGCATCGGTAAGCGGCAGGAAGGGGCGCATGTCCGCATGCATCACCGAATCCATCAGCACATGGCTGAATGTGCCGAGCAATGTGCCCAGCCAGGCCTGTTGCGCGGTGATGTAAAAGGGCGCGCCCGTGTTAGCGCTCCAGCGCTCGTACAAGCTCCACGCGTGCCGGACGGCGATACGCCCCCACAGCGCCGTGCCGACGCCGATGAGCCCGGCGCCAAGCAAGGTGTGGCTTGCGCCATGCAACTGCGAATCGCCGCGCAGGATGTGATACAGGGGCTCCACATCCATCGCGACATTCGCCAGCGCGTAGGTGGAAAGACTGAAGCGGGCGGGAATTATTCCCTTGATGAGCAGACCGGGACCGAAGTGGAACGGGGTGAACGGCATGATGTTCTCCTGTGGGTTGTAGGAGATTGCAGGATGCCGTGGCTATGTGTGGAGAGGATGCGGCTGTGTGTGGTGAGTGTGTGCGGGGCGTTTTCGTTTCAGCACGAAAATCCATCAGTCGTCATTCCGGCGAAAGCCGGAATCCAGCAATTAAGCACTCCGCGTAGCGGACCAATTCATGATGTTGCCCCACTGGCGTGGAGATTTCTAAACATCTGGATACCGGCTTTCGCCGGTATGACGGACTAAGAACGACGCTCAGTTACCGCACCGGCAAACTCAACCTCGCCTCAACCCCGCCTTCGGCAAGATTGCGCAACGCCACCTCGCCCCCATGCAACTCCGCGACCTCCCGGACAAACGGCAAGCCCAATCCCGAGCTCTTGCGCTGCTTGCCCGGACGAGCGAGCGAATAGAAGCGTTCAAATATGCGCGGCACGGCGTAGTCCGGAATCCCGACCCCATGATCCTGAACGATGAGGCTGTGTTTGCTTGCCGCCGTTTCCAAAGACAAGGTAATCCGGCTGCCGTCGGGAGAAAAGTCTATGGCGTTATCCAGCAGGTTGGAAAGCGCCTGACGCAGCAAGAACGTTTCGCCCATTGCCTGAGCTTCCGGCGGTATCTGGTTATTGCAGACAATACCGCGCTGCTGGGCATGCAGCGCCTGATCGGCGATCACCATCTCGGCCAAGGCCCGCAAACCAATAGACTCCACATCTTCCAGCGCGGTGCGGTGCTCCACTTTGGCCAGTGCCAGCAGCTTATCCAGCATGTCTTTGAGGCGACTGCTTTGCTCGCGGATGTTGCGGGTGAAGTTGGCGCGTTCTTCCTGCGGCAGATTTTCATCCAGCAACTCCGCAGAGCCGATGAGCGCGGTGAGCGGGCTTTTCATCTCGTGCGCGAGATGGTGCACATAGTTCTCCACATACTCGCGCCCGTCCAGCTTCTCGCGCATCTCGGCCAGCGCCCTGCCCAGCTCGGCCAATTCGCTACTGCCCAGTTCCGGCAGCTTCGCCTTCTTGCCAGCACTCACCTCCCGAGCATAGCGGCGCAACAAGCCCACAGAGCGGGTGAGCCACCAGGTAAACAGCAAACCAATCGCAAACGCCCCGCCCATCAACCACCAACCCGCGCGTTCAATACGCAGACGGCTGCGATCAATGAATGGCTGCACGCTCAACGTGGGCTTGGCAACCGTGAGCACGCCCACCAACTTTTCCTTGCGCAAGATCGGCGCGGCGACATGCATCACGGTGCTACGGCTATCGTTGGGATCGAGCTGCGAGCTGCGCACGCCGTAACTGCCATGCAGCGTAAGATACACATCGTTCCATTTCGAGTAATCCTGACCGACCGCCTTGCCATCGGAGTCGTACACCACAATGCCACGTTCGTCGGTAATGTAGACGCGCAGATCGAGTGAATCTTTCCTGAAGCCCCAGATGTCGGCATGCGGCTCCCGCGCCTGAAAACGCTCGAATGCCGCCGCAAAGCGCTTGGTAACGAGCTTGCCGGATGCAGTATCCTCCGTCGCCATCTCCGCCAGCAGATGCGCGGTATCCACCAGCGTTTCTTCCATGGTCTGGCGCACGCCGGGTTTGACCTCCTGCGTGAAGCTGTTAAGCACAAACCATGCGGCAAGGCCGACGATGAGGAAATAGCCGAGAAGCAGGCGTAGAGTGATGTTCATTGTTGAAAATGCCGCGAGACCTCTTGTAGGTGCGAATTCATTCGCACAAATGACATGCAATGTGCGAATGAATTCGCACCTACAAGCACCCCATTGCGACTTCCCTTGTTCATTGCCCCACCCCATTCGCCACGCTATACCCCACCCCTCGATGCGTAACAATAGGCTCAATATCCTCCCGCACCGCCTTGAGCTTGGCGCGCAGCGTCTTGATGTGCGTGTCCACTGTGCGGTCGGACGTATCCAGCGCATCGCGCCAGATAGCATCCATCAGTACCTCGCGCGAATAGATGCGGCCGGCATGATCGAGCAACATCCTGAGCAACAGAAATTCGTAGCGCGTCAAATCCAGCACCGCCCCGCAGAAACGAATGCGCGCACTCTCTGCATCCACCTCAAACCAGGCCGAATTCGCACTCACCCCGTTCCCCGTCAGGCGACGCAAAATCACCCGCACCCGCGCCACCACCTCGCGCGGAGAAAAAGGCTTGGTCACATAATCATCCGCCCCGATCTCCAGCCCCACGATGCGATCCACTTCGTCCGAACGCGCGGTGAGAAACAGTATGGGAATATCTGTGAACTTGCGCGCCTCGCGGCAGACTTCGAAACCGCTCATATCCGGCAACCCGACATCCAGAATCGCCAGCGCATGTACACCGCTGCGCAACTGCTCCAAACCCTCGCTGCCCAGCGTGCAGCACTGCGTCGCGTAGCCTTCCGACTTGAGCGCGTAGGCAAGCACATCCGCGATGGGGGATTCGTCTTCGATGATTAGGATGCTGGTTGGCACGGGGATAGATATCTGATGGTTTTAGATTAATTGTAGTGTGCAATAAGCGCAGCGCATTGCACCGGATGTCTGTCGGGATACATTCGGCGCAATGCCCGTTGGTTATTGCGCCCTACCTTGCTTCGAACGAAGAGCATCAGGGGCATCATTCACTGCCCTCCCCCACAAAGAGATTTCCAAGCAGGGCTTTCCTTCACAATTACGGGGCTGCGCACAACATCTCGCCGAATCATTTGTTTGCTTACGTCATCTTCGTAAATTTCTTGAAACTCAATAATGCAAGCACCCCGACCACCTTTCTGCTGCCCAGCTTGAACGAACAATTGATAGTTTTTTTCCGGCATTGGTTTGAAACGAAATGCTATTCGACAGGACGCACCATAAGTCCCGCCAGCCCCAGAGAATGAAACTGAAAGCGTTAGATCATCTTTGACTGGGATATACACCTCCGAGCCGATCTTCCCCCAATATGTATCGGCAAAAGGCATGCCGATTTTCTTTTTGCTTTCCCCAGCAAAGCCCGAAACATTTGTATGAACAGGGATTGCGACCGCTCCATTTTCGATTAGGCAGTTATTGCTGTTGTTATTTTGGTGCAAGGTGACGCTCGCATTCACCCCCGCAACAACGACCGTCCTTAACTTTGCAGTTGAAGCTTGTGCAGGGTTAGGCTCTAAGTAGGGTGGGAGGGAAGCGGCACATCCGGAAAGTACGAATATCAGAGTGTAGTGCAATTGCTTGAATGTCCACTGACTTGGCATGATGTTGTTCTTTCTAAGTAGGGGCGTTACGTATCGGAGTGATTTTTCGGTCAGCTTCTGGCCGTCCTGTGTCCGTTTGACTTCGCTAACACTACCGTCCGCAGTTGCTCGAAGCAAACGGTGAAATAGTTGCAGCAGATTACTTTGTGCACGGTTGGTTGTAACGAACAGGGGTAAACGTTACCTTTCTTCCTGGATTATTTTGCCGAAGAGTTGCAGCTTCCTTTATAGCGCTCTCAGACATATCCTTGTGCCCCGTTTTCCCCAACGCAATTGCATATTCATCAAACTCATTGGCGAGAGAAATTGGATCGCTGGTTTCAATTCCAAGCTTCTTAACTGCAGGGATGCCTCTGCCAAAATACGGAAGCGCTGCGCCGTATTGTCCACGATCAAAATTCAATCGAGCCAGCTCAAATAATCTCATCGTGGTTATGCTGCTTTCTGGCCCCGTAATCTTCTCTTCAAGCGTGAGCGACGATAGCAGTAGCTTTTCTGCATCATCGTATTTGCAAAGATAACCCTTCATCCGACCAAGGCCATACATTGAGGCCGATATTGTCGCGTTCGAATGTGCGATTCGTGCATTAAATAGAGCCTTGTCGTAGTTTTGTTCAGCGCTTGCATAGTCGCGAATAGCCTCAGCTCGGAGCGCCATTTTGTAGTAGTTATATGCTGTTCTTTCGTTGATTGGGTTCGCACACCCAGAAATAAGCGCGACTAACAAAACAATATATGCAAAATAATTCACAGAGTCTCCTAGCAACTGAAGTGACTAGTATTTAACGGCTACAATCGATTTTGTAATATCTGCGAACATCTCAAGTTGGCCGACTGTAGTCATTACCCAACTTACCCCAGCTAACCTTTCCCCCGCTTGTAAATAAATTTCCAGAAATACCAAAGATAGTACCCACCCAGCGCCGTCCCAATCGGAACATAGACCAGCATCATCACCGAGAACGGCAGGCATACCCAGTGCGAATTCCGGTAGTTGAAAAGCAGGGTAAGACCGACGGCAAGGAATAGCGCGGCAATCACTAGCGCATAAATGACGATTTGCTGTTCCTGCGGCGTACCATCCGTACCGAACGCCTTCTTCCAGGTGAAAGTGATAAAGACGGCAAGCAGCATGGTCACAGCTTCGAACAGCCAGCCGATGATGACGCGATGTTTATCCAATTCCGGCTCCGGGCTTCACGCCAGCCCGACGTAGACGCTCTGAACGTCGTCATCTTCGTCGATGGCTTCGAGGAAGGCTTGCACTTCTTCGAGTTCGGCGTCGTTGGCGATGGTGACCGGATTTTTGGGGCGGTAGCCGAGCTTGGCGGATACCACCGTGAAGCCCTGTGCGGGCAAGGCTTTGCACACGGCATCGAGGTCGGTGGTGTCGGTGATGAAGAGGGTTGCGCCTTCGTCGGAAGGCTCCAGGTCTTGTGCGCCCGCCTCGATGGCGGCGACTTCCGGGTCGGCATCCTTGGAGTTCGGCGTCGCTTCAATCATGCCGACGTAGTCGAAATCCCACGAGACGGAACCTTCCGCACCGAGCTGGCCTTTGCGAAACAGCACGTTCATGCTGGCCTTGGTGCGGTTGATGTTGTCGGACAAACATTCGACGATGACGGGAACGCGGTGCGGAGCGAAGCCTTCGTAGACGAGGCGCTCCAGTTGCGCGCCGCCGTCGAGCAGACCGGCGCCCTTCTTGATGGCGCGATCCAGTGTGTCTTTGGGCATGGAGGCTTTTTTGGCCTGTTCGACCACCAGGCGCAGGCGCGAATTCGAGCTCGGATCGGCGCCGCCTTTGGCGGCGACCATGATTTCCTTGGCGAGTTTGCCAAATATCTTGCCTTTTGCGTTCGCTGCGACTTCTTTATGCCTGGCTTTCCACTGTGCGCCCATGTCTGTTCTCTTGTGTTGGTTGATACAAAAATCCCGAGGACGCATCTTGCCTTAAGTGGCGGGCGGCTTCAATCTCGAACCCGGAAAATCCATTAAGCCGAAAAGCCCGTCATACCGGCGCTGCGTGTGTTGTTGGGGCTTTAGCCCCTTACAACCACGGCGTACCCCTTGCGGGCGTAGGCCGGTATCCAGTCAATCCAACAAGCCCCGCATGAGGGACAAAACCCAACTGCATTTTAAATAACTGCGCTGGATACCGGCCTGATGGAACTACTAGCCATTCGACTAAGCTGGCAATAAACGCCAGCAAAGTCGCTGGTTATACGCCGGTATGACGGCCCAATGGACAATCCGGGTTCAAATTCCGCTCGCCACATCCTCCACCACCTGCAAAAACGCACCGCCGAACTTCGCCAGCTTGGCCTGCCCGATGCCGCTGATCTGAGCCATTTCGTCCAGGGTCTGCGGTTTGCGGGTGAGGATTTCCAGCAGGGTGCTGTCGTGGAAGATGACATAGGGCGGCACGCCCTGCTCGCGCGCAAGCTCGGTGCGTTTGGCCTTGAGCGCAAGCCATAAGGGATCGTCGTTGGCCCCGGCGAAGGGCTGTTTTCTGCGCGCATCGCGTTCCGCCTTGGTGGCACGGCGTTTTTCCGGTGCAACATCGCGGCGCAGCCAGACTTCCTGCTCTCCCTTCAACACGGGCCGCGCAGTCTCGGTGAGCTTCAAGCCGCCGTAGCCTTCGATATCCACGTTGATGAATCCGGCAGCAACCAATTGCCGATAGACGCTGCTCCACTGCTGCTGCGCCAACTCCTTGCCGATGCCGAAGGTGCTGAGTTGCTGGTGGTTGAACTGCTCGACCTTGGGCGTGAGCTTGCCCAGCAATACGTCGATCAGATGCACGACGCCGAAGCGTTGCCCGGTGCGGTAGACGCAGGACAGCGCCATCTGCGCAGCCTGGGTGGCATCCCAGGTATCCACGGGCGACAGGCAGTTGTCGCACTCGCCGCAGTCGCCGGGATGTTCTTCGCCGAAGTAGCGCAGGATGGTCTGGTGACGGCAGGAGGTGGATTCACAGAAGCCAAGCAGCGCGTCGAGCTTTTGCAGTTCGACGCGTTTGCGCTCTTCGGGTGCATCGCCGGACAAGAGCATCTGGCGCATGGACACGACATCGCCCAGACCGTATGCCATCCATGCATTCGCGGGCAGGCCGTCGCGACCGGCACGACCTGTTTCCTGATAATAGCCTTCCATGCTTTTGGGCAGGTCGAGGTGGGCCACGAAGCGCACGTTGGGCTTGTCGATGCCCATGCCGAAAGCGACGGTTGCGACCATGATGACACCCTCCTCACGCAGGAATTTCTTCTGGTTCTTGCTGCGCACTGCGGCATCCAGCCCGGCGTGATAGGGCAGCGCATCCCAGCCCTGCTCTTTCAACCAGGCGGCGGTCTCATCCACCTTCTTGCGCGACAGGCAATACACAATGCCCGCGTCGTCGGGATGCTCCGCTTCGAGGAAGGTCTGCAATTGTTTGCGCGCATTGTCCTTGAGCGTGATGCGGTAGCGGATGTTGGGGCGGTCGAAGCTGGAAACGAATTGCCGAGCCCGTTCCAACTGCAGCCGCTCGACGATCTCGCTGCGCGTCGGTGCATCCGCCGTGGCGGTGAGCGCGATGCGGGGCACATTGGGAAAGCGCTCGTGCAATACGGTCAGCGCGCGGTATTCGGGACGGAAATCGTGGCCCCATTGCGAGACACAGTGGGCCTCGTCGATGGCGAACAGGGCGATGCGCTTGTCCTGATTCAGGCGCTCCAACAGGTTCAGGAAACCCTCCGTCATCAGCCGTTCCGGCGCGACATACAACAGCTTCAGTTCGCCGCGCATCAATTGCCGCGATACCTCGCGCGCTGCTTCGGCTTCCAGGCTGGAATTGAGGAAAGCGGCAGGCACGCCAAGCTGCTTGAGCGCATCCACCTGGTCCTGCATCAGCGCGATCAAGGGCGACACGATGATGCCAACACCCGGACGCAACAGGGCCGGAATCTGGTAACACAAGGACTTGCCGCCGCCGGTCGGCATCAGCACCAATGCATCGCCGCCGCTGACCACATGCTCGACGATGGCCTGCTGTGCACCGCGAAACGCGGTGTAGCCGAAGGTGTCGCGCAGTATTTTCTGGGCAGTGCTGAAACTCATGAAATAATCGTCTCGGTAAAGATGCATAAGCTTACCCTGCCTGAGCGAATCCGGGGATGCTCATGTTGCGCCGATGGTATGATTTACCCGTAATTTCCTGACGCGAACTTTTCCCGAAAGGTTGATTGATGAGCATCCGTACCGTTTCCACCCGGCCCTTCCCCGACCAAAAACCCGGTACCTCCGGATTGCGCAAGAAAGTCCCGGTGTTCCAGCAACCCCATTATCTCGAGAACTTCGTACAGGCCATCTTCGACAGTATCGCTGCACCGCAAGGAGAGACGCTGGTTTTGGGCGGCGACGGGCGTTACTACAACCGGACTGCGATCCAGATCATCCTGAAGATGGCCGCCGCCAACGGCTTCGGCAAGGTGCTGGTCGGCCAGGGCGGCATCCTTTCCACCCCGGCGGCATCCTGCGTGATCCGCAAGCACAAGGCTTTCGGCGGCATCATTCTTTCCGCCAGCCACAATCCGGGCGGGCCGAAGGAAGACTTCGGCATCAAGTTCAACAGTAGCAACGGGGGCCCGGCCACCGAGACGGTGACCGAGGCGATCTTTGCCAAAAGCAAATCCATCAGCAGCTATCGCATCCTCGATGCAGCGGACGTTGCGCTCGACCGGTTGGGCGAAACGACCCTGGGCAGCATGCAGGTGCAGGTAATCGACCCGGTAAGCGACTATGCCGGACTGATGGAGTCGCTGTTCGACTTCGCGGCGATCCGCTCCCTGTTGAAGGGCGGCTTCAAACTCAAGTTCGACGCCATGCATGCGGTGAACGGGCCGTATGCCAGCGAGATCATCGAGAAGCGCCTGGGCGCAGCGCCCGGCAGTGTGATGAATGCCGTGCCGCTGGAGGATTTCGGCGGAGGTCATCCCGATCCCAACCTGACTTATGCGCATGACTTGGTGGAGATCATGTATGGCGCGGACGCGCCGGATTTCGGCGCCGCCTCGGACGGCGACGGTGACCGCAACATGATTCTCGGCAAGCGCTTCTTCGTGACGCCATCCGACAGCCTGGCTTTGCTGGCGGCGAATGCCTCCTTGGTGCGCGGTTATGCCCAGGGGCTGGCAGGCGTGGCGCGCTCGATGCCAACCAGCGCGGCGGTTGACCGGGTGGCAAGAGCGTTGAACATCCCCTGCTTCGAGACACCGACCGGCTGGAAGTTTTTCGGCAACCTGATGGACGCGAACAAGGTCACATTATGCGGAGAGGAAAGTTTCGGCACCGGTTCCAACCATGTGCGCGAGAAGGACGGGCTGTGGGCAGTCCTGTTCTGGCTGAACATCCTCGCGGTACGCAAGCAATCTGTCGAAGCCATTGTGCGCGAACACTGGGCGAAATACGGTCGCAACTTCTATTCGCGCTACGACTACGAAGGCCTGCCGACGGAAGCAGCGAACGGCGTGATGCAGCATCTGCGTGACAGTTTCGCCGTTCTCACTGGAAAGCAGTTCGGCAAATACGCAGTGCAGACTTGCGACGACTTCAGCTATACCGACCCGGTAGACGGCAGTCTCAGCAAAGGCCAAGGCGTGCGCATCCTGTTCAGCGACGGCTCGCGCATCATCTTCCGCCTTTCCGGCACCGGCACCGAGGGCGCGACGCTGCGGGTCTATCTGGAAGCATTCGAAGCGGATGTCTCGCGCCACCATCTGGATGCGCAGGAAGCCTTGAAGGAATTTATCCAGATCGCACTGCACATTTCCGAACTGCAGACCCGCACGGGGCGGGATCAGCCGACGGTGGTTACTTAACGGATGATGTGGCAGCCACTCCAGAGGCCGTTGCAGCCTCGTCACCGACTACCTGAAAGAATATCTCGCCCTGTTTGACCATGCCGAGCTCGTTGCGCGCGCGCTCTTCGATGGCCTCGGTACCGCGTTTGAGATCGCGCACTTCGGCATCCAGTGACGCATTGCGCTTTTGGGTTTGCTCGTTGACTTGTTTCTGGGCTTCGACCTGCTTGCCCATGTCCCACACCTTCAACCAGCGACCCTTCCCCAGCCACAGCGGATATTGCAACAGCAGGAGAAGGGCCAGCAGGATGTAGGTAACTACACGCATCAGCCCAACTGGTAATAAGCAGCGCGCCCCGGATAGGAAGCGCTGTCACCGAGGTCTTCTTCGATACGC
>JACRME010000014.1 GCA_016235045.1 Nitrosomonadales bacterium
GTCTACCATCGAATTTGCGTATGACATGCGTCAGATGAAAGCGTAGCATAACCATCTGACGGGGGTGTGGCTCTTGGGGTCAGCGGACTTGGAAACGGGTTTCGCTCATGTCTGAAATGCCGCCCCCGTCATCCGCATCATCCAAAACGCCTGCCGGGATGGTGCCAATCTGCCAAGATCGTGGCTCTGAAAGTAGACGAGACGTATGGATGATTTTATCCGACTGGCTTGTTTATCAAGGAGACGATGATGAACCCACTCTCAATCCGCGTCGCCGTTGATGTTGGCAGCACTCGCCACCGCGTGGCGATTGGGCTACCGGACGGCAAACTTCTGGACGAATTCGATATCGACCACAACGCGGTTGGCTTCGGCGAATTCTTCAACCACATAGAAACCATCGAACATCGCCACCATTTGCCGGTAGCGGTCGCGATGGAAAGCTACAACGGTTGGGCGCGCCCGCTGGATGGGCACATCCTCCGCCACGGCTACAGCCTGTACAGCGTCAACAACCTCAAACTTGCCCGCTACAAGGAAATCTTCCCGGCACCGGCCAAGACCGACGCGATTGATGCGCGCAGGATTCTCGAACTGTTCCGTCTGTCCGAGCACCTGCCGCTAGCCAAAGACGCACTGCATGAAGTTGCCCCGACACCCGTTGCCAACGACCAGCTCAAACGTCTCACGCGGCGGCGCAAACAGCTCGTGTGGGAACGGGTGCGCGTCATCAACCGCATGCAAAGCGACCTTCAAGCGGTGTGTCCCGGCCTGCTGGCGATCACCGGAGAAGCGGACAACCTGTGGTTTCTTAATTTCCTTACCTGCCGCGACAAGCTACCCAAGCTGGCCAAGCTGCGGCAGAGCAGCCTGCTGGCGATACGCAGCGTGGGCAAACTGTATGCGTCACGGATACAGGCGTGGCAGCTACAGGCGCAATTCGCCCCCGAGGTCGAATGGGTGGGCGAAATGATTCAGCAGGACGCGCGCCGCATCCTCACCCTCGGGAAAGAAATCAAGGCAATCGAACAGCAAATCGCCGGCATTGCCGTGCAATCCGAACTGGCGCAAATCATCGGCAGCATTCCGGGGTTCGGCAAAACCACGATGGCTGAAATTGCGGGCGAGATCGGTACGCTGGAGCGCTTCGAAACGGAAGCGGGGTTGGCGATCTACACGGGCATGGCTCCCCTGGACAATAGCTCCGGCAAAAAGAACGGCACCAAAGCGCCGCGACAAGTCAACACACGCGCCAAGGCTGCTATGATGGTGGCGGTAGCACGGCATATCGAATGCATTCCCGCATCGCGCGCCTACTACAACAGAAAGCGCGCCGAAGGAAAAAAACATAATCAGGCAATCCGCGCCTTGGGGCGACAATTGGTGCGGGTGATTTGGTCTTTGGTTAAACAGGGTAGAAAATACGAAATCCGGGAAGAAAATTCAAAATAAGGCTTGAAAATTTAAGCGGGATGTTCAGAAACTCCATGCAACCTCAATTGACATAAATATAGCAAGTTGCTATATTCCATCCCAAATGAACGTCATCAAGAAGAAAACGCTGGATGGCTTTGCCTCCCGCCACGCCGATGCCGCAGACCCGCTTGCGAGCTGGCGAAAGATCTTCGAGAAGACGGATTTCACAGATATCCATGCCGTACGCGCAGTGTTACCGACTGCGGACTTTGCCGATCCGTACACGGTGTTCAACATCAAGGGCAATAACTATCGGCTGATAACGATCATCCACTACCGGTATCAGCGGGTTTATATCAAGGAATTTTTCACCCACGCCGAATACGACCAGTGGAACAAGAACCGCAAAAGGAGCAAACGAAAATGAGCATAGTCGCTGAACGTCATCTCGATCTCGCCTCGGTACAATCTGCCTGGCAGGATTTGAACAAGCTCGTTCCGCTCGGCCCGATTACCGGCGAGAAGGATTACAAGCGCCGTGTATCGGTGATGGATGAATTGCTCGACCGCATCGGTGCGAATGAATCGCATCGCCTGATGCCGTTGCTCGATCTCGTGACCAAGGAAGTGGAAGCCTATGAAGCCAAACAGCAAGCCCTGCCCGAAGCGGCGCCTGCCAAGGTGCTCGCCTTTCTGATGGAAGAGCACAGCCTGAAGCAAACGGATTTGGCTGAAGAACTGGGCGGGCAAAGCATCGTTTCTGCCATCCTGAACGGCAAGCGTGAACTCAATACGCGGCAAGTGAAGGCGTTGGCAGAACGCTTCAAGGTTTCGCCCGCCGTTTTCCTGTGATGAGCGAGACCACCAGAAGAGACATTGAACTCGGCAGCTACTGCAACGCAGAGAACTTGATCGCAGAACTGGGCCACGGGAACTATTAGGGGTCCTATTAGGGTCGGGTTCGCATTACAAATCGACAGGGGCCAATCTTCCCGCAACGCCCGCCAATAGGCGATCTACAGGCTATTAGCTTTTGCTTCTTGCAGCACAACCAGCAAGTCAGGTTTATTTGAGGCAACGACTGCATCACGCAGATGTTTGTGATGCGGAAAACTCGGCAAGTCGGGGAAGTGCGGTGTATTGTCGTATCGGAACACTAGTTCGCTGTCTGCTCTCTGCAAATGGTAGCGATATCCCAGCGATTTCAGTGAGTCATTTTCGACGATGAGTGCTTCGTTGATTTCCAGCAGGGCACCATTTTCAAACCTCAGCCGGATGCGCAGATTGGCGCGATTGGCGGTGAGTATTTCTTCTACGTAACTTTCGGCGTAGGCGGGCAACTGGGCGACTGCGGCCTCGACTTCCGCGAAATAGCGCTCCAATGCGTCATGCGGCAACACGCAACTGGCTCTCCAATTGTTGGTGCAGCGCAACGTAATGCTGATAGGCGTTTGCCCACTCTACCGACTCGGCTTCGTCGCCGATCAAGCCTTTCTGGTAGCGATCGAAGAATGTCTCTGAATCCATGCTGTGCTGATTTTCGTACAGGCTGAGTTGCTTGCTCACCGCCACCAGTGCATCCAGTGGGGATGTGTAGATTTCACGTTGTTTTCGCATTTTGCGACCTCCGCAACTTGATTGAACGATCACATCATACGCCGCAACTGAAGAAATACTAAGTGAACCAGAGAGGTATCAGCCCCAGCTTGCTTTCAGTTAATGGGTGCAAATCGCGCCACCGACTGCCCTTCGTGCTGCACAGTTTCAAAGAACACATCCTTGGGCCGAGCCCAGATCAAACCCTCTTCGGATTTGTATATCATCATGATGACGTCGGGATCGGCCTCCAGGCGCGCCTCGCAGACGATCTCGCAGATGTCTCCCTTGTAATGCCGGTATTTCATCGTGAGTAATCCTCTGCGGGCTGCAAGCCGAGCGATGCCCCGAACATCTGCGACGCGCAGAAGAACGACATGTATGCGAATAGCTCGCAGATTTCTTTTTCGGAGAATTCCGCCTGCAGCGCTTCGAAAGTGGTGTCGTCGATGTTCCGATGGTCTTGCACAAAGCGTTGCGCAAGACCGACGGCAAGCGAGGTCCTCCGGTCCGGCTGGCTCTCGTCCGGTGGCCCGGCTTTTGCCATGCAGTATTCGCAGCGGTTGCCAAAGGCCAGTGCGCGCCGCACCTGTTCGCGCAGCGTGTCGGAGAATGTGGGGCTAGCCATGAACGCCTGCTCCAGTACGACCCATTTCTCCAGAATAGTCGGCGCGTTGCCGAGCAACCTTTCCCAGGGTGTGGCACCTGTTTCAGACAAGGCGATGCGAGACATGATGAGCTCCATAGGGTTGAAGGAAAGATGCTGGAATAGCACGCAATTCCAGATCGCAAGATACCAAAATACGCTTTTTCGATAAACTGCGCCCCTGACTTTATATCCACTCATCCGATAGCCATGCCACTCCTTCCCTCCCAACGCCACCTGTTCGACATCCCCGACGACATCGCCTATTTCAATTGCGCGTACAACTCGCCGCAGTTGAATGAATCGCAGAATCGCCTGCTCGCAGGCGTGCACAGCAAGAGCCATCCGTGGGAACGCACGGCGCAGAACTTCTTTGACGATGCCGAGACCATCCGCCGTTTGGCTGCGGAGGTGTTCGGCGGCGATGCGGACGGTTATGCGGTGGTGCCTGCTGCAAGTTACGGTTTGAGCACGGCGGCGCAGGCCGTGGAGCCGCATCTGCATGCGGGCGACCGCATTCTTGTGATCGCGGAGGAATTCCCCAGCATCGTGCTGCCGTGGCGCAGGACGGCGCAGGAGACGGGGGCGACTTTGTTCACTGTGCCCACGCCCGCGGACTGCAACTGGACGCAGGCGATCCTGGACAACATCGGCGCAGGCGTGAAGGTGGTGGCGGTTTCGAGCTGCCATTGGACGAACGGGGCGTATATCGACCTGCATGCCATCGGCCGGGCCTGCCGCGCGGCGGGCAGCATCCTGGTGGTGGATGCGACGCAGACGCTGGGGGCGATGCCTTTTTCCATGGCGGAGATTCAGCCGGATTTTCTGGTGGCGGCGGGTTACAAGTGGCTGCTGTGCCCTTACGGTTTCAGCCTGCTGTATGTGGCCGAACGCTGGCGCGATGCGCGTCCGCTGGAGGAAAGCTGGCTGGCGCGCAGCAATGCGGAGAACTTTGCCGAACTGGTGAAGTATTCCGACACCTACATGCCCGGCGCGCGTCGCTTCGACGTGGGCGAGAAATGCACGGCGACCATTCTGCCGGGCGCAGTCGCCGCGCTGGAGCAGATCAAGACATGGGGTGTGGAGAACATCGCCGTTTCATTGGCAACCGTCAACGCAAGAATCGCGGCGCAACTCGCGCAACTGGGTTGCCGCCTGCCGGACGATGCGCAACGTTGCCCGCATATGTTCGGCGCGCAACTGCCGCCGACGTACACCGGCAATCTGGTGGCGGAGCTCAAGGCCAGGAATATCTACATCAGCCAGCGCGGCAATGCGCTGCGCTTTGCGCCGCATCTGCATGTGAGTGATCATGATCTGGGGCGGCTGCTGGATGCCCTGGGTGAATTGGTGAGGTAGCGTAGCTTCGGTGAACACTCCATCTGAAAATACCGGGTATTGCTTATGTATTTCATTCGCGTTGTCCGCTAGCGTGTCTGCAAGGGTGTGGTTTAACGCCCTTGGCAAGGAGGTGTGACATGGCTACCATCGTGATGAATATGGACGGATGCGATATTGCGCATGAAACGGATTTGCTGAGAGAGTTCAACGAACTGGTGATGCATGCGGGGCAGGAGCCGCGACTCGCTTTGGCGACCATGAGTGCTGTTGCGAAGAACCGCGGGCACGCGAATACTCCGGCAGGCAGAGGTTTCAATATCGACCTCCCTTCCGCCGCAAATGAAGTGGGCGACAGCGTCAGGTTCGTTCTGCCTTCAGCATTCCCGAAATGCCCGTGACAGGACCGGCCTTCGCCGGAATGACGGCAGTTCGCTCAGTGAGCATCGCGTCCCAGCATCCCTACTGCTCGTAGCCATTTTTATTCCCCATCCGCAGGCGTACGATGTTCTGGCGGTGGGCGGTGTTTGCTGCCGCCCGTTCTGTTCTTTCATCATTCAAGGAGGCGATCATGAATACAGCCGACGTGATGATCTATGTGAATCCGGAACTGGATGAGACAAAGAGGGTGGATCTGGAAAGGAACCTGATGGGACGCATCGGTGTGGATTGCGCAGAGTTCGAACATCGTGCGCACCCGCATTCGCTGATGGTGAAATACGATCCGGACACGATCAGGGGAGTGGATATCCTGCAGATGGTGCGCAGGCTCGATCCGCGAGCCTCGATGGTCGGGATGTGAATCCCTGCCCTGCACTCAACCGAAGCCCGCGCGCGCGGGCTTCTTGTTTTGTTGCACAATGACGCGTGACCCGCGCCCGCAAAACCAAGGAGCAGAACGCATGACCCGCCCGGACTGGCTTGACCGCAACGAATATCCGTTTGCCCCGCACTATTTCCAGACTGCCGCAGGCAAGCTGCATTACGTGGACGAAGGCCGGGGCGGGGTCGTCGTCATGCTGCACGGCAACCCGGCCTGGTCGTTCCTGTACCGCAAGCTCATCAAGCGGCTCAGCTCAAATTACCGCTGTATCGCGCCGGACCATATCGGTTTCGGCCTGTCGGACAAGCCTTTCGACTGGAGCTATCTGCCGGAGGAGCATGCGAAGAACCTGGCGGCGCTGATCGAACATCTCGGCCTGAAGGACATCACGCTGGTGGTGGGCGACTGGGGCGGGCCCATCGGCATGCACTATGCGGTTGCGCATCCGCAGAACGTGAAGCGCCTGATTGTGACCAACACCTGGGCATGGCCGGTAAACGACGATTTCCACTATGTGTCGTTCAGCGCCCTTATGGGTGGCCCCGTCGGCCGTTTCCTGATCCGCCACTTCAACTTTTTCGTCAGCTCGTTCATGCGCGCGGCATTCGGCGACAAGCGCAAACTCAGCGATCATGCGCACCGGCATTACAAGGACGCCCTGCCCACGGCGGAATCGCGCAAAGGCTGCTACGTCTTCCCCAGGCAGATCATCGCCTCCACTCCGTGGCTGGCCCGGCTCTGGGGCAAGATGGGCGTGCTGAAGGACAAGCCGACGCTGTTCGTGTGGGGCATGAAGGATGTCGCATTCCGCGAGAAGGAATTGCAGCGCTGGCAGCAGGCGCTGCCGAACTCGATTGCACTGCGGCTCGGTTCGGTTGGTCATTTCGTGCCGGAAGAGGCGCCGGAGGAACTTGGGGAGGCGGTGAGCGCCTTTCTCGCCGAACCGGGATAGCTCGGCACTGCCCGCCCCGGTATTCCTGTCGATACAACTACTGTAACAACTGGCGGTGAAAATACCGCGTATTGCTTATGTATTTCACTCGAGCAATCGGCTAGGTTGTGTGCAAGGGCGTGTTTCGATGCCCTGGTTAGGAGGTGTGACATGGATGCCTTCGTAGACGGAAGCAGTATCGAAACAGAAACGCAGGAAGTTGAAGAGTACGGCGACGAGGTGATGTATGCGGGGTGGAATCCCCAACTCGCGCTGGCGGGAGACGGCCCCGTTGCGCAGATCAATAAGCACGCCGATCTGCCTGCCGATTTGGTGAACGTCGATATCGATGCTTTCCTGAAGAGAATGTACGAGTATCAGTGTTGAGCATGAGCGGATCGAGAACGAAAAACAGGCTCGAATTCGATATTTGAAGCCGCAACATCCCGCATGCCGGTCGGCACGGGAAATATTCGGGGACGCGTTGCGCTGGCCCGGCAGACTTCCCCGTTGTCAGACACCGCTGGCCGACATCTTCCTTTCACTTGCCCACAGTAACCTTTTCCTGTCCCGAACGATCCCGGCATCTGTCCATTGCGGATTCGCCGGGCAAGTCGTATTATCATATTAGTGCTTTCTAATATTATAGGAGTCGGTCATGGACATCGAAGCAAAGAGTGCGCTCGGCGAGCAGGCTTATGCGAAGGCCCTGAAGTACGAACTGGACTATGGGTGTTGTCCCCAGTGCGTGCTGGCCACGGTGCAGGAGACCATCGGCATCATCGACGACCAGACGGTGAAGGCCAGCCACGGCCTTTCCGGCGGCGGCGGGCTGCTGGGCGAAGGGGTCTGCGGTGCGCTCACCGGCGGGTTGCTGGCGCTGAGCGCAAAGTACGGACGCGACCGCGACAAACTGGACAGCGGCCGCCACATCAACAATTTCAAGAAGGCGAAGGAACTCACCGAGCGTTTCCGCCAGGAGTTCGGCGGCGTGACTTGCCGGCAGTTGCAGCAGCAGTTCACCGGGCGTACCTATGACATGTGGAATGCGGAAGAGTACAAGGCATTCGATGCGGCGCGCGGCCAACAGTGCGCGCATGCAACCGGCACGGTGACAAAATGGGTCGTTGAGTTGTTGTAATGCAGCAGGCGAAGGAGACATTGCAGGAGAGCATCGCGCAGCAACGCGGAGAACTGCTGCAGGTGATGCAGCAGCCGCTGCAGCAGTTGGCCGCGCTGTGCCCGCCGGTGTGGGCGGAGCGCGACAAACTCGATCAAGTGCTGAGCGCGGGCTTGAGGACGCTGCCTCACGGCCGCGCACTGTATGCGCTGGACACCGGCGGCATCCAGGTCAGCAGCAATGTCAGCGCCGAAGGGTTGATGCCGACTTCCTTCGGGCGCGACCGCTCCAAGCGGCCTTACATGAACGCGGTCTTGCCGATCACGGGCACGCTGCTTTCGGAAGCGTACATCAGCCTGCTCGGGCGGCGTCCTTCGCTGACGGCCATCCAGATCGTGCGCGCCCCATCCGGCACCGTGCTGGGATTCATCGGCACCGATTTCGACCTGCGCGACCTGCCGCCGACGCACAGGCTGTACGAAGAACCGGCAGTCTGGCGCCAGCTCAAGGGCGACCCTTCCATCCGCAACACGGTGTTTCACCAGAACAGGGTGGAGAGCGTGATGGATCAGCAGATCGAGACCGTGCTGGGCGTGGTCGAGGAACTGATGGTTTACCACGGCGTGTACCACGTGATCCTGCATTTCTCCAGCAGCCGGGCCGTGCTGTGGGTGATGGCGGATCCCTATCGCTACCGCCTGCTCGATATCGAGGCCCTGGTCGACCCGGATATCTGCCTCGCTTTCCCGCGGACGCCCTATCCGTCCGACGCGCTGGTGCCGCGCGAGCGGATTGGCGCGGTGCTGGATTCGTTCCGCGAATTGCGCCTGATGGATGAGATGTTTTATCTGCGTTCGGGGACGTTGAATGTCTTCAACGGCATTGTCGGCCTCACTTTTTCCTGCGACGGTTCGCATTACATTCCGCACGACGAGTTTCTGGGCGCAGGCTACGATTTCTGGGTCAAGAGCAAGTAACAGCCGACAACCTGGCGGGCCGGAGAGCGCCGACCCGTTCCTGCCCCAAAGTCCCGTGTTTATTGGCACACATGAGATTTCATTCTAGAATTTCCCTCCCGTCTCCCGAAACCGTGCTGGAATTGATTCCGGGATCGGGGCACGTCGGGCATGAACGCCACTGAATATCGCAAAACAGGGCTGTAAATAATTGTCTTATTTGATGTATTCTTGGGTGGTTTGGAATTCCATGCAGTCATGAAACGCTCACCTCGAAGCGTATCTGTCATTACAAAAAATCAGGGAAGAAATGTTCAAGCGAAATTTCATTGGAATGCTGGCTGTTGTCTGCCTTGGATTCGGCACTTCTGCGGCACTTGCCGAACAACGCAGTGACTGGAGTTTTGACGGTTCCGGTTTTTTGACCATCGGCGCGGGCGTGATGCTGGGCGGCACGCGCGGCCCCGTGCTGGACAAGCAGTGCCCGTGTTTTATCGCCGACTATGCGCAGAATGCCATTTACGACGGGCGCGGCGGCCTGCAGTTCGGCCCGGACTCCAAACTGGGGTTGCAGGGAACGGCCACCCTGCCCGATCCGAGATTTTCCGTGACGGCACAGGTCGTATCGCGCGGAAGCGAAAACGGCAAGGTCGATCTGGAATGGCTCTACGGCACTTATCGCGTGACCGACAACACCTCAATCCAGGCGGGCCGCAAACGCCTGCCGATGTTCTATTACTCGGACAGCCAGGACGTCGGGTTTTCCCTGCCCTGGACGCATTTGCCGCCCCAACTCTACGGATGGGAAGCAGTCAATTACAACGGCGTCAATTTGCAGCATCGCGACCAGTGGGACGAGTGGGATGTCAGTTTCAACATTCTGGCAGGCAGCGAGCACGCCAGGAACAGCGGCTACTGGAAAATCTATAACGGCCAGACTTCGCGCACGGACGTCGACTGGGAAAACATCGCGGGCGGGAACATGTCTTTCTCCCGGGACTGGTTCGAGACGCGCCTGGCCTACATCCAGTCCGACACGTACCGCCACAACGCCAACGGGGTATGGGACAGCGCCACACAAACGCTGGTTGCTGCCAGCGATCCGTTCCTGACCGGCAACGTTACGCGCCAGAAAATCTGGACCGCCGCTTTCAACGTGGATTACGCCGACTGGGTGCTGACCGGCGAATTCCTCTACATCGACCGCCCCGGCGCGCTGTTCAAGGATCATGCAAATCGCCTCGGCATCGGACACCGCTTCGGAGACTGGGAGGCAACCGCCAATGTCTCGGAATATTACAGCGAGGCGGTCACGGAAATGGGTGCCGATCCCCTGGGGCAGGAAAGCCATAGCGACCGCTCGCTGACGGTGCGCCATTTCCTGACGCCCCAAAGTGACATCAAATTGCAACTGGATGTGCAGCATGATCGCGGTGGCGTCAACTGGTCACCCCGGTACGGCGATGCACGATTGCTAACGATGGCTTACGACAGGATATTCTGATGATGCGCCATATTCTTCTCACGTGTATTTTCCTGTGGACGGGCGCTGCCTGCGCCGAGCCCGGCATCACCATCATTGCCAACAGCAATAACGAGATGGGCGCCCTCACGCGCAAGCAGGTCGCCGACATTTACATGGGGCGCATCACCAGCCTGCCGAACGGCAGCATTCCGTTGCCGCTGGACTACCAGGGCGACTCGGAAGTGCGCACCCGCTTTTACCAGTCCATCACCGGCAAAAACATGGCGCAGATCAATGCCTACTGGGCGCGCCTGTCGTTTACCGGACAAGCCAATCCGCCGCGCCGGCTGGCAGACAAGGCCGCTGTGCTGCAAGTAGTGGAAAAAAACCAGGATGCGATGGGCTACGTCGATACGCTGGTTCCAGAAGCAAAAGTCGCCCCGTTGTTGACGGTGGAATGAAAAATATGAAACTCAGCAGCCTCAAAATGCGGTTGTTCCTGATCGTATTCGCCAGCACCGCCGTGATCGGCGGTTGCACGGTGCTGCTGATAATTTTCATCGCGGTTCAAAACGAATTGCAGGAAAGCAAACAACAGGTCTACCAGCTCATGGACGCGGTGGAGTACTCCGCCGCCATCGCCGGCTACAGCGGCAACAAGGAAATCGCCAACGACGTCATCAAGGGCCTGTTGCGCAGCGACAACGTGTGCCAGGCAAGGCTGTACAACAAGACTGGTCTCGACATCGCCTCCTCGAAATACACCGGGGAAAACAAATGCCCGGAAACGATCGCGCGCGATTTGCATTCGCCGTTCGATGAGCAGGAAATCGTCGGCCATCTGGAGACGCGCATGGACAACACCTTTATCCGGGAGCGCGCGCGTCGCGAAGCCGGACAACTCGCGATCAGCCTGCTTGCCCTGATCATATTGCCGGGACTGGTGATATGGCAGACCATCGCGCGCCTGATCACGATTCCCATCCATTACCTGTCCAGGCAGTTGCACCAGATCACGCCCGGCACCAGCGCCCGCATCAAATCCATATCCGGCCGGAAGGAAGATGAAATCGTGCAACTGGCGCACGACGTCAACCACTTGCTGGGCGTGGTCGAAGACACGCTCATCGAGGAACGGGAACAACGTCTGTTGATCAAGGAAATGAAACAGAAATACCAGCATCTCGCGCACCACGATATGCTGACCGGCCTGCCCAACCGCTCGCTGTTCGCCGACCGGCTGCAACAGATGCTGGCGCAGGCAAAACGCAGCATCTCGCACGGTGCGCTCGTCTATCTAGACCTGGACAAGTTCAAACCCGTCAACGACACGCTGGGCCACGATGTCGGCGATTTGGTGCTGAAGGAAATCGCGCAACGCCTGCAAACCGCCGTGCGCGAATCGGACACCGTCGCGCGCATCGGCGGCGACGAGTTTGTGGTGCTGCTGCCCACCATCGAGTCCAAGCAAGATGCCGGCACCGTGGCGGAAAAGATTCGTCATGCGCTGGATCAGCCGTTCGAGATCGGCGAGCATACGATCCATATCGGCTGCAGCATCGGCATTGCCGTTTATCCGGAACACGGCGATGATGAGATCAGCCTGATGAAGAATGCGGATACCGCGATGTACCAGGCCAAACAGAACGGCCGCAACAACGTTCAAATGTATTTCGAGGGAATGAACCCGTATTCCGTCGCCGGCAAGTGGCCGACGGACACGGCGGAAACGTAGTACGAATTGGCCGCATGACGGCGCACTGACCTTCCGGCGCATCAACTTGGGCGCCAGAAAATAAACGGATCAGTCGTTGTTTTCCACCTTGCCGGCAGCGGCAATTCTGGTGATCATGCCGAGCACCCCGGTCAGGTCATTTACCTTGGCTTCCAGTTCCTCCACCGCTTTGGTCTTGGCTTCCAATTCGTCGAACTTGCTGACCATGACGGCCGATTTCGCCTGATCCTGTCTGATGCTTTCCCGCAGTTGCTCGATCGTTCTCATGTATTCGAGCGACAGCTTCTTCTCTTCCTCAAGCTGGGCATTTTTCCTGGCCAACTGATTTTCTTCCACCGAGGCGAGTTTGGTCAGTTTGGCTTCCAGATCGGCCGATTTTGCCTGCTCCTGCTTGAGGCTTTCCCGAAGGTGCACAATCGTTTTCAGCAGGTCGAGCGACTTGTTTTTCTCGTCTTCGAGCAGCGCGGTTTTCTTGTCCAGTTCGAGAGCCAAGTCCCGTTCTTTCGATGACTTGTTCTTCGAGTCATCGGCTTTCTCGGCATCGGAATAGGCACGCAATTTTAGGGTTTTGTCCATGATGTAGATTCTCGTCAGATCCGGCCCGATGCGCAATGCAGCGCCATCGCGGCCTGGACTATTTGATTTGCACGTTGACCGGATCCGAGAGCGGTTGGTCTCCTTCTGGCAATTTGGGCGGAATGTCTTCCCCGGCGACCGGCACATTGCCGGGCGTTGCGGCGGCTGGACTGCTGGCGGCAGGATGTTGCTTCGGCAGCGCCGGATTGACGGACGATTGCACGACTGGTGGGCTCTTTTGCATGTTGCTGTTGGCAACGACAGGAACGGTTTGCGGTTTTACGGCCGGCGCGGGAGGTGCCGGTTTAGGCTGGACCGGAACCGGTTTCGGTTGCATGACGACCGGCTTGGCCGGCATACCCTCCGTTCCCGAAACAGCTTGCGGTTGCACGGTGACAGGCATTTGCGCCATCGGCGGAAGCGCAACAGGTTCGCTTTTCACGGGCAGCTCGGCAGCCACGGCGGTGGCGCTTGCAGCATCCGCCACCAGCACAGCGGCTTGCACTTCCGAACCGGCAGCGAGGCTCGGGTCAGTATTCTGCACCGGCTCGGCTTGCTGCGATGCGTACCAGCCTTGCCAGACCGCGAACGCGATCACCGCGGTCCCCGCGCCTGCCGCCATCCACATCGAGCGGCGAAACTTGTCGTTCTTGCGGATGATGCGAACCTTGGCCCTGCCAAAAATCGTTTCGACGACTTCCGCCTCGCCAATTTCCCTCGACAAGCTCACCTTCGGCTGTGTCTTGGATTCACGCAGTTGGATGCCTGAAATATCAAACTGGCTGTTTTCGTTGCTCATTATTCCCCTGCTCCATGAGTGTTGCAGCTATCCGGACAGCATGATAACAAGGAATAGCCCGGTTTCAAGCCGGGATATGACCAAAGGTCGGGTGCCGCGGGAACCGGGCAAATCGGCGAATGCGTGTTTTTTCAATTTGGGCTATCGTCCGTCCTTCAAAGCGGAGGGCAGGTATGAAACGACGTGTGTTGATCCTGGGTCACGGCAAGATGGGACATGCCATGGAATGCCTGGTGTCCGGGCGGCACGATTTGCGCATCTGGTGCATGGAAGAACAAGGCGGCGCCTCGCTGGAAGAGATGGCCGCCTGGGCGCAGGTGATCCTGTTCTGCCTGCCGGTGAATCCGCACCGCGAAATCGTCAGCCGCATCGCGCCTCATCTGGCGCAAGGCAGCCTGTGCCTGACCATCGCCAAGGGGCTGGACGAATCGGGGCGAACGGCAGCGCAGGTGTTCGAAAGCGTGCTCACCGACGGGCGCCATTACGGCGTGATCTACGGCCCGATGATCTCCGAAGAAATCAGGACGGGGCGACATGCTTTCGCCGATGTGGTGCTGTCCGATACGGCGGATTTCCAGGTGATTTTCGATCTGTTTCTGGGCACCAGATTGATCTGCAAACAGGCGGTGGACATGCACGGCAGGAGCTGGTCGGTGATCCTGAAAAATGTGTACGCCATCATGTTCGGTGTGGCGGACGAACTGAAGCTGGGCAACAACATGCGCGGGCATTTGATGGTTGCCGCGATCTCCGAGTTGTCGGGCATCGTGCAGGCATTCGGCGGACAGGCGCACACGCCCTACAGCTATGCAGGCCTGGGCGACCTGTTGACGACGGCAACCAGCGAGGATTCTCATCACCATGCGCTCGGGCGGCAACTGGTGCGCGGCGAGTGGTCGGATATCTCCGGCGAGGGCGTGCATACCCTGCAAATGGTGGTCAAGCATCGCCTGTTCGACTGGCGCGCCTATCCGCTGTTTACGCTGGCGCACGACATCGTGACGGCACCACAGACGTTGAACGAGCGCGTCGAAGATTACCTGAAGCAGATGCGCGAGATGGAAAGCTGCGCGATCTGAGCCGGACGCCCCCTCGCCCGAAACCTGCTTTCCCGGCGGAACCATCCGGCCTGCGCCAGCCTCGAAGTTACAGCGTAGAATAATCGAATCAACTTGGTGATTCACACTTCGTTACCTTGAATGCCGCCGGATTTGCTGCGGTTTATTCCCACAGCATGGCGAGCCTGGCAATCGAAAGGAGCGGCCATGAAACATCACAAATACCTCATTGTCGGCGGCGGCATGACGGGCGATTCTGCGATCCGCGGCATCCGCAAGATCGACACCAGCGGCAGCGTGGCCTTGATCTGCGAAGAGCACGATCCGCCTTATGACCGCCCGCCGCTGTCCAAATCGTTGTGGAAGAACAAGCCGTTCGAGTCCATCTGGCGCAGTCCCAACGGCCTCAATATCGACTTGCTTCTGGGCAAAAAAGTGGTGGCGCTGGATGCGGCGGCAAAGACCGCCACCGATGACGCCGGAAACGAACATACCTACGAAAAACTGCTGCTCGCCACGGGCGGCACGGCGCGGCGCCTGCCCGATGCCGATGAAAGCGTGATCTACTTCAGGACGGCAGCCGACTACCGCAAGTTGCGCGCATTGTCCGAACGCGGGTCGGATTTTGTCGTGATCGGCGGCGGCTTCATCGGTTCGGAAGTCGGCGCGGCGCTTGCCATGAACGGCAAAAGGGTCACGATGATCTTTCCGTCGAACGGAATCGGCTCGCGCGTCTATCCGCCCGCGCTGGTCGATTTCCTGAATTCATATTTTCGGGAGAAGGGAATTACGGTGCTCGCGTCCGAAACCGTGAAATCGGTGAGCGCGAAAGGCAGCAAGGCGATTGTGACCACGGGCAAAGGTGCGCTGATTTCTGCCGACGGCGTCGTGGCCGGGTTGGGCATCCTGCCCAACACAGACTTGGCCGCACAGGCCGGACTCAAGGTGAACAACGGCATCGTGGTGGACGAACTTCTGCGCACCAGCGCTCCCGACGTTTATGCTGCCGGCGATGTGGCGAATTTCTACAGTGCCGCACTGGATAAACGCATGCGCGTGGAGCATGAAGACAACGCCAATGTCATGGGCGAGTTGGCGGGCAGGAACATGGCCGGGCAATCCGACATCTACAGCCATCAGCCGTTTTTCTATTCCGATTTGTTCGATCTGGGCTATGAAGCGGTGGGCGAACTCGATGCCGGGCTCGACATCGTCGAAGACTGGAAAGAACCCTTCCGCAAAGGCGTCATCTACTATCTGCGCGACGGCCGGGTGCGCGGCGTCTTGCTGTGGAATACCTGGGGTCAGGTTGCCGCCGCCACGCAATTGATCGCAAGGAAAGAACAGCACACCCGCTCAACCCTGAAGGGACTGATAAGCGATTAAAGCAGTCCCGCCACCCGCCCGCTCAACGCAGCGCCCGATTGACCCTGTCCAGATCCGCCTCGGCCAGCGTGCCGGCCGCCGCCTTCAACCGCAGCAGGCTCACCAGGTAGTTGTATTGCGCCTGGTACAGGTCGCGCCGGGTGGCATAGGCTTGTTGCTGGGCGTTGAGCACGTCCAGGTTGGTGCGCACGCCGACTTCCTGTCCCAGTTTGCTGGCCTGCAGCAGGCTTTCGCTGGATTTGAGCGCTTGTTGCAGCGCCTGAACCTGGGCGATGCCGTTGACCACGCCGAGGTAGGCCTGGCGGGTTTGCAGTTCGACGTTGCGGCGGGCGGTTTCCAGGTCTTGTTTGGCTTTTTCGCGGTTGGCGTCGGCTTCGCGCCACCGGGATTGGGTGGCGCCGCCCTGGAACAGGGGCAGGTTGAGCTGGACGCCGACGGTTTTGCTGCGGGTGTCGCTGGCGCCCAGCATGCCGCCGCCGGCGGTGTTTTTGTTGTAGGTGGCAACCAGGTCGACGGTGGGCAGGTGGCCGCCGCGGTTGCGCGCGACTTCCTGTTCGGACAGTTGGTAGGCGGCCTGGGCCATGGCGATTTGGTAGTTGCCGCGCCGGGCTTGTTCCACCCATTGCTGCACGTCGGCCGGGTCGGGGTTTTCCATGGCGAAGGCGTTGCCCAGTACGTTCAGTTCGCCGGTGTCGCCGTTGACCAGTTGTTGCAGGGTGCGGCGCTTGATTTCGAGGTTGTTGGCGGCAGCCAGTTCCTGGGCGACGATGAGGTCGTAGCGGGCCTGGGCTTCATAGGTGTCGGTGACGGTGGCGGTGCCGACTTCGAAGTTGCGCCGGGCTTGTTCGAGTTGCTGGGCGATGGCGGTTTTCTGGGCGGCGGTGAGCTGGACGGTGTCCTGGGCGATGAGGACGTCGAAGTAGGTCTGGGCGGAACGCACGATGATGTCCTGTTCGGCCAGTTTGAACTGGGCGTCGGAGATGACGACCTGCAGTTCGGACTGGTTGTAGGCGGCCCAGTTCTGTTCGCGGAACAGGGGTTGCACCAGGGTGGCGCCGTAGCCGTGGCTGTTGTATCTGGCGGTGTTGCTTTCCAGCAACGGCGGCATTTCAGTCGCGTAGGTGGTGGTGACGTCGTTGTAGGTGCTGTTGGCGTTGAGGCTGACGCTGGGCAGCAGCAGGGCGCGGCCCTGGGTGAGCTTCTCCTGCCCGGCGTCGCGCGCGGCGCGGGCGGCGGCGAACACGGCGTCCTGGCTTTGGGCCGTGCGGTAGATTTCGAGCAGGTCGGCGGCGCCCGCGATGGGGCTGAGACCCAGGGCAAGGCATACGGCTACAGCGGATTTGGTGAGTTTCATCGCCCGTTCCTAATATTAGAGTTTTCTAATATAACACGCTGCGACTACAAATTTCAAGCTGCCACTTGAATTCCGGTCGCGGCCGGAAGGCGTCAATTGCAGGGTGCGCAAGCGCACCTACCTCTAACTTCTAATCAAGCTTGTACCAAATCCGGCAACTCCGGATTCGTCAGAACACGAAGCGCTGCGGCTGCGGGGCGTTTGCCAGCGGCGCCACGCTGGTCTCGAACAGGGCCGTCGTTTCAAACACGCCCGGCGCAACGCAGGTCACCAGCATTGCCTTCATGGCGGGAGCGTCGCCCACGATGGCAAACAGGCGGCCGCCCGGATTCAGCATCTCGTAAAAAGATTCCGGCGGCAGCGGTACCGAGCCGGTCAGCACGATGGCGTCGTACTTTTCGTTTCCCCAGCCCCTGGACGCATCGCCAACCTCCAGCGTGACATTATCGAAATGGTGCGCAGCCAGGTTGCGCGCGGCGCGGGTGCTCAACTCCTGCACCAGTTCCACGCTGGTGACATGTTCTGCCATGCGCGACATCAGCGCCGCCAAGTAGCCGCTGCCGGTGCCCACTTCCAGCACGCGATCGGAGGGCTTCAGCTTCAACGCCTGCAAGGCGCGCGCCTCAAGTTTGGGCGACCACATCTTGACGTTGTGGCCCAGGGGGATTTCGACATCCATGAAAGCCAGCGGCTGTTTATCCACCGGCACAAAATGTTCGCGTTTGACTTTCTTGAGCAGGTCGAGCACGTCCGTATCCAGCACGTCCCATGTGCGAATCTGCTGTTCCACCATATTGAAGCGAGCCCGTTCCATATCCATCTTCCTCCCCCTTGATGCTGCATTGCGTCGGTATATTATCGGCGCAGTATAGCAACACCCCTCTGTTGGCTCAACAACCCGAATCCGCCCTCGAAACGGCAACGCTCCGCGAGCCAATACCCGCGTTGCTTGTCCTGCTTTGGCAGGCGTTTTCCGGCTTGCCTTTGGCATGGCTTTCCAGTACCTTGCCGAATCGCTAGGGGTCTTCGTTACGAAGTGAGAAACACCCTTTGAACCTGTACGGGTAATGCCGTCGTAGGGAAGCATCCTTCCGGTGCTTTCTGCATTTTTGGAGCACCATCATGAACGCACCCGAATTCCACGCTTCCTCTGCGCATGTCGACGAGGCCGCGATCAAACCGCTGCCGAACTCGCGCAAGATCTACGTGCCAGGCAGCCGCCCCGACCTCCGCGTGCCGATGCGCGAGATCACGCTGACCGACACCCATCTGAACAACGGCGTCGAAAAGAATCCGCCCATCTACGTCTACGACTGTTCCGGCCCCTACACCGACCCTCAAGTAGCGATCGACATCCGCTCCGGTCTGGCCGAGATGCGCGCGCCGTGGATCGCCGAGCGCAACGACACCGAAGCGCTGCCGCGCCTGAGTTCCGACTACGGCCAGCAACGCCTGAGCGACCCCGCACTCGCCGACATGCGCTTCAACCTCAAGCACACACCGCGCCGCGCCAAGCCGGGCATGAACGTGACGCAGATGCACTACGCGCGCCAAGGCATCATCACGCCGGAGATCGAATACATCGCCATCCGCGAGAACCAGAAACGCGACGGACTCTCCGGGATGATGCTGCAGCAGCACGCGGGCGAGAACTTCGGCAAGCCGATGCCGAAAGAGATCACGCCCGAGTTCGTGCGCGCTGAAGTGGCCGCCGGCCGGGCCGTGATCACCGCCAATATCAACCACCCCGAATGCGAGCCGATGATCATCGGCCGCAACTTCCTCGTGAAGATCAACGCCAACATCGGCAACTCCGCGCTCGGTTCCAGCATCCAGGAAGAAGTGGAGAAGATGACCTGGGCCATCCGCTGGGGCGGCGACACGGTGATGGACTTGAGTACCGGCAAGAACATCCACGAGACGCGCGAATGGATCATCCGCAATTCGCCCGTGCCCATCGGCACCGTGCCCATCTATCAGGCACTGGAAAAGGTGAACGGCAAGGCCGAAGACCTGACCTGGGAGATCTTCAAGGACACCTTGATCGAGCAGGCCGAACAGGGCGTGGATTACTTCACCATCCACGCCGGCGTGCTGCTGCGCTACATCCCCATGACCGCCAAGCGCATGACCGGCATCGTCTCGCGCGGCGGCTCCATCATGGCGAAGTGGTGCCTCGCGCACCACCAGGAAAACTTCCTCTACACGCACTTCGAGGAAATCTGCGAGATCATGAAGGCCTACGACGTGACCTTCTCGCTCGGCGACGGCCTGCGCCCCGGCTCGGTGTACGACGCCAACGACGAAGCGCAACTCGGCGAACTGAAGACGCTGGGCGAACTCACCCAGATCGCGTGGAAGCACGACGTGCAGGTGATGATCGAAGGCCCCGGCCATGTGCCCATGCACATGATCAAGGAGAACATGGACCTGCAACTGAAGTGGTGCCACGAAGCGCCGTTTTACACGCTAGGGCCCCTGACGCAGGACATCGCCCCCGGCTACGACCACATCACCAGCGCGATTGGCGCGGCGATGATCGGCTGGTTCGGCACCGCCATGCTCTGCTACGTCACGCCCAAGGAACACCTCGGCCTGCCCAACAAGGCCGACGTGAAGGAAGGCATCATCACCTACAAGATCGCCGCCCACGCCGCCGACCTCGCCAAGGGCCACCCCGGCGCGCAGATCCGCGACAACGCGATGAGCAAGGCGCGCTTCGAATTCCGCTGGGAAGACCAGTTCAACATCGGCCTCGACCCCGACCGCGCGCGCGAATTCCACGACGAAACCCTGCCCAAAGAATCCGCCAAAGTCGCCCACTTCTGCTCCATGTGCGGCCCGCAGTTCTGCTCGATGAAGATCAGCCAGGACGTGCGCGACTTCGCCGCCGCGCAGGGCATCGCCGAGGCAGAGGCGCTGGCGAAAGGGATGGAAGTGAAGTCAGTGGAGTTTGTGAAGCAGGGGGCGGAGGTTTATCACAAGGCGTAAGCCCTTCACACTCCGTAAATCAAACGGGCCGCAATGCGGCCCGTTCTATTTGTGAATCATTGAGCTCCGTCCAGCATTACTTGACTCAAACTACGCTTGATTTTGTTTACCTGCCTTTTGAGTCCCAACGGAGTCAGTGAACGCAGATTATGTGGAACCCGAAAATCAATATCCTGTCCGTTATGCGCTTTCTCAGTTACCAAGTAGCAAATCCGATTCACATAATGAAACCCAGACGTAATCCATAAATCGTCATCACAGCCGCTTTCCACCACAGTCCACACATGATTTTGATCAAGGCTGCGCACTAATTCCAAGTCAGCACCGAATGTTTCCAATCCATGACCACCCCAAATGTCATGTGCTGCCTTTGGATGTCGATATGGCACGAAGAACTCGTAAAAAGCATCCTCATGCAAAATGAGTGGTGTTAGCGCATCAGTCATTTTTTCTGATTATCAACAAACAAATCTGCCCGGTGACGCGAAAGGAATTCGACGCTAGGCATGAAACGTTCCGGTAGTTCAATAGACTTCCCATTCAGTGGAACTAGCACGTCTTTTATGAATTGCTCATCGCGCCGCCTAAGTTCTTCTGACACAACTATCTTGAAATCATCATCAATCGCTATCAGTCCCTTATCAAACGCCCGATCATGGATAGCCGATAAACATAATCCATTGCTCGGATTCAAGCGATTCGCCTTGTCCTTGCTCCAAGGCACAATATGACTGGCTACCAACAAGCGAGGCTCCGACAATCCTGACATGCAACAGCGTCCTCGATAACTGCTCAACACTGCGCGACGGAAGAAGCTCTGCTTGATGCGTTGCTCTGTTACAACCTTGCGAGTTTCCCCCGTGAAGTCTTCTGGAACGAGTTGTTCTTCTGAATCGTCTACCGGCTGCTCTTCAGCATCTAGCTTTCTTCTGAGCATTTCGCTCTCAACGGCCAGAGCTTCCCAATCAGCATGAAATTCATCCCATATCTCTCGGTCAAGGTTCGACGCCCCTTCCAGTCCCTTCCGGCCAGTGCTCGTGATGGCCGGGTCAATACTGGCGAAGTTGCTCAGCTTCATCGCCACGGCTCCGGGCGTACGGCCTATCAAAGTGGCTAGTCTGATAACTTCTGGTGTGCGCATATCTAGTTTGCCGAACGGCAATTGGCAATACAGATGGAAAGCGAGCTTGAGTTGTTCTTTCGTCCA
>JACRME010000018.1 GCA_016235045.1 Nitrosomonadales bacterium
TGGGTGGAACAAGCCCGGCGCGGCAACTACCAAATCGCCATGGCCCAGGCCGCCTACCAACTGTCCGAACAGGAAGTCGCGCGCAACCGCGGCGGCCACCTGCCCACCGTCGACCTGGTCGCCACCTACAACAAAAACACCGCCGGCGGCGGCATGCTGGGCGCCACCGATACCCGCAGCAAAACCGTCGGCGTCCAGCTCAACCTGCTCCTGTTCCAGGGCGGCGCCACCCAATCCCGGTGGCGCGAAGCCGACGCCAACCGCGAAAAAGCCAAACAGGACCTGGAAACCGCCCGCCGCAACGTCGAACTGCAAACCCGCCAGGCCTACCTCGGCGTGGTCAACGGCATCGCCCAGGTTCAGGCGCTGCAACAAGCGCTCAAATACAGCGAAAGCCTGCTGCAGGCCAGCAAACTGGGACAGGAAGTGGGCGTGCGCACCAACCTGGACGTGCTCAACGCCCAGCAACAAGCCTATGCCACCCGGCGCGACCTGTACCAGGCGCAATACAACTACCTGGTGAGCCTGCTGCGGTTGAAGGCGGCGGCCGGTACGCTGGCCGAGGCGGATCTGGATAGGGTCAATCGGGCGCTGCGTTGAGATGGATGCAAAGCCCTAGCACGTAGCGTCCTGCCCGTACATATGACGTTCGTACTATAGGAAAAATTAGTAGCCGCGACTAGAATCGCGGCCTATGAGGAAAATACTAATTACCGGCGGAGCCGGATTCATCGGCTCGGCCTTGATCCGGCACGTCATCGGCAACACCGCCGATTCGGTGGTCAACGTGGACAAGCTGACCTACGCGGGCAATCTGCAATCGCTGGCATCCGTATCCGACGATCCGCGCTATCGCTTCGAACATGTGGATATCTGCAATGCGGCAGAAGTGGCGCGCGTGTTCGAGCTGCATCAGCCCGACGCCGTGATGCACCTGGCAGCGGAGTCGCATGTGGATCGATCCATCAGCGGGCCCGCCGAGTTCATCCAGACCAACATCGTCGGCACCTACACCCTGCTGGAAGCGGCAAGGGCGCACTGGAACAAACTGGAAGGCGAGAAAAAAGCCAGTTTCCGCTTCCACCACATTTCGACGGATGAAGTCTACGGCAGCCTGGGGGCGGAAGGCTTTTTCACCGAAGACATGCCATACGAACCCAACTCCCCTTACTCAGCGAGCAAGGCGTCATCGGATCATCTGGTGCGCGCATGGCACCACACTTACGGCTTGCCGGTAGTGACCACCAACTGTTCCAACAATTACGGCCCTTATCACTTTCCGGAAAAGCTCATCCCGCTGGTGATCCTGAATGCAGTGAGCGGCAAGCCGCTGCCGATCTACGGCAAGGGCGACAACATCCGCGACTGGCTCTATGTCGATGACCATGCGCGCGCGCTGCATCTGGTGCTGAACAAGGGCAGGCTCGGCGAGACTTACAACATCGGCGGCTGGAACGAAAAAACCAACCTCGAAGTCGTGCGCGGGATTTGTGCGATCCTCGACGACCTGCGTCCGCAGGGTGCGCCGCATGCGAACCTGATTACCTTTGTCAAAGACCGTCCCGGGCACGACCGGCGCTACGCCATCGACGCCGGCAAGATCGAGCGCGAACTCGGCTGGAAGCCGCAGGAAACATTCGAGACCGGTCTGAAAAAGACCGTCGAGTGGTATCTGGCTAACGATGACTGGATCAAGGGCGTGACCAGCGGTGAATACCGGAAGTGGATGCAGCAGCAGTACGCGGCATGAAAATCCTGCTCTTCGGCAAAAACGGACAGGTCGGCTGGGAACTCCAACGCAGCCTTGCGCCGTTGGGCGAAATCGTTGCGCTGGATTTCGATGCGCAAAATCTGTGCGGCGACTTCACCAACCCCGAAGGATTGGCGCAAACGATCCGCACGGTGGCGCCCGACGTGATCGTCAATGCGGCCGCACACACGGCGGTGGACAAGGCCGAAAGCGAACCGGATCTGGTTCGAACCATCAATGCGCAGGCACCGGCGGTTCTGGCACGCGAAGCCCAGTCCATCAATGCGCTACTGGTGCACTACTCCACCGACTACGTGTTCGACGGGCAGGGCGAAAAGCCCTGGGTCGAGACGGACGCGACTGCACCACTCAACGTTTACGGCGCAACCAAGCTGGAGGGCGAACAACTGATCCGGCAATCCGGCTGCAAGCACCTTGTTTTCCGCACCAGTTGGGTGTACGCCGCCCGCGGCGGCAACTTCGCCAAAACCATGCTGCGGCTGGCTGCCGAGCGCGACAGCCTGTCCGTGATTGACGACCAGATCGGCGCCCCCACCGGCGCTGATCTGCTGGCCGATATCACCGCGCACACCATAAGGGCGACGAAGATGCAGCCGGAACTGAGCGGCCTGTATCACCTGGTGGCAGGCGGAGCGACTTCCTGGCACGGCTACGCCAGCTTTGTGCTTGATATTGCCCGGCGCAACGGACTTCCCCTCAAGGCGGCCGCCGATTCGATCAAGGCCGTGCCGAGCAGCGACTTCCGCACCGCGGCCAAACGGCCGCTCAACTCCCGGCTGGATTGCAGCAGATTGAAAAAAACTTTCGACCTGAATTTGCCGGACTGGCAGGTCGGCGTAGACCGCATGTTGACTGAAATACTGGAGAAACTGGCATGACAAAGCGCAAAGGCATCATATTGGCGGGCGGTTCCGGCACGCGTCTGCACCCGGTCACTCTGGCAGTGTCCAAGCAATTGCTGCCGATTTACGACAAGCCGATGATCTACTATCCGCTGTCCACGCTGATGCTGGCCGGGATACGCGACATCCTGATCATCTCCACCCCGCAAGACACCCCGCGCTTCCAGCAACTGCTGGGCGACGGTAGCGCGTGGGGCTTGAACCTGCAATACGCGATACAGCCGTCGCCGGACGGTCTGGCGCAGGCATTCATCATCGGGCGCGAGTTTGTCGGCAACGATCCCTCCGCGCTGGTGCTGGGCGACAATATCTTTTACGGCCAGAATTTTCAGAGCCAATTGGCCAGCGCAGCCAGGCGAACTGCGGGCGCTTCGGTATTTGCCTACCGCGTGCGCGACCCGGAACGTTACGGCGTGGTCGAATTCGATCAGGGCGGCCGCGCGGTCTCGCTGGAAGAAAAGCCGCTGCAACCGAAATCGAATTACGCCGTCACCGGCCTGTATTTCTACGACAACGACGTACTGGACATCGCCAGGAACCTGAAGCCGTCGGCGCGCGGCGAACTGGAAATCACCGACGTGAACCGCATCTATCTGGAACGCGACAAATTGGCGGTAGAAATCATGGGGCGCGGCTATGCCTGGCTGGACACGGGCACTCATGAATCCCTGCTTGAAGCCAGCCAGTTCATCCAGACCATCGAACATCGCCAGGGCCTGAAGATCGCCTGCCCGGAAGAGATCGCCTACCGCCAGGGATTCATCGACGCGGCGCAACTGGAAAAACTGGCTGCGCCGCTGAAGAAAAGCGGATATGGTGAATACTTGTTGCAAGTGCTTAATGAAAAAGGAATTGGCAATTGAAAGCAATTCCAACCGCAATTCCCGATGTGTTGATCCTCGAACCCAGGGTATTCGGGGATGACCGGGGTTTCTTCTTTGAAAGCTATAACCGGCGCAAATTCGCAGAATTAACCGGGAACGACGTTGATTTTGTGCAGGACAATCACTCGCGCTCTGTCAAAGGCGTATTGCGCGGCCTGCACTACCAGATTCAGCATCCGCAAGGTAAATTGGTGCGAGTGGTTCAAGGCGCGGTGCTGGATGTAGTCGCCGATCTTCGAAAGAGTTCGGCAACCTTCGGGCAGTCCGTCTCATTGGAGCTGACTGCGGAAAGCAAAAGAATGCTCTGGATACCGGAGGGTTTTGCGCACGGCTTTGTCGTGCTATCCGATACTGCGGAATTCCTGTACAAGACCACCGACTATTGGTACCCGGAGCATGAGCGCTGTATTCGCTGGAATGACCCGACCCTGAAAATTGACTGGCAGTTGCAAGCGGCACCTGCACTTTCTGCCAAGGATGCGCAAGGCAAGTCGTTTGACGAAGCGGAATTGTTTGCCTGACCGTTACCGGATATGGCATCTTCCCTAGCCATGGCCTGGCGGTCTTGGACTGGAAATAAGCTCTCGGTAATGCGCCTGACTGAGCGCATAAGCGATATGCCGAAGCGCATGCTCCGTCGCTCCCTGATTGCCGTTGACGAACCTCAAGCCGGCTTCGCCCATCTCGGCCATGCGCTGAGAGTCATACAGCAGGATGTTAAGTTGATGCACCAGGTCGTCGGCATGACGTATCTGAATGGCCGCTCCGCCGGCGACAGCCATCTCGGCAGCTTGCGCAAAGTTGTAGGTATGCGGCCCGACCAGCACCGGTTTGCCGACGGCACAGGCCTCGATCAGATTCTGGCCGCCGAAGGGAAGCAGGCTGCCGCCGATAAAGGCGGCATCGCAGGCCGCGTAGTAAGCAAACATCTCGCCCATGCTGTCTCCCAACACCACCTGGGTTTGGGGAGAAACAGCTTCGTTCCCGCTGCGGCGCTGCAGGCGCAAACCGCTTTGCTCGATGAGCGCGGCAACATCGTCGAAGCGCTGCGGGTGGCGCGGCACCACCACCACGAGCAGTTGTTCGACTTCGGCGTGTTGCAGGGCGTTGAGCAACAATTCCTCTTCGCCCTCGCGCGTGCTGGCCGCCAGGAACACGGGACGCTGCGCGCCAAACATAGTACGCAACTGCTTCCCCAGTTCCAGCATGGCGGCGGGCGGGACAATATCGAATTTCAGGTTGCCCATCACCGGCACCGCGTGATTGCCCAGGCTGGCCAGGCGCATGGCATCGTCCTCGGTCTGGGCGGCGACCATGGCCAATTCATGCAGGGCGGCGCGGGCCAGTTTCCGGAACAGCGCATAACGCTCCGCTGATTTCTCCGATAGCCGGGCGTTGAGCAGCAGCAGCGGAACCGATTCCGTATGGCAGGCGTGGATCAGGTTGAACCAGATCTCCGTTTCCAGCAGCACGCCGACACACGGACGGAAGTGGCGCAGGAATCGCCGCACGGCGAACGGGTAGTCGTAAGGCAGGTAAACGCGGATCACATCGTCGCCATACAGTTGCTGGCTGGCCGCGCGGCCCGTGGGTGTGGTATGGGTTAGCAATATCCGGTGATCGGGATAGCGCTCGCGCAGCTTCCGCACCAAGGTCACGATGGCCCGCGTTTCGCCCACCGATACGGTGTGCAGCCAGATGAGGGGCTGGGCGCTGCCGGCTTCGTAACGGCCGAAGCGTTCGCCGACGTGATGCAAATATTCCCGCTGTTTGCGCGAACGCCACAGCAAATGGAAAAAGACGTAGGGCAGCAGCAGCCACAGCAAAAGCGTGTAGAAAATGCGCGGGTTAAGCATATGCGAACCAAAACAATTTCGTCACACCGGCGAAAGCCGGAATCCAGTATTTTTCCACTGACTGGACACAGGCTTTCGCCGGTGTGACGGATGGCGAATATTCAGCGGTAGCCATAAGCACCCAACTCCGCGAGCTTGGCAAGAACGGCTTCGACCGCAGGCGGTTTGCCCCGGCCGCCGAGATTGACCGCACCCGATCCGGCATAAAGGCCGGTGAGCCCCGGGTCGGTGGCGGTATAGATGCCGACGGTCGGGACGCCGAGCGCCGCAGCGAGATGGCTTAATCCGGTGTCCACGCCGACCACCGCGCGGGCTTTGCCCAACAACACGGCCGCTTCATTCAGGTCAAGGCGGGGAGCGCAGATTGCGTCCGGGATCGCGGCGCACAACCGCTCGCCGCGCTTTTTCTCCTGCTCGCTGCCCCAAGGCAGCACGGCAAGCAAGCCGGATTGGCGCAACCGGCCGCCCAGCGCGATCCAGTTTTGCTCATCCCACAATTTGTCGTCGCGGCTGGTTGCATGCAGCAGGACGACATAAGGCTGCTCCGGCAACCAGGCCAAAGCAAAATCCGGCGTGCGGATGCCGTAATGCGGCGCGCTTTCAACGGTGTAACCGAGCGCGGCGGCTGCAAGCTGGCGGTTGCGTTCTACCGCATGCTGATCTTTTGCGATGGAGAAAGTACGGTCATAAAACCAACTGGCCAAAGGTTCGCGCGCGCTGTCCCATGCGTAGCCGTAACGGTCGGTATGGGTGCAATGGGTGATGAGCGCACTCTTCAACAAACCTTGGGTATCCAGTGCCAGGTCGTATTTGTGGCTGCGCAAAACAAGGCAAGCGGATTGCATTTCGCGGCGCGCCGCCCACCAGGATTTGCGCCAGCGCCGCATGGCGACGGGGATCACGCGCTGCACTTTCGGGTGCAACGCAGGCAAGGCGGCAAAACTTTCTTCCACCACCCAGTCGATGTGCGCCCCGGGGAGGTGCTTATGAATGTCAGTGACAACCGGGAGATTGTGCAATACGTCGCCCAGAGAGGACGTTTTGATCAGGACGATGTGGGGTGCGTTGTGCATGCAGTAGATTAGCTTTTAATTTGCATAGCGTCGATTGCTCCCTCTCCCTCCGGGGGAGGGTTGGGGTGGGGGAAACAGCACGGCGAAGCGAGGTCGACATGATACACCAGTGCATTTTCGCGCTTGACACGGTAAGCCTGCCGCTGTTGTAATGCGCACCGTTCACCGACTGAACACACCCTGCATGCTAGACGAAACCACACATTACGGTCTGCTCAAGACCCTGGAAGAGAACCCCGGCCTTTCGCAAAGGGATTTGGCGAAACGGCTGGGTATCAGTCTGGGCAAGGTCAATTTCTGTCTCAACGCCCTGGTGGAAAAGGGCAGCCTCAAGATCAACAACTTCCGCAAGAGCGACAACAAGCTGGCCTATGCATACCTGTTGACGCCGCAGGGCATCGAATCGCGGGCGCGCATGACGGTGGAATTCCTGAAATACAAGGTGCAGGAATACGAACGGCTGCGCGCCGAGATTGCAGAGTTGCAGCGCGAAGCGGAGCAAAAGGGATTACTGGAGAAAACCCATGAGTGATGTACACGCAGTCATCCTGGCAGGCGGCAGCGGCAGCAGGCTGTGGCCGTTATCGCGGCAACACCTGCCCAAGCAATTCCTGGTGCTGGATGGCGACGGGTCGTTGCTGCAAACTACCATCGATCGTCTGTCGCCGACAATCGAACCGAAAAACGTATTGATCGTGACGCAGGAATCTCATGCCAAGGGCGAGGCTTATCACGCATTGCGGTCGTACCGCTCGCTGTTCGAGCCAATCGGGCGCAATACGGCGCCGGCCATTGCCCTGGCGGCCGCTTATCTGACGGCGGAGGGCGCCGATCCCGTGATGGTGGTGTTGCCTGCAGATCATGTCATCAAGGAAGAGAAGCGATTCCGCGCACTGCTGGATGTTGCCATTCAAGCCGCACAAGGCGGGAAACTGGTCACTTTCGGCATACAGCCGTCCAGGCCCGATACCGGCTTCGGCTACGTCAAAGCGCATCGTGCCGAGGATGCCCAGGTATACGCGGTGGAGCGCTTTACCGAAAAGCCGGATTTGGCCACGGCCGAACGCTTTCTGAAAGAAGGCGACTACTACTGGAATTCCGGCATGTTCGTGTGGCGCGCTTCGGTGATCCTGGCCGAGATCCAGCGCCATCTCCCGCAGGTCTATCGGGTCGTGCAGGCCATTCTGGCGGATAGCCGTGCCGGCGCGACGTTCCAGCAGGCAGTGGAAAAACATTTTGCCGCCATGCCGTCCATCTCCATCGATTACGGCGTACTGGAAAAATCGGATCGCGTTTCGCTCATCCCCTGCGATATTGGCTGGAACGATGTCGGTAGCTGGCAGGCGGTACATGAAATTTCGCCCAAGGACGAAAGCGGCAATGCGCTACAGGGAAACGTCATCGCGGTAGATTGCAAGAACAGCCTGATCCGGGCGGAGAAGCGCCTGGTGACGGCCATCGGGATAGAAGATTTGTGCGTGATCGAAACCGCCGATGCCGTGCTGATCTCGAAAAGCGACCAGACACAGCATGTGCGCAAAGTAGTGGATGCCTTGCACGAGCGCGGTGCAACCGAGCATATCTATCACACCAAGGTAAATCGTCCCTGGGGCAGCTACACCGTGCTGGAAGAAGACTCGGAGGGATTCAAGCTCAAGCGCATCGAAGTCGCGCCGGGGGCGAGACTGAGCCTGCAAAGCCACCGGCAACGTTCCGAGCACTGGGTCGTTGTATCGGGCACGGCAACCGTCACCAACGGCGACGAAGTCATCACCGTGCACAAGAACCAGAGCACCTACATCCCCGTCGGGACAAAGCATCGCCTGGAGAATTTAGGGACGGAACCGCTGCACATCGTGGAGATCCAGGTGGGCGAATATCTGGGCGAAGACGATATCCAGCGTTATGAAGACAATTACGGCAGATAACCAAGCAAAGAAAGAAATGACTATGAGTAAAACCAGAAAAGTTGCGCTGATTACCGGCGTCACCGGGCAGGACGGCGCATATCTCGCCGAACTGTTGCTGGACAAGGGGTATGAGGTGCACGGCATCAAGCGCCGCAGTTCCTTGTTTAACACTGCCCGCATTGATCATCTGTTCCACGATGTGCATGAAAAGGGCAAACCGTTCTTCCTGCACCACGGCGACATGACCGACTCTTCCAGTCTGACCCACATCATTCAGAAAGTGCAGCCGGACGAAATCTACAATCTTGCGGCGCAGAGCCATGTCGCCGTTTCGTTCGAAGAACCGGAATACACCGCCAACTCCGACGCTCTGGGTTCTTTGCGCGTCCTGGAAGCGATTCGCATTCTGGGGTTGGCGAAGAAAACGCGTTTCTATCAAGCGTCCACATCCGAACTGTTCGGGCTGGTGCAAGAAACACCGCAAAAAGAGACTACGCCGTTCTATCCGCGCAGTCCTTACGCCGTGGCCAAACTTTACGCTTACTGGATCACCGTCAATTACCGCGAGGCTTATGGCATTTATGCCTGCAATGGGATTTTGTTCAATCATGAATCGCCGATTCGTGGCGAAACCTTCGTTACTCGCAAGATCACCCGGGCCCTCGCCCGTATCAAACTCGGCCTGCAGGAATGCCTGTACCTGGGCAACATGAACTCGCTGCGCGACTGGGGTCACGCCAAAGACTACGTCGAGATGCAGTGGCTGATGCTGCAGCAGGACAAGCCGGAAGATTTCGTCATTGCCACCGGCGTGCAATACAGCGTGCGCGATTTCGTCAATGCCGCAGCCAAGGAGCTTGGCATGGCAATCGTCTGGAAGGGTGAGGGCGTGGATGAGAAAGGCTATGACGCCTCCGGCAAATGCATCGTCGCAGTCGATCCGCGCTACTTCCGTCCCACCGAAGTCGAAACGCTGCTGGGCGATGCGAGCAAGGCCAAAAACAAACTCGGCTGGACGCCGAAGATCAGTTTCGACGAACTGGTCAGCGAAATGGTGCGCGAAGACCTCAAAGGCGCCGAACGGGATGAACTGGTGAAGAAGCACGGCTATCCCTCATTCAATAGCCACGAGTAGGCATGAAAAAAGACGCAAAAATTTATGTTGCCGGTCACCGGGGTTTGGTCGGTTCTGCCCTGCTACGGCAGCTAAATGCCAAGGGCTACCACAATCTCTTGCTGCGTACCCATGCCGAACTCGAACTGCGCGACCAGGCCGCGGTGCGAGCCTTCTTCGCCGAAGAGAAGCCGGAATATGTCATCCTGGCTGCAGCCAAAGTAGGAGGCATCCATGCCAACAACACCTACCCGGCAGAATTCATCCATGACAATCTCGTCATCCAATCCAACGTCATTCACAGCGCCTGGCAGAACAATGTCGCCCGCCTGCTTTTTTTGGGATCAAGCTGCATCTATCCCAAACAGGCACCGCAACCAATGAAAGAAGAATACTTGCTGACCGGCCCGCTTGAACCAACTAACCGCCCCTATGCTTTGGCCAAGATTGCGGGCATTGAAATGTGCTGGGCATATAACCGCCAATACGGCACCCGTTATATGGCGGTTATGCCTACCAATCTTTATGGCCCCAATGACAATTACGACCTCAACAACTCTCATGTATTGCCCGCGCTCATCCGCAAGATGCACGAGGCAAAACAGGTTGGTGCAGGAGAAGTGACGGTATGGGGAACCGGTACGCCGAAGCGCGAATTTCTCTACAGCGATGACATGGCCGATGCCTGCCTGTTCTTGCTGGAACAGGAGGAGGCAAAAATTGCCAGCTTGTTTAATGAACAACAACCACCCTTGGTCAATATTGGATGTGGCGAAGACCTTACCATCCGCGAACTGGCGGAACTCGTCGCCGGGATAGTGGGCTTCAAGGGCAAATTGAAATTCGACACCAGCAAGCCAGATGGCACTCTACGAAAGGTGATGGATGTATCGCGCATCAAAGGATTGGGTTGGCAGCGCAAAATGTTGTTGAAGGAAGGCATTAAACTGTCATATCAAGATATGTTGAGCAAGAATTAGGTCAATGACTCTGGATCAATTATGAAAATCGCAATCGCCGGAACCGGCTACGTCGGTCTCTCCAACGCCATGCTGCTCGCCCAGCACAACGAGGTCGTGGCCATCGACATCGTTCCCGAGAAGGTGGAGATGCTCAACCGCAAGCAGTCGCCCATCGAGGACGTGGAGATCGAGGACTATATGGCGCACAAGAAGCTGAACTTCAAGGCCACGCTGGACAAGCGAGAAGCCTACACCGGCGCGGAATACGTCATCATCGCCACGCCCACCGACTACGATCCCGAGACCAACTACTTCAACACCAAGTCCATCGAGGCCGTGATCAGGGACGTGCAGGGCATCAACCCGCAAGCGGTGATGATCATCAAGTCCACCATCCCGGTCGGTTACACCGTCAAGCTCAGGCAGCAGATGAAATGCGACAACCTCATCTTCTCGCCCGAATTCCTGCGCGAA
>JACRME010000006.1 GCA_016235045.1 Nitrosomonadales bacterium
ATGGTGATGCCTGGCGACAACGTGTCGATCACGGTGAACCTGATCAACCCGATCGCGATGGAAGAAGGCCTGCGCTTCGCGATCCGCGAAGGCGGTCGTACCGTCGGCGCGGGTGTGGTTGCCAAGATCATCGAGTAAAAAAAAGCGGGATTTTGGATTTGGGAGTTAGGATTTTTGGCTGTTGCCTAAATCCAAATTCCTTATTCCTAAATCCTATAGTTTTAGGCCAGTAGCTCAATTGGTAGAGTATCGGTCTCCAAAACCGAGGGTTGGGGGTTCGAGACCCTCCTGGCCTGCCAGTTAGTAATGAAGAAACGGACAGTTCATACATGGCTGACAAGATCAAATTGCTGGTTGCTTTTCTGCTCATCGCGGCAGGCGTGACCGGCTTCTATGTATTGCGTGATAGCGCGCTGGTGTTGCGCGTGCTGTCGGTGCTGTTCGGCGTATTGCTGGCGGCGGGCATGTTCTGGACGACAGCCTCCGGCAAAGTCTTCTTCGGTTTCACCAGGGATTCGGTGGCCGAAGCCAAGCGCGTGGTATGGCCGACCAAGAAAGAGACAATGCAAACCACCGGCGTGGTGATCCTGTTCGCGATCGTGATGGCGCTGTTCCTGTGGGCAGTGGATGCAAGTCTGTTGCTGATCGTCAACACAATGATGGGACGGGGTGAGTGATGGCCAAGCGTTGGTATGTGGTGCATACGTACTCGCAGTTCGAGAAGAGCGTGCAGCGAGCCCTGGTGGAGCGCATCGCGCGCGAAGGCATGGAAGATTTGTTCGGCCAGATCCTCGTTCCGGTGGAAGAGGTGGTCGAGTTGAAGTCCGGCCAAAAGAACATCAGCGAACGCAAATTCTTCCCCGGCTATGTGCTGGTCGAGATGGAAATGACCGACGAAAGCTGGCACCTGGTGAAGAATACGCCCAAGGTCACCGGTTTCCTCGGCGGCTCGGCGATGAAGCCAACGCCGATCAGCCAGAAGGAAGTCGACAACATCATGTCGCAGATGCAGGCGGGTGTTGAAAAGCCGCGTCCCAAGGTGCTGTTCGAAGTGGGCGAGGCGGTGCGTGTTAAGGAAGGTCCCTTCACCGATTTCCACGGCATGGTGGAAGACGTCAATTACGACAAGAGCAAGCTGCGGGTCGCGGTCACCATTTTCGGTCGATCGACACCTGTGGAACTGAATTTCGGGCAAGTCGAAAAAGCCTGATGTTGAGAGCCGGAATTTCCGGCATGACAAACGGGGAGCGTATCGGAGCAGTGGCGGTATGCGTTTAACCCACACTTAGGAGTAGTAAAATGGCAAAGAAGATTGTCGGCTATATCAAGCTGCAAGTCCCGGCCGGTAAGGCCAACCCCAGTCCTCCCATTGGCCCGGCACTCGGCCAGCGCGGCCTGAACATCATGGAATTCTGCAAGGCGTTCAACGCACAGACCCAGGGTGTCGAGCCCGGTCTGCCGATCCCGGTAGTGATCACCGCGTTCGCGGACAAGAGTTTCACCTTCGTGATGAAGACCCCGCCCGCGACCATTCTGATCAAGAAGGCCGCCGGCATCCAGAAGGGCAGCAAGACGCCGCATACCGACAAGGTCGGCAAGCTGACCCGCAAGCAGGCGGAAGACATCGCCAAGGCCAAGCAGCCCGACCTGACGGCCGCTGACCTGGATGCGGCAGTGCGCACCATCGCCGGTAGCGCGCGCAGCATGGGCATCACTGTGGAAGGGGTGAAATAACATGGCAATCTCTAAACGTTACAAGGCGCTCGCCGCCAAGGTCGACCGCAACAAGCTGTACGCGCTGGATGAGGCGCTGAAGCTGGTGAAAGAGACCGCCAAGGCCAAGTTCGATGAGTCCATCGACGTGGCAGTGAATCTCGGCATCGATGCCAAGAAGTCCGACCAACTGGTGCGCGGCTCCGTGGTGTTGCCCAAGGGTACCGGCAAGACGATGCGCGTGGCTGTGTTCGCACAGGGCGCCAAGGCTGAAGAAGCCAAGGCAGCTGGCGCAGACATCGTCGGTTTCGACGACTTGGCCGAAAGCATCAAGGGTGGCAAGATGGATTTCGACGTGGTGATCGCTTCCCCGGACGCGATGCGTATCGTCGGCCAACTGGGTCAGATCCTCGGACCGCGCGGTTTGATGCCTAACCCCAAGGTCGGCA
>JACRME010000022.1 GCA_016235045.1 Nitrosomonadales bacterium
AAAAAAACATAATCAGGCAATCCGCGCCTTGGGGCGACAATTGGTGCGGGTGATTTGGTCTTTGGTTAAACAGGGTAGAAAATACGAAATCCGGGAAGAAAATTCAAAATAAGGCTTGAAAATTTAAGCGGGATGTTCAGAATCACAATAGTTTTGAAAACAAGATACAAGTCGAAAACAAATCCGAAGCTGCTTCCTTTGGCTTCGTTTAACCTGTCTGTCCCTTATTGTTCTCCCTCGCCCAGCGCGGCTCTTTTATCGCACCGCTCCAAGCAGACCTTCTGATTTTGCCAAGTCTTCGGCACGAAGACAAAAGCCAGTCCAGATCGCCCCGCCTGCATCGATTGCCCCGAACACGAGGAGAACCGGTGGCGCAGAAGCCAACACAACAAAACCGATGAGGAATATCGTCACTGCCAGCCTGGCGTAAACCGACCACCGGAAAAAAAGCCGCATCTCGTTACCGGAGGCCATGAAGTCAATGAAACCGACAATCAGCATCATCATACCGACAATACGAATCCAGACCTCATGCGTTTCGGGCACCCCAAAGAGGGCAAACAGCCAGTTTGGATCGGCAATCAGCACTACACCGAAAATAAGCATATAGAACGAAAATATACGCAGGCTATAGGCAGACTTACTCATCAGATATTCTCCATTGGATTATTAGAGGCAGTAGGAAATCCAAGGGATAGGTGATGCGTTTACCCTGTTCGGCCATCTGTGCCTTGGCAGTTAATGTCGTATCCATGCCGGTGAAGACGGGTCACAGGAGGGAATATTGCGGGGAGTTATAAAATTATTCGTGATGGGTATCGCTACGCGCAACCCATCCTGCCGCGCTTGCCTATATCATCAAGCGGCAGATTTTTAGATTTTTTGCCATGATTTTGGAATTACAAAAACAAAGCAGCCGACACACCAATTCGTTCTGCCAAAGCCTTCGCCTGACGAACATTGAACTCGCGCCGACCAGAGAGCAACTCGGAGACCACGCCCTGGCTGCCCAATTCCGGCAGATCGACCTGACGCAAGTATCGCGCTGCATCTGGTAACGTAGCGCATCCGCACCGGTTGCGGCGGCCCGGCATTTTATCTTTGGCTTCGTATTCGGCAACCAGATCGCCGAGGTAATCAACCAGGCGCGCGAGCGGATGTTTTTCGTCCGCACCGCCCGCGTCGATAGCTGCATCCAGCGCCTCAACCCGACCCCTTGGGCTTTCTGCTGGTGCTCATCAAAGTACCGTACCGAATTCCTATAGAACTCGCGCGTACTCACTGTGTTGCAAACCGGCATCAACGCGCCCAGAATGAATTGCTCAGCGATCGCGCCGGTCCAAGAGAAGTCCGCTTTCCCGGTCTGCCAGACACTGTTCAATACCATAGGGAGGCGACATGAGACACTTTATCTCCTGCTTTTCTGTTCTGGCTCTTTTATTGTTATTGGGTGCGTGTGGCGGAGGCGGTGGTGGCGCAGACACCACTGCGCCAACGATCGTTGCGCTCGCACCGGGCAACGGTGCAACCGGCGTCAGCCGCATCGCCGATATCACGGTCAAAGTATCCGAGGCCATCAATGTGGCGACCTTGACCGACAGCAGTGTAAAGCTCACCCGAAATTCCATCATGGGGCGCGATGAAGTGCGCGCCACCGCCAGCTTCGACGCCGCGACCAACACCATCATCGTCAAACCCAGCCGGGTGTTGTTGGCTGCCACCAGCTATACGCTCACGTTGTCGAATGTAAAAGACCTCGCGGGCAACTCTCTGGCAGACTCGGTGACAACTTTCAAGACCTATATGAATCCTGCCATACGCGGTATCTATTATTCGTCAGGGCTCGTCACTTACTACACCGAGTCCATCAGCGACGCCAACGGCAACACCACACGCCAGGCGATTTATACGGCTGCCGGTACGGACGGCACTTGGTTAACCGCAGATGACGTGCCGAACAACTACAGCGTTTACACCTATGATGCCGACGGCAAGCAAACGCGACGGGTAGCTTATTACGCCCCCGGTGTGGACAGCACCTGGTTTACCGCAGACGACCCGGTGAACAACTACAGCAACTACACCTACGATGCCGACGGCAACACATTGCGCGAGACCACATATCAGGGTGCCGGCGCAGACGGCACCTGGTTTACCGCCGATGATGTGGAGAGTAGCTATAGCACGAAGACCTACGACTCCAACGGTAATTGGACACGTTATTCCTTCTATAACTCCGCCGGTGCGGATGGCATCTGGCATACAGCAGATGACGGGGTGAGCAGCTATTACGCTTTTACATATGATGCCAATGGCAACATGGCGCGCGAAGCTCTCTATAATTCTGCCGGTGCAGACGGCATCTGGTTCACCGCAGACGATGGAATAAGTGCCTACTGGACTTACATCTATGACGCCAGCGGCAATCAGACGCGCTTTGCCGGCTACAATTCTGCCGGAACAGACGGCATCTGGCTTACAGCGGATGATGTGCCGAGCTATTACTACGACTACAGCTACGATGCCAACGGCAATCAGACACGCCTCGTCTACTACAGTGCTGCGGGTGCAGATGGCACTTGGTTTACCGGAGACGACGCGTCGAGCGGCTATTCCACATACGCCTACGATACCAACGGCAATCAAACGCGCCAAACTGGCTACACGGCCGGTGCGGACGGTACCTGGTTTACTGCGGATGATGAGATCGTCTCATATCGTGCCTACACCTATGACGCCAACGGCAACGAGATGAGCGACACGGTCTATCAGGCACCCGGTGCGGATAGCACCTGGTTTACTGGCGACGATGTACGCTCTTCACAAGCAACATACAATCCAAGTCTGTAGAAGAAACAGGGCAGGAAAGGCCTGCGAATGGGGAAAGCAATGCGGTGCTGGCCGGTCGTCACGGCGCTGGGCGGCGTGCCGTTCCTGGGCGAGGTGGTGACGCTGGGGCTGAAAACCCGACTACGGGCCGGGATACCGTGAGTATTTCGTACAGCGCGGTATGGAAATCGTGATCTTGCTGGCGGGCGGTAATAAATCCACGCAAGGAAAAGACATCAAGACCGCGCTGGAAATCGCGCGACAACTTTAGGAGGCCGGTATGGCAAAGATCAAACTGAAAAAATGGGATAGCGCCGAACATCTCAAAACAGATGAAGACATGGTGCAGTATCTGGAAGCCTGCCTGGAAGAAGCAGGCGATGACGCGGCCTTCATCGCCAAAGCGCTCGGCAACATCGCCCGCGCCAAAGGCATGACGCAACTTGCCAATGAAACCGGACTGGGGCGCGAAAGCCTCTACAAGGCATTATCCGGCGAGGGTAATCCGAGCTTCGCGACCATCCCCAAGGTCATCTGCGCTGGGTATCAAATTGCATGCTGAGAAGGCGCACATCGCGTAGCAATCCGGTCCTCGCAGAATTTATTATCTGGTTCTGAAACCCCGACAGTTTTGGTTGCTACGAACATTCCGAACCTGAACCCTTTAGTTCTATTAATTCCTGGTTGACATATTACGCGCAGCGTAATATCGTGCGCGTTATGATCAAGTCGTTTTCCTGCAAGGAAACGCAGGCGTTGTTCGAAGGCGGAAGTCCTCGGCGCTTCCGCGCCATCCAGACGGTAGCCGAGCGCAAGCTGGCACAACTGGACGCAGCGGCCACGTTGGATTTCATGCGAGCGCCGCCGGGTAATCGTCTGGAAGCCATGCAGGGAGACCGCAAAGGACAATGGAGCATCCGTGTCAACGACCAATGGCGCATCTGCTTCACATTCAAACGGCGACGTATTCGATGTCGAGATCGTCGATTACCACTAAGGAGGACAACATGGCCAAGAACAAGATGCGCCCGGTACATCCGGGAGAAATACTGCGCGAGGAATACCTCGTGCCGATGGGCATGAGTGTACATGCGCTGTCGCAGGCATTGCGCGTGCCTGCCACACGGCTACATGAGATCGTGAAAGAGCGACGCTCGATTACGCCGGATACTGCACTTCGGCTGGCACGCTACTTTGGTACCGATGCGCAATCGTGGCTTAACCTGCAAATGAGCTATGACTTGAAGATTGCCGAAGCAGAACTAAAAGGCAAGATTGAAAAAGAAGTGGAGAAGATGGCTGCGTAGGATTTGATTGCCAAACCCTTGTCCTGTGGTCTCTTGAAAAGCCCAAGGGTTTTGGTTTCTGCAAACAACCCGAACCCGACCACTTTCGACCCGGTGGCGCCAATGGTTGAACTCCTTAACTGAAGGGCCACGCATCAATGGAGTCTAACCCCATCGATTTGACCTTTTCGTAGAGGGCGGTTCCGTATCGCACGACGGGCGGGGTGATGGTATGCCCGATCTCATCGGGTTATACTTCGTACAACATTCAATTCATGCGGGGTGTGTGATGGGATACGTAGAACTGATCAGCAAGCTGGAAGCGCTTCCCCGCGAGAAGCAGGCAGAAGTTCTCGAATTCGTCGACTTCCTCTCCGAGCGTTGCGGCGCAACGGCAGATAATACGATCAAGCGCGCAGAAGTCGCCGCAATAACTTGGAACTCTTTTAACAAACGCATCGGTTCGTTCGCCGACCAACACTCCACGCTGTAATGGCAATTCGATATTTGCTGGATGTAGCACTGATGTGCTACAGTAAGCGCGTTCCATCACCCCTTGGAGACTGCTATGAGCACAACCACCATACGCTTGCCGGAAAACCTTAAAGCTCGTGTTGCAGCGGCTGCGAAACGCGCCGGCACAACTACTCACGGCTTCATTCTTGATGCCATTGCAGAAAAAGCCGAGCAGGAAGATATGCGTGCCGCTTTCGATGCGGAAGCCGAAGATCGTTATGCCCGTATCGTTGCCACCGGAAAGACGATCCCCTGGCAGGAAATGCGCGGCTATCTGGAAGAGCGTCTTGCCGGTAAAGAAGTAAAACGCCCGGTTGCCCGTAAATTGGCGCGCTGAAAATGTCGCGCATCGAACTGGCGCTGGAAGTGGGGGATGATTTTGATCGCATCCTCGATCACCTTGCCCAATACCAGGTCGAAAACCCGGCTTTGCGCATTCGGGAGATCATCGAGGCGTTCAACGTGCTGGAGTACAACCCCATGATTGGTCGCCCCGCAAATAACGACAAACGAGAACTGGTAATCGGGCATCGCTCGCACGGCTATGTGGCTCTATACCGTTACGTCGTCGAAGTCGATACCGTCTTCATCCTTACCGTGCGCAGCCAGCAAGAGGCCGGTTATGCGGGACTTTAAAAAGACTGACGGATTTAGTAAAATCTTTTCATGCCGATGGAAGTATCCGAGTCGGTATCCCGCGCACTACACAAGCAAGCGGCTTGAGTTCAATCCGAAATTGGATTCGGTGACGCTAATACCCAAGCAAAGTTGTTTGAAAAATAAATTCGAGCACGACCCCTTTAGTTCCCAATTGAATTTTTCGGTAGACTAAAGCAAGGCGATCAATCGATCTTCAAACCCTTTTAGGAGTGGTAAAAGTTGGAATGGCTTGTGTGGGAACTTCTGTCTGCTAACGCGATGTAATCAGGGTATTCGAACCGTGGGTTGCTAGAAGTTTTTTGCGACTAATTCTTCATACATTCCGCGATTCTTACTATCAGCAGCAATTACGCTACTTCTACTTAGCGAAATAAGTTCAAAGTCATTTTCGTAAAGCTCAACAACCGATGGGTGATTGGCGTTAGTTAGTAAAACAAGACAGCCGCGATTGCTGGCGCGCACTAAACAATCACGCAATCTGATCTGATCATCCCAGTGAAATATCTTTTCATTGTATTTTACAAAGCCATTCAAATTATGCCGAACGGTATAGGGTGGATCAGCGAAAATGAAATCGCCAGATTTGGCTTTGTCAATTACTTCTTCAAAGTCAGCTGCTAGTAACCTGGTTTTTTTAAGCAGTGCGGAAAGTACCTCAAAATTATCAGAATCAAGCAAGACATTTGTTTTAGTGCCTACAGGTACATTAAATTCACCACTTAGATTTACCCTGTATAGGCCATTCCAGCATGTGCGGTTAAGGTAAACAAAGCGAGCAGCCTTATTTGCTAACGTTCTTGGCTTCGAATTCCTAACCTCGTAGTAATAATCTTTTGAGTGATGAAGTTGGTGGTGATGTAATCGTTCGACAACATTCTGCCAATCATCACGCAGGACCGAATAGCACTCGATCAATTCCTCATTCAAATCAGAAAGGGTGGCCATTTGGGGTCGCATAGAAAAAAATACGGCACCGCTACCCAGGAAAACTTCGTAATAACGCTTATAGTTTTCAGGTAACAAATCTGGATACGTGGTTGTTAGCCATCGTTTTCCACCCGCCCACTTAAGGAATGGGTTGATGGTTTGTACTTTGAGATTCTCTAGCTCTGAGATTTTCATTATTCCTCAGCTTTGCCTGTTGCTACACCTAGTCGTCTATAGAACTCAAATTTAATGAATTTTATGAATTCATAATCGCTCTCATCATAACCACGCGCGCCAGTCGGATGTGCTGCGACGCGCCGCAGTTTGTTAAGCTGATCAAGCCATTCTAAATAGTAAGTCTTGCCTTTTTCGCCCGGCAACGGAATGTTAAAAACAGGCGAAAAGTGCCCCCAGTTATTCTTTTGCTTAACAATATCCTTGTAGTCAAGCAAGTCTAGGTAAGCTTCTTTGGGCAGTTTCTTATTATCTTTAGAGCCTTCAAGAAAACGCTCATATGCATTTCGCTTCGCTTTTTGGCTCTCGATGCCTTGCTCCCACCAAGCTTTCTCACCCGATTCTTCTTCGCCGTTCCCGTAAGTTTCTTTTAGTACCGACGTTATGTAGTCTGACAAATCCTTGTTAAGTTTAATAATGTCCTGATGGGTTTGCGTTATACGTTCATCCTTGCGTTTGGCTAGCCTAGTACGGAAATCGGCTGAGCCGAAATCGGCCAACTTGGCATGAATGATTGCACATAGATGGTCAAAATATTCGACCACGCCACCCTCGCCGAATCTTCGGGAGAACTTTTCATATATGTCCGCGTCTTCAGCAGTAGACAAATAATCAATAAGCGGCTGAATAACCTTGCCCACAGATTTAAGAAGTGTGTCTTCTTCAATAGAGTAAATGTCGAATGAATTTACTTGCGAAAGATATGCCAAGACTTCTGACAGTAACAACAGATGTGCTCTGATCCCTGGATTGGTACAGATAAAACTTGTTTTGCCCTCTTCCCAACGTTTGGAATGGGAGCCCCTAATTTTTGAAAAGTATCCATTAATGATTCGTCGCGCTCTCGCGATAGTTTTGTCGTCAGTTGCGTCTGAAATTGGTCCAGGGACAAATACTTTTTGATGGACACGCCCAAGTAGGCCCGACCTGGTTAATCCATTGACGAACTCAGGAAGAGTCAGACTTTGATTATCTTTTGTTACAACGCCCTGTATTGCAAAACGCTGGAAGAACGGGCTTGTGGGGTCAGAGCTTAACGACTTGACCAAGGCCGAGGCCAAGGCGCTGAGACGTTCTTTTGGATCAGATGATCCCCATTTCAAATCAGCCTGTAGCGAGACAATTACGCTTCGCTGTACGCTTTTTTGCTTTTGGTTGATCGTTACGAAAAGATCCGCTTCGTCTTTGGTGCTCATTTCTTCAAATGCGATGATCGACAAGCTTTGATCAAGCCATAAATCGTCAAGGTGTGAATAGCCGTAAAGTCGATGCTGGCCGTCAATAATCCATGCAGATTTATATTTGTTTGGCAAATATAACCAACCAAATTTGATATGGGGATCGGCGTTTTCTTTGTTCGGCAATAAGTCGAAACGGCACTTTTCAATAAAGTTAATCAGAATGTTCGTGGGGAAGTATCCACCATTCTGAATGAACCCTTCGATCTCTTTGATTCTAGATGGTGCGATCATCCGTTGATAAGCCGGGCGACCATCGGGGTGGTTTAATGCTTGGTGATTGACGAAAGCAATTTTCAACAAATGCCTAGGTGTAGTGACGAAACTATAAAATGGATTACCACCTAATTTGCCGCGTATTGCTGGTACCTTAATATTCGACAATCCATGGATTTCTTGATTCTCTAAAAACTCAGCCAAGAATTGATAGCGACCTGCTGGCCCCATGTGCTTGATGAACGCATCAAAATACTGCATTTCGTTTTCGGTGATAACTCGAATGTTAGATGCATTGGCTTGCTCCAGATCAGCTTCAGACCAAATTATGTTGTTGGTCACATAAGCCCATATGATCTTTGGCTTAAAGCTGTTTCCATAATGTTTTTTTATCGCAGTTGAAAGAAATCTTTGTAGGTCAGATGTTTCTTGAAGCTCTTTTGCTAGAGCTTTTCTACCTCTAGTTTCTTTTGATTTGCACTCAATAACGACAACTGTTTCATCATCTTTTGCTAAGACGTCTATTTTTTTCTTGCCAATTGAACCATCTGCCTGCACGTATTGGATCGAGAAATTTTCGCCATTGAGTTCTGGATATCCCATTCTGTAAAACAAACACCAAACCTGGTCATCCAGTAATTCCTTATGCTGCTTCAAATGTTTCATCCGAACTCGTGTTTTGGACTCTTTATGAAGAATCCATCCGGTCGATTCATATTTTTCGGTATCTGCTGGAGATATGCTTTCGTAAAGGTATTGGTCCCGGCGTTTTTTATATGTGGCCAGTTTTTCAGATTTAGAAATTAGCAGCGGGGTCAGTATGTGAACGGAAGTTGTAGAGATGGAAATATTGACACTTGAGACTGTCTTTTGAGTTTTTGCGACGTTGCCTTTACCTTTAGTTCTTGCCACCATTTGTGCTCCAAGAAAGACAATACAGTGATTGAGGTGGGCGAGTGTCTCATCCAGATAAAGCTATGTCTATATGCCAAAAGGCATAGATATCATCCAAGTGCGGAGTGCGCAACGATGCAGATCACTCAAACCTCAACCCCTTCAACCTACTCTCAACCACCTTCCCAGCCCTGGCCCTCGCCCCAAAGTAAGTCTGCAGTTCCTTCCCTCCAATATGCAACTGCTGCACCTTGCTGCCCGCCGTGCCGCTCAACGTCACCGCCGGTGAATTCACCACCGTGCAAGCCGTCAACTCGTCGCCTTCTTTCAGGTCGATCAGCATCATGCCCTTGCCGCCGCCTTGCAGCAGTTTCAGTTCGGAGAGCACGAACACCAGCATGCGCGCGTTTTTCGATAGCACGGCGACGAGTGAATTCTGCGTCGGGGCCAGGATGACGGGCGGCAGGATGGTGTCTTCTTTCACGCTGATGAACTGTTTGCCCGCCTTGGTGCGGCCGACCATGTCGCCGATGAAACAGGGGAAGCCGTAACCCGCGCTGGTGGAGATGAGCACGGGGGTTTCGGTTTTGCCGCAGAAAGCGTGCGCGATCCTGGCGCCGGGCGCGATTTCGATGAAGGTGGCGAGTGGTGCGCCGTCGCCGCGGCCGGAGGGCAGCGACGAGACGGGGATGCTGCACACGCGGCCGTTGCTGCAGATGACGATGCACTGGTCGGTGGTGCGCACCTCGTAGGTGGCGGCGATGCTGTCGCCGTCCTTGAAGGCGATGCTGGTCGCGTCGATGCCGTGGCCCTGTCTTGTGCGCACCCAGAAGCGTTGCGAGATGAACACCGTCACCGGCTCGTCGCTCACTTGCGCGGTCACTTTGGTCACCTGCGCTTCTTCGATCAGCGTGCGCCGCTCGTCGCCGTAGGTCTTGGCATCGGCTTCGATCTCGCTCACCACCAGTTCGCGCAGCGCGTCTTCGCTGCCTAATACGCGTTTGAGTTCCTTGGCTTCGGCCTTCAGTTCCTTGATCTCTTTCTCGATCTTGATGCCTTCCATGCGCGCCAACTGGCGCAGGCGGATTTCGAGAATGTCCTCGGCCTGGAGTTCGCTCAGGTCGAACTTCTTCATCAGGTCTTCCTTGGGCGCGTCCGAATTGCGGATGAGCTTGATGACCGCGTCGATGTTCAGGTACACGATCATGCGGCCGTCGAGGATGTGCAGGCGGTCGTTGACCTGGCCCAGGCGATAGTCGCAACGGCGCGTCACGGTGTGCAGGCGGAATTCCACCCACTCGCGCAGCACCTGCGCCAACGATTTCTGTTGCGGGCGTCCGTCGAGGCCGATCATGGTGAGGTTGACCGACACCGAGTTCTGCAGGCTGGTGTGGGTGAGCAGCACCGCCATCATGTCGTCCGGGTTCAGCTTCGAGGTCTTGGGCTGGAACACCAGACGAATCTTTTGCGATTTGTCCGATTCGTCCGCCACCGCATCCAGCACCGAGAGGATGAGCTGCTTGTTCTGCGTCTGCTCCGGCGTGAGCGATTTCTTGTTGGCCTTGACCTTGGGGTTGGTCAGCTCATCGATCTCTTCCAGCACCTTCTGCGCCGAAACGCCGTGCGGGAATTCGCTCACCACCACCTGCCACTGGCCGCGCGCCAGTTGCTCCACCGTCCAGCGTGCGCGCATCTTCAGCGAGCCGCGTCCCGTGGTGTAGGCATCGCGAATGTCGGCTGCGGAAGAGATGATCTGCCCGCCGCCGGGGAAGTCCGGGCCGCTGATGTAAGACAGCAGCTTGTCGTCCTTGAGGTTGGGGTTCTTCGCCAGCATCACTGCGGCCTTGGCGACTTCTTTCAGATTGTGCGAAGGAATCTCGGTCGCCATGCCCACCGCAATGTCGGATGCGCCGTTGAGCAACACCATCGGCAGGCGCGCAGGCAGCATCGCCGGTTCCTGGAATGCGCCGTCGTAGTTGGGGAGAAAATCCACCGTGCCCATATCCAGCTCGGACAACAGCAGATCGGCAATCGGCGTGAGCCGCGCCTCGGTGTAACGCATCGCCGCCGCGTTGTCGCCATCGCGCGAACCAAAGTTGCCCTGGCCATCCACCAGCGGATAACGCATCGCAAAATCCTGCGCCAGCCGCACCATCGCCTCATACGCGGAAGAGTCGCCATGCGGATGGTACTTACCCAGCACATCGCCGACGACGCGCGCCGACTTCACATGCTTGTTGCCGTGCGTGAGTCCCATCTGGCGCATGGCGTAGAGGATGCGGCGCTGTACGGGTTTTTGGCCGTCGCAGACTTCGGGAAGGGCACGGCCCTTGACGACGGAGACGGCGTATTCGAGATAGGCGCGCTCGGCGTAATCGGCGATGAGCACTTCGTCGCTGTCGGGGAGCTTGGCGAGCGGGGCGAATTCGCGCTTGCCGGATTTGGATTCGGCGGGGGCTTCGAGTTCTGGGGTGTCTTGTGGGTCGTTTTCGGTCATGGTTGTTCGTTGTTGGTGCGCTAATTAATGTTCACTTCTCTGTCTTAACTCCTTCCCCCTCACAGGGGGAAGGTGGGGATGGGGGTGGATCTTTGATCGGCTCAGCTCAAAGTTTCTACCCCCACCCTAACCCTCCCCCTGCATGGGGAGGAATGTGTCTCGCTATTGTTCTTCTCCATCACAGAAAGACAAGGATGGCGATGTGCTCCTCAACCTCTCCATTATTACTTCAAGCACCCCGTCCAGATTTTCCAGCACCTCGTTGTTCCAAAAGCGCACTACTTGTCAGCCCTGTTGGTTCAAATACCTGCTCCTGGTGTCATCGTAAGTTTTCTGGTCCTGTTGCTGTCCGCCATCCAGCTCGATCACCAGCATTCTTTCCACACACGCAAAGTCCACAATATAAGCGCCTATCGCATGCTGGCGCCGGAAGCGGCAGTCTTCAAGTTGCTTTCCTCGCATCGCGCTCCAAAGATTGCGCTCAACATCGGTCATGTCGCTGCGCAGTTGCCTGGCTCTTGCAGTTGTTATCGGAAGAATCCTTTTTCTGTCAGACATCGAAGCAGGCCTCCTCTCACTCCTTCCCCCTCTCAGGGGGAAGGCCGGGATGGGGGTGAATCTGTGAGTACGCTGTTCCCAGTTTCTACCCCCACCCTAACCCTCCCCCTGCATGGGGGAGGGGATGGTGTTGTGTCAAATATCCGCCTCCACCTCATTCCCGTGATACTCCAGCCACGCCCTGCGTGTCGAAGCTTCCTGCTTGCCCATCAGCATATTGAATATCCCCATCGTCGCCTTGAACGAAGCCTGATCGGCCTTCACGCACAGTGCCCGCCTCGTATCCGGATTCAGCGTGGTATCCCACAACTGCTCGGGGCTCATCTCGCCCAAACCTTTAAAGCGCGAGATCGACCAACTGCCTTCGCGCACTTTCTCTTTGCGCAATCTGTCCAGTATGCCGGTCATCTCGGCCTCGTTCAGCGCATAAATCTTGCTCGCCTGTTTCTTACCGTGCGCAGGCACGTCGATGCGGAACAGCGGCGGCTGGGCGATGTATATCTTGCCTGCTTCCACCACACGGTAGAAATGGCGGTAGAACAGGGTGAGGAGCAATGTTGAGATATGCGATCCGTCCACGTCGGCATCGGCCATGATCAAAATCGCGTTGTAGCGCAGGCCGGTGAGGTCGACGGTGTCGCCCGGTGCATGCGGATCGACGCCGATGGCAACGGCGATGTCGTGGATTTCGTTGTTGGCGAACAGGCGATCTTTTTCAACTTCAAACGTGTTGAGCACTTTGCCGCGCAGCGGCAGCACGGCTTGGAACTCTTTGTCGCGTCCCTGTTTGGCGGAGCCGCCGGCAGAATCGCCCTCGACCAAAAACAATTCGGTGCGGCTGGCATCGCTGGAGCTGCAATCGGTGAGCTTGCCGGGCAGCACGGCGACGCTGGAGCCTTTTTTCTTTTCCACCTTTTGCGCCGAGCGCAAACGCGCCTGCGCTTGCTGGATGGCGAGTTCGACGATCTTCTTGGCTGCGTCGATGTGTTCGTTCAGCCACAGGTCGAGCGGGTCTTTGATCATGGAGGAGACCAGGCGCAGCGCTTCACGTGATACCAGCTTCTCTTTGGTCTGGCCCTGGAACTGCGGGTCCAGCACCTTGGCCGAGAGCACGAAGCTCAGGCGCGAGAACACGTCTTCCGGCACCAGCTTCACTCCCTTTGGCGTCAGACCGTGCAACTCGGCGAACGATTTGACTGCATTGAACACGCCGTCGCGCAGGCCCGCTTCATGCGTGCCGCCGGAGGGGGTGGGGATGAGGTTGACATAGGACTCGCGCACCACATCGCCCTCAGCGCTCCAGGTCAGCGCCCAGGTGGCGCCTTCGCCTTCGGCAAAGCCGCTGTTGTCGTCCTTGCGCGCGAATTTTTCCTGCAGCAGGATCGGCGTGGCGAGTTCGAATTCGGACAATGCCTCGGCCAGGTAGCCGCGCAAGCCGTCGGGGTAGGACCATGATTTGGTCTCGCCGCTCTTTTCCAGATTCAGCGTGATGGTCACGCCGGGCAACAGCACGGCCTTCGAGCGCAGCGAGTGTTCGAACTGCGCGAGGTTGATGTTGGGGGCGTCGAAATATTTGGGGTTGGGCCAGGCGCGCACGGAAGTGCCGGTCTGGTTCTTGGGGCAGGAGGCGGTTTTCTTCAGCGGCTTTTCTGCGGCACCGTCGAGGAAGCGCACCTCGTGCTGGCCGCCTTCGCGGAATACGGTGACTTCGACCTTCTTCGACAGCGCATTGGTCACCGCCACGCCTACGCCATGCAAACCGCCCGCAAACTGGTAAGCGCCACCTTTTTCTTTTTCGAACTTGCCGCCCGAGTGCAGCACGGTGAATGCAACTTCAACCACCGAGCGACCTTCTTCTTTATGGATGCCCACCGGAATGCCGCGCCCGTCGTCCAACACCGACACCGAACCATCGCTATGCGCCGTGACAAAAATGTTTTTCGCGTATCCCGCCAATGCCTCGTCGCACGCGTTATCCACCACCTCGGCGATGATGTGGTTGGGCGATTCCAGGTTGGTGTACATGCCCGGGCGTTGCCGCACCGGGTCGAGACCGCGCAGGACTTTGAAACTTGCTTCGTTATAAGTGGCCATTATTCAATGAGTTGGTGATTTATTGCGGGTGGTTCGGTTGCAGTTGACCGACTTATTTTACCGGAGTGGGGGGCGGTTAGACGAAACCCGTTTCAACTTGGCGCAAAATCGGGCAGTAATGCACGTCTCCATGCGAAAACCATATCGATCCCGAAAGCCGCAGCCGGGGTGTTTTCCGGGTGCGAATTCATTCGCACGATCAGGGCGTTAGGTGCAAATAAATTCGCACCTGGAAACACGACGACGGGGATCATCCGGCACAGCGATGTCCCCGTCGGTCAAGCCACCGTCAAGCCTGCGCGCTCGGCGCGCTATTTCTTTTCTTCGAGCTTGCAGGTGTTGATGCCTAACATATAGTTGACCGGGCAGAACCGCACCGCCCCTGTCGCCAGCGCAATGGCTGCGACGACCAATACAATAACTTGCCATGTCGCGCTGAGAGGCGCGGTCAACCCGACGAGCAGCAGCACAACGCCGATCACGATGCGCCCGACACGATCAAATCCTCCGACGTTCAGTTTCATGATGGCCTCCTGTCATCAATGTTGTGTTTCAAAAACTTTCGCGGAACAGGCATGTGCAGGCTAGCGCGCCTTGTCCAGGAAAGGCTTGACCAGATCCATCGGCAGCGGAAATACGATGGTCGTATTCTTGTCCGCGCCGATCACGGTGAGCGTTTCCAGATAGCGCAACTGGATGGCCTGCGGTTCCTGCGAAAGCACCTTGGCGGCCTGGAACAGTTTTTCCGAGGCCTGCAATTCGCCTTCTGCGTGTATGACCTTGGCGCGCCGCTCGCGTTCCGCCTCGGCCTGCCGCGCAATTGCCCGTATCATGGATTCGGTCAGGTCGACTTGCTTGATCTCGACATTGGCGACCTTGATGCCCCATGAATCGGTCTGCGCATCCAGCGCTTCCTGGATGTCGCGGTTGAGCTTTTCCCGCTCCGCCAGCATGTCGTCCAACTGGTGTTTGCCCAGCACCGAGCGCAGCATGGTCTGGGCCAGTTGGCTGGTGGCGTTGAGGTAGTTCTGCACCTGGATGATCGCCTTTTCGGGATCGATGACGCGCATGTACACCACGGCGCTGACTTTCACCGAGACGTTGTCGCGCGAGATCACATCCTGGGTGGGCACCTCCAGCACCACCGTGCGCAGGTCCACCCGCACCACCTGCTGAATGCCGGGAATGATGACGATCAGGCCAGGGCCCTTGACCTTCCAGAAGCGTCCCAGGGTAAAGACGACGCCGCGCTCATACTCGCGAAAAATCTTCAGGCTTGAGAACAACAGCGCGATGAGCGCCAACACCACCAGCGCGCCGAAACTTAAGTCCAGGTTCATGGCAGTCTCCTTTTCAAGTATCCAACCGGCACCACTATTCGCTCGCTTTCGCTTCTTCCGGTTCCACGTCCAGGATCAGTCCGCGTATGCGCACGATCCTGACCTTTTGTCCGCGGCGCAGCGGCTGTTCGCTGTTGATGCGCCAGGTTTCGCCTTGCACGCGCGCCCAGCCGACCGTGCCGGCGAAGTCATCCAGCACCTCGCCGGTGTCGCCGATCAACTTTTCCTGGCCGCTCACGACCGGACGTTTGTGTGCCCGCAACGCCATGCCGACGACGAGGAAAATGAACAGTGCGCTGGCGACGGCCATCGTGGCGATCATCGGCAACGACACCCCGAATCCCGGAATGTCGGTTTGGATCAGCATGACTGAGCCCATCACGAAGGCGACCACCCCGCCGATGCCGAGCACACCGAAGCTGGGCATGAACGCCTCGACAGTCATGAAGGCGATGCCGAGCAGGATGAGTCCCAGTCCGACATAGCTGATGGGCAACATCTGGAATGCGTACAGCGCGAGCAGCAGCGAAATCGCCCCGGCAACGCCCGGCAACACGAATCCCGGATTGGAGAACTCGAAAAACAGGCCGAAGATTCCCGCGAGCATCAGCAGGTAGGCAATGCTCGGGTCGGCGATGACCGACAGCAACCGGCTGCGCCAATCCGGTTCCAGCGTGACAACGTGCGCACCCGCAACGTTGAGTTTGCGCTCCACGCCCAGCACATTCACCTTGCGTCCGTCCAGTTGCCGCAACAGGTCGGGCACGTCGGCCGCGATGACCTCGATGACCTTGATCTTCCGGGCTTCGGCGGCAGTCAGGCTCACCGCCTTGCGCACCGCCTTTTCTGCCCATTCGGCATTGCGCCCGCGCATTTGCGCCAGGCTGCGGATATAGGCGGAGGCATCGTTGACCAGCTTCTGCTCCATCGTGGTCAGCGCCTTTCCGGGGGACGGGCTAGCGCCGCTTTTTTCCCGGTCGCCGTCGCGGTCGCCTTTTTGCGGCGGGTCGCCCATGCCGGGCATGCCGATCATCACGGGCGAGGCGGCGCCCAGATTGGTGGCCGGCGCCATGGCGGCGATGTGGCTGGCATAGAGAATGTAGGTTCCGGCACTCGCGGCACGCGCGCCGTCGGGTGCGACGAACGCGGCCACCGCGACCGGCGAGGCGATGATGTGCTTGATGATCTGGCGCATGGAAGTGTCGAGCCCGCCCGGCGTATCCATCTTCAGCACGACCAGTTGGGCCTGGTCGTCGGCGGCAGAATTCAGGCCGCGCACGATGTAGTCCGCCGATCCCGGACTGATGGCGCCGTCGACGGTGAGCACCACCACTTCGGGCGCAGCCGCGCGGCAGGTCGCGGCGATCAGCAGCAGGCCGAGCCACAGGGTATGCAGGATGGAAGAAAGAGTCATAGCTTTCCAGCCTTTCATGTATCTGGAGAATTACATCGGCGGCTTCATGCCCTTTTGGCCGACGCTGATGTGTTGCGCGGTCAGGCTGCCGTCGGCGGCTTGCCGCGCGACGCAGAAAATCTGCGCGCCCTTTTTGAGCACCGATTTATTGGCGGGCCGGAAAGAAACGACGGGCACGCCGCGCGGCACGATGATCTTCTGGCGGCCGCCCTGGTAGCTGAGCGTCAGTTCCTTGCCGTTGACGGTGTTGGCGATGGCATCCACGTTGGCATTGGTCATGCTGGAGCCCGGCTCGAGATCCCACGCGTAATGCCCTTCGCCCATGCCGCGCTGCGTCTCCGCGAAGATGTGCACTTCGCGCGCAAGCAGCGGGCCGCCGGGAACCTTGGGGACGGCGGTGACGCCGACGAAACTGTTGCGTTTGATGTCGCCCGGTTTGAGCGCGACGACGGACTTGATTTTGGTGGCGCCGTTGACGCCGATGTTCAGGTTCCTGCCGTCACTCGTTTTCACCTGCAACTCGTGGCCGTCGAATCCGGCGATGGCGCCGCGCACCCGCATGTTGAGGACAGACTGCGCTTGCGCATCCATCAATCCCAACACCAATGCACTCACCAGCAGTATTGCTTTAGCCTTGTTCATGCCGCACTCCTTGAGAGGCTTACTGAACGGATACCGAATACGCGCAAAATTGGAGTCGAATCGCCGCATTAAGTTCTGCCTTGCGACGGGCGGCAGGCGCGCTACAGCGTCGTGCAATAACCCCACCTGCCGGATGCGTAACAATCCGTGCCCAACGGTTGTATTCTTCCCGGCGGCTGATAGCATTAACCAAAAGCGGGTGCCTTGCCGGTTGCCCGCCGGGCGAATAATTCAGTGAGGTAAACCCCCGGCTATGTCGGGGGACTCACCAAGGTTTGACCTATGCGGCGGTCGCCAAAAGTAAAGATGAAGTTCCACTGCATTATTCCCTCCCCTTGCAGGGGGAGGGTTAGGGTGGGGGTGGAATTGAATATGTGTGCAGTCAATCGTTTGTACCCCCATCCCAGCCTTCCCCCTGAGAGGGTGAAGGAGCGAGACTCAGCCGCCTTCAGGCGGCTCTCGGTTTTTAGCGGCCCCTTTGAGGGGCTCACCATTAACTGCACCAGAGGCCAAATGAACAATCCTTCATCTGCCGAAAGGAAAACGCTGCGCCTGGTGATCCATGGTCGCGTGCAGGGCGTGTTTTTCCGCAACTCCATGCAGGGCGAAGCGCAATACCTTTCGATTTCCGGCTGGGTGCGCAACCGCAGCGACGGCACCGTGGAGGCGGTGGTGCAGGGGGAAGCGGATGCGGTGGATGCCATCGTGCGCTGGGCGCAGCGCGGGCCGCAGACGGCCAGCGTGGAGCGGGTGGACATCTCGCCGGATACGGGGAGCTACGAATGGTTCGAGATCAGATGAAGATCATCCTTGTTACCGGCGCGACCGACGGCATCGGCTTCGCGACCGCAACGGAACTGGCGCGCCAGGGCCATGAGCTGGTGCTGCACGGGCGCAACGAGGAAAAAGCGCTGCGCGCCGTCGAAGCGATACGCACCGTCGCACCGCAGGCAGTCCTGCATACTGCCCATGCCGATTTTTCCGGTCTGTCCGACGTGGCGCGCATGGCGCAGGATCTTTCCGCGCGTCTGCCGCGGCTGGATGTACTGATCAATAACGCGGGCGTTTACATGACCGAGCGCACGGTGTCGCAGGACGGTTACGAAATGACGCTGGCGGTCAACCACCTTGCACCTTTCCTGCTCACCAGTCTGTTGCTGCCGCTGCTGAAAAAATCCGCCGCGCCGCGCGTGGTCACCGTGAGCTCGATGGTGCATGCGAGCGGACGCATCGTGTTCGACGATATGAATTGCGAGAGTGGCTATAACGGTTATCACGCATATGCCAATTCCAAACTCGCCAACGCGCTGTTCGCGAACGAACTCGCGCGGCGCGAACGCTGGCTGGCCTCGAACAGCCTGCATCCGGGCGTGATCGGCACCAAGTTGCTGCATGCGGCATTCAGCATGCCGGGGTCTGCAACGGCGGAGGGCGCGCGCACGTCGGTGTATCTCGCCGCTTCTCCCGCGGTGGAAGGCGTCACGGGAAAATATTTCGACAACTGCACCGAAACTGCGGCGGCAGCGCAGGCGCTGGACCAGCAACTGGCGCGGCAATTGTGGGTGTGGTCGGAGGATGCGGTGCGGGATTTCCTGCAACTGCCCCAATCCAGGGGAAACTCCAAATAACTTTGCAGGGTGCGCTTGCGTACCGTTTGCTATGGTGCGCAAGCGCACCCTACGCCAGACTTAATCCGGGGTGCCCCAATAAAATTTTGCACGTCATGCATCTTCAAACCCGGGCAGGTTGGGTTTTTTCGCCGCTGATGACCCGCGCCGACCAGTGGAATTTTGCATGTCCGTCGTTCGAGGTCTGCTGCGCGAGATCGTGAACCGTGCGCCGGATTTTCTCGCGCGTCGGTTCGTCTGCCCTGGCCAGCCCGGCGACGACCGGTGCGGCGACCGCGGTCATGAAGTTCCAGTATTGCTCCGGGGATTCGAACTCCAGTTCTCCCGCCACTTCCGTCTCGGCGACATTTTCAAGTCCCGCCTCCCGGTAGGCGTCGGCCATGAAGCCCGGCGCAGCGCACCTGAACAGGCCCGGCGCTTCGCGCGGCGCAGGGGGCATTTCCACATTGGCGGCGATGGCGCCCATGATCGTGGTGGCCCATGAATTCTTGTCGGGCGCACCCCAGACGGCCGAGCAGACATATGCTCCTGTTCTGGACACGCGCACCATTTCCCTTAGTCCGAGGTTGATGTCGGGAAAGAACATGAAGCCAAAGCGGCAGGTGACGGCATCGAAACTTTCATCCGCGAACGGCATGTCGCCCGCATCGCATTGCCGGGTGTCGACGTTCGCGATTCCGCGGCGCGCGGCATTTTCTGCGGCAACTTCGAGCATGCGCTCGGAGAGGTCCGTGATGGTCACCTTGCCCCTGGGGGTGTACTTCGCGGCGGACAATCCCGGTTCGCCCGTGCCCGCGGCTACATCAAGCACGCGGGATGTGTCGCGAAGTCGGGCGCTGTGAATGAGTTCTTCCCCGACCGGGGCAATCCAGTTCAGCACCAATTTGTCCCACTGTTTCCAGCCGGCGGAAAACCGGTCCCAGGTCTGGCGTTGCTGCTCCCTGATTTGAATCAATGGCTGTTGCATGATCGTCTCCCGATTAAAGTTGTACAGGGCCACCCCGGCTAAGCGCCAACCAACTGGGCGGTATAGCCGGCGGCGCGTGCCTTTGCCAGGAGCGCGGCAGTGGTGGTCTTTTCCGGGTTGAAGGCGATCACGATGAGGTGATCCTTGCCCGGATTGAACCTGGGGGCAATGACGCCCTCGATCTGCCGCATGCCTTCTTCCAAAGAGACGCGTGCATCCGCGCTCAACGACTCGTTGATGTGAATCATCACATCGCTGACACTGGTTTTCATGATGTTCTCCTTTCACGTTGTTCATGTGCCGTTCGCCGGGGGATGCCCCGGCTGTTAGCTTGCAGCGGCACGGCGCGGTGTAAGCACTGCAAGTATCGCCGCAACTGCAATCAGGGCCGCGACGTCGCCGACGAGATGTCCGATGTGCCGCGTGTCGGCAACAGACTGCAGGCCCATAATTCCTCCATGCACGATGCTGGACCAGACGGTAAACCAGATCAGGCTCAGGTTCGCCAGCGGATTGCGCGCGGCGAGCAGCAGAAACACGCCGAGCGTGGCGTAGATGCCGAGGATCATTTCCAGGTACTCCGAGCGCCCCGTCTCGTGCCAAACCCAGCCGGAGGGCCAGACGATGCCGAGCGGCCAGATGCCGAACGTGAACGTCAGCCCGACGAGTACCAGCACGATGCGCAGGTATTTGATGCGATCGCTTTCAGCCATTTTGTTTACCTCCTGTTCTTCACACTGGGCGCACTTCACGGAGGTACTCTCGCGTGCGCCGGGAGCGAGAGCCTTTGCCAACACCGGCACTTCAAGTGCGGGGCCGGACAACGCCTTCGCCGCCTATCCCCCAATGTCCTTCGCGAATCTCCTCGATCAGCACCCAGGTGATGCCGCGCATGGCCTCGCCTTCGATGGACACCATGGCATCGGTCACCTTGTCGATCATTTCGCGTTTCTGTTCTTCGCTGAAAACGTTTTCGATCACGTTGATGGTTACCAGTGGCATGACGTTCCTCCTGTATCGGTTTCATTCGTTTCCCATTCACGGCCCGGAGTCTAGTGAAACGGTTGCGCGAAAGCTTGAAGTAGCCCTGGAGTTTTTGTGGGGATTTTGTGGGGATTGTTTGCTACAGTGTTGCCGAGCCGTCACGACGGGGGATACGCCGATGCTGCTGACTTTCGGGGATTACGAGCTTGATACCGACTTGTTCGCATTGCGCTGCAACGGCCAATTGCGCCAGGTCGAGCCGCTGGTGTTCAACCTGCTGGTCTACCTGGCGCAGCACCGCGACCGCGTCGTCAGCCATCGGGAATTGCTGGACGCGTTGTGGGTCGGCAAAGTGGTCAGCGAATCGACCCTGAGCAGTTGCGTCAAGGCGGCGCGCCAGGCGGTCGGGGACAGCGGGGAAGAACAGAACTGCATCGCGACCGTACACCGGCGCGGCTATCGTTTTGTGGCCGCGGTGGAAGAGCGCGCAGCAGTAGCCAAACCGACCGAAGGCGGATTGGGCGCGCCGGCCGAGCGCCGGGCCGCACCCCACCGCGATCGCCCGTCTCTTGCGGTGCTGCCGTTCTCGCACAATCCCGGCAACGACGCGATTGCCTGGACCGCCCAGGTGCTGGGCGAAGATATCAGCATTCTGCTGGCCCGCATCCCCGGCTTTCTGGTGATCTCGCGCAACTCGACTGCCTACTACCGCGGGCGCGAGTACAGCATCGGCCAGGTCGGGCGCGAGCTGGATATCGACTATGTGGTCGAGGGCTCGGTTTGGGAGACGGACAATCGGCTGCGCATCTCCGTGCAACTGCTGGAAACGTCGAGCGGCCGGTTCCTGTGGGCCAACCGCACCGAGATGCCGGCGGACCAACTCGGCGAATTCCAGGACGATATCGTGCGCGAGATCGTCGGCCACATCGAACCGGAACTCAGCCGCGCCGAATTCGTCTCGCTGAAACGACGCCGCGCTGTCGACCTGGGTGCCTGGGCGCTATACCGCAGGGCTCATGCGACGCTCGTGTTGAAGGGCTGGAGCGAGGAAAGTTTCGGCGAAACATCGAGCCTGTTGCGGCAAGCCATTGCCCGCGACCCGAATCTGGCCTTCGCCCACGCCTACCTCTCGCTGCACCTGGCGCTCGGCCACTTGATCGGGCTGATCAACGATGAGAGCTGCTGGAGCGAGGCCGTCGTCGCTGCCGAAGCCGCCTTGGCGCTGGACGGCCAGGACTCCGATGTGCTCGGCTACGTGGGCTGTGCGTTCGCCGACATGGGGGATTACCAGCGCGGCATGGGCATGTTGCGCCGCGCGCTGGAACTGGACCCAAGCAATGCTCAGGCGCACGCGGCACTTGGCGCCGCGTTGCTGCGTACCGGCAAGGCGGAGGGCATCGAGTCGCTGCGCCGGGGAATCCGCATCAGCCCGCGCGATACCCGTCTGGCAGCCTGGGGCGCACTGCTGGCACGCGGACTGTTGAGTTTCGGCAAAGTCGACGAGGCGATCGAGGCGGCCATGCATGCCTGTCGTTGCGACGACAAAATCTTCCTGCCGCGCCTGGTGCTGGCCGCGGCGTTAATTACGGCGGACGACAAGGACGGCGCACGTGCCGCACTGGATGATGCGCGTCGCATACGCCCGCGCCTGGCCGATGGCGATATCGCCCGCTTTGCCACACCGGATGAGATTGCCAACCTGGGACGGGCCGGACTTCTGTAACGCGGTTCGCCTTGTTCAATCACTTATGGGAGCGCCGACGTCCTCGTCGGCAACCATCATCAATTACCGACGGGACGTCGGCGTTTCCAAAAACCATATTTCACGTCTACCACTTCAACAGCACCTTACCCAACCACCAACCCAGCACCGCCACCGCGATCATCGGCAGGTAATGCCATTCGACGAGGTGGATGATCGAGTCGGTCTGTTCATGCAGGCGCAACCACAGCGCGCCCGTGCTGAAAGCAAACAGCACCGCGACGATGCCGGACAGATGCAGGTGCGTGCTGGCGAATTGGCGCATGGCGTAAAAGATCCCCGCAGACGGCAGCAGCGAAAACGCGAAGATGCTCAGCGTGCACTCGAAGCTGTGCACCGGCAGCGGCGAGGGCGGGTTGTCGGCGTATAAGGAAAGAATCAGGGCCAGCGCGAACAGCGCAAATATCCAAACCGGCGCGAAGGCGGCGCGGCGCTGCTGGTGCAGGTCGGGGAAGGACAGGATGGCGGCGCTGAAAGCGGTGCTGACGAGGATGCCAAGCAACAGCATGACCTCGGCGACAAACCACGGATTGAGCAATTGCAGGGCCCAATCCGGGCGCGGGCCCGTGATCAGCAGCGCGACCAGCAGATACGCCGCCGCCACGGCCAGCCATTTCAATCCCAGCAGCCAGGGGCGCGGCGCGGGGTTCACCGCCTTTGCGTCCTTGCTCAGCGTGGCAACCAGTTGCTCGATATTGTCCATTTAACGTTCCAGCCTTTCACGCAAAACCTTGTAGGCGCGATGCGCGGCCACCTTGACCGCCGATTCGGTCATGCCCATTCTTTCGGCTACCTCTTTTGAGGTGCAACCCTCGTGATGCATCAGGCGCAGAATCGTCGCCTGCTTCTCCGGAAGTTTTTGCACCTCCACACTGATGGATTCGTAGTTGAACCCGGTTTCGGTTACATCGTCCGGCAGGATTTCTTCCAGTTCGGACAAATCCTCGGCATCGCGCAACTGGTCGGCGTAATGCGCGCGCAGGTGATCCTGCAAGCGGAATTTGGCGATGGCATACATCCACGGTTTGTAGGGGCGCTGGCCGTCGTAGGTGTGGCGGGCCTTGTGGATGGAGATCAGGATTTCCTGCAACACGTCATCCACTTCCGCGCTGGCAAAGATGCGCCGCGACAGAAACGGGCGCAGCAGGCGCGCCGTCTCTTTCAGCAGTTCGGCATACGCCTGCGCGTCCCCGTTCAGGGATCGTTGCATGAGCGCTGCAAGGTTGTCGCCGCTATCCGTCACCTGTTCACTATTCGAAAAATGGACAGACGAATAGTAACCTGTCATTACCCCTTCCACAGCTATCCCCGGTGCAGGCGTTTTTCCAGCCATTCATCCGCCGACCACTTGCCCAGGCCATGCAACAGCAACACGGCCAGCAACAGGCCCCAGTACAGATGCTGGTTCAAGCCCGCTTCGCTCAACTGGTCATAATAGGAATAGGCGGCGACCGCATTCAGGATGGTCAGCCCCAGCGCGGCAAAGCGTCCTAACAGCCCAAACACCAGCAACACCGGCAAGGCCAATTCGGCACCGGTGCCGAGGTAAGCGGCGAAATCGGGCGGCAGCAGCGGCACTTTGTATTCCTCGCGGAACAGGTACAGGGTGCTGTCCCAGGTCTGTATTTTGGTCAGCCCGGATTTGAAAAACACGTTCGCCAGAAACAGGCGCAGCCCCAGATCGAGTGCGGGTGCGGCAAGCAGCAGCAAGCGGCTGCTGCGGTAGTACAGGTTCAGGGTGGTCGTTAGCGGGTTCATGGTTGCACTCCTTACGGTTTCGTCATTCCGGCGCAGGCCGGAATCCAGTGTCGTTAAATAACTGGACACCGGCCTGCGCCGGCGTGGCGTTCAAGGTTTCAAAGTCGACCAGCACACCGTTTGCCAGCCAGTGTTGCAATGCAGTGCCCAGATCGAATTCCGGGTAGGCGGCTAAAGTCGATTCGGTGGCGGCACCCATGCCGATGTCCTGCCGCAGTTGTTCCAGCCAATGCAGGCTGGCGGCGGGGATGTCGATGATGTTCACGCTCAAACCATTGCGATACACCAGCAGGTTGTCGCCACCGGAATCGAGGTCGATGTTGAAATCGGCGCCTGCACTTTCCTGATGCGCCCGCCAGATCGCGGCGACGGGAAACGCGGTCGCGAGCAGCGTGCAGCTCGGGTGCAGTTGCCAGCGCAAACCGGCATAAGATTCGGGCGGGACGCTTGCCAGACGGGTCAAATCAAATCGCGCAGCGTCGTCGGCGAAATACGCACGGTGATATGCCCATTCCAGTCTTGCCATATCCGGCAGGTAGGCGAGGTGCCGGGTGTTCTCGAAGTGGGCCAGGAATTCGGCCATCTCGCCGCCGTAACGGTGCAGGTTGCCGCTGCGCGAAGGGTGCTGTTCGATGAAGCGTTTTGCCAGCAGGCGGAAGAATTCTTCGCCGACCAGCTGGCGTATGACCGGATACGCGCCCGCCAGCGTGTCGTGCAGATTGCCGCGATAGTTGTTGCGGTACACTCCGACGCCGCGTTGCGCCGGATAGTTGGGGCAAACGAGCGCGTCTTGCTCGAACTCCGCACACGTGCGGATCACGGCGGAAAATTGCCCAAGAGTATTGGCCAAGGTGTTCATAGCGCATCCATCCTGAGTTGGGCCTTGCGCGCTTCGTCCTGTATCACCGACAGCGCTGGAATTTCCACATCCCACTCGATCAGTGTCGGGCGTTTGCCGATGTGCTGCAGTGCGTCCTCGTACAACGCCCAGGCCTCGTCGAAGACGCGCGCGCTGTGGGTGTCCACCAGGCAGCCGTCCATCAGGCTCGGTCCGGCCAGGTGATATTCGCCGACGGCCTCGGCGGGGATGCCGTGTATGAAGGCCTGCGCATCCACGCCCAGATTCACGGCGTTGACGAACAGGTTGTTGACGTCGAACAGGATGCCGCAGCCGGTGCGTGCCACCAGCTCGGAAAGGAATTCTTCCTCGCGCATCTCGCTTTCGCGGAAGGCGACATAGTAGGAAAGGTTCTCGATCAGGATCCTGCGTCCCAGAACGTCCTGCACCTGTCGCACGCGCTCGGAGACATGGCTCAGCGCATCCCGCGTGTAGGGGAAAGGCAGCAGGTCGTTGATGGCGATGCCGCCCGCGGTGTTCCAGCACAGGTGCTCGGACACGCTGGCGGGATCGACTGTGTCGCACAGCCGGCGCAGTTCGCGCAGATGCCCCGCATCCAGCGGGTCGGGCGAGGCCAGCCCCATGCCGACGCCGTGCAGGCTGACCGGGTAATGTTGTGCCACTTGCAGCAGCGTGTGCAAAGGCGCACCGCCGCCGAAAAAATTCTCGCTGTGAACTTCCACCCAACCCAGGGCCGGGCGCTGTTCCAGCACCTCAAGGTAATGAGGCGCCCGCAAGCCTATGCCTGCGATATGTGGCAGCGATTTGCTTGCGGGCGTGTTCATCATTTTTTCATCATCGCATCGGAAGACATGGTCATGCCGCCGGCGATCTTGTCGCAGGTGCCCTTGGGGACGGCGACAAAATCCTGCGGATCGTTGTTCCTGGTGGCCTGCCCGGCACAGGAGTGCGCGCTCTTGTTGCTGGCGCAATCGTTCTTGCCCGCCTTGGCGATGCCGAAGCATTTTTCGGTTTGCATATCGGCGGCCATGACATTGCCCGCAAGTCCCATCACCAGCAAGCTGCCGATGGCTGCGGAGAGGAGGTTGTGTGTATTGCTCATGATGATTTCCTTTCAAAAAGTTGAGAATGAAGGAGAACTTGTCTCCGCCCCTTGATTCGCAGACGCAGGGAAAAAGGTTACAGCGTCGCCGGAATATCCATTTGCGGCTGTAGGGTCAACGACTTCGAATAAATCACCGCCGCGCTGTAACCTGTTTCGCGCGCAGGCCGAATCCATGGGCGGATGCAAAACGGGCATCGACTCATAAAATCATTCAAGGGGAGTGCAATGAATACAAACAATGAACCAGCCAGTCCGCAGCGCAGGCGTCTGCTGCAAGGTTTGGCGGCGGGACTGCTGACGGCGTTGCTGCCGGCGATGAATGCAATTGCAGCCGCGTTCGTGCCGCCGCCGATGCTGCCCGCGACACGATCGGTCTATCGCGTGCGGGGCAAGGCATGGGTGAACGGCAAGCGCGTGGATGCCCATACGCGCATCAGGCCCAACGACACGGTGAAGACCGCGACGGACAGCGAACTGGTGTTCGTGGTCGGCGACCATGCCATGCTGCTGCGCGGCGGCAGCCATCTGGTGATCGAACCGAAGGAACCGGGCGAGATTGCTTCGTTGCTGATCGGCGGCTTGCGCCTGCTGTCGGGCAAGCTGCTTTCGGTGTCGCGCAACAAGGGCATGCGCATCGAAACGCCCACCGCCACCATCGGTATCCGCGGCACCGGGGTGTATCTGGAGGCCGGACCGGACAAGACCTACTTCTGCAATTGTTATGGCGAGGTCGATATCGTTGCCAGAAACGATGCCGCAAGCAGGGAAACGGTTATTTCCGCGCACCACGACCGGCCGATCTATATTCATCGGCATGGACAGCCCGGTCAATGCATACGCGATGCGAATCGCCTGCCCCGGCCCAACCATGGCGATGAGGAATTATTGCTGGCGGAAGCGCTGGTCGGGCGCATGCCGCCATTTGCGGAGTAGGGTGAAGTAACTATTTTTCGGGCAGGCCCGAACTAAGGGACAGGAAGGAAAACCTAAAGTATCGGGTTCAACCAGATTCACAGGAGGTGACATCATGCAACGCAGGGAATTCTTGACGGCTTTGACAGGTTTGGCGCTGGCCTATTCGGCGCGCTCGTTTGCCGCGAATCCGGCCGCTAACGAAAAGGTGACCATCATGAAATATTCCGATGACGGCAAGCCGCTGGGCCTTGCCACGACTGCCAGGGTGAACAACGACGCCGAGTGGAAGAAGCGCCTGTCGCCGCTGGCGTACGAGGTGACGCGTCGGCAGGGCACGGAGCGCGCGTTCTCCCAGCCCGGTTACGACCGGCATGAGCCGGGCATTTATCGCTGCATATGCTGCGATAACGCGCTGTTCGACTCCGCCGCCAAATACGAATCCGGCACCGGCTGGCCCAGCTTCTGGCAACCCATCGCGCCGGAGAATGTGCGCGAGATCGAAGACCGCATGCTCGGCATGACGCGCACCGAAGTGCGCTGCGCGCTGTGCGATGCGCATCTGGGGCATGTGTTCGACGACGGCCCGAAACCGACCGGTTTGCGCTATTGCATGAACACGGTGGCGCTGCGGTTTGTGCCGAAGCCAAAATAAAAGACTTTAGCCACAGAGAAACAGAGGGCACAGAGAAAGCCAACTGCTGTTATACAAGATGCTAATCCTGTGCATTCGTTGAATGCTCACATTTACGCAGCACCTTTTGGCTAGTGCCACGGACTGTGAAGTAGTCGCGTATTTCTCTGTGATCTCTGTGTTCTCTGTGGCTAATTGCATTTTTCGAATCCGAAATTGAGGAAACACTATGCTGATTTTTCTACTGGCCTATCTCGGCGGCGTACTCACCATCCTGAGTCCGTGCGTGTTGCCGGTGCTGCCCTTTGTCTTTGCGCGTTCGGAGCAGTCGTTCCGGCGCTCCGGGCTGCCGATCCTGTTCGGCATGGCCGCGACCTTCACCGTGCTCGCGAGTCTTGCTGCGGTGGGCGGTGCGTGGCTGGTCGAAGTGAACCAGTACGGGCGCTATGCAGCGATGCTGCTGCTGTTGTTGCTGGGAATGGCGCTGATTTTCCCGGCGTGGTCGGAGCGCATGATGCGGCCGTTCGTCACCCTGGGCGGGCATTTGCAACAGCGCGCCGATCGGCAGGGCAGCGTCAGGGGTTCGTTGCTGCTGGGCGTCGCGGTCGGTTTTCTGTGGGCGCCGTGCGCAGGGCCGATATTGGGTCTGGTGCTGGCGGGCGCGGCGCTGAATGGCGCCAACTGGTACAGCGCGTCCCTGCTGCTGGCGTTCGCGGCGGGTGCGGCTTCATCGCTGGCGGTGGCGCTGCTGGCCAGCGGCCGGGTGATCGCCTGGATGAAGCGCAGCTTCGGCGTCGAGGAATGGGTGCGGCGCGCGCTGGGCGTCGCGGTGGTGGCGGGTATCGTGGTCATTGCGCTGGGCTGGGATACGCGTTTTCTTGCGCAATTCTCGTCGCCGAGCACCGCCGCCACCGAGCAGCAACTGATCGAGCGCCTGGGGCAGCGCAAGGCAGGATCCGAAACGGCGGACGCCCGCATCGCCCCGTCCATGACGGGCGCGACGCACTGGCTCAATTCGCCGCCGCTGGACGATGAGGCCCTGCGCGGCAAGGTGGTGCTGGTGGATTTCTGGACTTACTCCTGCATCAACTGCCTGCGCACCTTGCCGTATTTGAGGGCGTGGGACGAGAAATATCGCAGCCAGGGATTTGTGTTGATCGGCGTGCATGCGCCGGAGTTCGCATTCGAAAAGGATCTGAAAAATGTCGAGCAGGCCGTGCGCGATCTGGGCATCGTCTACCCGGTGGCGATCGATAACGATTACGCAATCTGGAATGCCTACGAGAACCAGTATTGGCCCGCGCATTACCTGATCGATGCGCAAGGCCGCATCCGCCACCAGCATTTCGGCGAAGGTGCCTACGCGGAGACCGAGCAGATGATCCAGACCCTGCTCAAGGAGGCGCATGGCGACCTGGCGCTGGGCGGCGGGCTCGTGCAGGTGAGCGGAGCGGGGGCGATGGCTGCCGCCGCGGCCATGGAGCGCTCGCCGGAAACTTACCTGGGTTATGCGCGGCAGGAGAATTTCGCATCGCCCGAAACGATCCGGCGCGATGCCGCGGCTGAATACACCGCGCCGCGCAAACTGGAACCGGATCAGTGGGCGCTGAGCGGTACCTGGCAGGTGACCCGCGAATCAGCGGTATTGAAAGCGCGCGGCGGCGCGATCGGTTTCCGCTTCCAGGGGCGCGACCTGCATCTGGTGCTGGGGGCAAACAGCGGCAAGCCGCTGCGCTTCAAGGTCACGCTGGACGGCATTGCGCCGGGCGCACACCGCGGCACGGACATCGATGCGGCAGGCAACGGCGTGATACGCGAACAGCGCCTGTATCAATTGATACGGCAAAGCGGCGAGATCAGGGAACGCACCTTCCGCATCGAATTTCCGGATGACGGGGCGGAGGCGTTCGCCTTCACCTTCGGTTAAGCAAGAGGAGAGTCATCATGCATACCTTCAAATATCTTTTCAGCAGCGTGTTGTTCGTATTCGGCCTGGGCGCGTTTTCAAATGCCGGTGCAGCGCCGGGCGAGCAGACGGCGGTCTTCGCGGGCGGTTGTTTCTGGGGTGTGGATGCGGTGTTCAAGCACGTCAAGGGCGTGTCGGGCGTCATATCCGGTTATGCGGGCGGCAGCGCTTCCACCGCGCAGTACGAAAGGGTGAGCGAGGGCGATACCGGACATGCCGAGTCCGTGCACGTCCGCTTCGATCCGTCGCAGGTTTCTTACCAGCAACTGCTGCAGGTATTTTTCAGCGTGGCGCACGATCCCACCCAGCTCAACCGCCAGGGCCCGGATGTGGGCAGCCAATACCGTTCGGCCATTTTCTACACCAATGCCGAGCAGCAGAAAGCCGCACAGGATTACATCCGGCAACTCGCTGCCACGCGCACTTATTCCGCACCCATCGTGACGCAGGTGGCGCCGCTGCAGCAGTTCTATCCGGCCGAGGACTATCACCAGAACTATCTGGCATTGCATCCTTACCAGCCCTATATCGTCATCCACGACAAGCCAAAACTGGAGCAATTGCGCAAACAGTTTCCGGCGCTGTATCGGTGAAGGGGGTAGCCTTACGGTTGGCGTTGATTTTGATAAACCAGATAGTTCGTTAGAACCGAACCGGTTCCTTCCCCCTTGCAGGGGGAAGGTTAGGATGGGGGTAGAGTCAAGGAATTCCAGCGTTTCCACCCCCTCCCTAGCCCTCCCCTTGCAAGGGGGGGAACGAAGAGCCTAATGGGTTATCCGGGATAAATCCACGTGGGCACCAAAACCCCACCCTACGGAATTATCCACGCCGACCGGTCAGGTCATCTTCAAATTGTCCAGCCCGCTCATCACGTCCCGGTCCTTGGTGGCCTGGCCTTCCAGTTTGATCTTCAGGCGCAGGTCGTTGACCGAGTCGGCGTTCTTCAGCGCTTCCTCGTAGCTGATGGCGCCGCTCTCGTGCAGGTTGAACAGCGCCTGGTCGAACGTCTGCATGCCGAGTTCGCGCGAGCGGGCCATGACTTCCTTGATCTCGTGCACATTGCCCTTGAAGATGAGGTCGGCGATCAGCGGCGAATTGAGCAGGATTTCGAACGCGGCGGCGCGGCCCTTGCCGTCGCGCTTGGGGATCAGGCGCTGCGAGATGAGCGCCTTGATGTTGAGCGACAAGTCCATCAGCAACTGCTCGCGCCGGTCTTCCGGGAAGAAGTTGATGATGCGGTCCAGCGCCTGGTTGGCGCTGTTGGCGTGCAGGGTGGCCATGCACAGGTGGCCGGTTTCGGCGAAGGCCACCGCATATTCCATGGTCTCGCGGTCGCGGATTTCTCCGATCAGGATCACGTCCGGCGCCTGGCGCAGGGTGTTCTTCAGCGCGGCGTGCCAGTTGTCGGTGTCCACGCCCACTTCGCGGTGGGTGATGATGCATTTGTCGTGATCGTGCACGAATTCCACCGGGTCTTCGATGGTGATGATGTGGCCGTAGCTGTTGTGGTTGCGGTGGCCCAGCATGGCGGCCAGCGAAGTGGACTTGCCGGAGCCGGTGCCGCCGACCAGGATCACCAGCCCGCGCTTGGTCATCACCACATCCTTGAGCACGGAAGGAAGTCCCATCTCCTCGAACGTGGGGATCTTGGTGGTGATGGTACGCAGCACCATGCCGACGCGCTGCTGTTGCATGAACACGTTGACGCGGAAGCGCCCGATGCTGGGCGGGCTGATGGCGAAGTTGCACTCGTGGGTGGATTCGAACTCGGCCGCCTGGCGGTCGTTCATGATACTGCGCGCCAGTTCCTGCGTGTGCTGCGCCGTCAACGCCTGGCTTGAGACCGGCGTCATCTTGCCGTCGATCTTGAACGCCGGCGGGAAGCCGGAGGTGATGAACAGGTCGGACGCCTTTTGCGAGACCAGCCCGCGCAGCAGATTGTGGACTAGTTCGGTGGCCTGGTCTCTTTCCATGATGTGCTCCTAAGGCAGATGCGCTTCGTGTCTGGTTGGTGGGGGAATCAGCCCGGGAAAAGGTCTTTGTTCACGGCTTTGCTGCGGGCTTCTGCAGAAGCCACCAGGTTGCGCTTTACCATCTCGCTCAGGTTCTGGTCCAGCGTCTGCATGCCGATGTTGCCGCCGGTCTGGATGGCGGAATACATCTGCGGCACTTTCGCTTCGCGGATCAGGTTGCGGATCGCCGGGGTGCAGATCATGATCTCGTGCGCCGCCACGCGGCCGGCGCCGTCCTTGGTCTTGAGCAGCGTCTGCGAGATCACCGCGCGCAGCGATTCTGACAGCATCGCGCGCACCATCTCCTTTTCGTCGGCCGGGAACACGTCGATGATACGGTCGATGGTCTTGGCGGCGGAGCTGGTGTGTAGCGTGCCGAACACCAGGTGGCCGGTTTCCGCCGCGGTCATCGCCAGGCGGATGGTTTCCAGGTCGCGCATTTCGCCCACCAGGATCACGTCCGGGTCTTCGCGCAGGGCGGATCGCAGCGCGTTGTTGAACGACAGCGTATGCGGGCCGACTTCGCGCTGGTTGATCAGCGATTTCTTGGACTCGTGCACGAATTCGATCGGGTCTTCCACGGTCAGGATGTGGCCCATCTCGGTTTCGTTGATGTGGTTAACCATCGCTGCCAGCGTGGTCGATTTGCCGGAACCGGTCGGGCCGGTCACCAGCACCATGCCGCGCGGGAATTCGGAAATGTCCTTGAAGATCGGCGGGCACTTGAGTTCTTCCAGCGTGAGGATCTTGGAAGGAATGGTACGCATGACCGCGCCCGCGCCGCGGTTCTGCACGAAGGCGTTGACGCGGAAACGCGCCAGGTTGGGCACCTCGAACGAGAAGTCGACTTCCTTGTTTTCTTCGTAGTGCTTGCGCTGCCCGTCGTTCATGATGTCGTACACCATGGCGTGGACTTCCTTGTGTTCCATCGCGGGCAGGTTGATGCGGCGCATATCGCCGTGCACGCGGATCATCGGCGGCAAACCGGCGGAAAGGTGCAAGTCGGAGGCTTTGTTCTTCACGCCGAAGGCGAGCAGTTCGGTGATATCCATATATAATCCTGAGCTTGAAAACAGAGTCGACTGGCGACAGTCCGGGCGATTATGACTGCAATCCTCTCCAACTTGCAAGCGACCCGCCAAGCCATTGAACAAGCCGCTAAAACGGCACACCGGAATGCCACGGATGTCCGTCTGCTGGCCGTGAGCAAGACCTTTCCGGCAGCGGCAGTACGCGAAGCCTATCTGGCGGGACAGACGGCTTTCGGCGAGAATTACCTGCAGGAAGCGCTGGAAAAGATGGCGGCGCTGCGCGACCTGCCGCTGGAGTGGCATTTCATCGGCCCCATCCAGAGCAACAAGACGCGCGCCATCGCCGAGAATTTTGCGTGGGTGCACAGCGTGGATCGGCTGAAGATCGCCGAAAGGTTGTCGGCGCAGCGGCCGCCGCAGTTGCCGCCGTTGAACGTGTGCCTGCAGGTGAACGTGAGCGGCGAAGAGAGCAAGAGCGGCGTGGCGCCGGAAGAGGTTGGGCGATTGGCGCACGAGGTGATACGCTTGCCGCGCCTCAAGTTGCGCGGATTGATGTCGATACCTTCTCCTGCAACCGACGAAACGGCGCAACGTTTGCCGTTTGCGCTGATGCAAACATTGTTAAGACAGTTGAACTCACAGGGAGCGGCACTGGATACCCTGTCGATGGGCATGTCGCACGACTTTCCGGCAGCGATACTGGAGGGTGCGACTATTGTGCGTATCGGCACGGCGATATTCGGCCGGAGATGAAACAATTTCGCGTAGCGATACGTTTGGCCCCTGTGTCAATTCCACGTCCAGCTTGCTGGACAGTGGATTGCCTGTCTTTGGTGCTCCCTTCGGGGTAAACAATGACTTGGCTGGCGTTGTTTGACAGCCTGGTCAGATGGCCAGGGAAGCGCTGATTAATTCGTCATACCGGCGAAGGCCGGTATCCAGTGCCTTTATTTAACTGGGTTCCGGCCTTCGCCGGAACGACGAAACCGAACAAATCAGCGTCCCAAAGGTGGTTTTATCAGAGGGTTCGGGTGGGGGAACAGGTCAACCCGACCGCTATTCAGAGGACAACACATGAATATAACTTTCATCGGCGGCGGCAACATGGCGAAGGCCTTGATCGGCGGCCTGATCAAACGCGGCTATTCGCCTTCCAAGATGCACGTGGTGGAAATGTGCAAGGAAAAATGCTCCGAGTTGCACGCCGAATTCGGCGTCCGGGCGACCATGGAACTGGCGGCGGCGGTGGCGCACGGCGAAGTCGTGATTCTGGCCGTCAAACCGCAGGATTTGCAGGGGATCGCCTTGCGGCTTGCGCCCATCCTGAACGGCCAGCTCGTCATTTCCATCGCTGCCGGCATCCGCACGCGGGACCTGGCGCGCTGGCTGGTCACGCACAACATCGTGCGCTGCATGCCCAACACCCCGGCGCTCATCCGCAGCGGCGTCACCGCCATGTATGCCATGCCCGCGGTCAAGCCGGAGCAATGCCATCGCGCCGAGTCGGTGCTCGCGGCGGTGGGCAGCACGCTGTGGGTGGAGGAAGAAGAAATGCTGGATGCGGTGACCGCGATTTCCGGCAGCGGCCCGGCGTATGTGTTCTATTTCATCGAGGCCATGCAGCAAGCGGCGTATGAACTGGGACTGGACGAGGCGCAGGCGCGCCAACTGGTGCTGGACACCTTCCTCGGTGCCACCAAGCTGGCCGAAAACAGCAAGGAAGACGTGGCCACCCTGCGCAGCCGAGTGACTTCCAAAAACGGCACCACCGAGCGCGCGCTGCTCAGCATGGAAGCAAACCGGGTAAAGATGGATATCGTCGCGGCCGTCCATGCCGCGGCGGCACGCTCCAGGGAAATGGGCGATGACTTCGGGAAGGATGCCAATGCTGGGTGAAGCGCTCTCGTTTTTGCTGGATGTGCTGGTGCAGCCCTTCGCTGCCGTGCTGTTGTTCCGTTTCCACGCCGTGTGGCTGCAAGCGCCGATGCGCAACCCCATCGGGGAATTCCTCATGGCGCTCACCGACTTCGTCGTGCTGCGCGCGCGCCGTTTCATTCCTGCGGTGCGCGGGCTGGATAGCGCCACGCTGCTGCTGGCATTTGCGGTCGAGTTTCTTTACCTCGGCGCCTCGCTCTGGCTGCAAGGCTATGCGTTCGAAACCTTCCCGCTGGCCGGACTGCTGGCCTGGACCGCGGTCAAGCTGCTGAAGATCAGCATCTACCTGCTCATCTCCACGCTGCTGGTCGAAGCCATCCTGTCCTGGGTCAATCCGCACACGCCGCTCGCACCCATGCTGTACGCGGTCAACCGCCCCTTCCTGCAGCCCCTGCGCCGCAGCATTCCGCCAGTGGGCAACGTCGATCTGTCGGTGCTGATCCTGCTCATCCTTTGCCAGCTTATCCTCATCGTGCCGATAGGCGGACTGGAACAGGCCGTTACGAGATTGATATGAGCGAGTGGTATCGCCGCAACGGCGACGTGCTCACCCTCACCCTGCACGTCCAGCCCGGCGCCAAACGCACCGAGGTGGCCGGGCTGCACGGCGAAGCCCTGAAAATCCGCCTCGCCGCCCCGCCCATCGAAGGCCGCGCCAACGAAGCCCTGCTTAAGTTCATCGCCGAAGCCTTCGGCGTGCCACTGCGCCAGGTCGAACTCAAACAGGGCGGACAGTCGCGCCACAAAGTGGTCGCGATCACGGGCAGCAAGGTCGAGCCGGAGAGTCTGCTGGGCTGAAATATAATCCGCATGTCATGGGCGCGTCATAAAGACTCCTTATAAGGAGTCTCCATGACGAAGCGAATCTTGTTTGGGTTGCTCTTGATGACCAGCGCCATGGCCTGGTCGAACACGACCGACCCGGGCCTGCAAGTCGAGGTTGCAAGAGACGGCGACCTGTACACCTTCACCGCCAGCTTCGATACGCCGTTGACGAAATGCGCCGCCTACCATTACCTGACCGATTACGAGGCCGCAAAAAACCTGCCCGGCGTGATCGAATCGCTGGCTTTTCGCGTGGCGGAAAACAGGGTCAGGGTTGATCGCACTGCCGACGAACAAATCCTGTTCTTTCATGTGCGGCTGCACTCGGTGATGGAGTACACGGAAAAACCGTTCGACCGCATCGCGTTTACCCAACTGAGCGGAGATTCGAAAAGGTTTCAGGGAAGCTGGCACATCGAACCGAAGCCGCAAGGGAGCACGCTCAAATTCGAAGGCGTTTGGGAACCGGATACCCTGATTCCCCTGTTCATCATCGACCACTTCGCCCGGAACGGCCTCGTCGAGCGATTCGGCGCAATCGCCCGCCTGGCCGAGGAACGCAAAGGGATGTCGACGGGCAGTTGCGCGGATGAAAAACTGGCCAAAGCCGGGGAATAAAAACTACTGCGGATTGCCCGGCTTCCTGCATTGCGATTCCATGAAGGGCCCCTGAACCTTGTACCAAACCTCGCCGGGCGAGAGCTGCGCACACAGGATCGTGCCGTCGACCTTGCTTTTCCATTTGTACCAGGGCGCACCGGAAGCAAAGGCGGAAGCGCAAACAAATGACAGTAAAACCAGAATTGCGATTCTTGAATTCATAGTAAATCCCTTCTAAAACGAACTGGGCAACTGGCAGAAATTAACCCAAAAGGAACGCATCGCCAATGCGGAACGTAGGTTGGGTTGAGCATAGCGATACCCAACGTAATACGAAAGGTTGACTATGATGGGTATCGCTACGCTCAACCCATCCTACCTCGCTGGGCTCGGGCAGAAATTAACCCAAGTCAGACTGTCACGACTACCAATAGCGGACGCCAGCCTACCTCAATGCTGCGGCTAAGCCACATTCTTACCAGTCAAAGGCAAGGCGAAGGAAGCTGCCACTCCAATTTGCAGAACCACAGTACCAGAGCACAAAGTCCGCCAATGCAAAAGGGAGCAGATAGTCGGTGACAACGCTGCTGCGAAAAGTGCTTTCGATAATGGCATGTGATATTCCGTGGCGGAGATCCCATCGCGAGATTGATATTTCAAAACCTTGGGTGTAGTTAGTCTTGCTGTCTGCTGTTTGAATATGTTTTTCTTGTCCGTTAATTTTCCAGCCATTACGCTTGAGTATGAAATAACGACAATCAGGCATGTTATGCGGCGTCGGGTGCGCTGCCAAGATACGACTCTGAATGAGGGGCATACATTTTGCATCTAATGAATTGGCGTACTCGGCTAGCAGCTTCGGTAGTCCATCCGAAGCGAAATATTGGTAGTAGCGATACAAGAAATATGAAAAAGCTATCCACAGAGCAAGAACAATGACTTCTGGTCGCTCAAATTCCACTTCAAAGCCGGCAATGGACAACTTGTGCAAATGAATGCCGCCATACTTCATAAACCACAGCAGAATACAGCTCATAATTAAGTTGCGACGCTGACGAAGCAAGCCCTCAGACATAACTATCTCGCATCCGCATTTCTCCCTTAATGGTATGGCTTTGTAATTACAGTCTGCTTCTGGCCGCTTTCAGCCAATCTCAGGCAACCCCCTTACATCAGAATCACATCGTACTGCTCCTGCGAATAAAGCGTCTCCACCTGCAACGAAACCGGCTTGCCGATAAAGTCGGACAGCATGGCGAGGCCTTGGGATTCTTCGTCGAGGAAGAGGTCGATGACTTGTTGCGAGCCGAGGATGCGGTATTCTCGGGCGTTGAACTGGCGGGCTTCGCGCACGATCTCGCGCAGGATTTCGTAGCACACGGTTTGCGCGGTTTTCACTTCGCCGCGTCCCTGACAGGTGGGGCAGGGTTCGCACAGCACGTGCGCCAGGCTTTCGCGCGTGCGCTTGCGCGTCATTTCCACCAGCCCCAGCGAGGAGAAGCCGCTCACGCTGGTGCGCGTGTGGTCGCGCGCCAGCATTTTCTTGAATTCGTCCAGCACGGCGTCGCGGTGTTCCAGCGTGTCCATGTCGATGAAGTCGCAGATGATGATGCCGCCCAGGTTGCGCAGGCGCAGTTGGCGCGCGATGACCTGCGCCGCTTCCAGGTTGGTTTTGAAGATGGTGTCGTCGAAGTTGCGCCCGCCGACGAAGCCGCCGGTGTTGACGTCGATGGTGGTGAGGGCTTCGGTCTGGTCGATGATGAGGTAGCCGCCGGACTTGAGGTCGACGCGGCGCGACAGCGCGTGCTCGATTTCTTCTTCCACGCCGTACAGGTCGAACAGCGGGCGCGCGCCGGCATAACGCTCCAGTTTGGGCACGGCAGCAGCGATGTAGTCCGTGGCGAAGGTCAGCATGCGTTCGTGCGTTTCGCGCGAGTCGACCTGGATGCGGGTCGTTTCCTCGTTCACGAAGTCGCGCAGCACGCGCAGGCTGATGTCCAGTTCCTTGTACAGCAGCGCGGGCGGGGCCAGTCGCTGGGATTGTTCTTGCAGGTTGCTCCACAGCTTGTCCAGGTAGGCGACGTCGGCGCGCAGGTCGTCGTCGGACGCGGCTTCGGCCATGGTGCGGATGATGTAGCCGCCCTTGTGCTCGGGAGGGAGTGCTTGCTGAAGTTTTGTGCGCAGGGCTTCGCGCTCTTCTTCGTTCTCGATGCGCTGGGAAACGCCGATGTGCGCCTCCTGCGGCAGATAGACCAGCAGGCGTCCGGCGAAACTCAGTTGCGTGGAGAGGCGCGCGCCCTTGGTGCCGATGGGATCCTTGATGACCTGCACCAGCAGGCTCTGTCCCTCGAACAGCACCTTTTCGATGGGTTTGGCGGCATCGCCGTTGTGCTGGTTCTCCCAGATGTCGGCGACATGCAGGAACGCCGAGCGTTCCAGCCCGATGTCGATGAACGCAGACTGCATGCCGGGCAGCACGCGCTTGACCTTGCCGACATAGACGTTGCTGACCAGGCCGCGCTGGCTGCCGCGTTCGACGTGCAATTCCTGTACGACGCCTTGCTGCATCACCGCCACGCGCGTTTCCTGCGGGGTGACGTTGATCAAAATCTCTTCTGTCATGGTGCGGGATATCCGAATAATTTCAGCAATTCTACCGTTTCATACAGCGGCAGTCCCATCACGCCGGTGTAACTGCCGTCGATATGCTTCACAAACGCCCCGGCATACCCCTGGATGCCATAGGCGCCGGCCTTGTCGTGCGCCTCGTTGGTGAGCAGGTAGCGGTGGATGCGCTCGTCGCTGAGCGTGTCGAAGGTGATGGTGGTGGCGGACAGGCGCATCTCCAGCTTGTCCCTGAACGCGATGGCGACCGCGGTGAGCACCTGATGTTGTGTGCCCGAGAGCAGGCGCAGGATTTCGGCGGCATGCTGGTAGTCGTCCGGCTTGCCGATGATCTTGCCGTCCAGCGTGACGGTGGTATCCGCCGCCAGCACCGGGAACAGCGGCAGGTCGCGCAGCCCCAGCGTTTTCCAGCCGGCCAGCGCCTTGTCGCGGCAGACGCGCTGCACGTATTGCGCCGGGTCTTCGCCGTCGAGCGGGGTTTCGTCCACATGCACGTTGCGGCGCGGGTCGTTGCGCAGCAACAACATTTCGAAATTCACGCCGATCTGCTTGAGCAGTTCGCGGCGGCGCGGGCTTTGCGAGGCGAGGTAGATGCGCTGGGGCTTGGCTTTCATGGGTCACTCGCGGTGGTAAGGGTGATTGTGCAAGAGCGAATGCGCCCGATACAGTTGTTCCGCCAGCAGCACGCGCACCATGCCGTGCGGCAAGGTGAGGGCGGACAGCGCCATCAACTGCTGCGCCTGCTGCTTGACGGACTCGTGCAGTCCGTCGGCGCCGCCGATGACGAAGGCGACATCGCGCCCCTGCCGCATCCAGTCCTGCATCTGCTGCGACAACTGTTTGGTGGTGGGGGCGGCGCCGCGTTCGTCCAGCGCGATGCACAGCGCGGAAGCGGGCAGGGCCGCGCGGATGCGCTGCGCCTCGGCTTCCATGATCTGGGCTGCGGTTTTGCCGCTGTTGCGCGGTTCCGGCTTGATCTCGACCAGTGAAATTGTCGCCTCGCGCGGCATGCGCTTGGTGTATTCGTTGAAGCCGTCGGTGATCCATGATGGCATCTTGTTGCCCACCGCCAGGATCAACAGCTTCATTTGCCAGCGTTGGCGCGCAGCTTGGGTTGCACGCCCCACAGTTCTTCGAGGTTGTAGTAGGCGCGCACCGCGGGCTGCATGATATGCACGATGACTTCGCCCAGGTCGACCAGTACCCATTCGCCGCTGTCCTCGCCTTCGGTGCTGTGGATCGTTTCACCGAGTTCCTTGAGCTTGACCTCCACGCTGTTGGCCAGGGCCTTGGTCTGGCGCGTGGATTGGGCGCTGGCGACGACCATGCGCTCGAACAGCGGGCTGAGCTTGCTGGTGTCGATGACGACGATGTCGAGGGCTTTGACGTCTTCCAGGGCGGAGACGACGGCTTTTGTTTTTTCTTCTGTGCTTAGCATGTACGGTAGAGTGAGTTGGTGTTGATGTAATTGACGACGACGTCCGGCAACAGGTAGCGGACGCTTTTACCTTCTGCACAGCGACGTCTTATGTCGGTGGAGGAGATTTCCAGGGCGGGCATGTCGGCGACGAAGATCGCGCCGCCGGCCGTTTCGCGCAGTGCGCCCGCGCCGGGTGCGAGGCGCGCGCGGTATTCGGCTTGCAGCGCGGCATCGGCATTGTTCATGGCATTGCCCAGCGGCAGTCCGCCGGCGCGCTGCAGCACGACGATGTGCGCGAGGTCGAACAGGCGCTTCCACTTGTGCCAGGTGTGCAACTGCAGGAAGGCATCGCCGCCGAGGATGAGGCAAAGCGGCTGCTGCACGCCGAGTTCGGCGCGCAATGCGGCGAGCGTGTCCACGGTATAACAGGGGTCGGTGCGGAATATTTCATGCACATCGACCAGGAAATCGGGATGGCCGTTGAGGGCCAGGCGCACCATTTCCCAGCGCGCCTTGGCTGCTGCCTGCGGCGCGGGGCGGTGCGGCGGGGTGCCGCAGGGAACGAAACGCACCTGTTCCAGGCCGCACTGCTCCAGCGCTTCCTGCGCGATGCGCAAATGTCCGTTGTGGATGGGGTCGAAGGTGCCGCCCAATAGGCCAATCGGGCGCAAAGCCTGCTGCGCTGTCAATCTGCTGCGTTGTGTACTCACTCTCTCCTCGCCTGCCTATCGGGGCCTGTCTGTCTGTCGCGGGGAGCATTTTAACTTGACTGGTCGCAATGGCCACCAATTGTTTTGCGATGACGGTCTACAGGGCACCTACAGCGCCAGGCGGCGCATGTCGGACAGCACATGCGCGAGGTAAGTGGCGAAGCGTGCCCCCATCGCGCCGTCGATGACGCGGTGGTCGTAGGAAAGCGACAGCGGCAACATCAGGCGCGGCACGAATTCGCCGTCTTTCCATACCGGCTTCATGCTGGCGCGCGATACGCCGAGGATGGCGACCTCCGGCGCATTGATGATGGGCACGAAGGAGGTGCCGCCGATGCCGCCCAGGCTGGAGATGGTGAAGCAGCCGCCCTGCATTTCGGCGGCGGTGATCTTCTTCTCGCGTGCGCGGGCCGAGACTTCGCCCAGTTCCCTGGCCAGTTGCACAATGCCTTTTTGATCGACATCGCGGATGACCGGCACCATCAGCCCGTCCGGCGTATCCACCGCCACGCCGATATGGATGTATTTCTTCAGGATCAGGTTTTCGCCGCTCGCATCCAGCGAGGCGTTGAAATCGGGGAAGTGCTTGAGCGTGATCGCGCAGGCCTTGAGCATGAAGGCGAGCGGGGTGATCTTGATGTCCTGTTTGGCATATTCCGCGCCCAGTTCCTTGCGGAAAGCTTCCATTTCGCTGATGTCGGCTTCCTCGAACTGGGTCACATGGGGGATCATCACCCAGTTGCGGTGCAGGTTGGCGCCGGAGATCTTCTTGATGCGCGACAGCGGCTTGGCCTCGATGGCGCCGAACTTGGCAAAATCCACCTCCGGCCACGGCAACAGGCCGGGCAGTGCGCCGCCCGCGGCTGCGCCGCCGGCCAGCGCTTGCTTGACGAAATTCTGCACGTCGTCCTTGGTGACGCGGCCTTTCTCGCCGCTGCCCTTCACCTGTGGCAGGTTCACCCCGAGTTCGCGCGCGAAGCGGCGGATGGAGGGACTGGCGTGTGCTTCGCTTGCGGAAGGTGAAGGCGTTGCCGCGGATGCCGCTGCCGCAACAGGTGCGGCGACGGCGGCGGGTTTGGCGGCAGCGGCAGCAACGACGGGTGATGCCGCAACTTGCTGCACGGGCGCCGCCGCAACTGCAGGCGCGGCTTGTGCAGTGTCGCCGCTCGTCTCGATGGTGACGATCAAGGCGCCTTCCGACACCTTGTCGCCGACCTTGACCTTCACTTCCTTCACTACGCCGGGGAAGGGCGCCGGCACGTCGATGGTCGCCTTGTCGGTTTCCAGCGAGATCAGCGCCTGCTCGGCGACTACGGTGTCGCCGGGCTTCACCGAGACCTCGATAATGCTCACGTCCTTGAAATTGCCGATGTCCGGCACCAATACGTTCCTGATTTCTGCCACGTCGTTCTCCTCGGCTTAAACCGTTGTCGGATTCGGTTTGTCGGGATTGATCTTGTAGAGCCTGATTGCCTTGGTTACCTCGCTGGCCGGAATCGCGCCTTCGTCCGCCAGCGCCTTCAGCGCGGTGACGGCGACATAGTAGCGGTCCACCTCGAAGAAATGGCGCAGTTTCTTGCGCGTGTCCGAGCGGCCGAAGCCGTCGGTGCCCAGCGTTTTGTAACGCGCCTTGACGAAAGGACGAATCTGGTCGGAATAAGCGCGGATGTAATCGGTTGCCGAGACCACGGGGATCTTGGCATCCAGGCATTGCTCGACATAGCTGATGCGAGGCTTCGCTTCCGGATGCAGGGTATTCCAGCGCTCGCAATCGATGCCGTCGCGGCGCAGTTCGTTGTAGCTGGTCACGCTCCACACGTCGGCGCCAACGCCAAAATCCTTCTCCAGCAACTCCGCCGCTGCGATCACCTCGCGCAGGATGGTCCCGCTGCCCAGCAGTTGCACCTTGGCTTTCGCCTTGGCATTCCCTGCGCTGAACTTGTACATGCCCTTGAGGATGCCTTCTTCCGCGCCCTTCGGCATGGCGGGGTGCGCATAGTTCTCGTTCATCACGGTGAGGTAATAGAACACGTCCTCCTCTTCCACGTACATGCGGCGCATGCCGTCCTGCACGATCACCGCCAGTTCATAGGCGAAGGTCGGGTCGTAAGACACGCAGTTGGGAATCAAGGAGGCCTGCACATGACTGTGGCCGTCCTGGTGTTGCAGGCCTTCGCCGTTCAGCGTGGTGCGTCCCGCCGTGCCGCCGATGAGGAAGCCGCGCGCGCGCATGTCGCCCGCCGCCCAAGCCAGGTCGCCGATGCGCTGGAAGCCGAACATCGAGTAGTAGATGTAGAACGGCACCATCGCCACGCCGTGGTTGGCATAGGAAGTCGCTGCGGCCATCCAGTCTGCCATGCCGCCCGCTTCGTTGATGCCTTCCTGCAATATCTGCCCGTTGGTGTCTTCCTTGTAGAACATGAGCTGGTCGGCGTCCTGCGGCGTGTATAGCTGGCCTACCTGCGAGAAGATGCCGAGCTGGCGGAACATGCCTTCCATGCCGAAGGTGCGCGATTCGTCCGGCACGATGGGCACGATCTGCTTGCCGATGTTCTTGTCTTTCACCAGCACGCCGAGCAGGCGCACGAACGCCATGGTGGTGGAGAATTCGCGGCCTTCGCTGTCTTTCAGCAACGTGTCGAATGCCGTCAGGTCGGGTACTTGCAGGCACAACGCCAGCGGGTTGCGCGCCGGCAGGGCGCCCATGGCGGCACCGCGTTCGCGCAGGTATTTGGCTTCCTGGCTGTCTTCGGCGGGGCGCACGAAAGGCAGGCTGGGCAGTTGTTCGTCCGTGACCGGGATGTTGAAGCGGTCGCGGAATTTGCGCAGCGCGTCCTCGCCCATCTTCTTTTGCTGGTGCGTTGGGTTTTGCGCCTCGCCCGACTCGCCCATGCCGTAACCCTTCACCGTCTTGGCCAGGATCACGGTCGGCTGGCCCTTGTGCCTGGTAGCCGCCGTGTAGGCCGCGAACATCTTGAACGGATCGTGGCCGCCGCGATTCAGGCGCCAGATTTCGTCGTCCGACATATCGGCGACCAGTTCCAGCAGCTCGGGGTATTTGCCAAAAAATTCGCGTCTCACAAAAGCACCATCGCGGGCCTTGTAGGTCTGGTACTCGCCGTCGACGACCTCTTCCATGCGCTTCATCAGCAGGCCGGTCTTGTCCTTGGCAAACAGGCGATCCCAGTGGCGGCCCCAGACGACCTTGATCACGTTCCAGCCCGCGCCGCGGAACACGCCTTCCAGTTCCTGGATGATCTTGCCGTTGCCGCGCACCGGCCCGTCGAGACGTTGCAGGTTGCAGTTGACGACGAAGATCAGGTTGTCGAGCTTCTCGCGTCCGGCCATGGAGATCGCGCCCAGCGATTCCGGCTCGTCGGTCTCGCCGTCGCCGAGGAAGGCCCATACCCTGCGGCCTTCGGTCTGCGCCAGTCCGCGGTGTTGCAGATAGCGCATGAAACGCGCCTGGTAAATCGCCATCAGCGGCCCGAGGCCCATCGACACGGTGGGGAACTGCCAGAAGTTCGGCATCAGCCAGGGGTGCGGATAGGAAGACAGGCCGTCGCCATCGACTTCCTGGCGGAACTTGTGCAGTTGTTCTTCGCTCAGGCGACCTTCGAGGAAGGCGCGGGCATAGATGCCGGGCGAGGAGTGGCCCTGGAAGAACACCAGGTCGCCGCCGTGCTCGTCGGTCTGGCCGCGGAAGAAATGGTTGAATGCGACGTCGTATAAAGTCGCCGCCGAAGCGAAGCTGGCGATGTGGCCGCCCAGCTCGGACGATTCCTTGTTGGCGCTCATCACGATGGCCATCGCGTTCCAGCGCACCAGCGCACGGATGCGGTGTTCCAGTTCGTGGTTGCCGGCGGAACGCTCTTCCTTCTCCACCGGGATGGTGTTGATGTAGGGCGTGGTGGCGCTGATCGGCATATCGTCGCCGGCCATGCGCGCGTGGTGGATCAACTGATCCATCAGGAAGTGGGCGCGTGCCGCGCCTTCCTTTTCCAGCACGGATTGGAGCGCGTCCACCCACTCCTGCGTTTCCAGCGGATCGTTATCTGGTTGCAGTGTTGCCATTGTCTCTCTCCCTCAGTTGCAACGGATTGTTCCGTCTTCTGTTACCAACCATTCCACCTTGCGGTCGGTTTTCTCTTGTGGAATCTGTTGCACTACCTGCAGTGCGTATGCCCCGGCGACCAGGGCCGGTTGATGCGGCATGTGCGCGAGCAGCCGGTCGTAATAGCCGCCGCCGTATCCCAGACGCGCACCTTCGCGGGTGAAGGCCACACCGGGCAGCAGAATGAAATCCACCGTGCCCGGCGCATCTTCTTTGACGCAGCGTTCTGCGACTGGTTCACGTATGCCCATGAAGCCGGGGGCTACGTCACGATGCAAATCCCGCACGTGATACAAGTCCAGATGTTTGCTGGCGCGGTTCACGCGCGGCAGCAATACGCGCTTGCCGTCGGCGAAAGCCCGTTGCACCCAGAACTCGGATGCGAGTTCCGACCCGAAATTCAGATAACCCAGCACGGTATGCGCTTGCCGGTAGGTCGTTAGTTCGCATATGGACTCGACGATGGTGCGGCTTAGTCGCAGGCGCTCAGGCGCAGGCAGCTTTTCTCGGGTGGCGATAATGCGTTGCCTGAGTGTCTGTTTCAGCTCCGGTATTGTCATAACCTCACTGCCTTTCTCGCCCAAGCTTCTAATTGTACAGCACCTTTCGCATATCCGATAAATACCCTCGGAAACACTTCATAACCTGATTGCTGAAGGGGAAAACAGGTGCTTTATCGGCTAACTATTGCTGCTAAAAATCGGGAACTGTCTGGAAATATGGCTGACCGTCGAGGGCAGCGAGTTGTTCGGGTACGAAATCATGGAAGGAGTTCGACGACATTATTCTTCTTTCTTGGTTTTATGTATCAATGGGATACATAAAATTTATTGCTAGTTCTATACCAATTACGGTACAGTTCGTCCTGCAGGCAAGCGTGAGGTTTGTAGAGGTCGCTGGTAACAGTGGCAGCCCAAACGGGCGGGATCCTCGAACTCAGGGCCTGCAATTTTTTTGCCCTCATTTTCTTATCGCCTCCAACACCCTGGCGATTTCAGCTTTATCCTCGCACCAGAACTTCAGTCCATAACCTTCTATTTTTCCCTCATGGCGATAGACGGTGGGGGCAATCAGTTTTAGATAGCGTTCCTCAACCTCTCCGTACTGATTTTTGTGTACGGCATAGAAAACGCTGGTCGCGACGGCATCTGCCAGTTGCAGGCCAGCCAACTGATCGTGATTCACCGCGTTAACCAAAGCAGGATCAACAACATTCCAATCAATACGCACATCCTTGGTGACGTCGGTTTTAAGCTGGGTCAGATAATTGCGCAGGTCGTCGTAAGACATGGCGCTGCGGTTGGAGAAAATCAGTTCCGCGCGGCCATTGCCTTGACCGGCTTTGTGATGATCGCGGCACAACCAGGAAACACGTTCCAGTAACAAGCGACAGGCATATCGGTAAAGCGAATATTTTTGCTGCTGAAAATTCTCTGGTTCGGGAATAGAGGGTTTGTGTATCAGCACGCTGACAGCACGAGCCTGAGCTTGGCCGATTAGTCTTGCTAGCGGCACACGCTGTTCATGTTTCAACTCGCGGAAATGCAGCGGATGCTTGGGAGGCTTTTTCAAAAGTTCGCGTGCTTGCTTGGCAAGAGCGACTGTCATCAAATCATTTTCGCGGCGAAACACCAGGGCCGAAAGTACCAGCCAGCGCGAACTTCCTTGCTCGTTGGGCAAAAACGTGAAGCCCTCATCGCCTGACTCATCGATGTAAACGCGGTAGCTAGAGGTCATGCCGGTCCTTGGCAATTGTTGCAGTGCTCCCAGTTTGGGTACTTAATTCGTCGGAGTCGGCAAATTGATCAGCCACGACTATTTCCTGATGGTTCATGAGAATTTGTCGAGCGCTAAATGGCATTCTCATGAACATAATGCCGGTTTATCCCAAGAACAGCCGGTAGGCCGGATTGTCACTCTCGTCCCAGTACGGGTAGCCGAGGTTGTCGAGGAAGGTCTTGAGCGCTTTCTTGTCGGTGCGCGGCACCTGCATGCCGACCAGCACGCGGCCGTAGTCCGCGCCGTGGTTGCGGTAGTGGAACAGCGAGATGTTCCAGCTATGATCCATGCTGTTGAGGAAATTCATCAGCGCGCCGGGGCGCTCCGGGAATTCGAAACGGAACAGGATTTCGTCCTTGGCCTCCGGTGCGTGCCCGCCGACCAGGTGGCGCAAATGCAGCTTCGCCATTTCGTTGTCGGACAGGTCAAGCGTAGGAAGCTTGCTGCGTTGCAGTTTGTCGACGAGGTCGGCCGTTTCCGACTGGTCCTTGACCTGGATGCCGACGAATACCTGCGCCGCTTCCGGATCGGCGTAACGGTAATTAAACTCCGTGATGTTGCGCTTGCCGAGCAGCGAGCAGAATTTGCGGAAGCTGCCGGGCGTTTCCGGGATGGTGACCGCGATGATGGATTCGCGCTTCTCGCCGATCTCGGAACGCTCGGCGACGAAACGCAGGCGGTCGAAATTCATGTTCGCGCCGCTGCACACAGTCACCAGCGTTTCGCCCTTGAGCTTCTCGCGTTTGGCATACAGCTTGGCACCGGCCACGGCCAGTGCGCCCGCAGGTTCAAGTATCGAGCGCGTGTCCTGGAACACGTCCTTGATTGCGGCGCATACTTCATCGGTATCCACCAGCACCACTTCATCGACATATTGTTTGCATACACGGAAGGTTTCTTCGCCCGCCAGCTTGACCGCTGTGCCGTCCGAGAACAGGCCGACATCGTTGAGCGTGACGCGTTTCTTCGCCTTGAGCGAACGCGCCATCGCGTCGGAGTCGGTGGTCTGCACGCCGATGACCTTGATATCGGGGCGCACCTGCTTGACGTAAGCCGCCACGCCCGCGATCAAACCGCCGCCGCCGATGGCGCAGAAGATGGCGTGGATGGGCGCCTGGCGTTGACGCAGGATTTCCATGGCGATGGTGCCCTGTCCGGCGATCACATCGGGATCGTCGAACGGATGCACAAAGGTGAGTTTCTTTTCCTTTTCCAGCGCATAGGCGTGACTGCAGGCGTCGCTGTAACTGTCGCCGTGCATCACGATCTCGACGGAGCGCTGGCCGAAATGCCTGACCGCATCGATTTTCACCTGCGGGGTGGTAGTCGGCATCACGATGATCGCCTTGCAGCCCAGGCGATGCGCGCTGAGCGCCACGCCCTGCGCGTGGTTGCCCGCCGAGGCGGCAATCACGCCGCGCTTGAGTTGTTCCGGGGTGAGCTGCGCCATCTTGTTATAGGCACCGCGCAGCTTGAACGAGAACACCGGCTGCATGTCTTCGCGCTTGAACAGCACGTTGTTGCCGATGCGCGCCGACAGGCCGGGGGCGAGCTCCAGCGGCGATTCGATGGCCACGTCATAGACGCGGGCGGTAAGAATTCTTTTTAAATAACTTTGCATGATGTTTTGCAGACGGTTGAACCGAATGCAAGATTAGCAGGAAACCGGCTTCAATGCTTAATCCCCGGCAATCCATTAGGCCCGTCATACCGGCGCAGGCCGGTATCCAGTGAAAAAGAAACTCCTGCAACGCAGGACAAAACCAAAGGCATGATGAATACTGCGCTGGATACCGGCCTGCGCCGGTATGACGAACTGGAGGTGGTTGCGGTTATGCGCTCAGCCCGATCATCTTGTAGAAATTGGCGAGATCGCTCAAATCATGAAATACCGCTGCCGCTCCAGTGAAGTCCTGAGTGCGGGTAAACGGGTTGGTCGTGATGTAAGTCTTGATCCCCGCATCCAGCGCAGAACGCAGGCCGTTGCTTGAATCTTCCAGCGCAATGCAATCCTGCGCCGCGAGCTTCAATTCGTTCAGCACCCAGTTGTAAATGTCCGGCGCTGGCTTCTTCAGCGGCACGATGTCGCCGCAACCGAGGGCGTCAAAGTACGTGTTCCAGTCCTTGCCTAATCCAACTTCCAGCAAGGCGGCGACGTTCTCCGGCGAGGTGGTGGTGGCGATGGCGAGTTTCAAACCGGCCTTGTGCGCATCGAGGATGAGTTGCCTGATTCCCGGGCGCAACGGGATATGGCCATCGCGCAACGCGGCGGTGTAATGCGCGGTCTTCTGCACATGCAGCTTCTTCACGAAGCCTTCGTAATCGGCAGGCTTGCTGAAATCCGCCAGAAAACTCTCGACGAAATACCTGATGCGTTCCTTGCCGCCCGTCACCTTGAGCAACTTGCCGTACAGCGCCACGTCCCAGTTCCAAGGCAGATTGTTCTCGGCGAAGGCCTGGTTGAATGCGATGCGGTGCGCGTCCTCGGTATCGGCCAGTGTGCCGTCGACGTCGAAGATGATGGCTTTGAGGGGCATGGTGTTGATCAGTTGTGTAGAGCGCTCTCAATTAAAGTGTTTCAAACCAGTTTTTAAGCTTTAACGCCATTAGTTTGCGCCGCTCTTCTAAGAACAATGGGTAATCAACTACTTCACCAACCAGCATGGATTCGGGAATACAGTTCATTCGAAAGTTGGCAAGTAACTCATTTGGGTTGGTGATGCCGCCATATTTCATTTCTCCACCACTAACCTGATCGGCAAGTTCGGCGAAATATATACTAGGTGCCTTGGCACCTATGGCAATGTTGATCTCACTTTGGGCGATTACAAAATTGGCAATCTGGTTATATACACCGCGCGTTTTGCCATCGTCCTTGAGATACTTCTTGGGGAAAACATGGTGGACATCTGCTCGGTTGAGCAATAGATCAGTTACGCTAATGTCACGCGAGAGAAATCCCTTATCTCCCAACTTTATTTGTGCTGCTTGATAGCAGCGGAAATAAGGGCTGCCAATCGACGAGGTGTCCATGAACTGTGGCAGCATGCCCGTCCAGAAGCTATCAGGCAGTTCGTTTGGAATAATGGACTCTACATACTCTTTTACGCCTCTACTTCCGATCTGACGAATGTCAAAATCAAAAGTTGATTCTGGCGAGCCACTGTATCGACCACGTAGCATCGACATTACAAACCAGCGCCTAACAATATGCTCCAATTCCGCCGCAGGCACATTCTCGGCTCGACCCCGCAAATAAATTATGTAAGCAAAATTAATTGTATTCTGGCTGCCAATCAAATCGCTTATTACAAATCCAGCCGAACGCAAGATCATGGTAATGCGATCAAAGTGCGTTTTGTTCACGAAGGCGAGGATGCCTTTTTTTAGTTTTGCAAAGGACTCTTCTGCGATAGCCTCTTCGTATTGCTTGGTTTCAAAATTACGGCCCGACAGTAGCGCAACCAAATCCTGCAATTTCCCGCGACCGAATTCCGAGGTAAAGGCTACTCGCAGCATGTCGGTGTAAGCGGGGTCATAAATATCGTCATTAACGTTTGCTATCCACTTTATTTGATCATAAAACTCCGTGGCTACAAATGCACTGTCTCCCTTTTTAATTTTTGCCAGGAATTCTGGTGCAATAGCTAGATGGCAGAAGTAGTCAATCGCCTTACGAAGCATATTGCCCGCATAGGTCGTATTCACCGCAATCTTTGACATTGCGAAATCGGCTTGAGAGAGTGGCGAACCAGCCGAGTTCACACGAATAAAAATTTCAGTGACAGTCTCAATATCAAGGTCTTCCGCTAATTCGATGATGCCCACATGATTATGTGTGATACCCCGCAACTTTTCGATTACTTTGAAGATGCTATCTTGGGAGCAATTTGGGTTCGCTTTGCAATAATCAGTTACCAATTGATAAACACCAGTTGCGGGTTCAAACACCTTGGACACGTCAGGAAGCCACGCAACATCTTTGCGAATAGCTGGGTTAGCTACTTCAAAAGTTTCTTCTTGGGGGTTAAAAGCAATCTGAATGGTTCTGGTTTCGTAATCGTCGGTCAGCACTTCTACACCGAGTAAAGAAGCCATCAATGCGGTCACGCGCTGCTGTCCATCAATCAATATGCGCTTCCCCATTGAGGTAGAGCCATCCTTTAGTTTAACTGTCGGATTTCTCCATGCGATCAGATAGCCAACTGGGTAGCCTTGATAGAGCGAATCCAACAGATTGCGCACTTTTGTGGCCTCCCAAACAAATGGTCTCTGAATTTCGGGTATGGCAATCTCGCCAGACTTTACCCATGTCAACAGGGTTTCAACTGGGTGGGGTGTTACCGAATAACGTTGAGTAGACATGGGCAATCACCTGAATGGTTGAGTAACAATACGATAATCGATTGGCAGTGGGTCGGGTTAACGCACCCCCGGAAACTTCCCTGCCATCCCCTTCATCATCTTCGCCATGCCACCCTTGCCGCTGATCATTTTCATCATCTTCTGCGATTGCTCGAACTGGTTCAGCAGTTGATTGACGTGCATTACCTGCACACCTGCTCCGGCCGCGATACGGCGTTTGCGCGAGGCCTTTATCTGTTCGGGGTGGCTGCGTTCCCAAGGGGTCATTGAATTGATGATGCCTTCGGTACGGTTGATCTGGCGTTCGTCGATCTTGGCTCCGGCAGCGGCTTGCGACAATTGCGCGGGCAGTTTGTCCATCAGTGCCGACATGCCGCCCATCTTGCGCATTTGCACGATCTGCATTTTGAAATCATTGAGGTCGAAGCCTTTGCCGGTCTGCATCTTTTTCGCCAGCTTCTGCGCTTCGCCGATATCGACGTTGCGCTGTGCATCTTCCAGCAGGGACAGCACATCGCCCATGCCGAGGATGCGCTGTGCCATGCGCTCGGGGTGGAAGGCTTCGAGGCCGTTGGGCTTTTCGCTGACGCCGACGAACTTGATCGGCTTGCCGGTGATCTGGCGCACCGACAAGGCCGCACCGCCGCGCGCATCGCCGTCCAGCTTGGTGAGGATGACGCCGGTCAGCGGCAGTGCATCGCCGAAGGCTTTTGCGGTATTCACCGCGTCCTGGCCAGTCATCGCGTCGACCACGAACAGGGTTTCGATGGGTTTCACGGCGGCATGCAATTCTTTGATCTCCGCCATCATCGCTTCGTCTATGGCGAGACGACCGGCGGTGTCGACGATCAGCACTTCATGGTGGTGTTTGCGCGCCCAGTCCAGGGCGGCAAGGGCGATGTCGAGCGGTTTCTGGCTGGCTTCGGAAGGGAAGAAGTCGATGTCGAGTTGCTGTGCCAGTGTGCGCAGTTGCTCGATAGCTGCAGGGCGGTAGACGTCGCAACTGACCAGCAATACCTTTTTCTTGTTCTGTTCGCGCAGCAGTTTGGCCAGCTTGCCGCTGCTGGTGGTTTTACCGGCACCCTGCAGGCCGGCCATCAGGATCACGGCGGGCGGCACGGCGGCGAGGTTGAGCGCATCGTTGTGCTCGCCCATCAGCTTGGTCAGTTCGCGGTTCACCACGCCGATCAGCGCCTGGCCTGGCTGCAGGTTGCCAATGACTTCCTGGCCCAGCGCGGCTTCCTTCACCTTGGCGATGAACTCTTTTACCACTGGCAGCGCGACATCGGCCTCCAGCAGGGCGAGGCGCACTTCGCGCATGGCGTCCTGGATGTTGTTCTCGGTCAGCCGCGCCTGGCCGCGCAGGTTCTTGACGATGCCGCTAAAGCGTTGGGTTAAGTTGTCCAGCATGATTGAAATCCCGGTGTTGTTTCAGCGCGCGCCGCTACAGACACATCCGCGGCGCTTCCTGTAGAATCCGCACAGTCTAAAACATCTGCACTCTCCATGTCGAACCAAGCGCTGCATCTGCTCACGTTTGTCCTTTATGCTGTTCTGGCTATTCTGTTCTGGCGCGCGCAGTCGGCCGGCAATGCGGAACAGCAGAATCGCGGTGCGCTGGGCTTCGCCGTGATTGTGCCGCTGGCGTTGCACGGCTGGCTGTTGTACCAGACCTTATTTATATGGGGGGCGCTGAACCTGGGGCTGGTCTATGCGCTGTCGCTGATCCTGTGGCTGACCGTGCTGGTGTACTGGGTGGCGCGCTACTTCTATCCGCTGTCCAGTCTGCAGACGCTGGTTCTACCGCTGGCCGCTGTCAGTGCGGTGCTGCCCGCGCTCTTTCCGGTTGCCCGCATCCTGTCGCAGCCTGCTTCGGGCCTGTTCGATACCCATGTACTGGGGGCCATGCTGGCCTACAGCCTGTTTACCATTGCCGCCTTGCATGCCGCGCTGATGTCGCTGGTGGAAAAGCGCCTGCATCACGCCAAAATGCCCAAAGTATTGCAAAACCTGCCGCCGCTGCTGACCATGGAAACCTTGTTATTCCGTGTCGTTGGTGTGGGTTTTGTGCTGCTGACCATTACTGTGGTGTCCGGCATGCTGTTTTCCGAGAAAATCTTCGGCCATCCTTTGCGGTTTACCCATATGACCCTGTTCGGGATCGCTTCCTGGGCGGTGTTCGCAACGCTGCTTTGGGGCCACCATGCCTACGGCTGGCGCGGCCATACAGCGGTGCGCTGGACGCTGAGCGGCTTCGGATTCCTGATTCTGGCCTACCTGGGCTCCCAGTTCGTGCTGGAAGTCGTCCTGCATCGCTAATTCCCCTCGGGATTTTCCTGTCAAAACAGTCCTTGCCAGGGATTGGCAAGGTATCGTAGAATTCGCGCCCTTTTGGCATTGGCCGAAACTTAAATTATTGGGTAATCATTATGGTAGTCATTCGTCTTTCTCGTGGCGGCGCGAAGAATCGCCCGTTCTACAACGTGGTGGTGGCGGATTCCCGCAACCGTCGTGACGGTCGCTTTATCGAGCGCATCGGCTTCTACAACCCGCTTGCAGTTGAAGGCGCCGAAGGCCTGCGCATCCAACTGGATCGCGTGACGCATTGGCAAGAGCGCGGCGCACAGCTAAGCGAGACCGTGGGCCGTTTGGTCAAAAAAGCCGGTGCAGCAGTCAAAGCCTGATGAGGCAAGCCCCATGGTCGTCATGGGGAAGGTGGTCGCGGCGCAGGGCATTCAGGGTTGGGTGAAGGTACAGACCTTCACCGAATATCTGGATAGCTTGCTCGACTACGACACTTGGTACATGGGCAACGAGCAAACCTGGCGTCCGCTGGAAGTGTTGGAAGCGAACGTGCATGGCGGCAAGGTAGTGATCGCCAAACTGCAGGGAATCACCGACCGCACCGCAGCCGAGAAATGCAAGGGCATGTTGATCGCGGTCCCGCGCGCAGAGCTGCCCGAGCAGGAAGAAGGCGAATATTACTGGTCCGACCTGATTGGGCTGTCGGTGGAGAATCTGGCAGGCGAGAAGTTCGGTACAGTCGATTCACTGCTGGAGACCGGCGCCAACGACGTGCTGGTGGTCAAAGGCAAAAGCGGCGAGAAGTTGATCCCGTTTATCGACAGTGTCATCAAGCAGGTAAGCCTGAAAGACAAAACCATCCGGGTGGATTGGCAGGCGGATTACCTCAAATGAGGTTCGACGTCATCACGCTGTTCCCCGAGATGTTCGAAGCGATCACGAAGTACGGTGTGACGCGCAAAGCAGTTGAGTTGGGCAAGTTTCAGTTGCAGACGTGGAATCCACGGGATTTTACGACCGACAACTACCGCACCATCGACGACCGTCCCTACGGCGGCGGCCCCGGGATGGTGATGTTGGCGGAACCGCTGGAAAAAGCGATCAGCGCAGCGAAAGCAGCGCAGGTCGCAAGCGGAGCGAAGAAGAGTCGTGTGATCCACCTCTCGCCGCAAGGCAGGCAGCTCACCCATGAAGTGGTGATGGAACTGCTGGCGCGGGATGAAGGATTGATATTGCTGGCGAGTCGTTACGAGGGCGTGGATGAGCGCCTGTTGCGCCAGCAAGTGGATGAAGAGCTTTCGGCGACGACGCATCGGCACAGCAGGATTCCTTTGTACAGGGACTGCTGGATTGCCCCCACTACACGCGGCCCGAGGTTTATAACGGTGAGGCGGTTCCGGAAGTGTTGATGTCCGGGCACCACGCCGAGATAGAGAAGTGGCGATTGAAGCAGGCATTAGGCAGGACTGCGGAACGTCGCCCGGATTTGCTGGCATCACGCCAGTTGACTAAACAGGAAGCTCGGCTACTGGCAGAGTACCAGCAGGAACAAGCCTCCGCACAAGAAAAGGAAACAAAATGAATCTGATCGGCATTCTTGAAAAAGAAGAAATCGCGCGTCTGAACAAGACCATCCCCAATTTCGCACCCGGCGACACCGTTATTGTCGGCGTGAACGTGGTCGAAGGCGACAAGAAGCGTACCCAGGCTTTTGAAGGTGTGGTGATCGCCAAGCGCAACAAGGGGCTGAACTCCAGCTTCATCGTGCGCAAGGTCTCCGCCGGGGAAGGCGTGGAACGTACCTTCCAGACCTACTCCCCGAGCATCGCCAGCATCGAAGTGAAGCGCAAGGGCGACGTTCGCCGCGCCAAGCTCTACTACCTGCGCGACCGTTCCGGCAAGTCGGCACGTATCAAGGAAAAACTCACTGCAAGAACAGCAGGCTGAGTTTTCAGGTAGCACAAAAAACGGGAGCTTAGTCTCCCGTTTTTTTATTTGGGCTATCATGTGCGCATGGACTATCAGGCAATCATCTCTGCGCCATTCGGCAAACTCGGCATCCGCTGTTCGGACACGGATCTGCTGGGCATTGAATTCCTGCCGGGGAAAACCAAAGCGCAGCCGCCGCAAGGTGAGATGGCGAAAATGATCTGTGCGGAGCTGGAAGCCTATCTGGCCGATGCCAAACATGAGATCGACCTGCCTTTCGAACTCGATGGCACGCATCATCAGTGCAATGTGTGGCAGGCAATGCTGGACATTCCCTGCGGGCAGACCCTGACCTACGGCGAGCTCGCGAAAAAAATCGGCTCAAGCGCGCAAGCGGTCGGGCAGGCCTGCGGCAGCAATCCGATTCCTATTATTATCCCCTGCCACCGCGTGGTGGGCAAGACCGGGCTGGGCGGCTTCATGCAGCACGCCGACGGCGAGTCGCTCGATATCAAGCGCTGGTTGCTGGCTCATGAAACAACAGCAAAATCGGAGTTCGTCATTCCCGCGCAGGTGGGAATCCAGTGAACTTATTCAATATGCCTTTTGAATTTGTCTCCGCAACGCGGAGTGCAGGATGACCGACACCGACCTCCTCGACGAATTCAGCGACGCCCTCTGGCTCGAAGATGGCCTCTCCCGCAACACCCTGGAAAGCTACCGCCGCGACCTGAACAAATTCACCGAATGGCTGGCAAAGCAGCGCGGCTGCGGCTTGCTGGCCGCCACCCATGCCGACGTACAAGGCTTCCTGGCACATCTGGTCAGCGGAGAAAAAGCCAAAGCTACCTCCACCTCGCGCGCCATCTCCAGCCTCAAGCGCCTGTTCCGCTACCTGCTGCGCCAGAACAAGATCGCGGTCGATCCGACTTTGCAGATCGCCACTCCCAAATTGCCGCGCAGTCTGCCCAAGAGCCTCACCGAAGAAGATGTCGAACTGCTGCTGAATGCGCCGGATGTCGATACCCCGCTCGGCATGCGCGACCGCACCATGCTGGAAGTGTTGTACGCCAGCGGCCTGCGCGTATCGGAGCTGGTCGGCCTGAGCGTGGCGCAGGTGAGCCTGGACATGGGCGTGACGCGCGTGATGGGCAAAGGCAGCAAGGAACGCCTGGTGCCGCTGGGCGAAGAGGCGCTGGACTGGGTAAGGAAATATCTCGCCGAAGCCCGTCCTGCCTTGCTTCTGGGTAAGGTCACCGATGCGCTATTCGTCACCCAGCGCGGCGAAGGCATGACGCGGCAGATGTTCTGGTTCCTGATCAAGAAACACGCGAAAGAAGGCGGCCTGCACAAGCCGCTGTCGCCGCATACCCTGCGCCATGCCTTCGCCACCCACCTGCTCAACCACGGCGCCGACCTGCGCGTGGTGCAGATGCTGCTGGGGCATTCGGATATTTCAACGACGCAGATATATACGCATGTGGCGCGGGAGCGGTTGAAGGCGCTACATGCGATGCATCATCCGCGAGGGTAAAGAAATTCATACCATCACTTTGCTTGTTCGGCACTTGCGATTGGTTTGACGGGTTCTGCTGTTTTGGGTGTCGGGGCAGGTTTTGTTAAATCGTATTCGGCCAAGGCAAATCCGACCGGCCAGTAAATGGCACCATATGGCGGCCAGAATATGGAAACTGGCCTGAATTTTGCCCGAAGCTTGCCCTTGCTAATTACTTTATTGTCCTGTTCCACACGATAGCGTATTCCTGCGATGGCTGTCCAAAAGAAGGGGCGCGTCGTGACTTCGCCGTTTTCCTTAATTGCAACTGGTTCCGGATTGTCATATATGTAGAGTTTGGATTCTGGGGGGACTTTGAACGTTGCTGTTGTCGAGCATGCGCCGACAAGCAGGGACAGGCAAACTACCACGAGGATTTTTCACATAATTTTTCAGAGTTGTATGTTGAAGGTAGCGCACCTTAGCAAGCTACGGCTTGAAGCGTCAACCATCGCTTATCCAGATACCATGAACACGCTTTGCTCGTCCTCTTTCAATATGAGGACGTTCGCAATCTTGGGGTTGAATATCGCCGGTTGAGGGGAATCTTGCAGGCGGGGGCAAGCAGAAAAAATGAAGTTTTGATTTGGTGGAGGTGATCAGGATCGAACTGACGACCTTCTGATTGCGAACCAGACGCTCTCCCAACTGAGCTACACCCCCACGGCAGGCGAATCCTAAAGGCAAATCGCCGGTTTGAAAAGAGTTTGACGGAAATACTCGGGAAGGTTTCTAAATAAGCGATTTCCTGCAATAATCCCCACACGAAACAATATTACCGAATTGAGGCATCATGGCTTTGACGCAGGACGATTTGAAACGCGCGGTTGCCCAGGCGGCAATCGCTTATGTACCGATGGATTGCATCGTGGGCGTGGGTACCGGTTCTACCGCCAACTTCTTCATCGACGAACTGGCCAAGATCAAGCACAAGATACGCGGTGCGGTCGCCAGTTCCGAGGCGTCCACCAAGCGGTTACAAGGGCACGGCATCGAGGTGCTGTCGCTGAACGACGCGGGCGATTTGCCGGTGTATGTGGACGGGGCGGACGAAATCACCAAACACATGCACATGGTCAAGGGCGGCGGCGGCGCGCTGACGCGCGAGAAGATCGTGGCGGCGGCCAGCAAAAAATTCATTTGCGTGTGCGACCAGAGCAAGCTGGTGGATGTGCTGGGCAAGTTCCCTCTTCCGATTGAGGTTATTCCGATGGCGCGCAGCTACGTGGCGCGTCAGCTGGTGAAACTGGGCGGGCAGCCGAAGTTGCGCGAGGGTTTCACGACCGATAACGGTAATGTCATCCTCGATGTGCATAATCTTCAGATCATGAATCCGGTGGAACTGGAAACCAACTTGAACCAATTGGCGGGGGTGGTGACCAACGGCTTGTTCGCGCGGCGCGCGGCAGATGTATTGCTGCTGGGCACCCCGGACGGCGTGAAGACGCTCACAGCATGACCTGGTAACAAAAGCGTAACGATGCATCGGTAGCATTCGTCATTTGCAATATTTTTTAAGGAAACATCATGGCCGGCAGCGAACACACCTCGAAACAATTTGATGCGGAACTGGAAGCGGTCCGCGCCCGCGTATTGCAGATGGGCGGGCTGGTGGAAAGCCAGATCCGCCTGGCCGTCGAATCGCTGACTACAGGTGATGTGGCGCTGATGAACCGTGTGATTGAGGACGACCATCGCGTCAATTCCATGGAAGTCGAGATCGACGAAAGCTGCAACCGCATCCTGGTGCGCCGTCAGCCGGCGGCAGGCGACCTGCGCATGGTGATGACCGTGATCAAGACCATCACCGACCTGGAACGCATCGGCGACGAAGCGGAAAAGATCGCGCGCATGGCCAAGCTGCTGTCGCAAAAAGAGCGCCTGTACCTGCCGCGCTACAACGAAATCAAGCATGCCTCCGACATTGCGCTGGACATGCTGCGCAAATCGCTGGACGCGTTCGCCCGTCTCGACCTGCCCACGGCCGCGCAAGTGGTGCGCCAGGACGAGCAGGTGGACGAAGAGTTCCGCGCCATCATGCGTTACCTCATCACGTTCATGATGGAAGACCCGCGCACCATTTCCACCTCGCTGGAAATCCTGTTCGTGGCCAAAGCCATCGAGCGTATCGGCGATCATGCCAAGAACATGTCCGAGTATGTCGTCTATATGGTCAAGGGCCGCGACGTGCGTCATGTCACCGTCGAGGAAATCGAGCGCGAAGTTCAGCAATAACCCATTCCAATCCTCGACGATACTGCGTTGGCCGCCTCGCTCACTTCTTGCCGCCTTGTCTCGCCTTCGACTTGAAACCGGGATAAATATTCAGTGCAACAACAACCCATTCTTGCTGCTGTCGATCTCGGCTCCAACAGTTTTCGCCTGCAAATCGCCCGTGTCGAGAACGACCAGCTTTACATGCTGGACGGATTGCGCGAGGCGGTGCGCCTGGCGGCCGGCCTGACCGAAGACAAGCGTCTCGACAAGGCCGCGCAGCAACGCGCGCTTCCCTGTCTGCAACGTTTCGGCGAACGCCTGCGCGGCTTGCCGCGCGAAGCGGTGCGCGCGGTCGGCACCAATTCGTTGCGCGTTGCCAAGAATGCCCCCGAATTTCTGCAGCAAGCCGAAGCGGCGCTCGGTTTTCCCATCGATGTCATTGCCGGGCGCGAAGAAGCGCGCCTGATCTACCTCGGCGTTGCTCGTTCCCAGCCGCAGGCGGAAGGCAGGCAACTGGTGATCGACATCGGCGGCGGCTCCACCGAGTTCGTCATCGGCAGCGGCGCGAAACCGCTCAGGCTGGAAAGCCTGTACATGGGCAGTGTGAGCTACAGCGTGCGGTATTTTCCCGACGGCAGGATAGTCAAATCCAACCTGAAGCAGGCAGAACTTGCTGCGCGCAGCGAAGTGCAGGCCATCGCTTCCGAATATTCCAGAGGACACTGGGATGTCGCGCTGGGCTCGTCCGGGACGGCGCGCGCGTTGTGCGACATTCTGGAACAGAACGGTTACAGCAACGGGGGTATTACGCGCGAGGGACTGGAACTGTTGCGCGAGCAATTGCTCAAGGCGGGCGATGTGGCCAAACTCGACCTGCCGGGGCTCAAGGCGGACCGTATTCCCATGCTGCCGGGGGGCTACGCCATCATGTATGCCGCCTTCTGCGAACTCGGTATTGAACAAATGCAGCCCGCACTGGGTGCTTTGCGCGAAGGTCTTCTGTATGACCTGCTCGGGCGTTTCCACCACGACGACATGCGCGAAGTCACCATGCAGCAGTTCATGCGCCGCTACCACGTGGATACCCGCCAAGCGTCGCGGGTGGCGCATCTTGCCGACTTGCTGGCAAGGCAATTCCTGGCAGATCGGTTCGGCGAGGAGGATTCGCACCTGCTCGCGTGGGCGGCGAACCTGCACGAGATCGGCATCAGCGTTGCGCACAGCGGCTACCACAAGCACACCGCCTATATCCTGGCTAATGCCGACATGCCGGGCTTCTCGAAAACCGAGCAGAATTGCCTGAGCCTGCTGACGCTGTCGCATCGCGGGAATCTGGAAAAGCTGCGAGACAAATTGGTCGCACCCGAAAAACTGGCCCAAGTGATGGCGTTGCGTCTGGCCGCGCTTATCTACCGCAATCGCGGCGACGTCGAATTGCCCGCCATGCAGGGCCGTTTCAGCGGCACCAGGTTCCAGCTCGTTCTCTCGCCGGGTTGGTTGTTGCGGAACCCGCTCACCGAAGCGGCGCTACTGGAAGAAATGAAACAATGGAAAGGCTTGGGCGTGAGCATGCAAGTCGTCGAAGGATGAGGCAGAATTCGCATCCGCAGCAATCGTTGGCAACTAACCGGAGATATTCATGACGAAACAACTCAAAACCATATTCATCTGCCTGGTGATCGGCATCCTTATCGGCATGGCGCTCGGCGTCAACATCGGGCGCAACAAGCCGCTGCTCTCCAACCCGTTCGCCAAGGAATCCCTGGTCGATCGCGCCAAAGCACTGGGTAACGAAACGCTGGAGCAAAGCGGCAAGGCACTGGAAAAGACCGGGCAGGCGCTGCAGGATAAAGCCAAGTAAGCCGGCTTGCCGGCGGTTGATGCAGAAGTCCGATCCGGCCGGGTAAAAGCCCGCGTGCTGTTTCAGGACTGCACCGTTTTTTTCAATAAACGAGAGGAAATATAGATGAGCTTTTTCAGAGTAGCTGTAGTCGTGTCGTTGGCCGTTGCATCTGCTGCCGCAAATGCAGAAGTGCCGGGCGCCTATGTCGGTGCCGGCGTGGGCGTTCCCCATGTTGCCTATGGCAGTTCCGGTTTGGCGTTCAAGCTGTTCGGCGGAGCCAAGGTCCACCAATTCGACATCTCCAAAGCGGGCAAGCTCGACCTTGCGATCCAGGGCGAATACATCAATTTCGGCAATTCCAGTGCAAGGGGCGCATCCTGGAAACAGTCCGGGTTTGCAGTTGCCGGCGTCGGTTCCTGGGTCATCCCCAGGAAATGGGCGGCATGGGCGGACGAAAAAGTCGCCGTACTGGCCAAAGTAGGCGGATCGCGGGTTGCCTACAGTTCCAGCCTTGGCCCAAGCTACACCGCAACTGGAGTGACGCACGGACTTGGCGCCGATTACAGCTTCACGCCCCAATTCTCCGCCCGCGCGATGGCCGAGTACTATCCCGGCTCATACAACGTGTATGGGATCTCCGGCGTATTCAAGTTCTGATTCCGCCGCAATTGAAACCACGACAAGGCTCGCTTAGGCGAGCCTTGTCGTGTGCGGGCAGCGGGGATTCGCTTCCCCACGTGCTAAACTCCACCCCGAAGCTGGCTAGACAGTCGCTGCACGCTGATGTTGTGCAGAGGAAAGTCCGGGCTCCATAGAGCAGGATGCCGGTTAACGACCGGACGCCGTGAGGCGATGGAAAGTGCCACAGAAAATACACCGCCGATGGCTGCGCAAGCAGTACAGGCAAGGTTGAAATGGCGAGGTAAGAGCTCACCGCGCTGGTGGCAACATCAGCGGCAGGGTAAACCCCATCCGGAGCAAGACCAAATAGGCTGGCCATGACGTTGCTCGCGTCGCCAGCGGGTAGGTTGCTTGAGCGTCAGGTAACGAAACGCCTAGAGGAATGACTGTCCACGACAGAACCCGGCTTACCGGCTGGCTTCACCTTCTTATTTTCAACCTTGCATATTAAAAGATAGGTTTTTGGGGTCAGGTCTTGCCCTTTGCCTCACCCAGAAGATGGTTTTTATGCTACTTTCCTCCCATGTCCAGGCCGTTGCGAATCGAATTTGCCGGAGCGCTTTACCATGTCACTTCCAGAGGTGACGGGAAGGAAGACATTTACCTGAACGATGCAGATCGAGAGCTCTTCCTTGAAGTGCTGGAAGAAGTCTGCGAACGCTTCAACTGGACGCCCCATGCCTACTGCCTGATGGGCAACCATTACCACCTGCTGCTGGAAACGCCCGACGGCAATCTTTCCAAAGGGATGCGCCAACTAAACGGTGTCTACACCCAGCGCTTCAACCGCACACACAAACGCGTAGGGCATGTCTTTCAAGGGCGCTACAAAGCCGTCATCGTACAAAAGCAAACCTATCTGCTCGAACTGGCCCGTTACATTGTTCTCAACCCTGTCCGTGCGCGCATGGTGCGCAGCGCAAAAGACTGGCCGTGGAGCAGCTACCGTGCCATGGCTGGCATGGCGGAAACGCCGACCTGGCTTACCGCCGACTGGATACTCTCCTCTTTTTCCGACAAACGCAGCGAAGCCATCGAGCGCTACAAGGCATTCATCGCCGAAGGGAAAAACCAGCCCGCCATCTGGGAACAACTCAAGAACCAAATCTACCTTGGCACCGATGCCTTCATCGCAAAAATGCAAGCCAAACAACCCGCCAAGGAAGACTTGAGCGAGATACCGCTAGGGCAAAGGCGCGCCATGGCGAAACCGCTGGAACATTATGCAGCCCGCAGCAAGGAACGTGACGAAGCCATCGTCAATGCATACCACAGCGGCGCATACTGCATGAAAGAAATCGGCGACCACTTTGGATTGCACTACTCCAGAGTAAGCCGAATAATCGCCAACCGGCGCAAGGCAAAAGAAAGCTAGCTGCTGTATTGAGTAAAACCAGAACTGCGAAAGGACAGAAATGAACCTGCTGCCATTTCTATTAGTGCTTGCGATTTCGGGGATCGTATCGCCTGCGGTTGCGGCGGGGCAACGGGGCGATGTGGGGTGGGGGCAAAAGGCAAGACCTGACCCCGTGGCCCGCTGCGCAAATTCGATGGTAGACCCCGTGGTGCCCGTGGTGCCTGGCATGAAAAAGAGAGGCAATCCACTGAGACCATGAAGGGCTACCCCGACGAGTACGGCCATTACGACGGCGACAAGAGCCTTCGTCATCTGGATCTGCGGCGACCGCATGAAGGATGCGAACGATGACAGGCGTACCGTGCAGGTACAATAATTCCGTAACCAGTTTTTGTTCTTGAGCGTAAGGCTCACGCGATACCGCCTCTCTTCGAAAACCGCCTTTCCCCGCCTTTCCATCACAAAGCACTTTAGCTTGCATTTCCAATCCATTGCTTTTTAAGCAAATTTGATTTGCATTAACGAAGTGCGCTAACCCCTTGTCCCATAAAGAAAATTCCAATTTTCTAGCTTGACCACCTAGTTGTTTTTCAATATAGTGCGTGCAAGTGGTAAAAAGTGGGTAAAGGTGGGGAATCGGGATGTTCCAAGGGGCGACACAACTTAATCTGGATAGCAAGGGCAGGCTCGCGATACCGGCGCGGTATCGCGACATGTTGCTTGCGCATTGCGCGGGTCAGCTAGTGCTGACTGCCGATGCCGACGGTTGCCTGCTGGTTTATCCGCAACCCGAGTGGCAGCCCATCCGCGAAAAATTGATGAAGCTCTCCGCTTTCGATCCGCGCATTCGCGCGCTGCAACGTTTCCTGGTGGGTCATGCCGAAGACACGGTGATGGACGCCGCGGGTCGCGTGCTGGTATCGCCAACGTTGCGCACATATGCGGTGCTGGACAAGCACGTGATGCTGGTGGGGCAGGGAAATAAATTCGAGTTGTGGGACGAAGCGCGCTGGCAGGCGCAGAACGAGAAGATGACGGGCTTCAAGGCGGACAACCTGCCGCCCGAACTGGAAGGATTTACTTTGTGAGCCAGAACATGGCTCACGCAACCGTCCTGTTGAACGAAGCAGTCGAAGCCTTGCAGGTGAAGGCGGACGGTGTGTATGTGGATGGCACGTTCGGGCGCGGCGGGCATAGCCGCTTGATTCTGGAAAAGCTGGGCGAGCGCGGCAGGTTGATCGCGCTGGACAAAGACCCGATGGCGATTGCGGCGGGCAAGGCGATAGCCGATGCGCGATTCCAGTTGCTGCATCGCGGTTTCGAGCAGTTGGGCGAAGCGTTGCGCGAACTGGGTATCGGGGAAGTGGACGGGGTGTTGCTGGATCTGGGGGTTTCGTCGCCGCAACTGGACGACGAAACGCGCGGTTTCAGTTTTCGGTTCGATGCGCCGCTGGACATGCGCATGGATACCAGCAGGGGGCAGACGGCGGCGGAATGGCTGGCGACGGCGGATGAAGGCGAACTGACGGAGGTGATACGTGATTACGGCGAAGAACGGTTTGCTAGGCAGATTGCAAGGACGATTGTTGCTGCGCGCCAGGAACGGGAAATCCTCACCACGAAACAGCTCGGCGATATCGTTGCGCAATGTGTACGCACGCGCGAACCCGGCAAAAATCCGGCGACTCGCACCTTTCAGGCTATACGGATTTATATCAACCGTGAGCTCGAAGAACTCGAGAATGTTCTGCCGCAATGCGTCGCCCATCTGAAAACGGGCGGGCGCATGGCAGTGATCAGCTTTCATTCGTTGGAAGACCGCATGGTCAAACATTTCCTGCGTGACATGGCGCAAGGCGACAAGTTGCCCAAGGGGGTGCCGATCCGCGCCGTCGATGTGCCGCAGGGCAAGCTGCGCCTGATCGGCAAGCCGGTCTACGCGTCCGAAGCGGAAGTGTCGGCGAACCCGCGCGCCCGCAGTGCGGTGTTGCGCGTGGCGGAGCGACTAGGTGGCTAGGCTCAATGTCCTGCTGCTCATCCTGGTCATCGCGTGCGCGTTGGGGGTAGTCACCTCCCAACACAAGGCGCGCAAATTGTTTGTGGAATTGCAGAAAGAAAAGGGCAGGGCGCAACAGATGGATGTGGAGTGGGGGCAGTTGCAGCTTGAGCAGGGAACGCTGGCGATGCCGGCGCGTGTGGAAAAACTTGCCAGCCGCCAATTGCAGATGCTGATGCCGCAGCCCGGCCAGATCAGATATATCCGTCTCGGCGCAGAAATGGTGAAGCAGCCGTGAATTATGCCTCCACCATCCAAACCACCGGGCAGAGCGCATTGCCGGCATGGCGTTCGCGCGTGCTGTACGTGCTGCTGCTGGCAGGGTTGGTCGCGCTGCAGGCGCGTGCGGTCTATCTGCAGGGCATCCACAACAATTTCCTGCAACAGAAAGGCGATGCACGCTACGGCCGCATCGTCGATGTCCATGCGCATCGCGGCATGATCACGGATCGCCACGGCGAGCCGTTGGCGGTGAGCACGCCGGTGGAGTCGGTATGGGCGAGCCCGGCCGATGTCATCGTTACGCCGGCGCAAATTGCCCAGCTTGCGCAAGCGCTTGGCCTGAGCGCCTCGGAAGTGAAAAGCAAGCTCAGCGATCCGACGCGCGAATTCGTCTATCTCAAGCGCCAGTTGCCGCCCGAGCAGGCGGCGAAGGTGGTCAAGCTGGCGATCCCGGGGGTTTCGCTGCAGCGCGAATACCGCCGCTATTATCCAGGCGGCGAAGTGACTTCGCACCTGATCGGCTTTACCGATGTCGACGACAACGGACAGGAAGGCATCGAGTTTGCGTTGCAGGCGCAACTCGGCGGCAAGGCCGGCAGCCAGCAAGTCATTAAAGACCGGCGCGGGTTTGTCGTCGAGGACGTCGCCAGTTTACGCGCGCCCAAAGCGGGCGGCGACGTCGCCCTGAGCATAGACAGCAAAATACAGTCGCTGGCTTTCCGCGAGATCAAGCAGGCCGTGGAAAAGCACAAGGCCAAGGGCGGTTCCATCGTGGTGCTGGATGCCAGGACCGGCGAAGTCCTGGCGCTGGCGAACTGGCCGTCCTACAACCCCAACAATCGCGACAAACCGAATGTGTCGGTGCTGCGCAACCATGCCGTGACCGACCAGTTCGAGCCGGGCTCGACCATGAAGCCGTTCACCGTGGCCACGGCGCTGGAGGCGGGCAAGATCAAATCGGGGACGGTGATCAACACTGCAAACGGCGTGTTCACGCTGAACGGGCGCACGATCCACGATACCCACCCGGAGCATTACCTCACCGTGGCGCAAATCATCCAGAAATCCAGCAATGTCGGCACGGCCAAGATCGCGCTGGGAATGCCGCCGGAAACCCTGTGGCGCGGCCTGAGCGAGAGCGGCTTCGGCGCGTTGACCGGGAGCGAGTTCCCCGGCGAGGCGGCGGGCAAGCTGCGCGACTACAAAACCTGGCGTCCCATCGAGCAGGCGACCATGTCCTACGGCAACGGCATTTCCGTCAACCTGCTGCAACTGGCGCGTGCCTACACTGTGTTTGCCAATGGCGGCGAGTTGATGCCGGTCACTTTGCTCAAGCAGGAAACCCCTGCCGTGGGCGTCAGGGTGTTTTCCGATGCCACCGCCCAGGCGGTGCGCGACATGATGGAAAAAGTGGTGAAGCCGGGCGGCACCGCGCCGCTGGCGCAGATCACCGGCTACCGCGTGGCGGGCAAGACCGGCACGGCGCACAAACTCGAGAATGGAAAATACGTCGATCGCTACGTCGCAACCTTCGTCGGCATGGCGCCGGCATCCGACCCGCGCCTGATCGTCGCCGTGATGATCAACGACCCCGGCAGCCACGACTACTACGGCGGCCTGGTGGCGGCGCCGGTATTCGGCAGCGTGATGGGTTCGTCGCTGCGCCTGCTCGGCGTGCCGAACGACGCCCCGCTGGATAACGTGATCATGGCGCCGGGTGAAGTCATCGGGGAGGAAGTATGACTTTCCATCCGGATGAATTGAAAACACTGGGCGTGAACATCACGCAACTGGCGTCGGACAGCCGTACCGTGCAACCCGGCGATACCTTCGTCGCCTATCCCGGCGCGCAGGCCGACGGAAGGCACTATATCGAACAGGCGATCAAGCGCGGCGCGAATGCGGTGATCTGGGATGCGCATGATTTCGAATGGAACAGCGAATGGAACGTGCCGCATCTCGCGGTGAGCGACTTGCGCCACCGGGCCGGCCTGATCGCCGACCGCGTCTACGGCCAGCCGTCGCAGAAATTGTGGATGGTCGGCGTCACCGGCACCAACGGCAAAACGTCCATCAGCCACTGGCTGTCCCGAACCTTCAGTGCGCTGGGCCGCAAGAGTGCGGTACTCGGCACCTTGGGCAACGGATTCCCGGACGGGTTGCAGCCGACCGCGAACACGACGCCGGACGCGCTGCTGGTACACAAGCTGCTGGCGGAGTTCGAGCGGCATGGCGCAAAAACGGCGGTGATGGAAGTATCCTCGCATGCGCTGACGCAAGGGCGCGTCAACGGCGTGAAATACGACGTGGCCCTGCTCACCAACCTGACGCGCGATCATCTTGACTACCACGGCGACATGCAGAGTTATGCCGCCGCCAAACGCCGTTTGTTCGATTGGGAGCATCTCAAGTATGCGGTGTTGAATCTGGACGATGCATTCGGTGCGGAGTTGGCCGGGCAACTGCAAGACTCGCCGGTCGAGGTGATCGGCTACGGCCTGATCGACGAATCGCTGAAACTGGCCGAGCGTCTCGGCATCCGCATGGTTTATGGCAATCTCGCGCAAATGAACGCACAGGGGCTGACGCTGCAACTGCACACGAGCTGGGGCGCGGCCGGATTGCACAGCAAATTGATCGGGCGTTTCAATGCATCCAATCTGCTCGGCGCGCTGGCGGTGCTGCTGGCGAGCGAAGCGAATATCGACGCTGCGGTGCACGAACTCGGCCTGCAGAAAGCCGTGGCGGGGCGCATGCAGACGCTGGGGGGCAAGGACGCGCCATCCGTGGTGGTGGACTACGCGCACACGCCGGATGCGCTGGAGAAAGTCCTGATGACTTTGCGCGAGGTGACGGAACCTTCGGGCGGGAAAGTCATCTGTGTGTTCGGTTGCGGCGGCGACCGCGACCGCGGCAAGCGCCCGATGATGGGAACAGTCGCCTCGAAGTTTGCCGACGTGCGCATCGTCACCAGCGACAACCCGCGCAGCGAGGAGCCGCGCGCGATTATCGACGCCATCTGTGCGGGGATGCAGGGCGAATACCAGATCGTCGAGGATCGTGCCAAAGCGATTGCCCACGCGATCGGCACGGCGCAACCAATCGATACAGTGCTGCTGGCGGGCAAGGGGCACGAGGACTATCAGGAGATCAAAGGCGTGCGTTACCCGTTTTCGGACAGCGAAATCGCCCACCGCGCGTTGAGCATGTGGGTGCATGAGGAGCGCTGGCAATGATGCTGCTCTCCCAGGCCGCCAATGCATTGCGCGCCCGCATGGCAGGAGCGGATGTGCGCTTTTCCGCTGTTTCCACCGACACCCGAACCATCCGGCCGGGTGACTTGTTCATCGCGCTCAAGGGCGAGAATTTCGACGGCGCGCGCTTCGTCGCGCAGGCAGCGCAATCGGGCGCAGTGGCGGCGGTGGTGAATCAGGATTCAGGATGCGGGATACAGGATGCAGGGGTGCCGCTGTTGCTCGTCGAGGATACACGGCTGGCGCTGGGCAAACTTGCCGCGCACTGGCGCGCGCAGTTCGACATACCGCTGGTCGCCATCACCGGCAGCAACGGCAAGACCACGGTGAAGGAGATGCTGGCGGGGATATTGGGGGAAGTCACCGGAAATGCAGAGGAAGTGCTTGCCACCAAAGGCAACTTCAACAACGACATCGGCATGCCGCTCACCCTGCTGCGGCTGCGCGCGCAGCACCGTTACGCGGTGATCGAGATGGGCATGAACCATCCCGGCGAGATCGACTATCTCACACGCATTGCCAGGCCGGATGTGGCGCTGGTCAACAATGCGACCGGCGCGCATCTGCAGGGATTGGGCTCGGTGGAGGGGGTGGCGCGCGCCAAGGGCGAGATATTCGCCGGACTGAAAAGCGGCGGCACGGCAGTCATCAATGCCGACGATGCGCATACGCTGGTATGGCGCCTGCTTGCCGGCACTCATCGCGTGTTCGATTTCGCGCTGGAGCACCAGGCGGCGGTGAAAGGCAAATGGAAGGCAAAGGGCTATGGCGGCGTGCTGGGGATGCTCACGCCTGCGGGAGAAATGAGCGTGGAGCTGCAAGTGCCGGGCGAGCACAACGCGCGCAACGCGCTGGCCGCCGCGACGGCTGCGCTCGCGTTGCAGGTGCCCTTGACGACCATTGCCAAAGGCCTGGAAGGCTTCGGCGGCGTGGCGGGAAGATTGCAGCGCAAGCAGGGCATGCACGGCGCCATGCTGATCGACGACACCTATAACGCCAATCCGGCCTCGATGCATGCCGCGCTGGAAGTGCTGGCGCATGCGGCGGGCAAGCGCGTATTCGTGCTGGGCGATATGGGCGAATTGGGCGAGGACGCGGCGCAGTTCCATCGCGAGATCGGCATCGCGGCGCGCGAGTTGGGCATTGAAAAGATGCTTGCACTGGGTGCGCTAAGCGCGGAAGCCGTGCGCGAGTTCGGCAGTGGGGCGGAGCATTTTGACGATGTCGAGAAACTGGAAGCTGCAATCGATAAGGAGCTGGATGCGCAGACCACCGTACTTATAAAAGGGTCGCGTTTTATGAAGATGGAACGGGTCGTGCAATTTTGCGCGCTCCAAAAGGAGGAAACATGCTGCTCGCATTAACCCAATGGCTGGCACAGGATGTACGAACGTTCAGCGTGTTCAACTACATCACGCTGCGCGCGGTGATGGCGGCGATGACGGCGCTGATCATTTCGTTCATGCTGGGGCCGTGGATGATCCGCAAGCTGACGGCAATGAAGATCGGCCAGTCGGTGCGCAGCGACGGACCGCAGACGCACCTGGTGAAGGCGGGCACGCCGACCATGGGCGGCGCGCTCATCCTGATGTCGGTTGCCATCACCACCCTGCTGTGGGGCGACTTGCGCAATGCTTATATCTGGGTGGTGCTGTTTACCACCCTGGGCGTCGGCGCCGTCGGCTGGGTGGACGACTACCGCAAGGTGGTGCACCGCAACCCGGACGGATTGTCGGCCAGGACGAAGATGTTCTGGCAGTCGCTGATTGCGCTGTCGGTCGGCATCTTCCTGTGGACGCACGCCACCCTGCCCGCGCACACCGAACTCATCGTGCCCTTCTTCAAATATCTGGTGCTGCCGCTCGGTGCGGTCAGTTTCATCGTGCTGGTGTACCTGGTGATTGTCGGCAGCAGCAATGCGGTGAACCTGACCGACGGACTGGACGGTCTGGCCATCATGCCGACCGTGATGGTGTCGGCCGCGCTGGCGATCTTCGCCTATGTCGCGGGTCACGCCGAGTTCTCCAAATACCTGGGCGAACCGTCGATTCCCGGTGCGGGCGAACTGGCGATCTTCTGCGCGGCCATCTCCGGCGCGGGTCTGGCGTTCCTGTGGTTCAACGCCTACCCGGCGGAAGTGTTCATGGGCGATGTCGGCGCGCTGGCATTGGGTGCTGCGCTGGGGGCGGTGGCGGTGATCATCCGCCAGGAACTGGTGCTGTTCATCATGGGCGGCGTGTTCGTGGTGGAGGCGGTGTCGGTGATGCTGCAGGTGTCCTGGTTCAAATACACCAAGCGCCGCTACGGCACCGGCCAGCGCATCCTGCTGATGGCGCCGCTGCATCATCACTTCGAACAGAAGGGATGGAAGGAGACCCAGGTCGTGGTGAGGTTCTGGATTATCACCATGCTGCTGGTTCTGATCGGATTGGCAACGCTAAAGCTCAGATAAGGAATGAAACAACTGCGCGGACAAACAGTGCTGGTGCTCGGTCTCGGAGAGACCGGGTTGTCGCTTGCGCGCTATCTGAGCGCGCAAGGGGCGCGACTGCTTGTTGCCGACAGCCGTCTGGAGCCGCCGGGCATCCTGGCCCTGCGCAAGGAATTGCCGCAGGCGGAAGTGCACTGCGGTCCGTTCGGCGACGAATTGCTGCAGGATGTCGACCGCATCGCGATCAGCCCCGGTATCCCGCTGGCGGAGCCGTTGGTACGGCGCGCCATCGCGCGCGGCATCCCGGTCGAAGGGGATATCGAATTGCTGGCGCAGCAACTTGCCACCAATGATTTCCGGCGCAACACCAAGGTTATCGCCATCACCGGCGCGAACGGCAAGACCACGGTCACCAGCATGGTTGGCGCAATGTGCGCGGCGGCGGGGCTGGATGCACAGGTGGCGGGCAATATTTCGCCGGCGGTGCTGGACGCGTTGCGCGGGCGCAAGCAACAGCCGCAGGTGTGGGTGCTGGAACTTTCCAGCTTCCAGCTCGAAACGACCTACTCGCTGGATGCCGATGCGGCTGCCGTGCTCAACATCACCGAAGATCATCTCGATCGCTACGCGGGCAGCATGGATGCCTACGCCGCGGCCAAGGCGCGCATTTTCCGTGGTCACGGGGTGCAGATATTGAATCGCGACGATGCGCGCAGCGCGATGATGAGGATTGCCGGGCGCAAACAGCTAAGCTTTGGTTTGAACGTGCCCGGCACGGAAAACGACTGGGGTGTGTCCCGCGACGAGACGGTGACCTGGCTGATGCAGGGAAGACAGAAAATCCTGCGCGCCGACGAGTTGCAGGTCAGCGGTATGCATAACGTGGCCAATGCGTTGGCCGCACTGGCGTTATGCCGTTCTCTCGGCATGCCGCTGCAGCCGCTGGTGCGCGCCCTTCGCGCATTCAAGGGGCTGCCGCACCGCGTGGAAAAAGTCTTGGAAGTGAACGGCATCACCTACTACGACGATTCCAAGGGCACCAACGTCGGCGCGACCGAAGCGGCGCTGAAGGGATTGGGCAAGCCGGCCGTTGTCATCCTCGGCGGCGACGGCAAGGGCCAGGATTTTTCGCCGCTGAAAGAGGCGGTGGCGCGACATGCGCGCGCGGCCGTGCTGATCGGGCGCGATGCGGCGCTGATCGGGAAAGCGCTGCAGGGCTGCGGCAAGCCGGTGTTCAAGGCGCACGACATGGATGAGGCGGTGAAAATCGCCACCGCCAACGCGCAGGCAGGCGATGCGGTGCTGATGTCGCCCGCCTGCGCCAGCTTCGATATGTACAGGAGTTATCTGCACCGCGCGGAAGTGTTCATTGCGGCGGTGAAGAAAACGGAGGCGGCATGTTCAGCGCGACACTGAATACCCAGCGCCGAACCGTGGCGGAATACGACTCCGTGCTGACCTGGATCGTCACCGCGCTGCTGGCCATCGGGCTGGTCATGGTTTACTCCGCATCGATCGCGACGGCCGAGGCGGGCCGGGCCACCAACTACCAGCCGACCTACTACCTGCTGCGTCACGGCATGTTCATCCTGGTCGGGCTGGCGGGCGCGGCGGTCGCGTTCCAGGTTCCAACGCAGATGTGGCAGAAATATGCGCCCTGGCTGTTCCTTGCCGGTGTGGTGCTGCTGGTGCTGGTGCTGATCCCTGGCATCGGGCGCGCGGTCAACGGCAGCCGCCGCTGGATATCGTTGTTCGTGGTCAACCTGCAACCCTCCGAACTGATGAAATTGTTCGCAGTGCTGTACGCGGCCGACTACGCAGTGCGCAAGGGCGCGGTGAAGGATCACCTGCTCAAGCCCTTCCTGCCGATGTTCGGCGTGATGGCGCTGGTCGGCGCGCTGCTGCTGCTGGAGCCGGACATGGGCGCGTTCGTGGTGATTTGCGCCATCGCGATGGGCACGCTGTGGCTGGGCGGCTTCAACCTCAAGATCTTCGGCGGGCTGCTGCTGCTGCTGCCGCTGGCGTTTGCCGCGCTGATCTTCTCGTCCGAATACCGCATGCAGCGCGTCATCGGCTTCATGGACCCGTGGTCCGATCCCTACGGCAAAGGCTATCAACTCAGCCACGCGCTGATCGCGTTCGGCCGCGGCGAGTGGCTGGGCGTCGGCCTCGGCGGCAGCGTGGAAAAACTGTTCTACCTGCCGGAAGCGCACACCGACTTCCTGCTCGCCGTGACTGCCGAGGAACTGGGCCTGTTCGGCGTGAGCGCAGTCATCCTGTTGTTCGGCTGGCTCATCGTGCGCGCGTTCGCCATCGGACGCCAGGCCGCCATGTCGGAGCGACTGTTCGCGGCGCTGGTCGCGCAAGGCATCGCGGTCTGGCTCGGCGTGCAGGCGATGATCAACATCGGCGTGAACATGGGCGTGCTGCCGACCAAGGGGTTGACCCTGCCGTTCCTGAGTTTCGGCGGCAGCGGCGTGGCGGTGAACCTGATGGCGATCGCGGTGCTGCTGCGCATCGACTACGAGAACAGAAGAGTCGCGCGGGGGTTGCCGATATGAGCTTTATAAACTTATTAGCCACAGAGAACACAGAGGTCACAGAGAGAGTGTGCAGGCTTTCTCTGTGTGCTCTGTGTTCTCTGTGGCCAATTGGGTTTGGGGTGACGTTATGAGCCGCACCATCCTCATCATGGCAGGTGGAACGGGTGGACACATATATCCGGGTTTGGCCGTGGCCGACGCGTTGCGCGCGCAGGGCTGGAACATCGTGTGGCTGGGGGCGCCCGACAGCATGGAAGCGGAGCTGGTGCCCCAACACGGCTATCCGGTGGCATGGGTGAATTTTTCCGGCGTGCGCGGCAAGGGGCCGGTGCGCATGCTGTTGCTGCCGCTCATGCTGTTGCGCGCGTTTGTGCAATCCATCGCCGTGCTGCTGCGTCATCGTCCCGATGTGGTGCTGGGCATGGGCGGTTACATCACCTTCCCCGGCGGGATGATGGCCGCCCTGCTCAACCGCCCGCTGGTGATCCACGAGCAGAACTCCATCGCCGGCATGAGCAACAAGGTGCTGGCGCAGGTGGCGGACAAGGTATTGAGCGGCTTTCCCGGCGTACTGAAGGGCGCGCTGTGGTGTGGCAACCCGGTGCGTGCCGACATCGCTGCACTGGCTGCTCCGCAGGAGCGCTTCACCGGTCGCGCTGGTCGTCTGAACGTGCTGGTGGTTGGCGGCAGCCTGGGCGCACAGGCGCTGAACGAAGCGTTGCCGAAAGCGCTGGCGATGATGAATGAAACCGAGCGTCCGCAAGTGTTGCACCAGACCGGCAAGAAACATTTCGAGACGGTGCAAAAGTTGTATGCGCAGGCTGGCGTGAAAGCCGACATCCGCGCCTTCCTCGACGACATGGCGAACCGGTATGCAAAAGCCGACGTGGTGATCTGCCGCGCGGGGGCGCTGACCATCGCCGAGCTGGCGGCGGCGGGCGCGGCGAGCGTGCTGATCCCGTTCCCGTTCGCGGTGGACGACCACCAGACGCATAACGCGCGCTTCCTGAGCGAGCACGGTGCGGCGCTGCTGCTGCCGCAGAAGGAATTGAATGCGGAAAAACTGGCGCAACTGCTGCGCGAGCTGAGCCGCGACAAACTACTGGCGATGGCGCAGGTCGCGCGCAGCCTGGCAAAACCGGATGCGACACAACAGGTGGCGCAAGCGTGCGTCGCACTAGCGGGATAGGAAAAATATGAAACACAAGATCAAACACATCCACTTCGTCGGCATCGGCGGTTCCGGAATGAACGGCATCGCGGAAGTGCTGCTCAACCTCGGTTTCAAGGTGAGCGGTTCCGATCTGGCCGACAGTACGGTCACCCAGCGTCTGCAATCGCTGGGCGCGACGGTGTACCAGGGGCACAGCGAAAGGAATCTGCGCGATGCCGATGCGGTGGTGACTTCCACCGCGGTGAAGGCGGACAACCCGGAAGTGGTGGCGGCGCGCGAGCAGCGCATCCCCATCGTGCCGCGCGCGGTGATGCTGGCCGAACTGATGCGCCTGCGCCAGGGCATCGCCATTGCGGGCACCCACGGCAAGACCACCACCACCTCGCTGGTGACCAGCGTGCTGACCAAGGGCGGCTACGACCCGACTTTCGTCATTGGCGGTCGACTCAACAGCAGCGGCGCGAATGCGCGGCTGGGCACCGGCGAGTTCATCGTGGCCGAGGCGGACGAGTCCGATGCGTCGTTCCTGTTTCTCACGCCGATCCTGGCGGTGGTCACCAATATCGACGCCGACCACATGGAGACCTACGGCCACGACTTCAACAAGCTGAAGCAGGCCTTCGTCGAGTTCGTCGAGCGCCTGCCGTTCTACGGCCGCGCCATGATGTGTTCGGACGACGAGAACGTGCGCGACATCCTGCCGCGCATCAGCAAGCCGGTCACGACCTACGGTCTGGGCGAGGATGCGCAGATCCGCGCCGTGAACGTGCGCCACGAGGGCGGCAAGATGCGCTTCACCGCGCAATGCCGCCACGACGAGAAATGCCTGTTCGAGGGCAAGCCGCTCGACCTCGACATCACGCTCAATCTGGCGGGCACGCACAACGTGCTCAATGCGCTGGCTGCGATTTCTGTGGGTCTGGAGGTAGGCGTCGCGCCGTCAGCCATCGTCGCGGCGCTGGCCGAGTTCGAGGGCGTGGGCCGGCGCATGCAGCGCTACGGCGAGATTCCGCTGGCATCCGGCGGAACGTTCACGCTGATCGACGATTATGGCCACCACCCGGTGGAAATGAAGGCGACGCTGGCGGCGGTGCGCGGCGCCTTCCCGGGCAAGCGTTTGTTGCTGGCGTTCCAGCCGCACCGCTATACGCGCACGCGCGACCTGTTCGAGGATTTCGTCAAGGTGCTGGGCACGGTGGATGCGCTGGCGCTGGCGGAAGTGTACGCGGCGGGCGAAACGCCGATCGTGGCGGCGGACGGGCGCGGCCTGATGCATGCGCTGCGTGTGGCGGGACAGAGCGAGGCGGTATTCGTGGAAAACATCGCCGACATGCCGCAGACCGTCATGCAGATGGCGCGCGACGGCGATGTGGTGCTGACCATGGGCGCGGGTTCCATCGGCGGCGTTCCGAATCTGGTAAAGCAGTTGGCGCAAAAATGAACATGAGCGAACCGACACAGTTCAATGCCGAGGGGTTGCGTGGGGAGATGCTCCGCGACGAGCCCATGGCGCAGCACGTGAGCTGGCGTGCGGGCGGCGTCGCGCAACGCATGTACCGTCCGGCCGATCTCGCCGACTTGCAGCAGTTTTTGCGGCGGACGCCGGCGGAAGAACCGCTGCTTGCGGTGGGCCTCGGTAGCAATCTGCTGGTGCGCGACGGCGGTTTCCGCGGCACGGTGGTGCAGATGGTGGGCGCGCTGGCCGAACTGCGCATGGATGGCGAATTGATCTATGCGCAGGCCGGTGTGCCGGGCGCGAAGCTGGCGCGCTTCGCCGCGAGCAACAACCTGTGCGGTGCGGAATTCTTCGTCGGCATCCCCGGCACGCTGGGCGGCATGCTGGCGATGAACGCGGGTTGCTACGGCAGCGAGACCTGGCAGAAGGTGGTGCGCGTGCAGGTGCTGACGCGCGGCGGCGAACTGCTGGAAAGGACGCCGCAGGAATACGAGATCGGCTATCGCCATGTGAGAAGGATTTCGGATTTGGGATTTGGGATTTGTGGAGAGGCGCCGCAAACGGACTTTGCCAAATCCGAAATCCTAAATCCCAAATCCTCCGAAGAATTCTTCGTCGGCGCGTGGCTGAAACTGGAAACGGGCGATGTGGAGAAGGCGCGTCAGGATATCAAGGCGTTGATGGAAAAGCGCAGCGCCAGCCAGCCTTTGCAGTTGCCGAACGCGGGTTCGGTGTTCCGCAATCCGGAAGGCGGTCATGCGGCGAAGTTGATCGAGGGTTGCGGGCTGAAAGGCAAGCGCATCGGCGGCGCCGAAGTATCGCAGAAGCATGCCAACTTCATCGTCAACGCGGGCGGTGCGACGGCGGCGGATATTGAAAATTTGATTGAAGAAGTGCGGACGACGGTGTTGCAGCAGACGGGTGTCGAATTGCATCCCGAGGTGCGCATCGTGGGGGAAAAAACAATTTAGCCACAGAGCACACAGAGAAATCCTGCGCACGCTTTCTCTGTGCTCTCTGTGTCCTCTGTGGCAAGGGTTGAGGTGTTGAATGGAAAACATGAAAAAATTTGGCAAAGTGGCGGTGTTGTTCGGCGGGCGTTCGGCGGAGCGCGAGGTGTCGCTGAAGAGCGGCAGTGCGGTGCTGGCCGCGTTGCAGCGCAGCGGTGTGGATGCGCACGCTTTCGATCCGGCGCAGCGCGACCTGTCCGAGCTCAGGAAAGAGAAATTCGAGCGCGTGTTCATCGCCCTGCACGGTCGCTTCGGCGAGGACGGCACGGTGCAGGGCGCGCTGGAACTGATGGGCATCCCCTATACCGGCAGCGGCGTGATGGCATCGGCGATTGCCATGGACAAGTGGCGCACCAAGCTGGTATGGCAGGCGGCGGGATTGCCCATCCCCGAGTACGAGGCGCTTACGGCGCCGACCGACTGGAACGCGGTGGCAGACCATCTCGACCTGCCGCTGTTCATCAAGCCGGCCAGCGAGGGCAGCAGCGTGGGCGTGACCAAGGTGAAGACGGTGGAAGAACTGCCTGCGGCCTATGCCGAAGCGGCCAAACACGACAAGGTGGTGATCGCCGAGAGTTTCATGAGCGGCGGCGAATACACGGTGGCAATCCTGAACGGGCGCGCCTTGCCGGCGATCAAGATCGAACCCGCCAATGAATTTTACGACTACGACTCGAAGTACTTGCGCGACGACACGCGTTATCTGTGTCCTTGCGGGCTGAGCGCGGAGCGGGAAGGCGAAATGCAGCATCTGGCGCAACTGGCTTTCGCGCTCATCGGCGGACAGGGCTGGGGACGGGTGGATTTCTTGCGCGGCGACGACGACAAGTTTTACCTGCTGGAGGTCAACACCTCGCCCGGCATGACCGATCACAGCCTGGTGCCGATGGCGGCGCGCCAGGCCGGCATCAGCTTCGAACAACTGGTGGTGCAGATACTGGAGGGGGCCGGAATTGGAAAATAGATTTATCACGATTGCTCCCTCGCCCGCTTGCGGGAGAGGGTTGGGGAGAGGGTAGTGTGGGATAACGCACCGTTGCTGCGCAGTATTGCCAACGCGCTGTTCGGCCTCAGCCTGGTGCTGGTGCTGTATGGCGCGGTGCGCTACGTGCTGCAGCTACCGGTGTTTCCGCTGCGGGCCGTGGAACTGACCGCGGCGCCGCAACGCGTTTCGACCGAACTGCTGGCGAAAGTGGTACGCGAGAAAGTGAGCGGCAATTTCTTTACCGTCGATCTGGAGCAGACGCGGCAGGCGTTCGAGCAACTGCCCTGGGTGCGCAAGGTAAGCGTGCGGCGCAAGTTTCCGTGGAGCCTGGAAGTGGATGTGGAAGAGCAGGTCGTGCTGGCGCGCTGGAACGAGGCGGAACTGGTGAACACGCATGGCGAGGTTTTTGCCGGGAAAGTGGAGCAGGTGCTGCCGGCCTTCACCGGACAGCCGGATACTTCGCAGCAGGTGACGCAGATGTACGGCGAGTTGAGCGCGGCGCTGCAGCCGATCCGGCAGCAGATCGTGCAGATCAGCCTGTCGCCGCGCTTTGCCTGGCAGGTGAAACTGGATAGCGGCCTGGTGCTGGAACTGGGACGAGAGGAGATGCAGGCGCGCATGGCGCGTTTTGTCACGGTGTATCCGTACAGTCTGGCGGCGATGGCGCGACGCGCGAGACGCGTGGATTTGCGTTATCGCGGCGGTTTCGCGGCATATTTGCCGGGCGGCGAAGTTTGAAGTTGCAGCAAGGGGAATAACGATGAGCAAGAACAGGGAAAGCAAGAATTTGATCGTGGGGCTGGACATCGGCACGTCGAAGATCGCGTGCATTGTCGCCGAGATCAGGCCGGAGGGCACGCTGGAGGTGATCGGCGCGGGCATGCACCAGTCGTCGGGCATGAAGAAGGGCATGGTGGTGAACATCGACGCCACCGTCGGCGCCATCCAGCGCGCGCTGGAAGAGGCCGAGTTGATGGCGGACTGCAAGATACGCGAGGTGTATACCGGCATCGCGGGGGGCCACATCAAGAGCTCCAATGCCAACGGCATGATCAAGATCAAGGACAAGGAAGTGGCGCACACCGACATTATCCGCGCGGTCGAAACGGCCAGTTCGATCAGCCTGCCGGGCGACCAGCAGATCCTGCACATCCTGGAGCAGGAGTTCAGCATCGACGGCCAGGAAGGCATCAAGAAGCCGCTGGGTATGAGCGGCATGCGTCTGGAAGTGGAAATCCACATCGTCACCGGCGCGGTATCGGCGGTGCAGAATATTTTGAAGTGCATCCACCGCTGCGGCCTGGAAGTGAACGAGATGATTTTGCAGCCGCTGGCGTCGAGCAAGGCGGTGCTGGCCGATGACGAAAAGGAACTGGGCGTGTGCCTGGTGGACATCGGCGGCGGCACCACCGATGTGGCGGTGTTCACCAACGGCGCGATCCGCCACACCGCGGTGATCCCGATTGCGGGCGACCAGATCACCAACGACATCGCCATGGCCTTGCGCACGCCGACCAAGGATGCCGAGGACATCAAGATCAAATACGGCTGCGCCTTGCGCCAGTTGGCCAACGATGCGCCCATTGAAGTGCCCGGCGTGGGCGAGCGCAGCGCGCGCATGCTGTCGCGGCAGACGCTGGCGGAAGTGATCGAGCCGCGCGTGGAAGAACTGTATTCGCTGGTGCAGCAGGAACTGCGCCGCAGCGGTTTCGAGGACCTGCTCTCGTCCGGCGTCGTGCTCACCGGCGGCAGCAGCGCCATGCAGGGCATGGTCGAACTGGGCGAGGAAATATTCCACATGCCGGTGCGCATGGGCGTGCCGCGCAATATCGGGGGATTGTCGGATGTGGTGAAAACGCCGCGCTATGCCACTGGCGTGGGGCTGTTGCTGTACGGGCTGGATCAGCATAAGCGCAATGAAGTGGCGCGCGTGAGTTCGGGGTCGTTCGGCGATGTGCTGGAAAACATGAAGTCCTGGTTTCAGCGCAATTTTTAATTCGGGTTCAGGGTCGGTCGCATTTTAGAAAAGGAGAATAGCTATGTTTGAACTGATGGATGCACAGCCGCAAGGCGCGGTGATCAAGGTGGTGGGCGTGGGTGGTTGCGGCAGTAATGCCGTCGACCACATGATCGATCAGGGGGTGCAGGGCGTCGAGTTCATCACCATCAATACCGATGCGCAGGCGCTGCGCCGCAGCAAGGCCCGCGTGCAGTTGCAGATCGGCGCAAACCTGACCAAAGGCCTGGGGGCGGGCGCCAAGCCGGAGATCGGCCAGGCCGCAGCGATGGAAGACCGCGAGCGCATCGCCGAGATCATCAGCGGGGCGAACATGGTGTTCATCACCGCCGGTATGGGCGGCGGTACGGGTACGGGTGCAGCTCCCATCGTGGCGCAGGTAGCCAAGGAATTGGGCATCCTTACCGTGGCGGTGGTGACCAAGCCTTTCATTTTCGAAGGCAAGCGCATGACGCTGGCGCAAAGCGGTATTGAGGAACTGTCGACCTATGTCGATTCGCTCATCATTGTGCCGAACGCGAAGCTGATGGAAGTGCTGGGTGGCAAGACCACGCTGCCCGAAGCCTTCAAGGCGGCGAACGGTGTGCTGCAGGGCGCGGTTGCAGGCATCGCCGAGGTCATCAATGTGCCGGGTATGGTCAATGTGGACTTCGCCGACGTGTGCACGCTGATGTCCGAGAACGGCATGGCGATGATGGGTGCGGCAACCGCTTCCGGCGAAGGCCGTGCCCAGCGCGCTGCCGAACAGGCCATCGCCAGCCCGTTGCTGGAAGACGTGGATCTGTCCGGCGCGCGCGGCGTGCTGGTCAATATCACCTCCAGCAGCAGCCTGACCCTGGAAGAGTTGCACGAAGTGATGAACTGCTTCCAGTTCGCCGCAACGGAAGCAACCGTGATCGTCGGCTCGGTATTCGACGAGGCGATGGGGGACGAGTTGCGCGTGACCATCGTGGCCACCGGTCTGGGCGCGCCGCTGGCGCGCAAGCAGCCGAAGCCGTCGCTGGTGTACGAGACCAAGCGCACCGGCACGCACGATGCGCCGATGGTGAATTACAACGAACTGGACATGCCGGCCGTGATCCGCACCGGACGCCATCGCGAAGCGGTGGAGGCGATGAAACAGTCCGGCGTCGATCCGCTGGATATTCCGTCGTTCCTGCGCAAGCAGGCGGACTAAAGGCAGGAATTCGGATTTTGGATTTAGGATTTGCAGGGGGGTGTTCGTGCAAAATCCAAATTCCCAGTTCCCAAATCCTGCCTTTGGGCTATGTTAAACTCGGTACCTGATTAGTCAGGTAATGCGGAAATGGTCAAGCAGCGCACATTGAAGACGACAGTGCAGGCGACGGGTGTCGGTCTGCATACCGGCGAGAAGGTCTATCTGACCTTGCGTCCGGCCGCCATCGACAGCGGCATCGTGTTTCGTCGCGTCGACCTTGCGCCTTCCGCGGACATTCGCGCCGAAGCGCATGCGGTCAACGACACGCGTCTTTCCACCTGTCTGGAGGCGAACGGCGCGCGCGTGGCGACCGTGGAGCACCTGATGTCGGCCTTGGCCGGATTGGGAATCGACAACGCCATCGTCGAACTGACCAGCCCGGAACTGCCCATCATGGACGGCAGCGCGGGTACGTTCATATTCTTGCTGCAATCGGCGGGTATCGTCGAACAGGCAGCAGCCAAGAAATTTATCCGTATCAAGAAAGTGGTGGAAGTAAAGGACGGCGACAAATGGGTGCGCTTCGATCCTTACAACGGCTACAAGTTGAATTTCACCATCAATTTTGCCCACCCGGTATTTGCCAATACCAAACAGGATGTCACGGTCGACCTGGGTACGCATTCTTATATAAAGGAAGTGAGCCGCGCCCGCACCTTCGGTTTCATGCAGGAAGTCGAATACATGCGCTCGCAGGGCCTGGCGCTGGGGGGCAGCCTGGATAACGCCATCGTGATGGACGAATATCGCGTCATCAACCCGGACGGACTGCGTTTCGAGGACGAATTCGTCAAACACAAGGTGCTGGATGCCATCGGCGACCTGTACCTGCTGGGCCACCCGCTGATCGGCGCCTTCTCCGGCCATAAATCCGGCCATGCCCTGAATAACGCCCTGTGCCGGGCCTTGCTGGCCGACGAAACGGCTTGGGAGTTCACCACGTTCGAAAAGCCGGAAGAAGCGCCCGATTTCCTGCGCTTGCAGTTACAGGTGGCTTAATCAGGTCTGGCGATGCTAATCCGCCTCGCCCTGCTGATTTCCGTTCTGCTGATCGCGGCCTCCTCCGTCCTGTTTCTGCTGACCCGGGATCCGCGGTATTCGCGCTTTGCCTGGCAAGTTGCGCGCTTTATCGTTTATGTGCTGCTTATTTTTGGGGTGTTATACCTGCTCGAGCGCTTCGGACTGGTCGCCTGGCTGGTGTAGTTCAGCCACTAAGATCGTCTGCTCAGGCGGCGTAACGCGGTTTTGAGCGGAGAATCGGGCAGATTCCCGCCCAGTTCGTTCAGTGCATCCTGCGCCGCTTTTCCCAGGATGCGAGGCTCGGACAAGGCGACAGACGGCGGGGTGGAGACTTGCACCTTGATTTGAATTCCAGTAATCTCGCATCCCCTTGCTTGGAAAAGGGAAATAAGCTCGGTGGTCATCTGGCGCAATTTGGCAGCGACTGCGCCATTACTTGCGGCAATGACTAGCGTTTGCCGATCCAGCCGCAGTACCTGGCTGTTCCGGGCGAGGCCGGGCGGGGAGATGGATTCGTAGTGGCGCTGCAGGGCCGTGAGTTGCTCAGCTTTGCTCGAAAGTTGCCGTAGTTCTTGATTGGAGGCCAAAAAGGCTTTCAGACGATGCGGCACGGTGGGTTCGGGGATCGCGTCATTTAGGGGGATTGCATGAATGTTATTCTAGTTTCCAATCGCTTTGCAAAAGCTCGCAGCATTACGCTAACGGGTGTGCATCTGGCCTTGTTGGCAATGTTGGCTGCGGCGCTGTTCGTCGCGGCGGTATTCGCCGCCCAATATGCCATTGTACGTTTCCAGCCGGGGATGATGAGCAACGAACTGCGCTCCTGGATGGCCAGCGCGCAACAGGAGGAGCAGCAGAAGCAGCAGGCTTACCTGCGCAAGAGCCTGGACACGATGGCGGTGAATCTGGGGCAGATGCAGGCGCAGTTGCTGCGGCTGGATGGTCTGGGTGCGCGTCTGGCCAAGCTGACCGGGATGAAACCGCAGGAATTTTCGTTCGACAAGCCGCCTGCACAAGGCGGTCCGTACATGCCGGTGGCGCTGAACCGGGACATTTCGCTGGCCAATATGGAAGGGCAAATGGTGGAACTGAGAACGCTGCTGAGCGACCGCAGCGACAAATTGGTGGCGCTGGAAACCCTGCTGATGCAGGACAAGCTGAGCAGGAAATTGTTGCCGTCCGTCCCCCCGATCACCACAGGCTGGTATTCGTCCAATTTCGGCTGGCGCATCGATCCGTTTACCGGGCAAAACGCCATGCACGAAGGTGTGGATTACATGATTCCGGAAGGAACCTCGATCCACGCCTCGGCCGGGGGGGTGGTGGTGTATGCGGACGCCCATCCGCAGTATGGTAATATGGTCGAGATCGATCACGGCAACCAGGTCATTACGCGTTATGCGCATGCCTCAAGGCTGATGGTCAAGGTTGGGCAGATGGTGAGACGCGGTCAGGAGATTGCACTTTCCGGCAGCACAGGCCGCTCCACCGGTCCGCACCTGCACTTCGAAGTGAGGTACAAGGGCCTCGCCCAAAACCCGGTTCGCTTCCTGGAAAAAGCCAGTAGTTAATCGCACAGGTTTTGCAGAAGGGTGAGGTGCGTGCCTCACCCTTTTTTATTTGTCCGTAAGCAGTAAAGAAGAAAATAACAGCATGATCTCGAAAATATTGAAGTCCGTATTCGGCAGTCGTAACGACCGCCTGCTCAAACAGTACCGCCAGACCGTTGTGCGCATCAACGCCCTGGAAGCGCAGACGGCGGCGTTGTCAGACGCTGAATTGCGTGCCAGGACGGACGAGTTCAAGCAACGCGTACAACAGGGCGAATCGCTGGATGCCATCCTGCCCGAAGCGTTCGCCGTGGTGCGCGAAGGCGGCAAACGCGCCTTGCAGATGCGCCATTTCGATGTGCAACTGATCGGCGGCATGGTGCTTCATTACGGCAAGATCGCCGAGATGCGCACCGGCGAGGGCAAGACCCTGATGGCGACCCTGGCCGCCTACCTGAACGCGCTGTCCGGCAAGGGCGTGCATGTGGTGACGGTGAACGACTATCTGGCGGCGCGCGACGCCGAGTGGATGGGCAAGCTGTACAGATTCCTCGGGCTTTCCGTCGGCGTCATCCTGACCAGCATGGAACATGCGGACAAACAGGCTGCCTACGGCGCCGACATCACTTACGGCACCAACAACGAGTTCGGCTTCGACTATCTGCGCGACAACATGGCGGCGAACGCCGGGGAGCGTTTCCAGCGCGGGCTGAACTTCGCCGTCGTCGATGAAGTGGACTCCATCCTGATCGACGAGGCGCGCACCCCGCTCATCATTTCCGGCCAGGCGGAAGACAATCTGGATGTGTATCTGGCAATGGACAAACTGGCGCCCATGCTGACGCGCCAGGCCGACGAGAATGCGCCGGGCGATTACAACGTCGACGAGAAGAATCACCAGATATTGCTGAGCGAAATCGGCCATGAGCACGCCGAGCGCCTGCTGGCCCAGGCGGGCATGCTGCCGGTCGGCGGCAGTCTGTACGACCCTGCCAATATCACGCTGATTCACCATTTATATGCGGCGTTGCGCGCCCACAACCTGTTCCTGCGCGATCAGCACTATGTGGTGCAGAACGGCGAAGTCGTCATTGTGGACGAGTTCACCGGACGCTTGATGGCGGGGCGGCGCTGGTCGGACGGATTGCATCAGGCGGTGGAGGCCAAGGAAGGCGTGGCGATCCAGAAAGAAAACCAGACGCTGGCGTCGATCACCTTCCAGAATTATTTCCGCATGTACAGCAAGCTGTCCGGCATGACCGGTACGGCGGATACGGAAGCCTACGAATTCCAGACCATCTACAACCTGGAAACGGTCATTATTCCGCCGCACCGTCCGACCATCCGCAACGACTTGATGGACAAGGTATTCCTCAGCACGGAGGAGAAATATGCGGCGGTTATCGCCGATATCCGCGATTGCTACGAACGCGGGCAGCCGGTGCTGGTCGGCACGACTTCGATCGAAACCTCCGAACTGTTGTCGGGAAAACTGGAAAAGGAAAAGCTGCCGCATCAGGTGCTGAACGCCAAGCAGCATGCGCGCGAGGCCGAGATTGTGGCGCAGGCCGGCCGTCCCAGGATGGTCACCATCGCCACCAACATGGCGGGTCGCGGCACCGACATCGTGCTGGGCGGCAATGTGGAGAAGCCCATCGAACTGGTGCGCATGGACGACAGCCTGGATGCGGCAGCCAAAGAGCAACGCATTGCGCAGTTGCGCGCCGAATGGCAGCCCGTGCACGAGCAGGTCATCGCCAGCGGCGGCCTGCACATCATCGGCACCGAACGCCACGAGTCGCGCCGGGTGGACAACCAGTTGCGCGGTCGTTCCGGGCGCCAGGGCGATCCCGGTTCCAGCCGCTTTTACCTGTCGTTGCAAGACCCGCTGCTGCGCATCTTCGCTTCCGACCGCGTGGCGGCGATCATGAACAAGTTCAAGCTGCCCGAAGGCGAAGCCATCGAGCATAGCTGGGTGACGCGCGCGATTGAAAATGCGCAGCGCAAGGTGGAGGCTCGCAACTTCGACATGCGCAAGCAAATCCTGGAATACGACGACGTCGCCAACGACCAGCGCAAAGTGATCTATCAGCAACGCGCGGAGCTGCTGGAAAGCACGGACATCTCGGAGACCATCGGCGCCATGCGCGAAGGGGTACTGTCGGACACGATTGCGGAATTTATCCCGCCGGGCAGCATGGAAGAGCAGTGGGATGCGCCTGGCCTGGAAAAAGCCCTGGCGTCCGAATTCCAACTGGATCTGCCGCTGGCGCAGTGGCTGGAGCAGGACAAGCAACTGGACGAGGACGGGTTGCGCAAACGGGTGGCCGAGGCCGCACAGCAGCAATACCAGTCCAAGGTCGATCAGGTCGGCGGCGAAGTCATGCACGGCTACGAGCGCATCGTGATGTTGCAAAGCCTCGACCAGCACTGGCGCGAACACCTGGCGGCGCTGGATCACTTGCGCCAGGGTATCCACCTGCGCGGCTATGCACAGAAGAACCCAAAACAGGAATACAAGCGTGAAGCTTTCGAGCTGTTTTCCACCATGCTGGATGCGATCAAGCGCGATGTGACGCAGACCCTGATGAATGTGCAGATCCGCAGCGAGGCGGATGTGGCGGCGGCGGAAGCGCCCCACGCGCCGGAAAATGTGCAGTATCATCACGCCGATTACGATGAGGCACTGGGATCAACCGACAAGCAGGCTGCCGAGCACAAGCCGTTCGTGCGCGGCAGCGAAAAGATCGGGCGCAACGATCCATGTCCGTGCGGTTCCGGAAAAAAATACAAGCAGTGCCATGGAAGATTGAACTGACCATAACAAACTTGGGGAGATAACAAGATGACAGATAGCCTGATACTGGAAACTTTGAACAACTCAACCTTGACCGAAGAGTTGCGCGATGCCGAGATCGAAACACTGGGACGGCTGTTCGAGATCAAGGAATTCAAGAAAGGCGAGAGCCTGCTGCGTCCGGGCGAAGAGCGCCTGAAAAACTCCCTGATCGTCCTGGCCAGCGGCGAAGTCGAAGCGACCGTGACGCTGGGCGGCGAACAGGCCACATTGCACCTGCTGCAGCCGGGCGACCTGGCCGGAATCATCACTTTTGCGGGCGGCAACGTGTCGCAAATCAGCGCCACCGTGATTGCCAACACCGATTGCAAGGTATTGCTGCTGGAGCGCTCCAAGTTTGAGTCGCTGTTGAATACCCAGCCCGCCATCGTGTACTACGTGATGCGCGGCATCGTGCGCCACACCCACGGCATCGTGCGCCGCATGAATGCCCAGTCGGTCGAGATGAGCAACTACATCTACAGGACACAAGGTCGTTTCTAAAGGAAGTTAAATGCCGGTGAATTTATCCACGCCCGTCGCGGCACAACTGTTGCCCGTTGCGGGCGTTTCTTTGGGCACGGCGGAAGCGGGCATCAAGCGCGCCGACCGCAAGGACCTGCTGGTCATCAAGTGCGATGAGGGAGCAACTGTCGTGGGCGTGTTCACCACCAACCGCTTCTGCGCCGCACCCGTTACCGTTGCAAAGGAACACCTCGCTGCAGGCAAAGGCATTCGCGCGCTGGTGGTCAACACCGGCAACGCCAATGCCGGCACTGGCGAGCAGGGCATGAATGCCGCGCGCACCACCTGCGCCGAACTGGCGAAACTGCTGGGCTGTACACCGCAGCAGGTGCTGCCGTATTCCACCGGCGTGATCATGGAACCGCTGCCGGTCGACAAGATCGTCGCGGGCCTGCCGCAGGCCATTGCCAACCTGAAAGCCGACAACTGGTTCGACGCCGCGCACGCCATCATGACCACCGACATCGTCGCCAAGGCCGTGACCAGGCAAGTGCAGATCGGCGGCAAGACCGTCACCGTCACCGGCATGTCGAAAGGCTCCGGCATGATCCATCCCAACATGGCCACCATGCTGGGCTATATCGCCACCGATGCGGCCATCGCGCAGCCGCTGCTGCAACAGATGGTGAGCGAAGCCGCTAACCGTTCATTCAACTGCATCAGCGTGGACGGCGACACCTCCACCAACGACGCGATGATGCTCATTGCCACCGGCAGGAGCGGCGCAACCATCGACGCCGCGAACCGTGCCATGATGCAGGCTGTCGTCACGGAAGTGGCGACCCTGCTGGCGCAGGCCATCGTGCGCGACGGCGAAGGCGCGACCAAGTTCATCACGATCAGGGTCGAAAGCGGCAAGGATGAGGCCGAGTGCAGGAAAATAGGCTATGCCATTGCGCACTCGCCTTTGGTCAAAACCGCGTTCTTCGCCTCCGATCCCAACCTCGGGCGCATCCTCGCTGCCATCGGTTATGCGGGGATCGCCGATCTGGATGTCGGGAAACTGAAGGTGTATCTGGACGACGTGCTGGTGGCAGAATACGGCGGACGGGCGGCAAGCTATCAGGAAGAAGACGGCCAGCGCGTGATGAAGCAGAGCGACATCTCCATCCGTGTGGTGCTGAATCGCGGTGCGGCGAATGCGACGTTGTGGACGTGCGATTTTTCCTATGACTATGTGAAGATCAACGCGAGTTACAGAAGCTGAAACCGTGTGTCCGCAGATTACACAGATTGACGCAGATTAAGGGTGTGCGAAGCAACTTAAGCCGCAAGAGAGTTGAGATATCTTCCACCGGTTTTGTGCTTTAATCTGCGAGAATCTGTGTAATCTGCGGACAAAAAGGTTTTGCATCATGGATAAACTCGACCACTTCCTCTCCCGCGCCGAAGCCCTGCTCTCCCGTCTGGAAAACATCCTTCCCGGCGCGCAGCCGCAAGCGCCAGACTGGCAGGGCGCTGCCGCCTTTCGCTGGGACCACCAGCAACGCAGGCTGCATCCCGTTCTGAACTTCCAGCGCATCGCGCTTTCCGACCTGCTCGGCATCGACGACCAGAAACTGCGCATCCAACAGAACACGCTGCAATTCGTGCGCGGCGGCACGGCAAACAACGTGCTGCTCTCCGGTGCGCGCGGAACGGGCAAGTCGTCGCTGGTCAAAGCGCTGCTGAACGAATACGCGGCACAGGGCCTGCGCGTGATCCAGATCGACAAGCAGGGGCTGATCGACCTGTCGCATATCGTAGGCTTGGTGCAGGGACGCGCCGAGCGCTTCATCCTGTATTGCGACGACCTTTCCTTCAATGCGGACGAGCCCGGCTACCAGTCGCTCAAGGCGGCGCTGGACGGCGATCTGGTGGCGTTCTCCGACAATTTGCTCATCTATGCGACCTCCAACCGGCGGCACTTGATGCCGCAGTCCATGCAGGACAATCTCGCCACCAAATATGTGGGCGATGAGGTGCATCCGGCGGAAAGCGTGGAGGAAAAGGTGTCGCTGTCCGAGCGCTTTGGGCTGTGGCTATCCTTCTATCCGTTCACGCAGGATGAATACCTGGCGGTGGCGGCACATTGGCTGGCGCATCACGGCTGGCAGCAAGGCATGACCGATGAGGTGCGCACGGCGGCTTTGCAATGGTCGCTGATGCGGGGCTCGCGCAGCGGGCGGGTGGCGGGACAGTTTGCGCGGGACTGGTGCGGGCGTCATGCCGAAAGATAAATACGTTGAAGTTTCCGCTGCCGTGCTGCAGCGCGAAGACGGCTCTTTCCTGCTTGCACAGCGTCCGGCCGGCAAGATCTGGGCAGGGTATTGGGAATTCCCCGGCGGCAAGATCGAACCGGGCGAAACAGCGTTGCATGCGCTGGTGCGCGAGCTGAAGGAAGAACTCGGCATCACCGTCCAGTCCGCCTACCCCTGGCTCACCCGCGTCTTTACCTATCCGCACGCCACGGTGCGCCTGAATTTCTTCCGTGTGACGGCCTGGGCTGGCGAGTTGCATCCGCATGAAGGCCAGCAATTTTCCTGGCAGTATCCGGCCCAGGTCGCCGTCAATCCCGTCCTCCCCGCCAATGCGCCCATCCTGCGCGCACTGCAACTGCCCGCTTTGTATGCCATCAGCAATGCTGCCGGGTTGGGGGAAGAGGAGTTCTTGAAGCGGCTGCAAGCCAGGCTGGATGCCGGGCTGCGGCTGGTTCAGTTGCGGGAAAAAGACCTCGCGCGCGAGGAGTTGCGGGTGCTTGCGCAGCGCGTGGTGGCGCTGGCGCATGCACGCGCGGCGAGGGTGTTGCTCAACGGCGATGTGGCGCTGGCGCAGGAAGTGGGGGCAGACGGCGTGCAACTGACTTCATCCCAGCTCAAGGAATTGAAGGTACGCCCGGCAGTGGATTGGTGCGCCGCATCCTGCCACAACGCGGAAGAGTTGCGCCGGGCCGAAGCGTTGGAGTGCGATTTTGCTTTGCTCTCGCCGGTGTTGGCGACTCTGTCGCATCCGGGTGCGCCGCATCTGGGCTGGGAGAAGTTTGCCGCTATCGCGGCGGGGGCATCCATCCCGGTGTACGCCCTGGGAGGCCTGGACCGGAGTGACATGCAGGCCGCATGGCAGCACGGCGCGCACGGGATTTCCTTGTTGCGTCAGGCCTGGTGATCAGGCTCGATAGAATCCTGCTCGCGCTGTTCGACGCGGTATTCCTCGTTTGCCCACTTGCCCAGATCGATGAGTTTGCAGCGTTCGCTGCAGAACGGGCGAAATCGGTTGTTGGTATCCCATACCATTTCCTTGCCGCACTGCGGGCAATTGACGACGGGCAGCTTGCTCATTGCAGGGAACAGAAAGTCAGGTCGAAGGCGACATCCTGATCGAAGAGCGTGGTCTTGGCCGTGTATTTTGCTTCGACGAAGCGGATGTTGAGCGCGTATTTGTTGGCGCTGATTTCGGGAATGCAGGGGAGTTCAGAATCGAGCGTGATGCGCAATAGCTGCGCAACGCGCCCGCCCTGCATTTGCTGGAAACTGCCGTGGAAGGCGGTGAAGTGGTGCACCTTGCCGTTTTCGCGCAGCAATTTGAGCAGGATGGTAATGCCATCGCGCAGCGGCAGCATGGGACCAATCCAGCCTTCAAGAATTGCGCGGCGATGTTCGGCGCTCTGATGCTGCCAGTAATGATAGGAGGGGAGATCGAATTCGCACACGCCGCCGGGAATGCAGGCACGCTGCTTGATGGCCATCAACCATTCGTCGTCGCGCAAATACTGGCCGATCTTGCCGCTCATGGCCAGAAGCCGGGTACTGGCTCTTTCGATCTCGACGAGTACGGCATCCAGGGCGTCTTCCAGAATTTCGGGGTTGTTATGCAGCGCGCTCAGGACTTTCTTCTGGCGTTCCAGTTCCTGCAACAGGTCGGACTTGAGGTCCGCACGGCATGCAACTTCGAGAATTTCGAACAGCACGCCCAGGGCGGCATGATGATCCGGGCTTTCGTCGCTTTCGATGAAGCGGACGATGCGGAAGAAGAGATCCTCCAGCCGCAGCATGGTGCGAACTCGTTCGTTGAGAGGAAACTCGTAACTGATCACAATCGCCTGCAGGGGACGGGATTTTTTGGATGCGAAAGGTTATAGGCAGTGCTGCATATCGTCAATCGCTTTCCGCCGCCAATACCGATAAACGGCGGTGAATTCCGACAATCTGCGTTTTCAGGTCGTCCAGGCTGCCATTATTCTCGATAACTTCATCCGCCAACCTCAGCCGCTCCGAGCGGCTGATCTGCTGGGCCATGATCGCCCGTACCGAGGCCTCATCCAGCCTGCTGCGCAAAAGCGTACGGGATATCTGGGTTTCCTCGGGACAATCCACGGTGATTACACGATGCAACCAGTCGGAATAACGGCTGCTTTCGAACAGCAGAGGAACCACAATCAGGCTGTAGGGGGCGTTAGTGGCGGAAGCCGCCAATTTCCTGGTCTGGGCAAGGATAAGGGGGTGCAGGATGGCTTCCAGCCTCTTTTTCTGGAGGGCGTCCTGAAAAACGAGTTCACGCATCCTGGTGCGATCCAGCGCGCCCTGGGGATCGATCAGCTGCTCGCCGAACGCCTCGCGGATTGCCGGAATGGCCGCACCGTTCGCTTGAGTCAATTGGTGGGAAATAAGGTCGGTATCGATGATGCGCACGCCGAGCGAGGCGAAAATATCCGCGACGGTACTCTTGCCGCTGCCGATGCCGCCTGTCAGTCCAACCAGATAGCTCACGGAGCCAGAAGCTGCAGATAGTTTTGCGTCAGCGTCTGCCCCCAGAACAGTGCGATCAGCCCGCCGCCGGCGAGATAAGGCCCGAACGGAATGGGGATGTTGCGGCCGTGTTTGGTAAATACAATGAGGGCAATGCCGACCACCGCGCCAACCAGCGACGAAAGCAGGATGACCAGCGGCAGCATCTGCCACCCCAGCCACGCGCCAATCGCCGCCAGCAGCTTGAAGTCGCCGAAGCCCATGCCCTCCTTGCCGGTGGCAAGCTTGAATGCCCAATACACGCTCCACAGCACAAGATAGCCTGCAACCGCACCGATTACCGCATTTGGCAACGAGGTGTAAGCGCCATTGAGATTGAGCAGCAAACCCAGCCAGAGCAAAGGCAGGGTGATGTCGTCCGGTAGCAACTGGGTGTCGAAGTCGATGAAAGTGAGGGCGATCATCGCCCAGCCAAACGCGATGGCTGCAATTCCCGCCATGCCGAAGCCGAAATGCCCCGCGGCGTAGGCGCTCAGCACCCCGGTAATTGCCTCGACGATGGGGTAGCGGGGCGAGATGGCAGCACCGCAACCTTTGCACCTGCCGCGCAGGAACAGATAACTCAGCAGCGGGATGTTCTCGACGGCGCCAATGGCGTGACCGCAGTGGGGGCAGGCGGAGCGCGGAACCAGCAGGTTGTAGCGCGGGGCGGGTTCGGGCGATTGTCCGTTCAGTTCGGCGCATTGCTGACGCCAATCGCGCTCCATCATTTTGGGCAGGCGGTGGATGACGACGTTGAGAAAACTGCCGACCATTAGCCCGAGTACGCCGGCGAATATCGCAAATATTGTCGGAGAGGATTGCAGCAAAAGTAGCATTCAATTACCTGTATGTAGAAAAAAGGCGCGGACTTTGCCGCGCCGGGTTTTCGGCAAAATAATGTTTAAACCACAGAACCCATTTTGAAGATCGGCAGGTACATTGCCACGACCATGCTGCCGATCAGTGTCCCCAACACCACCATAATGACCGGCTCCATCAAACTGGAAATCGCTGCAACTGCGTCGTCTACTTCAGCCTCATAAAAATCCGCGACTTTACTTAACATACTGTCTAATGCGCCAGATTCCTCGCCGATAGCGACCATCTGCAGCACCATGCTGGGGAATGCGTCGGTATTTTGCATGGCGACGGTGAGGCTGGAGCCTGTGGTCACTTCACGCTGGATAGCCTTGGTAGCGTCGTAATAAACAGCATTTCCCGCTGCTCCGGCAACCGAGTCAAAAGCTTCAACCAACGGCACGCCGGCAGCGAACATGGTGGACAAGGTGCGTGACCAACGCGCGATAGAGGCCTTGCGTACCAGCGGTCCGAACACAGGCATTTTGAGCATTAACTGATCCATACGCCGCTGCATGACCTTGTTGCGCTTCCATGCGTAGAAAAAACCGTAGACGCTGCCGCCAATTCCACCAAATATAGCCCACCAATAGTCCACAAAGAAATCGGATATCGACATCATTAACATCGTTGGATAGGGCAAATCAGCACCAAAGTTTTCAAATAATTGTTTGAACGCCGGGATTACGAAGATCATGATGACGGCGGTAATGACAAAGGCGACAATGATGATGGAAACAGGATAGAACAACGCGGACTTGATCTTGCTCTTGATGGCAAGGATCTTCTCTTTATAAGTTGCCAACCGATCCAGCAGGCTGTCCAGAATACCGGCCGCTTCGCCCGCGCCGAGCAGGTTGCAATACAAGTCGTCGAAATACAGCGGGAACTTGCGGAAGGATTGCTGCAGGCTGCTACCCGTCTCCACGTCGGTTTTGATGTCAAACAGCAGGCGCGCAACGGCGGGATTGTCGTGGCCTTTGCCGACGATATCGAACGCCTGTAGCAGCGGCACTCCGGACTTCAGCATGGTGGCGAGTTGGCGTGTGAATAGCGTGATGTCCTTTTCGGTGACTCTGCCGCCACCCGTTGCGCTCTTCTTGATCTTGGTGACGGTAATACCCTGGCGGCGCAAATGGGCGGAGACACTGGCTTCGCCGGCGGCACGCATTTCGCCCTTGACTGCCTTGCCGGTTTTGTCCTTACCTTCCCAGCTATAAGCGTGTTCTTTGGTTTTGTCGGATTTTGCTGTAGCCATTCTGTGACCTCGATTCGGATTCAGTCATTTGCAGCTGCACGACAATTGTTAATAATCGTGCCGATGCACTAGATTTCAAAGGACTTTTGCATGATGCATGGCTTTATCCCCTTTGTAAAGGCTGGCGCGGCTGGGCAGGGAACAGTCTTGCAACTTTGACTGCCCGATCCTGTGTCTGGATGATTTCGATGGGGTATTCGCCGATCTTCAGGCTGACCCCGGCTTCGGGGATGTCTTGCAGGTGTTCGAGGATCAGCCCGTTGAGCGTCTTCGCTTCGCCCAGGGGAAAATGCAGCCCCAGTTTTCGATTCAATTCGCGCAGGCTGCTGCTGCCTTCCAGCAGCAGGCTGCCGTCGTCCTGGCGCAGGAATTTGCCGGTCTGGGACGGAGATTGCGTGGTGAAATCGCCGACGATTTCTTCCAGTATGTTTTCCAGCGTGACCAACCCGAGCAATTCGCCGTATTCGTCCACCACCAGTCCCAGGCGCGTATGGCGCTCCTGGAATTGCTGCAATTGCTTGAGCAGGGGTGTGTCGGAAGGGATGAAGTAAGGGTCATGCAGTATCTCGCTCAATTGCGCGGCATCCAGCGTCGTCTCCTGCAATAGCGATAACACGCGCTTGATGTGCAGAATGCCGATGACATTGCTCGGTGTTTCGGCATACACCGGCAGCAGGGTGTGGTGACAAGTGATGATCTGCTGGCGCAGTTCGGCGGGGTCGGTTTCGATGTCCAGCGCCTCGATCTGGTTGCGCGGGATCATCACGTCATTCACCGTGATGCGCTCCAGGTCGACCAGGTTCAGCAGCATCTTCTGGTGTTTGCGCGGCAGGAAATGCTCGGCGTCCAGCACCAGCCCGCGCAGTTCTTCCAGCGTCATTTTTTGCTTGCTCTGGTCGGTCTGGATATTGATGCGCAGCATCCGCAATATGCCTTTTACCATTCCGGTGGCGACCGAAACGACCGGATGAAATATCGTGATGAGCGGGGCGAGCAGATAGCCGGAGGGCAACGCGACGCGTTCCGGGTAGGTCGCGGCGATGATCTTGGGCATGATCTCGCTGAACACCAGCAGCACGAAAGTGATGGCCAGCGTGCCGACCAGGATGGCCAGTTCGCCGGCGCCGAACAGGCGCAGGATAATGATATTGGTGACGGCCGCCGCCGCCACGTTGAGCAGGGTGTTGCCGAACAGGATGGACCCCAGCAGCTTGTCCACCTTGGAAAGCAGCCGTCCGGTCAGTTTCGCGCTGTGGTTGCCCTTGCGGATCAGGTGGTTCAGCCGGTAGCGGTTGATCGCCATCATGCTCGTCTCGGCGGCCGAGAACCATGCGCCGAATACCACCAGCAGCAGCAGGATGCCGAGCAGGGTGTTTAACGAAAGATCGTCCAAAGTGGTGCGGCCTGAACTAATGCGATGCGCGGAGTATCTGGGAGGGGGCTGGCAGTGTCAACCGCGGGAAGCGTCACCATTCCTTGAACACGACGCCAATGCCCAGCGTCGTCTGCCAGTGGTTGTAATCGATCAGGCTGTCGCCGTAGCCGGTGGTGAACTGGAAGTTTAGTTGGGAAGAGCGTCCTATTTTGAACGGGCTGGCCCAGTCCAATTGCAAGAATCCCTTGTGCCCGTGCAGGTTAAGATTGCTGCGCAGCAGCATGATGATTTCGTCGTCCCGCTCCGGGAGCCAGTGTATGACCAGTTCGGCGCGCCCCAGAAAGCGGGTCAGATCGGGATTGTCATCCTTGGGCAACCTCTCCGGTATGCGCCACCAGCCGCGCCCCGTTACAAACATCTCGTCCCATTCCCAGCCGCCCTGCAGGTACAGGCGATTCCAGCTACGCGAAGCCGGCTCGTTGCGGCCGTTCGACTGGTGCGAAAAACCGAGATTGAGCAGTTTCCACCCCTGCGCATTGCCCGTGCCGAAAGTCCCGATGATCTCGGGTTCATAGTTCGACTCGCGGAAAGGCGAGGAATTGCCCACGTTGAAAGCCTGCCAAAACGCCTGCTGGGTGAACGCTGCCCACAAGCGGAAGTTTTTGAATCCCAGGAATTCCAGGTTGCGGTAATTCCCGATCTCCGATTTGGCGCTGAACTGGAATTTGGTCTCGACCTTCATGAACGGATAAGGCGCCGTCACCGAGTGGTTGGGAGAGGGAGACGTCGGCGTTTTATTGATATGCGTCGTGTAGCGGATCAACGCGTAGTTCTTGCGATACGGCTCCAGCCGTCGAATCCCGTCGCTGTCTGGATTGCCCTGGCCGTCCAGGTCCCAGGCGCGGGTCAGGTAACTGCGCGGCTGCGGTTTGACGCTGGCGGCCTGGTCGTAGCAAAGCAGGCGGTCGGTCTTGTTGACGATGCCGGAGCACGCTTCCAGAGCGGAATTATCGGCATGTGCGGAACCGGCGAGGAGCGTGCAACTGAAAGCGAAGGCAAAGGCGCGACGCATGCGAGTCTGCTATTAGGCAGTGCGACGATACGCCCAAGCCATCATTGCGAAGCCCGCCAGCACCATCGGCAGGCTCAACCACTGTCCCATGCTGATGCCGAAAGTCATCAGTCCGAAAATACCGTCGTCCGGGGTGCGCGCGAATTCGCCGAGGAAACGGAAACTGCCGTAGCCGACGAGGAACAGCCCGGATACGGCGCCCACCGGGCGCGGCAGGCGCGAAAACCACCAGAGCAGGGCGAACAGCGCAACCCCCTCCAGCGCGAACTCATACAACTGCGAGGGATGGCGCGGAAGGTTATCCACATTGGGGAATACCATGCCCCAGGGCACATCGGTCGGGCGTCCCCACAGTTCGCCGTTAATGAAATTGCCGAGCCGACCGAAAGCCAGGCCCGGCGGAACCAGCGGTGCGATGAAATCCATCAGCGCCAGCCACGGGATGCCGCGATTGCGGGCAAACAAGACCATCGCCAGCAACACGCCGAGGAAACCGCCATGGAACGACATGCCGCCTTCCCACACCGCGAGTATCTTCAGCGGATTCGAGAAATAGTATCCGGGGTTGTAGAACAGCACCTCGCCCAGCCGTCCGCCCAGCACCACGCCGAGCACGCCATAAAACAACAAATCGTCGAGGAATTTGTCGTCCCACCCAGCCTGGTTCAGCGTAAGTAGACGCTTCCTGCCCAGCCAGATGAAAACCACGAAGCCGAGCAGGTACATCAGCCCATACCAGTGGATGCCGAACGGGCCGAGATGGAGGGCGACGGGGTCGAATTGGGGGTGGGTCAACATGGGACGCGAATGTACCACAAGACAAAATACAAAAAATACATTGGGCGTCGAATTGCTTGACCATGATGCGTGCGAGCAGGTAGCCTGCGCACGGTTTTTGAAGTCAAAAAATTATGCACCGGTCTTTCGGGGAGGGCTGTTTTATGCAACAAACCTGTTTGCGCAATCCGCAATGGATGAGCGTTCGCTCCGTGGTTATCGTGACGGCGATGTTGGCCGGCTGTGGCGGCGGTGGGGCAGCCAACACCTCAACACCACCCAGCGTCGTCACCTATCCTGCCACGGGTACCTATTCCTGGACGCTGCCGGTAAGAGGTGCGCTCACTGCGCCAACCATGGGCCTGTCGTTCGTTCATCCCGGCGATACATCAATCGAATACGTTATCGAGCCGGCTGCTGCGGCAATCTCCGACGTCAAAGAGGTGAGTTCGGGCACGGTTACGGTCGGCGGCCAAACCCTCAGCAACATCAAGCCGGACTCCCTGCTGTATATCGTGGCGGGGGAAGTCCGGCGCATTCCGTTGCTGGCGAATGGAATTGCACCGGCAACGCAAGTCAAAAAAACAGCCAACATCTCGGCATGCAAGTTCGTTGTCGCGGCGAACGACTACGCGGCTCCCGACCAGTCCAGGTATATCGTCTCGACAAAAGGAACGGATGGAGCATGCGGAACTGCCGATGACGGGCAAAGCGAAATTGTGCTGGGTGTTTCGGGTGGGGTATCGAGTGCTTCGGTGCTGAATACCGTTTTGGGTGTTCTGCACGATGATGCCACGCTTGTGCCAAGAGGATGGGTGTTGGGGGATGGGATTTTCTGGAGGTCGCCCGATAGCTTTATGGTCATGCGGGTGAATACTGATCCCTTGATTACCAAGGTGGTTGCGGGAAACTACAAAGCCCTCGTCGCCGAATACAACAATCAATTGACGGTGTGGCAGGTGAGCAGTGCGCCTGCAGCGACCGAAACGAAACTGAATGCAGCCGTGACCGCCGGTACGGGCTGGAAATCCATGGGTTACGATGCAAGCAATTTTTACGTGTACCGCAATTCCGGCGCTGCATGCCCGGGTGCAACTTCCTGGACGGTGTTGAAAATCAGCATTGCATCGCCTGCGGCAACACAATTGGCCAGCGGCGCCGGTTGCATCGCCTCGGCCGATATGGGAACAGCCGTGCTTTATGCCAGCGTGTTGGGTGCGTCGGCAAACACGCTGCTGAGCATGGACAAAAACGCTGCCGGGACTCCGCAAACCGTGAAATCCGTCACGGCCAGCGATTTCGTCGGAATACTGACCTCTGCCAGCGGTATCCATCAGATGTGGTATGTCTATGGGCTTTCATCGCCCTGGATCGAGATGATTGATGAGGCTGGAACCCGAATCAAGCTGATTGCATCCGGATTTCCAATGGCGGTACAGGATGCGGCAACCGTAAATCTGAACATTAGCGAGAATCGCAAACGCTTTATCTATGCGAACGGCTATTCCGGCAGCATGGCTTTCGGCAATTCGACCATCGAGGTTTTCGATGCGGCATCGCAAACAACGACAGCTATGGGGACGATTTCCGGCTTTGGCACTTCGCCTGTATTTGCGAGCGTGAGCAGCTCGGCAAGCGACTTTATCGGTGGCGTTGCCGTGCCTTTCAACAGTGGCACGGGCGCACTGGACGAGTCGTTAACCAAAGTCTTTTCGCTGGACGTGGCAACGGCGGACAGCCTGACTGCAACGACGGTCAAGCACTAGCCTCAATATTTTGGGGGTGGGGTGCCTTTTGCGGGTGGGTAAAGGCCGCTCCATGGTTTAGAATCAGTTCCTGCGCTAATTTTCAGGATGCCGACTCATGCCGCAATACCGTTCCCGCACCTCCACCCACGGCCGCAACATGGCCGGCGCTCGCTCGCTGTGGCGCGCCACCGGCATGACCGAAGGCGACTTCGGCAAGCCCATCATCGCCATCGCCAATTCCTTCACCCAGTTCGTGCCCGGCCATGTGCACCTCAAGGACATGGGCCAACTGGTCGCGCGCGAGATCGAGAAGGCGGGCGGCATCGCCAAGGAATTCGACACCATCGCCATCGACGACGGCATCGCCATGGGGCATGACGGCATGCTGTATTCGCTGCCCAGCCGCGACCTGATCGCCGACTCGGTGGAATACATGGTCAACGCGCACTGCGCCGACGCGCTGGTGTGCATCTCCAACTGCGACAAGATCACGCCCGGCATGCTGATGGCCGCGATGCGCCTCAACATCCCGGTGGTGTTCGTCTCCGGCGGGCCGATGGAGGCGGGCAAGGTCAATTGGCAGGGCAAGATAAAGGGGCTGGATCTGGTGGATGCGATGGTGGCGGCCGCCGACAGTCGCGTGTCTGACGCCGAAGTGGAAGCTATCGAGCGTTCCGCCTGCCCCACCTGCGGCTCCTGCTCCGGCATGTTCACCGCCAACTCGATGAACTGTCTCACCGAAGCATTGGGTTTATCCTTGCCGGGCAACGGTTCGCTGGTGGCGACGCATGCCGAGCGCAAGCAATTGTTCTTGCGCGCCGGTCGTCTGATCGTCGACCTCGCCAAGCGCTATTACGAGCAGGACGACGCCTCGGTGCTGCCGCGCAGCATCGCCACTTTCGACGCCTTCGAGAACGCGATGACGCTGGACATCGCCATGGGCGGCTCGACCAACACCGTGCTGCACCTGCTGGCCATCGCGCGCGAGGCCGAAGTGAACTTCACCATGAAGGACATGGATCGCCTGTCGCTGCATGTGCCGACCTTGTGCAAGGTCGCGCCGTCGTCCGAATACCACATGGAAGACGTGCACCGCGCGGGCGGCATCGCCGCCATCCTCGGCGAGCTGGATCGCGCCGGGCTGCTGCACGGCGAAGTCGGTTCCGTGCACAGCAAGACCTTGCGCGACGGACTCAGGCAGTGGGATATCGTGCAAAGCAAGGATGAGGCGGTGCAGAAGTTCTTCCGTGCTGCGCCCGGCGGCATCGTCACCACCATAGCATTTTCGCAATCCATGCTTTATCCGGAAGTGGATGCGGACAGGGCCAAAGGTTGCATCCGCGACAAGACCCACGCCTATTCGCAGGACGGCGGCCTCGCGGTGCTACACGGCAACATCGCGCTGGACGGTTGCATCGTCAAGACAGCCGGTGTGGACGAGAGCATCCTGAAATTCATCGGACGCGCGCGCGTGTTCGAGAGCCAGGACGCGGCGACCACGGGCATCCTTGCCGACCAGATCGTCGCGGGCGACGTGGTCATCATCCGCTACGAAGGGCCCAAGGGCGGCCCCGGCATGCAGGAGATGCTGTATCCGACTTCGTACTTGAAATCGAAGGGGTTGGGCAAAGCCTGTGCCTTGCTCACCGACGGACGTTTCTCCGGCGGTACCTCCGGCCTGAGCATCGGCCATGCCTCGCCGGAAGCGGCCAGCGGCGGCGCGATCGGCCTGGTGCAGGAAGGCGACCGCATCGAGATAGACATCCCGAACCGCACCATCAATCTGGCGATCTCCGATGCAGAACTGGCCAAGCGCCGTGCGGCGATGGAAGCCAAAGGCAAGCAAGCCTGGAAGCCTGCCGCCGAGCGTCCGCGCAAGGTGTCGGCGGCATTGCGCGCCTACGCGGCGATGGTGACCTCCGCCGACAAGGGCGCAGTAAGAGACGTTTCCCAAGTGGAGAAGTAACCGGCAGTACAAATAGCGGGGGTGGTTGCATGAAAGCCATACTGATTGCGAATCCCAAGGGCGGCAGCGGCAAAACCACGCTGTCCGCCAACATTGCCGGCTACTTTGCTGCGCGCGGGCAGCGCGTGGCGATACTCGACCTGGACCGGCAGAAATCGGCGACGCAATGGCTGGCCAACCGTCCGGTTAATCTTCCTGCCATAGAATTGATGCATTCCGAAGTCGAGAAGAACATGCCGGTGGAGTGGCTGGTGATCGACTCGCCCGCCGGGCTGCACGGCAAGAACCTGGAGCATGCATTGAGATTGGTGCACCGGGTGATCGTGCCGATTGCGCCTTCCGCATTCGATATCCAGGCCAGCCGCGACTTTCTGGAAGTGCTGCACCACGAAAAAACCGTGCGCAAAGGCAAGATATTTGTCGGCGTGGTCGGCATGCGCATGGATCCGCGCACCCGCGCGGCGCTCACGCTGGAGCAATTCCTGAAGGGGCTGGATTTGCCCATCCTGGCCTACCTGCGCGAAGCGCAGGTTTACGTCAATGCGGCGTTCGAGGGCAAGACCCTGTTCGACCTGCCCCCATCGCAAGCGCAGCGCGAACTTGAACAGTGGGCTTATATGCTCAACTGGCTGGAATTGTCCGAACAATAACTTCCAACGAAAGGATCGACATGACAAGGACGCACATCGCAGCATTGCTGGTTTCGCCGTTGATATGGATGCTTTGCGGTTGCCAGCCGGACGCACCGGCGCAACAGGCTGCACCTTCGCCTGCGACTCCTGCCCCGGCGGCCAGCCAGGTTCCGGCCGCACCCCAACCAGCGCCAGCGGCGCCCGCAGCGGAACAAAAGCCAAAGACCGAAGTGGTTGCAACTTCCGGCTCCAAGGAGCGGGAGCTGGCGCAAAAAAGCGGTTGCTTTACCTGCCACTCGATAGAAAAGAAACTCGTCGGGCCGGCATGGAACGAGATTGCGGCAAAATATCGCGGGCAGAATGATGCGGAAGCCAGGTTGATCGTCAAGGTGGCCAAGGGCGGAAGCGGGGTGTGGGGCACCGTGCCCATGCCGCCGAACGCTCCCCGCATAAAGGAGAATGACATCAAAACCTTAGTGCACTACATCCTGTCGCTTAAGTAACCCGGTGCAGCGATGTCAACGCTGGCCCGGGCGCGGGCGTTTTTGGCTGACACCCCGGCGGGTTTGCAAATCGGGCGGGGTTGTTTAGAATGCCGGACGGGTCGTAGCTCCGCTCGTTTCAACCAATAGTAGTCAAACCTAAAATGGAGAGAAAATGAAATCTATCGTTATCAGCATGATCGCAGCAGCCGGCCTGATGGCCGCCGGTTCCGCAATGGCAACCGAAATGCCGCCGCTGGCCAAGAAGCACAACTGCACTTCCTGCCACACCGTCGACAAGAAACTGGTTGGCCCGGCATACGCTGACGTGGCCAAGAAGTACAAGGGCCAAGCCGATGCAGAAGCCAAGCTGGTCGCCAAGGTCTCCAAGGGTGGCGCCGGTGTCTGGGGCACCATGCCAATGCCGCCTAACGCCCCCAAGGTTCCGGAAGCCGACATCAAGGAACTGGTCAAGTGGGTTTTGAGCCTGTAATTTCCAGGTTCGCAAGCAGTCCGAAAAAGCCGACGCGAGTCGGCTTTTTTGTGGGCTTGAAACGCTTAATTGACAAGGGATAGGGGCCTACGCATAATCCGGCCATCCTTAATTTACCGACCGAATTTCAATATGCTGATCAACAGATTTGCACTGCTGGCGGCGCTTGTCGTCGCCGTTGCCGGGTGCGGCAAGAGCGAGACCGCCTCGACCGCGGCATCCGATGAACTGGTGATCCGGATCGGCGCCGCCGGCCCGCTCACCGGCCCGCAGGCGCACATCGGCAAGGACAACGAATATGGCACGCGCATGGCCATCGACGATGCCAATGCCAAAGGCGTGATGATAGGCGGCAAGAAGGCGCGTTTCGAACTGCTGAGCGAAGACGACCAGACCGATCCCAAGACCGCGACCATCGTGGCGCAAAAACTGGTCGATGCCAAGGTCAATGGCGTAATCGGCCACCTCAATTCCGGCACCAGCATCCCCGCTTCCTCCATCTACTTCAAGAACGGCATCCCGCAGATTTCTCCTTCCGCCACCGCAGTGAAGTTCACCGCGCAGGGCTACAACACCGCGTTCCGCGTGATGACCAACGACGCGCAGCAGGGCAAGGCGCTGGGCGAATTCGCCGTCAAGGTGCTGGGGTTGAAGAGCATTGCGGTGATCGACGACCGCACCGCCTACGGCCAGGGCCTGGCGGACGAGTTCGTGAAATCGGCCGAAGCCAACGGCGCCCAGATCATCGCGCGCGAATACACCACCGACAAGGCCGTGGACTTCACCGCAGTGCTGACCTCGATCAAGGGCAAACAGCCCGAGTTGCTGTTCTTCGGCGGCATGGACCCGCAGGGTGTGCCCATGGTCAAGCAGTTGCGCTCTCTCGGCATGAAGACCCAATTCATGATGGGTGACGGCGGTTATACGCCCAAGCTGATCGACCTCGCCGGTGCGGCGGTGGAGGGAACCTATGCCTCGCTACCCGGCGTGCCGCTGGATGTCATGCCGAGCGGACGCGATTTCTCGCAACGCTATGAAGCCCGTTTCAAACAGCCAATCCAATTGTATGCGCCGTATTGCTACGACGCGGTCAACGTGATGATCGCCGCCATGCAGAAAGCCGGCTCCGCCGAACCTGCCAAATACCTGCCCGAGATCGGCAAGGTCGAACTCGACGGCGTCACCGCGAAGATCATGTTCGACGAGAAGGGCGACATCAAGGGCGGCGCAGTGACCATGTACCAGGCACGCCAGGGCAAATGGCAAGTCGTGCAAACGATGGGCGGCGCACCCGCGGCAGCACACTGACGGCCCAGTGTGAATAAGTTAGCTGGCACTCCGAATATCTCGTCATTCCCGCGCAGGCGGGAATCCAGTCAAGAAATAATTTCCCCGCAAGGCGGGGACAAAATCCAAGGCATGTTCGATAAAAGCACTGGATTCCCGCCTGCGCGGGAATGACGGAAGTAAGTCGTGGAAATATTCTTCCAGCAAATCATCAACGGCTTCGTGCAGGGCAGCGTGTATGCGCTGGTAGCCTTGGGCTACACCATGGTCTACGGCATCCTCGGCCTGATCAACTTCGCGCACGGCGAAGTGGTGATGATAGGCGCGATGATCGCGCTCACCGCGCTGCAAGCCTTGCTGGCGGCAGCATTCGCCCCCGTGTTGGCGGTGCTGCTGAGCCTGATGGTCGCCGTGGCCGTGTGCATGGCACTGGGCTACAGCATCGAACGCATCGCCTATCGACCATTGCGCAATGCGCCGCGTCTCGCGCCGCTCATCACCGCCATCGGCGTTTCCATCGTGCTGCAGAACCTCGCGATGATGATCTGGGGGCGCGAATACCATTCATTCAACCTGCCGTTCGCCAGCACTTCGCACCATCTCGGCGGCGCGGTGATGAACGACGTGCAGATCGTTATCGTCATCGTCGCGCTCGTCATCATGGCGGGCCTGATGTGGCTGGTGCACCACACCCGCACCGGCCGCGCCATGCGCGCCGTGGCCGAGAATCCTGCCGCGGCCACGCTGATGGGCGTGGACATCAACCGCGTCATTTCCGTCACCTTCATGATCGGTTCGGCGCTCGCCGCCATCGCCGGTTTCATGGTCAGCGCCAACTACGGCATCGTGCATTACTACATGGGCTTCATGCTCGGGTTGAAGGCGTTTACCGCCGCGGTGCTCGGCGGCATCGGCAACCTGCGCGGCGCCATGCTGGGCGGCGTGCTGCTGGGATTGATCGAGAGTCTGGGCGCGGGTTACATCGGCGACCTCAGCGGCGGTTTCCTCGGCAGCCACTATCAGGACGTGTTCGCGTTCTTCGTGCTGATCGCGGTGCTGGTGTTCCGTCCATCAGGCCTGCTCGGCGAGAAACTGGCGGAGCGCGCATGACTTTAAAAACCGAAAATTTAGCCACAGAGAACACAGAGGACACAGAGATGTCATTTGGTGCCCCCTCGGTTCGAGGGTGTCTGATCGAAGACAGGAGAGCCTCCCGTGTTGGGCAACAAGCGAATCATTGCTGTGTCGCTGCATTCTCTGTGAACTCTGTGGTCTCTGTGGCGAAAAGGTTTTTCTAGAATGAGGACAAACCATAAATCAATATCTTTGCACGCGCCGCTCGCCATCGCCCTGCTGGCGCTACCCTTCATCATCGATGCGCTGTTCGGCCACGGCTGGGTGCGCATCGCCGACTTCGCCCTGCTCTACATCATGCTGGCGCTCGGCCTCAACATCGTGGTCGGTTACGCGGGTCTGCTCGACCTGGGTTACATCGCGTTCTTCGCGGTGGGTGCCTACACCTACGCCTTGCTCGGGTCGCCGCAATTCGGTCTGCACTGGCCGATGTATGTGGTGCTGCCGCTGGGCGCGCTGATCGCCTGCGGCTTCGGCGTGCTGCTCGGCGCGCCCACGCTCAAATTGCGCGGCGACTACCTCGCCATCGTCACGCTCGGTTTCGGCGAGATCATCCGCATCTTCCTCAACAACCTGAACGCCCCGGTCAACATCACCAACGGCCCGCAAGGCATCAGCGCCATCGACCCGCTGCAGATCGGCAGCTTCTCGTTCGGCAGTTCGTACGAGTGGATGGGCGTGCGCGTGGACGACGTGCACCTGCACTACTACCTGTTCCTCGCTTTCACCCTGCTGGTGATCTTCGTCTCGCGCCGCCTGGAAGATTCGCGCATCGGCCGCGCCTGGGTGGCGATCCGCGAGGACGAAGTCGCCGCCTCGGCGATGGGCATCAACACGCGCAATATCAAGCTGCTCGCGTTTGCCATGGGTGCCACCTTCGGCGGCATCTCCGGCGGCTTGTTCGCGGGTTTCCAGGGTTTCGTCAGCCCCGAGAGTTTCAGCCTGATGGAATCCATCATGGTGCTGTGCATGGTGGTGCTGGGCGGCATGGGCAATGTCGGCGGCGTGGTGCTGGGCGGCGTGCTGCTGGTGGCGCTGCCGGAACTGTTTCGCAACGCGGCCGGGCCGGTGCAGCAAATGCTGCTGGGCAAGGTGGTGGTCGATCCCGAGAGCCTGCGCATGCTGATGTTCGGGCTGGCGTTGATATTGGTCATGCTGTGGCGTCCTGCCGGGATATGGCCGTCCACGCAGCGACGCCGCGAATTCGATGCCGACGACAGCGTGCTGCATCAGGAACAGGAGACGGTCTATGACGCCTCCAAGTAATCGTTTGCTGGAACTGACCGGTGTTGGCAAACACTTCGGCGGCGTAACCGCGCTGGCCGACGTGTCGCTGCACATTCACCGAGGCGACATCTACGGCCTCATCGGTCCCAACGGCGCGGGCAAGACCACGCTGTTCAATGTCGTCACCGGCTTGTATCAACTCGACAGCGGCTCATTCCAGTTCGCCGGACAAAGCTACACCCGTTGCAAACCGCACCTGTTGGCGCAGGTCGGCATCGCGCGCACCTTCCAGAACATCCGCCTGTTCGCCAACATGAGCGCGCTGGAGAACATCATGGTCGGCCGCCATCTGCGCACACGCACCGGCATCTGGGGCGCGCTGACGCGCAACGCCGCCGCCCGCGCCGAAGAGCGAGCCACCGTGCAGCGCGCGCGCGAACTGCTGGAATACGTCGGCATCAACTGTGCGCACCAGACGCTGGCCAAGCATCTGTCCTACGGCGAACAGCGACGTTTGGAAATTGCTCGCGCCCTCGCCACCGAACCCAAACTACTCGCACTCGACGAACCCGCCGCCGGCATGAACGCCACCGAGACCGTCGCGTTGAAGGAACTGCTGCAAAAGATACGCGCGAGCGGCGTCACCGTGCTGCTCATCGAACACGACGTCAAACTCATCATGGGCCTGTGCGACCGCGTTGCCGTACTCGACTACGGCAAAAAAATCGCCGAAGGTGTGCCGGAAGAAGTGCGCCGCGACCCGGCTGTGATTGCTGCGTATCTCGGCGGGGAGGCGGCATGAAAAATAAAAGCCAAAAGCGTAGGGTGGGCACGTTCCTTGTGCCCACGCTGTTCATCGGCCACCAACCGCGTGGGCACAAGGAA
>JACRME010000023.1 GCA_016235045.1 Nitrosomonadales bacterium
GGCGATCTGTCCGGTGCGGATGCGTTCCAGCGTGGTTATCTGCATGCGCAATACGCCGCTGGCAATGGCGACGCGCTGGGTGCTGGATTTTTCCGAAACGTCCACCATGCGGGCGCGGCCGGATTCGGAAAAATGGGTCAGTTTGTCCATCTGCAATCTATTCTCAGTTCAACAGGGGTTTTGCCACGACCTGGCGGTGCAACTCATCCACTTCCTTGATCGCCATTTCGAGCGGCATGCTTTGTCCTTCCACTCTATCCATGATCAGGCGCTGAAGTATAGCGCCCAGCATCACGATATTGGGTTCAAGATTATCCCTGATGGACGCCAGAAAATTGGGGAAAAACGAATCCTGATCCAGCGTCGCCAGAAATTCGTCGTAGTCGTTGCCGGTGGCAACCCAGTAGCACAACTCGTACATCGCAGAAAATATCTTCAGCTTCCGGGCGTCGTCCATGTCGCCCATGTTCATTCTGACTTCTTCCAGCAGGTCGGCCCGAAATTGTTCCAGATCATAATCGACCTCGCAGCCGACCACCTGCTCGGGTGTGAATTCCCATTCCATAATGCCTCCTCGATCAGCCGAAAATACTGGCAAAGTCGTCGTCGTCGCCGCTGCAGACCGGGCAAACATCCCCGCCGCTTTCCTTGACGAAGACCCGGTCGCATTGCGTGCAGCGCTGTTTCGCCACGGCAACCATCAACCTGCCCTTTTGTTTGTTGATGATAACTTCCTCCGCATGCTCCCGGCGCAGCACTTTCGGCTGGCACACTTCGGCGCAGACATCGCAGGCAACGCAGCGGTCATTCAGCACGGCCAGCCGCCACGCGGTATTGCTTTCCAGCAACTGCAGCGCGCCTGTCGGGCACACCCGCACACAGGCCTCGCAATAGGTGCAGCCGCGCACCACCTCCCAGTCTTCCGCCGGTATCGCATCATGCCTGAAGACGGTGATCGCACCCTCGCCCGTTGCATGCAGCTTGTTCAATATTGCCTTGCGCTCCGGCAGGAACGGCGCCGCGGCGCGGATCGCCTTGAGCGGTGCCGGGGCCGCGTCGAGCTTGCCGGACACCACATCCGCACCGTGCCCGACGATACGGTGAAACAGGCTGCGGCGCGTTGCATCCAGTTTTTCATGCTTGCCGGTTGCTTCCACTTCCCCGCTTCGCAGCGTGATCGCCGCCCAGGTCGCAGGCACACCCGCGCTGCACAGCATTTCGCGCGCCGCAAGGTTGGAGCGGATCATGTCCTTTCCCCTGCTGGCATGCGAACACTCGACGCAGTGCTCCACACCGGCCAGTTCCAGTGCGATGTCCTGCCGCGACAACTCGGCCAGCACCACCGGATGCAGCGCCCCCAGGCAGGGAACGACCACCGTGGCCGCCAGTTCCGAAGGCGCACAGGCGATGGTCATTTGTTTCGATTCGCCCGCCATTTTGAGCAGATGGTCGGCGGAGACGCCGATCTGGTTCAACGCCTCGGTCTGGCAGGCAGCCGCACACAAGCCGCAATGTTTGCAACGCCCGCCCAGCACCTCGACTCCCGCATCGAACAGGCGGATGGCCTCATGCAGACAGGCATCCGCGCAGCGGCTGCATGCGCTGTAACTGTAGCGGTAGCGAACACAGCGCTCTGCATGGAATCCGGGGGCGACGAGCATGGCTATTTGTTGATGGGTTCGAGTGCTGCCTTGCCGGTTTTTTTGCTGGATTTGGCATCAAATTTCAAGGACGGCTTTCCCAGATCGCAGGTGCCCTTTGGCACCACGAAACTGGTTGGCTCAATTGCGGTTGCAGTCTCCGACTGCACCCGCTTCCAGGCGTCGGCGCCGCCCTGTACCGCGTATACGCTGCGCCCGGCATCAGCCGGAATGGAGCGGACAATTTCCAGCGCTGCTTCGTCGCTGTCCGCCACAACGAACACCAGCCCCCTCCTGACAGGCGCGGTTTTGTCATAACGCGTTGAGAAAGCAAGCGGCGACAATCGTTGCGCCTCGGCACTGCGCGCGTCCAGCAACTGGCAATTCGGCTCCTTTGCGATTCTCGCCGCCAGACTGTCCTCGTTCAGCAACAAGTCGTTCGCTGCAAGACTCAGCGTCGGCACTATCAGCAGGGTTGCCCCGACAACGCGCAATACATGTTTCTTGATGAAGTGCATCGATCGATCCTGTGAGTCGCTCATGCCGCTCGCAGACATTCGCCTGCATGAGCATCGGCACCGCTGATCGCGCCATCGATTTCCGCAACCGCAACTGCGTCGGCCGATTCTTCGACCATGACCATCGCGGGAGCACCGATGCGCACCATCTCCGCCTCGTCGCGCAGGTTGGGCGTCGGCAGCACCAACTGCCTGGCCTGCCCCCAGCGCACCCAGGGTTCGAGGTCGGCATCGGGATCGAGCCTGGGCGAAAACCAGAGTTTGTCGCCGTGGTTGAGCACCAGCGTGGCGCAGATATTCATATCCGCGTCCTGCAAATCGATGCTGACCAGCACCAGGGAAACGCCCCGCTCCAGCATCCGGGCGATCCACCACTCGGCATCGGTTTCCGTTGGCGTGCCGTCGTTCAGCAACACGTCCCACCCGGCCACTCCCGTCGAAGGCATCATGCATTTGAAACCCGCATTCGGCGCCTCGGCAGCCAGCGACCAACTGACGGCAGTCGGGGCCGAACGCACCCAGACACCGACACGCTCGCCGCCATACTGCGCCACCAGGCGCTCCACGGCCGCACTGTCGGTCAGTGCCAACTCGCCCAGCAACACCCTTTCGGCGCCGCGCGCCAGCAGTTCGACGGCGCGCGCCTCGCCGCCTGCGCCCATCGCCACATTCAACTGCGCCAGCGATTCTGGCAAACCGGCGCGGTCTTCGACAAAGCACACGCCCCCGACCGGCAACTCTTCCGCCTCGACCCAGCGGGCAAGTTTCAATGTCGATATCTGCTTCATGGAATCAACCTCGATCGAAAACCAGTTTGTTGTACACAAGAGGCTGGAACGGACAGGGTGCGTCCGCGCCCAGCAGTGAAATGGCGTCGCGCAGAGTATGCAGAGTTTCCAGCACCGGCTCAACCCTGATGCCCAAGTGGCTCGGGTTATATTGCGGCAACACCATCAGCGCATCGTCGATGAACAGCCGCGCGCTTTCCTGGTTGCCGTCCTGGGTGAAATGCAGGGCCAGCGCGGCAAAGGCCAGCCCCTGCATGAAGCGCGCATCCGGATTTTTGTCGCCCACCGGGCTGGTCTTGACGAGCTGCGACCAGCGTTCGTTCAGCCAGTCGTGAACCGCGCCGAAATCGTTTTCGTTCCACAGATGATCGAGTTCGTCCCAGTCCCACAGATAGTGCATTTCACTTCTTCCTTTGCAATCGTTCCTCGATCAGGGAAATATCGATCGCCAACTGGTCGGCGGCCGACTTTCCTTTCCCTGGCTGCCCTTTTTCGCAGGCGTTGCAGACCGGTTCGTTGGAATCGCTCTCGTACTCGATCTCGGCCAGCGGCACTTTCAGTTTGCCGCCGTCCACATCGTCCACCCGCACCCCCAGCAACCCAAGCTCCCACTCGGCGAAACTGCCCAGCAGTTTTGCGATTTCGCGGTAGAAGGAGTACTCGGTCGCGCGTCCCAGCAGGGACGCATAGCCGCGCACCCACTTGCCCAGATGCAGCGCCCAGAAACGCTTGATGCTCTTGATCGTTTCGACATAATCGCTGCGGTTACCGCCAGCCAGCGCTACGGCCGCGCGATCCAGCATTGCCGCGACGTACATCAGTTCGGCGCCGAGCTGGTCGTCGAACACCATGAAACGTCCGCCGGACACCTTGAAGCCCGCCTGTTGGTAAATCTTGCGCACCTCAAAAAAGGATTGCTGCTGAAAACGCCCATACAAGCGGATTGACTCCACTGCCGGGCAGCCGCCCGTCACGACAAACAGCACCGCATATTCCTGAGCCAGCTCTTCCTGCAACTGCCCGATCGGCGCGTCGGTGAAATCCGGGCCAAACGCCGCACCCAGTCCGCGCAGGGAAGCCATCACTTCCGGCGACCTGATTGCCTGCAGGTATTCCGCCGTCGGCTCTTCCAGAAAGGCACCGCTCAAAATGCGGTAGATATTGGCTCTGGCTTTGCATTCCGCGACCAGCTCGCCGTCCGATAATTCTGCTTCGGCATTGATAACGCCTTCCAACACGGCTGTCGTCATTTTCATCCTTTCAAAAAACAGCCCGGCTCGAGGAGATCGCACCGGGCTGCACTGCTCTACATCGCTCTGCTCTTGCTACTGCTCTTGCTGCTGCACCCCCCGCCCCCCGCCGCGGAGGCAATTCCCGGCGAACGGCAGGGAATCCTGTTCACCACCCTAGTCTTCCTTGACGCTGCCGGCGCCGCCCCACGAGGCCATTTCCGGATGCATCTTGCGGTGCAGGTCTCCGGTATAGGCATAACGCATGGTCTGCTTGGCTGCCGCATGATGCTTCTCCCAATCGCCCTCGGCATCACCATACTTGTCGTCAGGACCGGCCTTGGTGACTTTCACCACGGTGTCGAACCAGCCCTGCGAACCGCCGATCGGGTCGACCACGGCCGGGATGATGACGTTCGGATGCACGCCCTTGTCTTCCCACCAGACGTTGTTCAGGTCGGCATCGTCGGTGCCGCCGAATTCCGGACCGTTCTTGAGATTCAGGGTGGACAGACGGCCATACTCCCAGTGGCCGCAACCGGTGGCGATGGTGCACGACTTCGGATGGATGCCCTCGGTCACGTATGCCTTGGTCACGAGGTGGCCGACCGCGCTCTCGACACGCACCAGGTCGCCGGTCTTGACGCCGATCTTCGCGGCCGTTTCGGTATTGAGCCAGACCGGATTGCTGTGGGCAATTTCGGCCAGCCATTTCACCGAGGCGGTACGCGACTGCACATGCACGTTGAATTTGTGCGTGCCCAGGATCAGCTCGTCGTCCTTCAATTCCTTGTGCCACGGAATCTGTTTGAAGGTCGGCATCGGGTTGAAGCCGTATTTCGCCCATTCTTCAACCCGGATGTTGATGAGACGGTCATGTGTGCCGAAGCCGACGAAGTTCCTGCCGTTGCGGCGCACGCCGATGGCATTGCCGTTCTTGCGGATCGTGCCATGGCCGTCCACGGTCGCACCGGCCATATCGGCCGCCGACAATTCCTTCATGTGCAGACCGAACTCGGCCTGGATCTCGCGTCCGGTGTTGTCGGAAATCTTGCCGGTGCGCGGATTGAGCTTGCCGTAAATCGGCCAGCAACCGTGTTTCTTCAAGAAATCCAGACCGCCCGCCTCCTTCAGTTTCGGGATGGTATCGAACTGCTGGCGCATGTAATCTTCGCCATCCTTGAAGTTCCAGTATTTCTTCATCCCTTTGGAACCGTTCGGGTCGATCTTGTGGATGAGGTCGCGCAGGATGATGCGGGTCTCGCGCGTCTCGCCCAGCGGCTTGATCACCGGCTGGCGGATACCCAGCCAAGGCCACAGCGAGTTGGGCATGGACTCCGGCTCCCAGCGCTCAAGGTACATGCAGTCCGGCAGGATGATGTCGGCCAGCGCAGTTTCCTCGCCGATCACCGTGCTGATGGAAACATAGTAAGGAATCAGCTTTTCGTCCCTGAACAGCTTGCCCCACACCGCCTGGGCACCCGGATTGGTATACACCGGATTGTCCATGTAAGTGAAATACACGTTGATCTTCTGCTTGCCTTCGGCAATCCAGAACGGCGTCATGTGGCTGACCTTGTGCTCGGCCAGCGGATAGTCCGGGTGGCTGGCCAGATAGGAAGCCTTGGCCGGCTTCGGCGGCATTGGCTCCGGCTGGTTGTATCCCATGCCGCGCGGCAGGCAGTAACCGCCGCGTTTTTCCACGTTGCCGGTCATGATCGACAGCATCATGGTGGCCTTTTCGTTGTACGAACCGTACAGATGCTTGGCCGGGCCGCGATAGGTGTAAGTCGTGGCCGGCTTGGTCTGGGCGAACTCGCGCGCGATACGCTCGATGGTTTCGACCGGCACGCCGGACAACTTGGATGCCCACTCGGGCGTGAACTGTTTGTAATGCTTCTTCAGTTCGGCAGTCGAGACGTTGCACCAGGTATCGATGAAGTCCGTGTCCTGCAGGTCTTCGCGCAAGATCACGTGCCCGATTGCCAGCGCCACCGCACCGTCGGTGCCGGGAAGCACCGGGATCCATTCGTCGGAGCGGCCGGCGGTGTTGGACAGCCGTGTGTCGAAAGTCACCAGTTTGGCATGGTTCTCCGCCACGCCTTCGGTGATGCGCTGCGCATAGGGGTTGTGGAAATACGCCGCTTCCATGATGTTGGAACCGAAGTTCAGGATGTATTTGGTATTCTCGAAGTCCGGCGTTTCGATGTCCGGCCCCCAGGTGGGCTGCATGCCGATCTTCTTGGACGACTCGCACACCGAGGTGTGGTTGACGACGGTGGCAGAACCCAGCGTCGTGATGAAGCGCCCGATGGCGCCGCCGGTGCGGTCGCGGCCATACTTCATCATGATGGTGTTGGGATCCTGCTTGTGCGCCGCATTGACCTTTTCCGCCACTTCGGCCAGCGCCTCGTCCCAGGAAATGCGCTTCCACTTGCCTTCGCCGCGCGCGCCGACCCGCTTCAGCGGATACAGGACGCGATCCGGATTGTAGGTGTACCACATGCCGGCGTTGCCCTTGGCGCACAGGCGGCCGCGGGTGGAGACGTGCTCCGGATTGCCCTCCAGCTTGACGATACGGCCGTCTTCCACGAAAGCGATGGCGCCGTCCTGGATGTTGCACACGTGGCAGGTCAGCGGAATGGCCTGGCGTTCTGCCATGGTCACCGGGCCGATGTCCTTGCCGCCCAGTTCGTTTTCCATCGCCCTCAGCACACTGGGGGCAGCAGCGGCAGCGGCTGTGGCGCCCGCGCTGACTTTCAGGAATGTTCTGCGATTCATTTCAAACATGTCTGTCTCCCCGGTTTAGAAATAAGTTTGGACGATCTGTCCGCCGATCAGGATGGAATAGCGCAGCGCCATCCCGCCCACCAGCAGTAAACCGCCCGCGAGCATCATGCCGCTCTGCTGTTTGCCGGAATTGGTCAGCAATACCGCGATCGGCGCAACCGTGCCGACCAGAATGCCCAGACCGAGGAACACCGCGCCCAGCGTGCCGCTGGTCATGAACATGAAGGTCAGTTCCGAACCGGAGCCGCCGTAGGCCGTCGTGCCGAGCAGCGAAACCAGCATCGCGGCAACCGCACCGGCAGACCACAGCATGAACCTGCGCAGCATCTCCAGCAGCTTTTCGCCTTTGGCGATGAAGGTCGCCACCGCCGCGCCGGAAAGCAGCGACAACGCCACGAACAGCACCGGCATCAACGGCGTGTTCCACACCGGACGGTTCTGGTGCACGGTCAGATCGAAGCCGGTATAGATCGGCAAGCCCAGCGCCAGCAGGGCCCCCGCCACCGCCAGCTTGCGGCTGGTCGCTTCGTCGTTCTTGCGCATCGTCATGAAATAGGCGATGGACACCAGTCCGAACGTCACCAGGTTCAGTCCGCCCCATGCCAGCGGCGAAGAGAAATTGAGGTAAGCCGGATTCAGGATGTTGAGAAAGCGCATCGGCTGGGTCAGGTCGGCGATCAGCAGCAAGCCCCCTGCCGCCAGCAGCACAAACGATACGTTGAACGCCGGCTTCCTGAGCACCTGGAATTCAGGCCGGTACCAGGACAACGCCGAAAAGAAAAACATGGCGGCGGAGATGCCGATCACGAAGAAGTAGATTGCGTACGTTCCCGACCACGGCATGATATGAAAAATATTGAAGTCACCCATGATTCCCCCCTTAACTATGGTTCTGGTTGAACACGGCGCGCTCGACTTCCATCACATCCTGCGGGTTATAGATCTTGCGACCTATCTCGGTGTGATTGCGGTCTGCGCCGATGTAAAAGACGTGCGGCTTGGTACCCTCTTCCGGACGCAGCACCTGCGTCGGCAGCGAGTTCACCAGATAGGAAACTTCGCTGGCGGGATCGTTGAGGTCGCCGAAAATGCGCGAGCGTCCCACGCAGGTCTGCACACAAGCCGGAACCAGCCCCTGGGTCACGCGGTGATGGCAGAACGTGCACTTGTCCACCACGCGGGTGATGTCGGTATAGGTGCGATGCTTGGGCAACATGAAGCGCGCGTTGTACGGGCACGAAGCCATGCAGGCCTTGCAGCCGATGCAGCGGTCATAGCGCTGCAGCACGAAACCGCCGTCGTCCACCTTGTAGGTGGCTTCAACCGGACATGCGCGCACGCAAGGAGGATCGTCGCAGTGGTTGCACAGCCTGGGCAGGAACATCTTGCGCACAGTCGGATACTTACCGATGACCTTGTACGGCACCCAGGTACGGAACACGCCCAGCGGCACGTCGAATTCTGCCTTGCACGCCACCATGCAGGCATCGCAGCCTATGCAACGGCGCAGGTCGATCACCATGGCATAGCGCTTCTTGCCCGGCACCCCCCTTGTCTCTATCGATGAAATGCGCAATTCGCTCATCTTGAACTCTCCCTGAAAAATTGAATCCCACCTGCTCCCGAAACTTCTACGTCAACTATGTACTTATCGTGTTTGCACTCACGCACACCATTCAGCACTTTTTGTGCCATGGCTGTTATCAAGCTGTTTTCCCTGAAAATAGAATTCGGCACGGCAAAATAATCGGGCAGGTCATTACCTTTTGGTCGCAGCGTGATTACCGTTTGGTAATGGTTTCCGGCTTTGCCCATTACCGTTGGGTCACTCCCATGTTCAACCGTCCGTCTTTACTGTAGTGGTATAGTTATTGCGTACTGTGTGCAGGGCCGCCGATGCGCATCCGGGCCTGCCGGAGCGCACTGACATCCCTATCACCACCACCCGATGACGCCGACATGAACGATCAGCAACTGTTACGCTACAGCCGCCACATCCTGCTGGAGGAGATCGGCATCGAAGGGCAGCAACGCCTGCTCGACGCCCGTGCGCTCATCGTCGGGTTGGGCGGACTGGGTTCGCCTGCCGCGCTGTATCTCGCCGCCAGCGGCGTCGGCCATCTTACGATCTGCGACAACGACAGGGTCGACTTCAGCAATCTGCAGCGCCAGATCATTCACCGCACCGCCTCCGTCGGCCTGACCAAGGTCGCTTCCGCGCAGGCGGCCCTGCATGACATCAACCCGGATATCGAATGTGTCGGCCTGCCGATCCGCGCCGACGAGAAGCAATTGAACGAACTGGTTGCAAAATCAGACGTGGTGCTGGATTGCAGCGATAACTTCGATACGCGCTACGCCATCAATCGCGTCTGCCTGCGCCGGCGCAAGCCGCTGGTCTCCGGTGCCGCCGTGCAGTTTCACGGGCAGGTCGCGGTATACGATTTCCGCTGTGATGATTCACCCTGCTACAACTGCCTGTTCCCGGAAGATTTGCAGGCCGCCGAATTGCGTTGCGCCACGACCGGCGTGTTTGCGCCGCTGGTCGGCATCGTCGGCACCCTGCAGGCCGCCGAAGCGCTCAAGCTGCTGATGGGAATTCCCCACGGGTTGAGCGGCAGGCTGCTCAGCTTCAACGCGCTGGACATGAACATCCTGCAAACCCGGCTGTGCCGGGATCCGGCCTGCCGCACATGCGGCGGGCACGCGGCAGGCGCCAGCACAACCGAACCCGCCGTTGGTATGCACCATGGTTAGCTGTTTGCGCCGCTGGTTATGGTTGCTGCTGTTGCTTGCCCCGCTGGCGCAGGCAGCCGAAAAGACACCGTCTCCGGCCGCAGTGCGCATCGGGCTCACCCCGGTTTTCCTCGACGATCAGGCTGCCTTCGTCAGTGCCTGGCGCATCTATCTCGAGGCCCGCCTGCACCGGCCGGTCACCTTCGTGCAGCGTGGCAGCTACCGCGAGACCGTGGATATGCTGCGTGAAGGCAAACTCGACTTCGCATGGGTGTGCGGTTACCCGTATGTGCGGAACCGCGACGTGTTCCGGCTGCTCGCCGTTCCGCTCTACAAGGGCGAGCCGCTTTACCAGTCCTATATCATCGTGCCGGCCGGCGACAAGCAGACGCGTTCGATCAGCGATCTGCGCGGCAAGGTGTTTGCCTTTTCCGACCCCGATTCAAATTCCGGGCACCTGTATCCGGAATACCTGCTGGCCAAACGCGACGAAACGGCTGCCGGCTTTTTTTCCAAGACCTTCTATACCTGGAGCCACCGCAAAGTGGTCGAAGCCGTTGCGAGCGGGCTGGCGCAAGGCGGCGCAGTGGACGGCTATGTATGGGACACCCTGGTGTTTTCGCACCCGGAATTGACCAACAAGACGCGCGTAATCGCCGAATCGCCGCAGTTCGGCCATCCGCCTTTCGTCGCGAGCCGCAGCGTTTCGCCGCAGTTGTTCGACGATATGCAGAAAGCCCTGGTCAACATGGTTCACGACCCCGAAGGTTCACCCATGCTGGCCATCCTCAATCTGGACGGCTTCGTCTACGGTGACCCGCACCTGTTCGACGGCATCGCCGAAATGTTCCAATTCATCGAAGCCCGGCGCAATGCTGCATCTCAAAGACATTAGCCTCTGGTACAAGATACCGCTACGCGTCGCTGCCCTGGTCATCGTTACCGCCGGCGTGCTGGCCTCGGTGCTGGTTTACCGCAGCATCAGCGACCTGCACGACAACCTGACCGCCAATGCCACGCGGGTCGGGCGTTTGGTGGCCGACACGCTGGTGGAACCGATCCTGCACGACGACGTGTGGCGCGCATTCGAAGTCGTCAACCTCCCGTTCCGCTCGATGCCGAATCAGGCTTCCGATCAGTCCGCGGAATATGTCCTGGTACTGGATACCCATAACCTGGTCTATGTCTCGAACAAGCCGGATCGGTTTCCGATGATGCGCGCACCGGAAATCAGCGAGCCTTCCATCGCGACCTATCTCAACACGCCTGCGCAGCCGTGGCCGGATGAAATGGCGGTGGTGGATGCCCCCGCATCGAACGCCCTGTTCCTGCTGACGCCGATCAAATCGGACGGCGTGCGTATCGGCACGCTGGTGATGAATTATTCCAAGACCCCGTTCTCCATCCGTTTGCGCAGCCTGACCCGGGATGCCATTCTGATCACGCTGCTGGTACTGGCGGCCCTGCTCCCGCTGGGGGTGTATTGGGGCAGGCGCATGGCTTCGCCGTTGCTGCAATTGTCCGATGCCATGAAAAGGATTGGCCCGCACCTTCCCGCCCCGGAAGAAATCCGGCTGGAGGAATCCAAGGACGAAATCGGCTTGCTCGCCAAATCCTTCAAGGCCATGCTGGGCGAGTTGAAGGAAAAGGAGCAGTTGCAGCAGCAGATCATCACTTCGGACCGACTGGCGGCGCTCGGTCGGCTGGCCTCCGGCGTTGCGCACGAGATCAACAATCCGCTGGGCGGCATGCTCAATGCGATCAGCACGTTCAAGCGCCATGGCGAGCAGGATCCGATCACGCTGAAGACGCTCTCCATCCTCGAGCGGGGACTCCTGCAAATCAAGGAGACGGTGGCCGCATTGCTGGTCGAAGCCAGGGCGCAAACCCGCCCCTTCGACCTGAACGACGTGGCGGACATCTGCACGCTGGTGCAACCCGATACCGATAAGAAACAGGTCAACTTCACGCGCGAGATCGATATCGTCGAGGCGCAGCCGATCTCCTCCACGCTGGTGCGCCAGGTCATCATCAACCTGCTGCTGAATGCCTTCCATGCCACGCAGCCGCACGGGCATGTCCATTTGCACATCTATTGCGACCGCGAGCACCTGTTCGTCGACGTGATCAACGACGGCTCGCACATTCCGCAAGACAAGGTGTCCTACCTGTTCGAACCATTCACCACTTTGAGCGAGGGCGGCAGCGGATTGGGACTTTGGGTGATTTATCAAATCGTGCAACAATTGGGCGGACTCATCACGGTACAGAGCGAGCCGGACAGGACGCAATTCACCGTGCAACTACCGCTGGAAAAACCTCATGAGTAAATCCCTGCAACCGCTCATTTGCCTGATCGAAGACGACGAGATCATGGGCGAATCGCTGTTCGACCGCTTCGGACTGGAAGGCTTCCGCATCGAGTGGCATCACACCGGCCTGGAAGGCCTGCGCGCGATCGGCAACAAGCAGTATGACCTCATCATCAGCGACATTCACCTGCCCGACCTCAATGGCGAAGAGATTTTCACGCGCCTGAGCGCCGATAACCGGCACCTGCCGCCGTTCATCTTCATCACCGGCTACGGCTCCATCGACCGCGCCGTGCGCCTGCTCAAGCTGGGCGCGGCGGACTACATCAGCAAGCCCTTCGATCTCGACTTGCTGATCGAAAAAGCGCATATGCTATGCCCCGAGCAACCTGATGACGCACCGGCTGAAGTACACGGCTCGGACGCCTTGGGGATATCCCCCGCCATGCGCACCATCGAACAATCCATCCCGCGCCTGGCCAAGTTGGCCAGCACCATCCTGATCACCGGCGAGTCCGGCGCGGGCAAGGAACATGTGGCGCAACTCATCCACCGCCACGCGCGCCATGACCGTAACGCCCCCTTCGTCGCCATCAACTGCGGCGCGGTCACCGAAAGCCTGCTTGAATCCGAACTGTTCGGCCACGAGAAGGGCTCCTTCACCGGCGCGGCCAAGGCGCGCAAAGGCGTGTTCGAGCAGGCGCATGGCGGCACGCTGTTCCTGGACGAGATCGGCGAAATGACGCTCAACATGCAGGTCAAACTGCTGCGCGCCATCCAGGAGCGCGTCATCGTCCGCGTCGGCGGCGAAACGCCCATCCCGGTCGACGTGCGCCTGATCTGTGCCACCAACCGCGACCTGAAAAAGATGGTCGAAGAAGGCACCTTCCGCGAGGATCTTTACTACCGCATCCACGTCATCCGTCTGCGCATACCGCCGTTGCGGGAACGCAAGGAAGATATCGTGTGGTTCACGCAACTGTTTTTGCGCATGTGCGCGGAAGTCAGCCACGAGAGCCATGTCCTGACCCCGCCCGCCGAGCGCGCCCTGCTCAATTATGATTGGCCGGGCAACCTGCGCGAACTCAAGCACAGCGTGGAACGGGCCTGCATCCTCTCGACCGATCCAATGCTCGACGCGGAAGCCTTCTTCGACGATGCCACTGTGCCGGCAAACAGCCTGCACGAGCAAGAGCCTGCCGCCACCGACAGTACGCTCAACGAATACCTGCGCGAGTGCGAACGCAAATTCATCCTGCACTCGCTGGTGCAGAACCACTGGCATTACGGCAACACCGCCGGCGCGCTCGGCATCAGCCGCAAGAACCTGTGGGAAAAAATGAAGAAGCTCGACATTCATGCCGACAAGCATGGAGATGTGATCGCCGTCGTTAACAGACAATAAAAAGGAGCGCCCGGAGACGCCCCTGAATTTGTTGCCTGAAGGAACTGTGCCCGGGACAGGCTGATGGATTCCTGTCCCATGCAGATGATCCAACGCCTAGAACTTGTACACGGCCCCGACCGAGACTGCCGACGGATCCTTGCCCGCAGCGGAAGGAGCGCCGACGCCGCTGTGGCCCCAGCCGGATGCACTGAAGGACGCGCCGTCATCGTTCGTGACCTTGGCATAAGCGACATAGACTGTGGTGGACTTGTCCATGCTGTGGTCGTAGCCAACCGCCATCATCGTCGCGCCATCGTTCGAATTCGCAACGGAGGACTTGGCGGTCTTGGTGAACTGCGCCTTCACCACGCCCTCGTCGGACACCTTGAAGCTGGCGCCTGCGGTGATCGTATTCTGGGTGGTGCTGGATCCGCCGTTGTTAGCTTCGGCGTTCGCACCGTTGCTGGTGTATTGCACACCCGCCTTGCCCATGCCGAAATCATAGCTCGCCGACACCGAAGCCACCGTCAGCTTGGCATCCTTAAGCATCGTGGCAGCCACGCCCGCCACACCGATGCTCTGGTAGGACAGTGCTGCCGTCACCGGGCCGCCGCTGTAGCTGCCGCGCAGGGTGAAGCTGGATTGCTTGTTGGCAACGGCTTGGCCGGCACCCACGCTTTCCTGCGTGTTGGGCACGAATGCCGCCAGCACGGAGACGCCGCCCATGCCGGGAGCGGCATACGCCAGCGCGCGGTTTACGCGACCGCCGACAATATTGCCCACCACGGCCAGGTTGCCGACATCGCCCACCTGGTCGGCGAAGAAATTCACGTCATACAGGTACTGGTTGGTCAGCGGCAAGCGGCCCGCCAGGACGGTGCCGAAGCCACCGCCCAGTCCGATGAAGGTGTCGCGCGTGCCGTTGAAGATGGTGCCCGCACCGGAGCCATCCCCCGCCACGCTGGCTTCATACTGGAACAGCGCCTTCATGCCGTTGCTTAGCTCCGTCGCTCCCTTGAAACCCAGGCGGGAGGAGTTGCTGGTGATCTGCATGCCGTCCTGCGTGCCGGTGGCCGTCGCGCCGCCATTGCCGCTGTGGCTATCCAAAGACAGATGCGCTTGACCATAAACAGTAACTTCGGCCATCGCCATAGCCGGTGCGAACGCTGCCGCAACAGCCAGGGTAATCAATTTCTTCTTCATGCTGTATCTCCTCACGGGTTGGAATTAAAGTTCGACGTTAGAACCGTCCTTCCCGTTTCAGCAATTGCCATGCCAGCCGGTCCGGCCCGCTTAACACAAAATTTACAAAGAAAAATCCCGCTTAACGGGCGCAAAATGCCCCGCTCTGCCGGGAGCGTTACCGCGCGGTGTCAGCAAAGGGTAACGGTTATTACCGTTCGGTAAATGGATTCATCCACCGATGTAATGCATCTCCACCCGTTCCCGGGCACGTTCGGTGGGAAGGTGGCGCTGCTGGGAATAGCGGTCGTCGCGTTGCCGCCAAATATCGGCGATCAGATTGGCGATCCCGTGATCGTTTATCCCGGCGCGCAACGGGGTGCGCAAATCAAATCCCGAACCCGCAAACAGGCAGGTATAGAATTTGCCGTCGGTGGATATCCGAGCGCGCGTGCATTCGTGGCAAAACGCCTGCGTCACCGAAGCGATCACGCCGACCTCGCCGCCGCCGTCGGCATAGCGCCAGCGCTCGGCCACTTCGCCCAATTGGCTGGGCTCGACCTGCTGCAAGGGATAGTGCAGCGCGATGCGGTCGAGAATTTCGCGTGCCGGAACGACATCCTCCATGCACCAGCCGTTGCTGCAGCCGACGTCCATGTATTCGATGAAACGCAACACCACGCCGCTGCGGCGGAAGTGTTCGGCCATGGGCACGATCTCGTGCTGGTTCGCGCCGCGCTTGACCACCATGTTGACCTTGACCTGATCGAAACCGGCCGTCTGCGCCGTTGCGATCCCGTCCAGCACGGTGGCAACGGACACTTTCGAGTCGCTCATTGTCTTGAACGTCGCATCGCTCAAGCCGTCCAGGCTGACCGTTACGCGATCCAGGCCGGCCTCCCTGAGCGCGCGCGCTTTTCTGGCCAGGATCACGCCGTTGGTCGTCATTGCGATTTCCAGCGGTTTGCCTTCGACGGTTTGCAGGCGGGCGAGTTTTTCGACGAGCCGCTCGATACCGTGCCGGAGCAGGGGTTCGCCGCCGGTCAGTCGTATCTTCTGCACGCCGAGCCGGAGGAATTGCCGCGCAATGCGTTCGATCTCTTCGAAGGAGAGCAACTCGCCGCGCGGCAAAAAGGCGTGACTGCCGTCGAAAATCTCGCGCGGCATGCAATACGTGCAGCGCAGATTGCAGCGATCCGTAACCGAAATGCGCAAGTCGCGCAGCGGGCGCTGCAGCTTATCCAGTACCGGCGTCGTGTAATCGCGCGGCATTTCCAGCTTGTAGTAAGACGGCGCAACTGCACGCAGTGCTGCGGGTTGAAACGTGATGGTTCGAAAAGCGTCGGTCATGGCAGTGGAAGCCGAAGAATGATCTTGGCCGTGGTATTGCAAGTTTCACGCCATCAACTCAAGACAAGGCCTCGCAACAGGTTATTCGTCTTCAATCGGGTCTTCGTATTCCCTGGGCAGCAAATGCGCGACACCCTTGTGGCAGTCGATACAGGTCTTGCCCTTGGCTTTTGCTTTCACGTGAATATCGAAAACCACCTGTTTTTCCGGGTATCGCCGCATGGCGTCGAAACTGTGGCAGTTGCGGCATTCGCGCGAGTCCGACGCCTTCATGCGCTCCCATTCGCTGGTGGCCAGCACCATCCGCCGCGCTTCGAATTTTTCCGGGGTATCGATAACGCCGGTGATCTTTCCCCATATTTCCTGGCTCGCCTGGATCTTGCGCCATAATTTGTGCGTCCAGTCCTTGGGCACGTGGCAATCGGAACAGATCGCGCGCACCCCGCTCGGGTTGGTGTAGTGGATGGTTTTCTTGTATTCCCGATACACGTTATCGCGCATTTCGTGACAGCTAATGCAGAATTCAAGCTGGTTGGTGGCCTCCATGCCGGTGTTGAAACCGCCCCAGAACAGGATGCCGGAATAGAAACTGATCAGGGCAATCGTCAGCACGGAAAATTTCGCTGTCGGCTTGCGCAGGAATATCCAGGTTTGATCAAGGATGTTTTGCTTGTTTTTCATCTGCCGTTACGCTTGTGTTATCGAAATGGATAAGTCCGTTGCACCGGACAGATTGCGGGCCGGAGCCTGCTGCCAGTACCCGGTCGCGCGGGGCTGCCGAGGATGTCTAGGGAAGCGCTGATTTATCCGGTTTCGCCGGTATGACAAATTAATCAGCGTTTCCCTTGATACATCGCGACTTTTAATAACAGGCACTCACGTCTGTTTGGGCGGGGAGGGGGGCTCGGGGGGCGCGGCGGGATTGCCCGAATCCGGCGCCGATTTCTCGAGCTCCTGCTCCAGTTGGCGCAGTTCGCTGCTCATGATGTTGCCGGTCTGCTGCACCGTGCGTTCCAGGGCCTGCGCTTCCGCTTTGACCTTGCGTTCCAGATCGCGCAGTTCCTCCAACTCCATGCTGGTGGTGACGTCCATCTTGATGCGGTTGACGTAGCGTTGCATGCGTCCCCACCATTGCCCCATGGTGCGCGCCACCTTGGGCAGGCGCTCGGGGCCGATGACGATCAGCGCCACGACCATGATGACCATAATTTCCGAGAAATCCACGCCGAACATCGAATCCCCTTAGTTCGCCCGCAACTGCAGCAATGTGGCGCAACCCTCAAACATGGTTGCGGGTTTTGCTTTTCGCTTCGCCGTCGGCGGCCTGCTCGCCTTCGCGCAATTGTCTGGGGGAGTCTTCATCCGTTTTCATCCCCTCCTTGAAGCCTTTTACCGCGCCACCCAGATCGCTGCCGATGTTGCGCAGTTTCTTGGTGCCGAATATCAGCACCACGACCAGCAGGACGATCAACCAATGCCAGATACTGAACGAACCCATTTCTACTCTCCTGTGTTAGGGCGCCGTGTCGGCCCGCCGCAAGTTGCCGTCAGACCGCGCCAAAAGCATTGGCAGCAATATTCACGCCAAGCGCATTCCGGAATCAGGTGTTCTGCACCACGATCTTGGGGAACGCCGCGCTGTGGTCCTGTGCCATTTCGGCGACCTTGACCGCAACGCGCCGCGCGATCTGCTTGTACACCCTGGCGAGTTTGCCGTCGGGGTCGGCCACCACGGTCGGCGTGCCGGAATCGGTTTGTTCGCGGATGTTGATGTCCAGCGGCAGGCCGCCGAGGAATTCGGTGTTGTAGTCGGCGCACATCTTTTCGCCGCCGCCCGCGCCGAAGATATGCTCTTCGTGGCCGCACTTGGAGCAGATGTGCGTGCTCATGTTTTCCACGATGCCGACGATCTTGATACCGGTTTTCTCGAACATCTTGAGACCCTTGCGCGCATCCAGCAGCGCGATGTCCTGCGGCGTGGTCACGATCACGGCACCGGTCACCGGCACCTTCTGCGCCAGCGTCAACTGGATGTCGCCGGTTCCGGGCGGCAGGTCCAGCACCAGGTAGTCGAGGTTGTCCCACTTGGTCTGGTGCAGCAATTGATCCAGCGCCTGCGTCACCATCGGGCCGCGCCAGATCATCGGGGTGTCGGCATCGATGAGGAAGCCGATCGACATGGTCTGCAGGCCGTGGCCCATCATCGGGTTCATGGTCTTGCCGTCGGCCGATTCGGGTTGTCCGCTGATGCCAAGCATGGTGGGTTGCGACGGGCCGTAGATGTCGGCGTCCAGCATGCCGACGCGCGCGCCTTCGGCCGCCAGCGCCAGGGCCAGGTTCACCGCGGTCGTGCTCTTGCCCACGCCGCCCTTGCCGCTGGCCACGGCGATGATGTTCTTCACGCCGTCCACCAGTTTCACGCCGCGCTGCACCGCGTGCGGCACGACCTTGCTCGTCACGCTGGCGCTGACCTTGCCGACGCCGGGCAGGGTTGCCTTGAGGTGCGTTTCCACCATCGTGCGGATTTCTTCCCATACGCTTTTGGCAGGGTAGCCGAGCAGGACTTCCAGCGACACGTCGGTGCCGCCGATCTTGATGTTCTTGATGGATTTGCCGCTGATAAAGTCTTTTTTGGTGTTGGGGTCGATCAGGTTTTTCAATGCCCCCTGCACGTCGGCTTCTGTGAAACTCATTCTCTGCTCCTGCGAAATAATTATGAAAGGCGTAATTCTATACCAGAGTGTGCAGGCAAAGCCCTTCTTGGGGTGCGGTTTATCGACCGCTTTACAGCGCAAGCCGCCCTGCCTTACATTGCGGCCATGAATAGACTGTTGCTCATTGCCTTTTCGCTGCTGCTGGCATCCTGCGGTTCGGCGCCAACCCGCCAGTACGCCGTTTCCGACGACCGGATGAACGACCTGGTGATGTATGCGGTGAGCCTGGCCGATACGCCCTATCGCTACGGCGGCAATTCGGCCAATGGCGGGTTCGATTGCAGCGGCTTCGTCGGCCATGTCTACCGTCATTCGCTCGGCGTTTCCATGCCGCGCACCAGCCGCGAGATCAGCCGGATCGGCAAGCCGGTCGGCCTGGGCGAACTGAGTCCGGGCGACCTGGTGTTCTATAACACCCAGCACGCTTCCTTCTCTCACGTCGGGATATACATCGGCGACGGCAAATTCGTGCACTCGCCCCGCAGCGGCGAGAGCGTACGCACGGAACAAATGCAGTTGAGTTATTGGCAGGCGCGTTTCGACGGTGCGCGGCGCATCCGCCGCTAGCCCGGATATTTCATGAGGCAGTTTGCAGGAGCCCGGCTTGCCGGGCGATTTTCCGCACAAACCTTATCGCGCAACAAGTTGCGCTCCCACGGGCAGGCTGTCGAAAACGCCTAGTGCTTCAGGAAGGAAAGGTGCTTGCGCCATTTCCCGGTTCTTTCCAGGTCTGCCGCCTTGCTGAACGAAGACAGCAGGGACTGGAAGGCCTCCCGGGGCATCGGTTTGCTGTACAGATATCCCTGCGCGATCTGGCATCCGGCTTCACGCAGGTACACTGCCTGCTCCGGCGTATCCACTCCTTCCGCCACCACGAATTGCCCCAGGCTGTGCGCAATGGAAATGATGGCTTTCACCAGCTCCGACCGGTGCGGGTCCACCGCGATGCTGCTCACAAACACCCGGTCGATCTTCAGCGTGTTGATCGGATAGCGGGCAAGGTAACTCAGCGCGGAATAGCCCGTGCCGAAATCGTCGATCGCGATGGCGATCCCCAGCGCCTGGAACCGGTTCAATATCTCCAGCACCTCGCCGTGCTCGTCCAGCAACATGCTTTCGGTTATTTCCAGTTCGATCCATTCCGGCAGGCAATTGGTCTCCTCCAGAATCTGGTTCACCGTATTCACCAGATCGCCGGACTGGAACTGCCGGGCCGACAAGTTGATGGCAACCTTGTGCAGCGGCATGGCCGGGGCATTCCAGTCATGCGCAATAGCGCATGCTTCGCGCAACACCCATTCCCCGATTTCAACGATCAGCCCGCTGTCTTCGGCGATGTCGATGAACTGGTCGGGCGGCACCAGGCCGCGCTGCGGATGGTTCCAGCGCAATAGCGCCTCGGAGCCGATCAGCGCGCCGTCCGCCAGCCACACCTTGGGCTGGAAATACAGTTCCAGTTCGTTGCGTTCCACCGCCCGGCGCAATTCGGATTCCAGCGCGAAGCGTTCGCTGGCCAGGACGGTCAACTCCTTCGAGTAGAAACGGAAATTATTGCGCCCGGAACGTTTGGCGAGATACATCGCCGAGTCGGCGTGCTTGATCAGGTCGTCGGCATTGCTGCTGTCGTCCGGATAGACCGCGATGCCGATGCTGGCCGAAACGAACACTTCCTTGCCTTCCAGCGCAAACGGCGTGCGGAACGCATCCAGAATCTTGCCGGCGATCTTGCCCAGGTCGGTGCCGGGCGGCATTTCCGGGAGCAGGATCGCAAACTCGTCGCCGCCCAGCCGGGCCACCATGTCGTCGGCGCGCACGCAATCGGTGAGGCGGACGGCGGCCTCGCGCAGCAATTCGTCGCCCGCCGGATGGCCCATGGTGTCGTTGATCGCCTTGAAACGGTCCAGGTCGAGCAGCATCACCACGGCCTGCTGGCCGTGCCAGGAGGCTTCCGCCAGCATTTGTTTCAGGCGCTCGTTGAACGAGAACCGGTTCGGCAACGAGGTCAGCGTATCGTAGAAAGCCATCTGGTGGATCTTCTGCCGGTACGAGTGGATGTCGGTAATGTCGCGCCCGACCGCCAGCACCGTAACGACCTCGCCGCGGCTGTCGCGTTCCGCGATCAGGCGCACGTGGCTGCAAATCTCCCGGCCATCGCGCCCCGGCCATCTCAGCTCGAATTCTGCGCTCTCGCCGGTCGCATACACTTCCGCTATCTTTGCCTCGTAGGCGGTTGCGTTGGCGCCGCCCGGAAATTCCGACGGTTTCCTGCCCAGCAACGCTTCCACCCCGCCTTCCACCATCGCGCCGAAGGCGGGATTGACGAACACGCGCCGCCCGTCGCGGGTGTAGCGCGAAATGTTGTCGGGCGAATTCTCGATCAGGGTGCGCGACTCGTATTCCCGCCCGATGAGTTCTTCTTCCATGCGCTTGCGCTCGGTAATGTCGTGCATGAACCCATGCCAGCTCGTGCATCCGTCCGGCCCGCTTTGCGGCAGCGAGCGCAATTCGATCCAGCGCTCGCCCTTTAGCGCATGGTTGATGCGGAACTCCAGGCGGAACGGGGAATGCGTATGCAGCGACTCGTTCCTTGCCTTCAGGAAACGCGCGATGTCTTCGGGATGCGAGATGTCCATGAGCGGACGGATGTTGTCGGCAACCTCATCGCCGCTGATGCCGAGCAACTCGCCGATGCCGACGCTGGCGAACGGCATGGAAGTCCGGCCGTCGGGATGCAGCGTCGCGGTGTAAAAGAATCCGGGGGCGCTGGCAAAAAAACGCAACATGCGCTGGTCGCGCTCCTTCACGCTGGCGGACAATTCGAGGTTCTGCATCGAAGCGGAAAGCGAGGCGAACGCCATGCGGTACATCTGGCGCTGCAGCAACAGCAGAAACCCCAGATAAACCAGCCCGATCATCCCCATGAATATATGTATGCGCTCGCCGGACATCATCAGCAGGAGTACGGACGGGATGACGGCGGCCAGTATGAAAGCGATGGCGGCCCGCGCGACCGGAGCCAATTCCACGCTGGCGAATGCGCTGACGCCGGCGATGACGAAAACCGACATCATGAACGGCGGATCGAGCGGGGCCAAAGAGAAACAAAACCCGGTGGCACCCCAGCACAGTCCGCCGGCAGCCGCGCCCAGCGTCAGTCCCGCTTTCCATTTGCCGGAGGAGATACGAGTCTTGTCGGCAATGCGCAAATACCGCCGTACAAACGCATTGCGCACCAGCATGACCGCCCACAGCGCACCGGCCCAGGCCAGCAGGACTTCGTGCGCCACCAGCGACCACAGCGAAACGACGACGATCACGGACACCAGCAGGCTGGATTTCAGCGCGAACGGGAACCTGGCAAACGCCATATCAAGCTGCTTGATTTCCTGCAGCCCGTCCGCGCCTTTTCCTGTTAACGACAGATCGCCAGCCACTGCATATCCCCAATCGGTTCCCGCCATCCCGCCCACGGCCTAGCTTACTCCTTCGCCCGAAAGGACTGTATCCCCCGAGTCTTCCTTATCTTGCCTGTTTAACCGCTTCCGCCAGTTGATAGACCGACATCGCGTAAAAATTGCTGTTGTTGTAGCGCATGATGACGTTGAAATTGCCGAACACCAGCCAGTATTCCTTGCCGGTTTCCACGGTAAAATCCAGCAGCCAGGCCGGCGGCATTTCTTCGCCGGGCTGCTTCAGCGGCTTCACGCCGGCAGCGAGCCATGCGATATAGGGACGCACATCGCCAACGCTGCCCAGCCGCTTCTCGTCTTCCACCCGGCACTGCATCGCCACCGGCTCGCCGGCTCTCCAGCCGAAGTGCTTGAGATAATTTGCCACGCTGCCGATCGAATCTTCCGGCTCGTTCATGAGATCGATCTTGCCGTTGCCGTTGTGATCCACGGCATAGCGCAGGTAACTGCTGGGCATGAACTGCGGAATGCCCAGGGCGCCGGCGTAGGAGGATTGGATGCCGAGCAGATCGAATCCCTGCCCGCGCGCCAGCAGCAGGTAATGCTCCAACTCGTCGCGGAAAAAATCCGCGCGCCGCGGATAATCGAATGTCAGCGTGGTCAGCGCGTCCAGCGCGAGATAACGCCCCGCGTTCCGCCCGTAGAGTGTTTCCACGCCGATGATGCCGACGATAATCTCCTGCGGCACGCCGTATTGCCGTTCGGCGCGTTTCAGCGCCGCCGAATATTTTCTCCAGAACTGCACGCCGCCGTCGATGCGCTGCGGGTTGATGAAGTTGGGGCGGTATTCCACCCAGGGCTTGAGGACGGCAGGCTTGGAAATGGATTCGATGACATCGACACGGTATTCGGCGCGACTGAATGCAAGTTGCAACTCCTCACGCCTGAATTGATGCTTCTCCACCATCTCGTCGATGAAGGCCGGAATGCCGGGCAGGTCGGCCGCTTGCGCGGTGCATTGAATGATCCACAGGAAAATGAAAAGTCGTTTCTTCATGGCGCGTCGGTATCGGGGTTGGCGCATTCTACTCGACAGTATGCCGCGTCACTGTTAAATTTGGCCCATTCTTACCCTTGGAAAAGCACCATCATTGATATGGAAAAAACGACCCAGCATCACCGCCTGCTCATTCTCGGTTCCGGCCCGGCCGGCTACACCGCCGCCGTGTATGCCGCACGCGCCAACCTGAAACCCGTGCTCATCACCGGCCTCGCCCAGGGCGGACAATTGATGACGACCACCGAGGTGGATAACTGGCCTGCCGACGTGAACGGCGTGCAGGGCCCCGAGTTGATGCAACGCTTCCAGCAGCACGCCGAACGCTTCAATACCGAAATCATTTTCGACCATATCCACACCGCCAGACTGCAGCAGAAACCGTTCCTGCTGATGGGCGACGCGGGCAGCTACACCTGCGATGCGCTCATTATCTGCACCGGCGCCTCGGCGCAATATCTCGGCCTGCCATCGGAGGAAAAATTCATGGGCAAGGGCGTTTCCGGTTGCGCGACCTGCGACGGTTTCTTCTACCGCAACCAGGATGTCGCCGTCATCGGCGGCGGCAACACGGCGGTGGAAGAAGCGCTGTATCTCGCCAACATCGCCAGGCATGTCACGCTGGTGCACCGGCGCGACAGCTTCCGCGCCGAGAAAATCATGGTCGACCACCTGATGGAAAAGGTGAAGGAAGGCAAGATCACGCTGCAACTGCACCAGACGCTGGATGAAGTGCTGGGCGACGACAGCGGCGTCACCGGCATGCGCATCAAGCAGGTGCAGACCGGCGCTACGCAGGACATCAAGCTCGCCGGCGTATTCATCGCCATCGGCCACAAGCCCAACACCGATATCTTTGCCGGACAACTGGAGATGGACAACGGCTACATCGTCACGCGCGGCGGCCGCCATGGCGGCGCCACGGCCACCAGCATCGAAGGCGTGTTTGCGGCGGGCGACGTGCAGGACTACATCTATCGCCAGGCCTGCACCAGCGCTGCCACCGGCTGCATGGCCGCACTGGATGCGGACCAATACCTGGCCATGTAGGAGCCAATTTGAAAGCGAAACCGGAGCAGGATGCAGACTTGTTCCGGCACGCGCTGGAGGGCGTGACGCCGCTTGTTGCGCCGGATCGTGTCGCCCCGGCGCGCAAACCGCGCAAGGCACCAGCGCCGCCCGACCTTTCCGCGCAGGTTGCCGACACCTTGTCGGATCACGGCGCAGGCGATGTCGCGATCACGGAGTTTCTGCGTCCCGGTTTGAACCGCATGACCCTGCGCAAATTGCGCCATGGCGAATGGCACGTCCAGGACGTGCTGGATCTGCACGGTCTCAACAGCGATGCCGCTCGGCAATTGCTGGCGGAGTTCCTGCACGCTGCCACGCAACGCGGGTTGCGTTGCGTCAACGTGATTCACGGCAAAGGCTGGCGCAGCGAGGGACGTGACGGGATCATCAAAGTCCGCACCCGCCATTGGCTGACCCAGCACCCGCAGGTGTTGGCCTTTTGCGAGGCACCCGCGCAAGCCGGCGGCGGCGGCGCGGTGTGGGTGTTGCTGAAAAGCCGGCCATAAAGCAAACGCTTCAATCTCGTCCGGGCCAAATAACCCTGTTTGCAACCAGGCGACTATCCAATCCGAACCGTCAATCCGGTTCGGATTGGATCGGAAATACTTGCGCTTGTCGGCTGAAATGTCTCTTTTATCCCTCTCTCAAAACTATTCCCATACCATTAAAAATGCCTTTCAGGTCAGCCAATGCGGCATTTATAAATCATGCCAAAATATATTTAATATCATTAAAACCATCATTAATTAGCTTCATTTTTTGCTTAATGTACTTTTCTCAACTTTCCCAATTTGCCGCATTTTCCAGGCATGATCCATGTCGGCGACATATCGACGCAATCTTGACGTCTTATTGACACAGCCAAAATACTCTGCGATTGTTCGCTCCGTGTAGGGTTAATTGAAGGGCAAACCCATCGAAAGGTGGGGACGCAAAGTTACCGGTCTAAGGGGTCATTAATGACCCTATGACAGCGGGGTTGCTAGATTAAGACGCGCATTTCTCGCTCTTTCCTGCTTCACCCCGGCTTTGCCTCCAGGTTTTCATCACCGGTTTGCGACCTTGCCTAAAGTTCAAGGAGGCTGTCGTGGGGTCATTTGTAGATCAAGCCAAAACCATTTCTGTTGGCGTGCTGGGTTTCGATGCGCTGGAACTCCGGTTGATTCGCAATGTGCTCAGGATTTCCTCCTGCCGCCCCCAGGGCGGTTACGAAATATACGTGGGCTCAAGCGCCGTCGATTGCGACATTTCGATTGTGAACGCGGATGATGTTGGCGCTTTGGCAAGCTCGCATTCGCTTTCCGGCAATCAGGGCCGCAATGTGCAGTTGATGGTGTACAGCTCGGAACCGACGCATCCCACCGTAAATCCCTATTATCTGCGCCCCCTGAGCCCGGTCAAATTGCTGAAGCTGCTGGATCAACTGGTTCTGGACAAGCAACTCAAGGAACCCGCCAACCAGATCTTCTCGGGCAAAGGCATAAACGACGCATCCCGCACCGATATCGATTGTCCGCTGGTCGACCTCACGACCACCCTCGGCTTTCCCAGGAACCGCCGCGCCCTGGTGGTCGACGACAGCCCCACCGTGCGCAAACAGCTCGAACTGGAACTGGAAGCTTCCAACATCCATGTCGATTCGGCCGAAACCGGGGAGACCGGCCTCAACCTGATGGACAAGAATTATTACGACATCATTTTTCTCGATGTGATGCTGCCGGGAGTCGACGGCTATCAGGTCTGCAAAAACATAAAAAAGAACCCCTCGCTCAGGCAGACGCCGGTCGTCATGCTGACCAGCAAGTCATCGCCCTTCGACCGCGTGCGCGGCACGCTGGCGGGATGCGACACCTATCTGACCAAGCCGGTGGACTATCAGGCGTTCAAGCAGGTACTGGAGAAATACGAGGTGTGACGGCAGTACGGCAAGGCAGTTTTACAACTTTTAGCAGGTCCCGATAACGATAAGGAGATTCAAAATGGCATCCAAAAAAGCGCTGGCAGTTGACGATTCCGCCGCCGATCTGGCCAATATCAAGAACATATTAAGCGACGCGGGTTGCCTGGTGGTGACTGCAAGCAGCGGAAAAGAAGCGGTGGAAAAGGCAAAGTCCGAAAAGCCTTCGGTGATCTTCCTGGATATCGTGATGCCCGACATGGACGGATATGAAGCCTGCAGGCTGCTATCGCAGGACGCGGCGACCAAGGGGATCCCGGTGGTGTTCGTGACCAGCAAGGGACAGAAAGCCGACAAGGTATGGGGCGAGCTGCAGGGCGCCAAGGGCCATGTGTCGAAACCATATACGGCCGACCAGATCGTCGACCAGTTGAAAAGCCTGACCTGAAATGCAGGCCTCCGGCTCCATGGATCAAAACGCTTCCACCGGCTTCCCGCTTGCCGATGGCGTCGGCGAGTGGCTGTCGCCGAGCAAGGCGCTGGAACGTTTTGAACCGCCGTCGGAGATGGTGCTGGCCGCAGCCGTGGAAGAAAAACGCGCCCGCTACGGTTTCCGGATTTCCAGCCTGGGCATCCTGATCAAACCCGGCTGCAACAGCGAGGTGCTGCACAAGCCGGACATATGGGATCTGCCGGGATCGTCTCCGTGGTTGCTGGGCTTGATCAACCTGCGCAGCAACCTGGTCCCGGTTTTCGACCTGCGCCAGTTGTTCGGCTTGCCGCAACGGGACGTTGCGGCGCCACAACTGGTGCTGGTGCTGGATCAGGGCGATAAAGCAGTCGGCCTGCTGATCGACGATTTCCCCAAGCCCCTGTTCGACATGAGCTTCCTGCCCGGCCTGCCGCAATTGCCGGAGGAACTGCAGGCTCATGTACGCGGCGGCTACATGAAGGGCGACGGCGTCTGGCTGGAGTTTGACCACGAATCGTTTTTCGAAAACCTGGTGCGCTCGGAACAATAAACAGGGTGCGGCCCGACCATGGGCAGGGAGCGGATTCCCGAAAACGGAACCGGCCAGGGATTGAAGAAGCAATGCGAAGCATCGATACAGCGTGAAATGAATTCGCTTTAGTTTGTCGTATTTTGCCGTGAATTGAAAAGGGGAACACCATGTTCAAGAACATACCAATCGTAACGCGCCTGATTTTCCTGGTGAGCGTTATCACCTTGCTGATGCTGGGCACCATCATCTACGCCACCAACGATGGTTTGCGTTCTATGGCGCGCCTGGACGACGACATGCAGCAGACGCTCAACAACGTGCAGGCTTTCGAGCGCATCAACTTTCTGATGGCGGATACCCGCATTGCTTTGCTGGATGCCGCGCTGAACCCGGAGCCCTCCAACGTCGAGAGACGCATTGCTGATTTTCAGAAGAACCGCGCTGCGGTGACGGAACAGTCGAAAAAGTATGAGGCCACGCTGCAGGATGCCAGGCAGCTCGAATTGCTGAACGCCTGGAAAGCGCACCGTTCCACTTACGCGAAAGAAGCGATCGACCCGCTGGCGGCTGCCCTGCTGGCCGGAAAGACTGCCGACGCCGCGCGTCTGGTGCTATACCAGGTTGCGCAACTGAACGAACCCATCCGGGCGGACATCGACAGTATCCGCAGCTATAACCTCGAACTGCAGGAAAAGAGAACTGCGGAAGTGAATGCGGCCAGTTCGCGCACGCAATATTTTTCCATTGCACTGGTCATTGCGCTGACAGTGATTTCCGGCTTGCTGGCCTGGACCATCATCCGCACCATTTCGAACTCGCTCAACGCCCTGCAGGGCACCATCTCCCGCATTGCGACGGGCGACACCCATGCCCGCGCCAACCTGAAGACAAAGGACGAGCTGGGACTGCTGGCCAACCAGTTCGACAAGATGATGGACGAACGCGAAGCGGTGCAGGCGGCGATCAAGAAGGAAAACGACGAACTGAACTCGTCGGTGCTGTCGCTGCTGCAGGCGGTGGCGCAACTCGCGAAGAAGGACTTGACCGTGCGCGTGCCGGTGAACGAGAACGTCACCGGGGCGATCGCCGACGCGCTTAACCTGCTCACCAACGAAACGGCCAAGGTGATGGCGGACGTGAACAATATTTCGGCCGACGTGACCAGGGCTTCCATGACGGTGCAGTCGAAAGCCGAGACGCTGCTGGCGGGCGCGCAGAAGGACCGCGACGAGGCCGACCGCACGGCGGCATCGCTGGAATCGGCGGCGCAGTCCATGCACAACATCGCGAATCTGGCGCAGGCCTGCAACGCCGTCGCCGACAACGCGATCAAGTCGACCCAGCAGGCGCTTTCCACGGTGAACAACACCGTGAGCGGCATCAACAGCACGCGCGACGTGATCCGCGAGACGGAAAAACGGATCAAGCGCCTGGGCGAGCGTTCGCAGGAAATTTCCGGCGTGGTCAACCTGATCAACGTGATTGCGGAGCGTACCCACATCCTGGCGCTCAACGCCAGCATGCACGCCGCCTCCGCGGGCGAGGCCGGACGCGGGTTCGCGGTGGTGGCGGACGAAGTGCAACGGCTGGCCGAAAATGCGCGCCAGGCCACGCAGCAGATCTCGGCGCTGGTGAGCAACATCCAGCTGGAAACCGCGGATACGGCCAGCACCATGAACAACGCCATCACCCAGATCGTGGAAGGCAGCCGTCTGGCGGAACAGGCCGGACAGCAAATGCAGATCACGCAGCAGAACACCGCCGAGCTGGTGGATTCCGTCAGGCAGATCGCCACCACCTCCGAGATCCAGGCGCAGGCGGGACAGGTGTTGCGCGACAGCGCGGTGCAAATCAAGCGCAGCAGCCAGCAGGCCACGGATCAACTGCACGAGCAGGCGGCGCAGACCTCCAATCTGCTGGATTATGCGAAGCAGCTTCTGGGAGCAGTGCGCGTCTTCAAGCTTCCCGTCTGAGTCCCCAATCAGCCGTCACCAACCGGGAAAGCGACCGATATGCTTAAGCAACTCCTGATGCATTTCAGCCAGGTAGCATCCGAGCCTCTCGACGAGCTGTGGGGAGCCATGTCCGGCGATGCCTTGTCGAATCCCGATGCGGGCGAGATCGGGACCCTGCTGGATCAGTACATCGAATTGATGCTCCAGATCGGCAGTTTCGCCGACGAGGTCAAGCTGGGAGGATTGCAGATCGTCAGTGCCGCGGTGATCGAAAACCTGCTCGTCTTCAAGCGCGAAAAGAGGGCGCTCACCCCGGAGGAAGCCGGACTGCTGTCGGCTTTCGCCGAGCTGTTGCTGGGTTATGTGGTCAGCGAGGGCGACACTGCGGCAGCCGATGCGCTGGTCCGGCATCTCGCCCAGCCTGGCTGGCCGTCGCTGCCGGACGATGCGGAAGCCTTGCGAAAGCTGCTGGTCGAAGCCGAGGCGGCCACGGCAGCAAGCGGTGCACACGCTCCCGCCGCACCCGTTGCCGCCGAACTGCCCGGCACTGCGGAACCTTTGCCGCCTGCGGGTGTGCAACAAGTGGACGGCGAAATGCTGGACATGCTGGCAAAAGAATTCCTGCGCATGGAGGAACAAATCCTGCAGGATCTTGCGTCCATCGTCGGTCCGCATCTTTCAACCACCGACTGGCGCGTGGCGCTGGACAACTATGCGGAACTGCTGGAACGCCTGGGCGTCGCGGCCAAATCCATCGGGTTGCCGGCGCTGGATGCGGTGTTCGCGCGTCTGGCCTATACGCTGTATGCGACCGCCGAAGAGATCCATCCCGAACAGTACGCATTGCTGAAGCAACTGTCCGGCCGCGTGGCCGTCTACCTGCACATGCCGCAGGATGAAATCGCAGCGGCAGGTTTGGTTGCCATTCTGGCCGACACCGCCTGGAGCAAGCCTGTCGCCGAAGAGGCAGCGCAGCAATGGGTGGCATCGCTGGTCGATGTCGAGATCGTCAAGTGCGAAAAACCGCAGGTGGAACGCCAAACCCGGGCCGGCGAAAAAGACGTTTCCCTGGCCTTGCCGGACGATATCAATCCGGAATTGCTGGATGGCCTGCTGCAGGAACTGCCGGTACAGACCGCGGCCTTCACTTCCGCCATCGAGCGCCTGGCAACCGGCCAGGGCAGCGGCAAGGATGTGGAGCGCGCCATGCGCGCAGCCCACACGCTCAAGGGCGCCGCCAACACGGTGGGGGTGCGCGGCATCGCCAACCTGACCCATCACATCGAGGATATTCTGGCGGCACTGTCCGAAGCCGGTGCGATGCCCGACCGCGTGCTCGCCGACATGCTGACCAATGCGGGAGATTGCCTGGAGGCGATGAGCGAGGCCTTGATGGGCATGGGTCCCGCCCCCGAACAGGCCGTGGAAGTAATGCAGGAGGTGCTGGACAGCGCCAACCGCATCGACCGGGAAGGCGTTGCCGCCGCCCTCGACGCTACCGCGGTCACACAGCGCGATACTGCCGAAGAACCCGAGCCGACCGTCCGGCAGGACAAGCCGGAGACGCATCCGCAGCCGGGAAATGTGCTGCGCGTTCCGTCGCCGGTGGTGGATGAATTGCTGCGGCTGGCGGGCGAAACGCTGATCTCGAATTCGCAGATCCAGGATCGATTGCGGCTCACGTCGCTCCAGGCCGGCGAGATCAAGAACCAGTTGCAGACGTTCCAGCATCTGGTCGCCGAACTGGAACATCTGGTCGATGTGCGCGGCGTGGCGGCACCGGAGCAGGAAATGCGCGGCAAGGGGGACTTCGACCCGCTGGAGTTCGAGCACTTCAGCGAACTGCACACGGTCACCCGGCGCCTGGTCGAGGCCGCCAACGACGCGCAGCAAATGCAGGCGCAGGTGAACGAGCAACTGCGCACGCTGGGCGATCTGCTGGAAGTGCAGCAGCGTCTGCACACGGACAGCCAGCACGCGGTGATCCGCACGCGCCTGGTTCCGGTCAGCAGCGTGGTGTCGCGCCTGCAGCGCAGCGTGCGCCAGACTTCCCGCCTGCTGGACAAGCAGGTCACGCTGGCGATCAGGGGAGACAACACCAGCATCGACAGCAATGTGCTGAACGAATTGATGGATCCGCTCATGCACGTGCTGCGCAATGCGGTCGACCATGGCATCGAGGCTCCCGCGGTGCGCACTGCCCAGGGCAAGCCGGCCACCGGCACGATCGAACTGAGTTTTGCGCGCGAGGGAAACAGCATCGTCGTGCGCTGCAAGGACGACGGCGCGGGGCTGGATTATGCCGCGATCAGGCGCATCGCCGAGAACAAGGGCATGCTGGTCGACCCCGAGCGCGAACCTTCGCCCGACGAACTCGCGCGCCTGATTCTGGTTAACGGTTTTTCCACGCGCGAGGACACGACGCAGGTATCGGGACGCGGCGTCGGCATGAACGTGGTGTACAGCCGGATACTGGACATGAAAGGCAGGCTGGCGCTGAATTCGGAATTCGGCACCGGCTTGAGCGTCGAATTGCGCCTGCCGGCCACGCTGCTGTCGGCACACACCCTGGTCGTGCGGCATCGCAACAAGTTGATCGCCGTGTCCAGCCACGGTGTCGAAGACATCCACTACGTCACGCCCGGCCAGATCGAACAGGTCGGCTCGCAGCAGGTTTACCGCGTGGGCGATACCGTGCATTCCCTGGTCAGGCTGGAAAGCCTGGTGGACCTGCCGGACGACAGGCGCGAGGCCGACCGGCTGGGCTTTCCCGTGCTGCTCACCCGCGCCGACAATGGCGTGGCCACCGGCGTGCTGGTGCAGGAGGTGGTCAGCGACCAGGAAGTGGTGCTCAAAAATTTCGGGCGCTATGTGCCCAAGATCACCGGCACCGTGGGTGCGGTGATCCTCGGGGACGGCACGGTGGCACCGGTAGTCGACCTGGTGGAACTGCTGCGCACCCCGGCGCAACGCCAGCAACGCGGGCGGTTTGCGTCCGCTGCCGACGAGGCGGGCGAAGCCAGCGCGGGAGCGCTCACTGCGCTGGTGGTGGACGATTCGCTCAGCGCGCGGCGCGCGGCTTCCGCGGTGATGCAGGATGCCGGCTATCAGGTGCGCACGGCGATCGACGGGCTGGAGGCGGTCGGCATACTGCAGAGATTCGTGCCCAGCGTGATGCTGGTCGACATGGAGATGCCGCGCATGAACGGTATCGAACTGACCTCCCATGTGCGCGATTCGGCGCGCACAAGAAATGTGCCGGTGATCATGATCACCTCGCGCTCCACCGAGAAGCATCGCAAGATGTGCAAGGACGCCGGCGTGGATGTCTATCTCACCAAACCCTACAGCGATGATGTGCTGATCGATCACGTCCAGCGGCTGGTGCACGCATGAGCACGACGCAACCCGCCCTGGCCGGGAACAGCATGGATGCTTCTGCCGTGGTGCTGAAGATCGACAGCCTGAATCTGATGTTCCCGCAAAGCGACATACGCGCGCTGGAATCGGCTTCCGACGTGGACGCCAACAGCCCCGGGCAGGAGAGTACGGGATGGATCGGCTATTTGCGGCAACGCTGGCCGGTATATTGCCTGTCTGATCAGCTTGGTTTGCTGGACCTCGTCCCGCCCTCGCGCCGCACCTGCGCGTTGCTGGCGATCGCGGACGGCTATATCGGAATACTGTGCGACGACGTGAGCATCCTCAAGCAGGTCGCGGGCAAACGCCATGCGGTGCCGCCGGCCATGAAGCGTGCCGACTCGCCGGTTCTGGAGTTGCTTCCGTTCGGCGACAAACTGCTGTGCGTCAGCCGCCCCGCCAGTCTGTCGGCCCACATCGGGCAACTGGTTCGCCAGGCCTCGCTGCCCGGGGAGTTGCCATGTCCCGCATGAACGCCTGGCTGCTGGATTTCGGCGATACCTGCCGGGCGGCGGTGGGCACGCGCGAACTGCTGCATCTGGTCGATGCGCCATCGGCCTTTGCCGTGCCCTGCACTCCCGTGTATTGCAGCCAAATCGTGTTGTGGCAGGAGCGCCTGTTGCCGGTGCTGGATATCGCGGCAAGAGTCGGCGCACTGCCCGCCACTGCGCCGTTCCTCGCCGTGGTCGGCTATCAGCAGCAGCGCGGGGAATATCCGCAATTCGGCGCGCTGAAGCTGGCTTCCCCCCCGAAACAACTGGCCGTCGGCGACGAGCAGGCATGCCGGTTGCCGGAGGGAAACGATGCCTGGCGGGAACTGGCCATATCCTGCTTCGAATACCGGGGAGAGGCGGTACCGGTGCTGGATTTATGCCGCATCTTCAGTCGTGCACCCGACTGAAGATGACGGATCGGTTTCATGGCAGGTAAAAACACAGGCGCCATTCCAATAATCGGCGCCGTAAACGAGGAGTGAGAGAAAGTGAACAGTACGACCCGGCAATCGCCGCTCAGCGATGAGGATCTCGCATCGCTGCGGCAGGAAGTGGAACTCTTGGCGCGCACCGCAGGCGCCGCGATCATGGAAATCTATCGCCGCGAGGATTTCGGCGAGACCAGCAAGGCCGACAACTCGCCCCTCACCCTGGCCGATCTGGCCTCGCACGATGCCATCGTGGCAGGGCTGCGCAAGCTTGCGCCGCACTATCCCATCCTCTCCGAAGAAGCCGCCGATATTCCCTATGCCGAGCGCAGCCAGTGGCCCAGTTTCTGGCTGGTCGACCCGCTCGACGGGACCAAGGAATTCCTGAAGCGCAACGGCGAATTCACCGTCAACATCGCGCTGGTGAAAAACGGCGTGCCGGTGCTGGGCGTGGTGTATGCGCCGGTGCTCGACGTTTGCTATAGCGCCGCGCGCGGCACCGGGGCTTTTGTGCAACGCGGCAATGCGGCGGCACAGGCCATCCGGGCCGAAGCGCATGCCGCGGAGTCCGCCATCAAAGTAGTTGCCAGTCGTTCGCACAGCGATGCGCGCACCGCCGCCCTGCTGCAGAAACTCGGGAACCACGAATGCATCAGCATGGGCAGTTCGCTCAAGCTTTGTCTGGTTGCCGAAGCGGCTGCGCATTTCTACCCGCGTCTGGGCCCCACCATGGAATGGGACACCGCGGCGGCACATGCCGTGGTCATCGAGGCCGGCGGCATGGTCTGCGATATCGCGGAACAGGCGCTGCGCTACAACAAGGAAGATATGCACAATCCCGAGTTTCTGGTGCTGGCCAGTTCGAATACCGCGTTGTTGCGGTTGCTGAACGGACATCAGCATTCCTTGAACCTTTGAATCATCGAAATGAAAACGTCGGCAACTGACGCTGCGGCCCGGTTGCCGATTCGATCGGCATGGATTCATGCCAATTTATTCCGGAGGCGATATTGAATACCGAACGTGTATCACTGTGGACGCTGTTTACCCTGTTCCTGCGCATCGGCAGCACCGCCTTTGGCGGATTCATGGCCCTGATCGCCGTGGTCGAAAATCATGTGGTGGAACGCCGCAAATGGCTCACGCATGAGGACATGCTGGATGGCGTGTCGCTGGCAACCGTGTTGCCCGGGCCCATCGCCGTCAACGTGATCGCCTATGTCGGCCATCGCCTGCGCGGCATACCGGGTGCGCTGGCCTGCGCCGTCGGCGTGATCCTGCCGGCTTTCCTGTTGATGCTTGCATTGAGCGCGGCCTATTTCGCCTGGGGGCAGATCCCGGCGGTGGGCAAATTGTTCATGGGTTTCATTCCCACGGTCGCGGCGATCATTCTGGTTGCCGCCTGGAACATGGGGCGCAAGACGATCAAGGGGATCCCCGAGGCGCTGATCGCGGGCATCGCGGCGGCACTCATGGTGTGGCAGGGCAGCTTCGCCGTTTCGCTGGCCATCATCGTCATTTCCGGTACGGCAGGCTGGCTGATCTTCCGCGAAAAGAACGTGCCGGCCGGCAGCAAGCCCGCAGGCGAATTGAAAAATTCCGGCAAATTACTGAGCGTTGCCGTTGCTCCGGTGGCGTTTGCCGGCTCCTTCCTGAGCGTCAACTCCGCCATGCTGGTCAAGCTGTTCATGACTTTCGCCGGTATGAGCGTGTTCCTGTTCGGCGGCGGTTATGTGTTCATTCCCCTGATGCAAAACACCGTGGTGCAAAGCACCGGCTGGCTGACGCCGCAGGAATTCGTCGATGCCATCGCCATGAGCCAGATCATGCCGGGCCCCATCGTCCTGAGCACGGTTTTCATCGGCTACAAGATCGCCGGTTTGGCGGGTGCGGTGGTCGCCACCCTCGGTATCTTCCTGCCGCCGGGCATCCTGATGATCGCCGGAACGCATGTATTGAACCGCATCAAGCAGTCCGCGCTGATCAAGGCCGTGCTGCGCGGCGTCCGCCCCGCGATCATCGGCATGATCGCCTCGGCGGTGATCACCGTGGCAATGAGCGCGCAACACCACTGGGTGTCGCTGCTTATTTTTGCCGCCGCGCTGCTGGCCCAATTGCGATTCAAACTGGATGTGGTGTGGGTCATACCGACGGCGGGGCTGGCCGGGTTGTTGATGTACTGAAGGCAGGCGAATCGAATTTAACGCATCGACAACGAATAATGGGTGATCAAAATGACCGGACACAGCAAGCAGGCTTTATATGCCACGACATTGCAGCTTGACGACGCACTGATCGCGCCTTACGGGGGGGCCCTGGTGCAGTCCTTCGTGCCCAGGCAGGACCAGCAGGATCTGCATGCGCGCCTGCCGCAACTGAAACGCATCGATATCTCCGCGCGCGAATTGATCGATCTCGAACTGATCGCAAGCGGCGCCTACAGCCCGCTCACCGGGTTCATGGACAGGCACACTTACGCAAGCGTGCTTGAATCGACCATTCTCCCGAATGGCATGCCGTGGGGACTGCCGGTCACCCTGGCGGCGGCAGATGAAGCCGTCGATTCGCTTTCCGTGGGACAGGGCGTGGCGCTGTATCACGATAACGAAGCGGTGGGAGTCATGCTGATCGCGGACATCTTCCCGTGGGACGCGGAAAGCGAAACGCGCATCTTCGGCGAGACCGAAGAACAGTTTCCCCAGATCGCCGAACGCAAAGCCCGCAAGATCCGCCACCTGCTGGGGGGCGTGGTATCGATGCTGATTTCGCGTGCCGCCGAGCAGCGCCTGAACCGGCATCAGTGGCCGAACGATTTGCGCAATCTGCATGTGCAGAAGCAATGGAACAAGATTGCGGCGATTCACTTGCAGAATCCCTGGCAGCGCAGCGACGAATACCTGCTGAAATGCGCGCTCGAGGCATCCGATGCCCTGCTGCTGCACAGCAGCACCGAGACCGCGCGCGCGCAGGGCGGCTTGCTGTCGTCGGTGTTGAAAGGCGCCAGCCGCTTGCTGCTGGAAAACTACATTCCAAGCAATCGCGTGCTGGAAAATCCGGCCCCGGAGGGTTTTTTCCACAGTTCGTCGCGCGCGATCCTGCAGCACGCGATCTTCAGCCAGAACTACGGTTGCGAGAGCATTTTCCTGCCCGCGCAGGGAGCGCTCGCCGGTTCGCAGCAGGAATTGACCAATCTGTTTGCCGAAGCCCGCAAGCACGGACTGACGATCAGGCATGTATTTCTTGACCAGCCTTTCCATTGCGACTTGTGCGGCGGCATTGCCACCGAAAAATCCTGCCCGCATAGCGCCGCCGGACGCACCATTTTCAGCGTTGCCGATATCGCAGCCCAGCTGAAGCACGGCAAGAGTCTGCCGCCCACGGTGGCACGGCCGGACGTGGCGCGCGCCGTCGCACGGGGCATGGCCAACAAGACGGACCCCGGCGACGTTACCGGCAAGTTCCTGTACCCGCATGCCTCGGAAGTCAGCCGCGACCTGGTCGAATCGTTGGCCGGACACAAAGCCGGGGTGCTGTGGATGACGGGACTGTCGGGCTCCGGTAAATCGACCATCGCCCAGCGCGTCGGGCGCGAGTTGATCCTGAGCGGACACCGTGTGTATGTGCTGGACGGCGACACCTTGCGCACCGGGCTGAACAGCGATCTGGGTTTCGGCGAGGAAGCGCGGCGCGAGAATCTGCGGCGCGCCGCCGAAGTGTCCAAGGTGCTGGTCGACGCGGGACTGATCGTCATCGCCTCCTTCATCTCGCCCTTCAGCGCCGAGCGGCAAATGGTGCGCAAGATCGTCGGCGCGGGTTTCCACGAAGTGTATGTCGAGGCGACGCTCGATACCTGCGAGGAGCGCGACCCCAAGGGACTGTACAAGCGCGCACGCGCGGGCGTCATCCCCAACTTCACCGGCATCAGCTCCCCGTACGAAGCACCCGAGCTTCCGGATCTGCGCCTGAACACCAGTCAACTCAGCCTGGACGAGTGCGTCGGGCAATTTCACGAATTTATCGCACAGGCCGGGTTGTCGCGTGCCGACGGCCACGGCCACCGGCATGCTGTACGCAATGAAGCAGTCAACGCATGACTTTTTAACCAAGTAATCTACCGAGGAGAAACTATGCCGATATTCATGATTGGTACACAACGTTCAGGGTCGAATCTGCTGCGCCTGATGCTGAATCAACTTCCCGAGATCGCCGCACCGCATCCGCCCCATTTCATACAGCGCTTATTGCCGTTCGAGAAGGGTTACGGCGATCTTTCCAACGACAAGAATTTCATGCAAATGGTTGACGACGTCTGCAAGCTGGTCGAGCTCAATCCCGTCCCGTGGGAAGTGACGCTGGACCGCGAGGATATTGCTGCGCGTTGCCGCAACCGCTCTGTCGTAGCGGCAAGCGGCGCCGTATACGATGTCATGGCCGAACACGTCAATGCGAACACCTGGTGCTGCAAGAGTCTGGCCAACATCAATTTCCTGGACGAGATCGAAGCCTGTTTCGGCGACGAGGCGCGTTATATTTACCTGTACCGGGACGGACGCGATGTCGCATTGTCTTTCCGCAAGGCTCTGGTTGGCGAAAAGAGCCTGTATCACATTGCAAAAGAATGGGATGCCACGCAACGTGAGGCCGTATCCAAACGCAAACAGATCGGTCCGAAGCGTTTTTTCAGCGTCAGCTACGAAAGTCTCACGGGCTCGCCCGAACAGGCTACGCGCGACCTGTGTGAGTGTCTCGGCGCAACCTACACCGACTCCATGCTGGAGTTCCATGAATCCGACGATGCCAAGAGCGCCGCCGGTGCCAGCTACATTTGGGGCAATGTCGCAAAGCCGCTCATGACGGACAACAGCAACAAATTCCTGCGTGAAATGAGTACTGACGATGTGCGCCTTTTTGAACTGGTCGCGGGGAATTCACTGGATGCGCTTGGTTACAAACGTTTCCAGACACAAGTTGGCGAAACCAGAACTTTTACGGCCGATGAAATCAGGCAATTCGAATCCGAAAACCAAATTCTCAAACAGGATGTGCTGAGCAAGGTTGATGCCGAAGATATGAAACGCCGGGAGCTGCAAGACGCGCATCTCAAGGCGATCCAGGACAGGCAGACCAATAACGCTATGGCGTCCGTATAGCGTTGGAACTGTAACGCTTGCAACCAGGCGCTAAAACGACAAAGGCTCCCGCGGGAGCCTTTGTCGTTGATAGATGGCGAACCGCTTACAGTTCCTGGGCGTGTGCTGCCAGGTATTTCGCCACGCCTTCGGTCGAGGCGCCCATACCGGCCTTGCCCTTGCTCCAGCCAGCCGGGCAGACTTCGCCGTGCTCTTCGGTGAATTGCAGCGCGTCGACCATGCGCAGCATTTCGTCGATGTTGCGGCCCAGCGGCAGGTTGTTCACGACCTGGTGTTGCACAATGCCTTTCTTGTCGATCAGGAAAGAGCCGCGGAACGCCACGCCGCCAGCGGACTCGACATCGTAGGCCTTGGCGATTTCGTGCTTGACGTCGGCTACCAGTGCATAGCCGACTTTGCCGATGCCGCCCTTGTCCACCGGGGTATTTTTCCATGCCAGGTGCGAAAATTGGGAATCGATGGAAACGCCGAGAATTTCGACATTGCGCTTTTTGAATTCTGCCAGCCGGTGATCGAAGGCGATCAACTCGGAAGGACAGACGAACGTAAAGTCGAGCGGATAGAAAAATACTACCGCGTACTTGCCTTTGGTGAAGTCGGCGAATTTGATTTCCTTGATTTCGTTGCTGCCCAAAACTGCATTGGCCGTGAAATCCGGTGCTTGTTTACCTACGAGTACGCCCATGGTGATCTCCTGATATGGTGGTTGGTGAATTAATTGGTTTTTCTTGAGTGATTTGCTCTGGTATGAAATTTACCAGATACTCCAGCAGTGTCAATAGAATCGTCCCTGAAACGCGATATTGTGCAACCGAACAAACCCGCTTGCACCAACGGTATTGCGACAAGTTCCCCCTAAATCGCCACAGTTGAACGCACATCCCGACATTGAGCCATTTTCCCCGAAACGCTGGCGATAGAATATCAGCTTTCAAAATAACCCACATTCAAAGAAAGCTTGCGAGGCACTTTGCTCGCCACTCGGCTCGTTACAGGGGAATCCCCGGGTAGCAAAGGCCTGAAAACGCCTGATCAGGGACTTTCCGGCATTGCCGCAGCGGCAAACTGGATGCGGTGCAGTTGCGCGTACACACCGCCCTGCGCCAGCAGTTCGGCATGGCTGCCGACTTCGACGATGCGGCCCTTCTGCAGCACAACGATGCGATCCGCTTTCTCGATGGTGGAGAGACGGTGCGCGATAACCAATGTGGTGCGGCCCTTCATCAGCGTTTCCAGCGCAGCCTGCACGTGGCGTTCGGATTCGCTGTCCAGCGCGGAGGTGGCTTCATCCAGAATCAGGATCGGCGCATTCTTGAGAATGGCGCGCGCGATGGCGATGCGCTGGCGCTGGCCGCCGGAGAGGCGCACGCCCTTTTCGCCCACCAAGGTTTCCAAGCCCAGCGGCATTTCGCGGATGAATTCCATGGCGTGCGCCGCAGTCGCCGCGGCAACAATCTCGGCTTCCGGCACTTCGCGCATCTGCCCGTAGGCGATGTTGGCGGCAATGGTGTCGTTGAACAAGACCACTTCCTGGCTCACCAGCGCGATATTGGCACGCAGGCTGGACAGCGACAGGTCGCGGATGTCGTGCCCGTCCAGCGCGATGCGTCCCCCGCCTGGATTGTAGAAGCGCGGCACCAGATTGGCCATTGTGCTCTTGCCGCTGCCCGACTGGCCAACCAGCGCGACCGTCTGTCCGGACGGAATATCGAGGCAGATGTCATGCAGTGCCATGCGGCCGTCGTCATGGTAGGAAAAATTCAGATGCTCGAAAGCCAGGTGCCCGCGGGCACGCCCGGTTTGGGTCTTGCCGTCATCGACTTCACCTGCCGTATCCAGTAATTCGAAAATGCTCTCAGCCGCCGCCAGACCGCGTTGCATATATTCGCTCACGCCGGTCAGGCTCTTCAGCGGTCTAGTCAACATCAGCATGGCCGTCACAAATGACAGAAAACCGCCCACCGTAGTCGCATCGCTCTTGGCCTGAATGATGGCCAGATAAACGACCGCCGACAACGCGACTGCGGCAACCATCTGCACGATGGGCACATTGGCGGCGGCGGCAGCAGCCTGCTTCATGGCGTAGCGGCGCATCCAATTGGTCTCGACATTGAAACGGTCATGTTCGTAGCGCTGACCGCCGAACAGTTTGACCACTTTGTGCGCAGTCACGCTTTCCTCGATCACCTGGGTGATGCTGCCCATGGCGCGCTGCGCATCGCGGCTGGTGGAGCGCAGACGTTTGTTGATGGTGCTGATAACGAAAGCCACGATGGGCGCAACGATCAGCGACAGCAACGTCAGCTTCCAGTCCAGATAGAACAGCCAGCCGAGCAGGCCGATGAGGATGACGGATTCTTTCACGGTCACGGTGACCGCATTGGTGGCCGCCGATGTTACCTGGGTCACGTCAAATGTCAGCTTGGAGATCATCGATCCCGTGGCGTGATCGTCATAATAACGGGTAGGCAGCGCCAGCATCTTGGCGAACATTTTGGCGCGCAAATCCATCACCAGCTTGTTGCTCACCCAGTTGATGGCATAGGTGCCGATGAATCCGGTTACGCCGCGTACAAAGAAAATACCCAGAATGAAAACCGGCGCCCAGGTGATGATGGCCTCGTCCTTGTTCACGAACGTTCCGTCCACAAAGGGTTTGAGCAAGGCGGGAAGCAGCGGCTCGGTGGCGGCGGTGATCGCCGTGCACACGATGGAGACGGCGAACACCCGCCAGTAGGGGCGAACGTAGGTGAGAAGACGCAGGTAAAGCTGGGTGGAAGTCATTTATAAAGTCAAAAGCCCGGTGCGTCCCTCGCGTGCCGACGACACCGGATCAAACAGCTTCGGTATCGCGTGCTGCCTTGCCGGTCAGGGCTGCATACGCCATCTGCGCGATGACGGCACAGCCGACATAGATCACCGCCACCGCGACATAGGAGCCATAGTACTGCGAGACGCGTGCGGCGAATTCGGCGACGCTCATGTTGCCGAAATAGCCGGCCAGCAGGTAAAAGCTCACGTTGGCGATGACGAAGGCCAGACTGCCTGCCGCGACCGCCGCTGCGAACAACCCGGTCAGCCCCCTGGCAGTCAATGCATGCCGCGGCGCATACCAGCGCCCGACGAACCACAGCGCCGAGTAGGCGAACACCAGGAATCCGTAGGCCGAGGTCACGCACCAGCCGCTGACGCCTTGAAAGTTGATGGCGTAGTAATCGACCAAGGCCGCTTCAAGCAGCAACAGCGCCAGCACAACCGGCGCGCCGCGCATGCGGCCGAGGAACAGACCGCCCAGAAAGAACACGGCGTATGACGCATCGGGCAAAGCCGCCGACGATCCGAAGTGGTTGTAGCGCGTTATCGCCATCAGCGAAGCCAGCGCCGCGGCAATCCATAGCGATTTATTTTGCATGATTTTCATGTTGCCTCCCAAATATGTTCGCGCCAATGCTGAATTGGCGCGAACTTTAACAGAAAAGGCAGGGTCAGGCGACAGCCCTGCCGCCCATCAGCGGTAACTCATTCCGGCGAAAACGGTGCGGCCCGGCGTGCTGTAACCGTGCGCCAGCATGTAATCCCGGTTGAACACGTTATCCACCCGAGCCTGCAGGTCGAAATGCGGATCCACCGCATAGCTCAGCGTGAGGTTCGCCACGTCGTATGGCGCAAGCGTGGTGCGCCCGAAGGTGTTGATGTCGATATCCGCACGCACGCCGCTGTACTGCCATTCGCCCCCGGCTTTCAGCGCGCCGAATTGCTTCACGACCGCCAGGCCGGCAAAGTTTTTGGCGCGGCGCAGCAAAGCCTGGCCGGTCCGGGCATCGCGCGGATTCTGCCGGGTCACCGACAATTTCATCCCGGTATCGCCGATCTGCCGGCTGTAGGCCAGTTCCGCGCCTTCGATGCGCGCTTCGTTGAGGTTGACCATGGCAGATGCCGGCAAGTTATTGATGGCAATAAGGTCGTGGATGCGATTGTCGAAATACACCACATCCAGACGTTCGCCGTCCTTGGCGTAATGCAGCCCCAACTCCTTGTTGCGCGAGTGTTCCGGCTTCAGGTCAGGATTGCCGGCATAAGAGTAGCCGAAACCGTAATCCACAAACGGATAGAACATGTCGTTCAATGTGGGCGCCTTGAACGCCGTTGCCATGCTTGCGGTGAGGCGCCACGAATCTCCGAGATTGCCGCCATAACCCAGCAGCCAGGTCTTGGCCGTACCGAAGTCGGAATACTTGTCCTTGCGGTAATTCAACTGCAATTGCTCCGCCGCGAAGTTGAGGGTGTACCCGGCGAACAGGCTGTCGTCGGTGCGGCTGGTGCGGGTGAACGACGTGCTGCTGGCCGCCTGCTGCTTCAGTTTCTCCCAGCCGACCACCAGCGTGTCGCTCGCGCCGATGCGCAGCGTGTGCTGCCACAGGAACAGATCGCTGGTGGTCTTGAATTTCGAGCCCAGCGTGGCATCCGACACGCCGTTCACATAGCTCTGCGAATCGTCCAGTCCGCGCGACAACTGCAGCTTGCTCAACCAGCCGTTGCCGATACGGTTGTCCGACACCGCAGACACCTCCTGGATATGCGACTTGCTGCTGTTCACATCGGTTTGCGCGCCGAACGCATTGTCGTTCTGGCTGGTTCCCTGGCTGTCGAACAGCGACGCCGACAGGGTGTGCGCATTGCCGAAGGCGTGGCGCACATTGGCCGATACGCTTTTGTTGTCGTAACCGTCCTTGTCCGGATTCACGCCGGGAACGATGCCGGTTTTGACCGCCGAAACGCCATCCGTCTTGAACTTCGAAAGCTGCAGGCTGAATGCATTGCTTTCCGCCTCGCCGCCGATACCGGCGGACATGCGCCAGGTCTTGTGCGATCCCGCACCGAGACTGCCATTGAGGGAAGGCTCGCCTTTGCCGCGCCGGGTGAATATCTGGATTACCCCGCCGATGGCTTCGGATCCGTACAGGCTGCTGACATTGCCGCGCACCACCTCGATGCGGTCGATCTGATCCAGCATCAGTTGGTCGATCTGCGTCATGCCCGATGTCGCGGAGTTGATGCGCACACCATCCAGCAGCACCAACGTGTGGCTGGAATTCGTGCCGCGTATGAACAGGCTGCTCAGTTTGCCGATACCGCCGCTCTGGTAAACCTCTACCCCGGCCAGGCCTTTAAGCAGCGCAGGCACATCGGCCGCCTGCGAATTCTCGATGTCCTTGCGGGTAATGACGGTGGTATGCGACAGGGTTTGGGCCAGCGTTTGCTCGGTACGTGCTGCGGTGACTACCACCTCATCCAGACTTTCGGGTGCGGCTTGCGCCAGGGGAGTTGCCGCAATCAACAATGCGGTGAAAAGATATTTTTGTTTCATGTTTGCTTCCTGAATTTAAGTTCCAAGCGTCCCCGTTGGAACATTGAACAAAATCAGGAAAGCGGGCGGGAAGTAAAGAATGTTCCTTGGAATACGGCCATCCATGCGCCCCACGCGCATTCCTGAAACCTCGCCCAAGGCCGGTATCCGGGCTCGCAAGTCTTGACTTGCCGCCTTCCCATGCTTGCGCACAGTGGCCAATTGGCAAATCCACACTTGCTTACCGTTGCGGGGGCAGCACAGGCATCGAAGTTAATACTTCCTCACCTGTTTCCCGTTTAACTGAAAGGCTTGCGCCCTTCTGCACCTTGAGGCAGGGCGCATTCTACCAGAGCTTTTGCCCGCGGTTACCCCCGAAAATTCCAAAGCACTTGCAAAACACTCTGTTACCGATTGACTTAACAGGCTTTTTAAAATTATAGTTCGCCCATGCATAGCGAACTCGACATCCTCGACCAGAAATTGGTGCAATTGGTGCAACTGACTCAGCGCCTGCGCGCCGAAAATCTGCAATTGCGCCAGGAAGTCGCAGCAGCCGTCAGCCTGCAACGCAAAAGCCAGGACAAGGTCAACGAAGCTGCAAAACGGCTGGAAAAACTGCTCGCCCAACTACCCGAGGATGCGCAATGAGCAAGACCAGTTCGCTGGACGTGACCATCCTCGACCGCGAGTTGCGCGTCGCCTGTCCCGAAGACGAGCGCGCCGAATTGCTCGATGCTGTTGCTTATCTGGACAAAAAGATGCGCGAAATACGCGATGCCGGCAAGGTCGCCTCGGTCGAACGCATCGCCATCATGGCCGCACTCAACATCACCCACGAGCTTCTCACCACACGTCTCGGCGGCGGATTTGACCTCGCCGAATTCAAGCGTAGAATGGACTCTATGCAGGCAACCATCGATGCCGCGATAGCCGAGCAAGATGAGTTGTTCTAGTTTGTTCCCTGCGGTGTACGTGAGATTCATAATTCTTTGAACCAATGAGCTAATGCTTAGGTTGCGCCCTATCAAAGTTACTGTTGCGAGCATCCCCCGCGGATGCACCTGATGTAACCGGGAACCGACCCTCTTGAACCCCGGTTCAAGAAATTGAGTCAACGGCACAGGCGGGGAACTTCATTCCAGTGCGATCTTTCGGGATCGCACTTTTTATTTGCGGAGTTGGATCATGCGTTACTGGCTGATGAAGTCCGAGCCGAGCGACTGCAGCATCGACGATCTGGCGGCGATGAAGGGCCAGACCGTAGCCTGGTACGGCGTGCGAAACTACCAGGCACGCAACTTCATGCGCGACCAGATGCAGGTCGGCGACGGCGTGCTGTTCTATCACTCGAATTGCAAAGAACCCGGCATCGCCGGGATCGCCGAGGTATGCAGCACCGCCTATCCCGATGCCAAACAGTTCGACAAAAAGAGCAAATACTTCGACCCCAAATCCACACAGGAACAGCCGCGCTGGGTCAATGTGGATGTGAAGCTGGTGAAGAAGATATCACTCATCTCCATCGAAGAACTGAAACGCCATCCCGAGCTGGAGAACATGCGCACGCTGCAGAGAGGCAATCGCCTGTCCATTACCCCGCTTGATCCGGCGGAGTGGCGCTTCATCACAGGCAAACTGGTGCACGTATGATGGACAATACGGAAAATTCAAACTTCGTCATTCCGGCGCAGGCCGGAATCCAGCAAAAACAAACACCCCGCGTAGCGGACAAAAGAACTTTATTGTCCCACTTCGCGGGCGATATTTAATCAACTGGATTCCGGCCTGCGCCGGATAACCAGCGACTTGCCCGCTTGCGGGCTTAGTCGAATGGCTAGTAGTTACATCAATGACGGCATATTTGAGGCGTCTCTAATGGAATGGTACTTAGCCTATCTGACACTCGGCGCCATCACCGGCTTCCTCGCCGGCCTCTTCGGCGTCGGCGGCGGACTGGTGCTGGTGCCCATACTGCTGATGCTGTTCGACGCTCAGCATTTCTCCTCTGAACACACCCTGCATCTCGCACTCGGCACCTCGATGGCAACCATCATCTTCACCTCGCTCTCCAGCCTGCGCAAACACCATCACCACGGTGCGGTGAACTGGCAGGTCGTGCGCCGCATCACCCCCGGCATCCTGCTCGGCACCGCCATCGGCGCATTGACGGCATCTGCCATCCCCGCCAAAGGCCTGGGCATCTTCTTCGCTTCGTTCGTCTATTTCATTGCCGCACAGATCCTGTTAGGCCGTGACCCGCACCCGGCACGCCAGTTGCCCGGCGCGGCAGGCATGACGCTCACCGGCACCTTCACTGGATGGATCAGCAGCCTCGTCTCCATCGGCGGCGGCGCGATCATCGTGCCCTTCCTCATCTGGTGCAACGTACCGATCCGCAATGCCATCGGCACCGCCTCCGCCATCGGCTTCCCCATCGCCGTCGGCGGCACAATAGGCTACATCGCCGTCGGCTCACACATCGAATCGTTGCCGGAGATGCACCTGGGCTACGTCTACTTGCCCGCCCTGCTCTGGGTCGCGCTCGCCAGCGTGCTCACCGCGCCGTTCGGCGCGAAGGCCGCGCATCGCATGAAAGTGGAATTGCTGCGCAAACTGTTCGCCATACTGCTGATCGTGCTGGCGACCAAGTTGCTGTTTAAGGTACTGGGTTAATGGATGCCTCATGGGAAGCGGCGGTGTCTCGCGGTGACGGGCAGACAGCGCGCACTCTGCTCGCGCAAGGAGCAGATGTCGATTCGCGCGATCGCTTCGGCCAGACGGCCCTCATGTTCGCCGCACATGCCGGCCATCGCGAGATCGTTGAGTTGCTGCTTGCCCATCGCGCCAACCTGAACGTAACGGCCAAGTTCGGACTCAGCGCCTTGATGCTCGCCATCGTGGCCAGTCATACGGAGATCGCAATCCTGCTTGCCCGGGCCGGCGCCGACCTGTCGCTGCGCGGAAGGGGCGCGCCGGGATTCGCAGGCAAGACTGCATACGATCTTGCCGCAGGGCGCGGCATGCAGGAACTGTCGGAAATATTGATGCCCAAACCCGACCAATCGAGACTATGAGTGATTCGAACGACACCCGTTGCGCCGAACACCGCAAGTTCAAGATGATCGATGCGGCTTTCCGCGCCGGCGATCTCGCCGCGTTACACGCCGCGGTCGACGACCCCGCCGACATCCCGAACGGCACCATGCCGATGACGATAGGCCGCGGCCTCGAATATGCGATCTATCACAGCCCCTTGCCGTTCATCCGCACGCTGCTGGAAATAGGCGCCAATCCCAATCCCGAGGATCACATCGGCTTCCCTCCCCTGATCGCCGCACTTTCGTGCAGCCATCCGCATCCCGGCTCGCCCGGCAGGACGGACGTGCTGGAGATTCTGAAATTCCTGATCGAATTCAAGGCCGATCCCAACCAGCGCGGCATCAACGACTACACTGCGCTGCACATGGCGGTGAGCGAGCGCAATCTGGCTGCCGTGCAACTGCTCCTGCAAGCCGGGGCTGACTCGCGACTGCGTACAAGAATCGACGAATGCGAAACACCGCGGGAGATGGCGGAGAGGGCGGGGTTTGTTGAGATTGCGGAGATGCTGGGTTGACTCGGAGGAACTGAGCCGATAGTCAAAATAATTCGACTCCGGTACATTTGGCATTAAGCAGGAGAAAATACATGCCCACTTGGGATATTGATGAAGCAAGAACTCTAGTCGCAGCCTTGCATGGAAAAAAGCAATCCTTGTTAGCACACCAAAGTATGACTTCAACAATTGATCGTCTGGATTATGCACGGTACCACTATCGCAATATTTGGGATCTATTCCATAAACATTTCGAAAAGCATCAGTCCCCCGTGGACTTCTTTAAAACTTCAATTAAGGACATGGGGAATGACGAAGAAATTGAGCTTTACAGGTGTATTGGCGCGCATGTCACAGCTTGTGTTCAAAGCCTTCATTCGATAGCCGATATTTATTCGCACGCAATTTACTATGCGCTTGGCTACAACCTAGCGCCATCGCCATTACCGGAAGATAAAATCTATTTGAAAGCCGTTAAGAATAAACTAGCAAACACCCAAGAGCATCAACACCTCGCTCAAGGTTTGAGTTCCTTCTCTTCGAATTCGGATTTTACTTACCTTGATGCACTTTCCAATCAGTGCAAGCATAGAAGCCTTATTCGTCCAGGAATCTTTGTTGATTTAACCGGCAAGCAATTGTCCCCGTACACCCTTGAGTTTGATGGATTCATTTACAAAATGAACACGTACCCACGACGCGAAATTCTTTCTTTTCTTCAGCAGGAAATTGATCGCCAGTCTTTATGCATCATTGAACTAGGTAATGAACTGAATGCAGCGCTTATAACTGCCCGCTGACGCAACATCTAATATGAATTTAAGCCAGCGTAGGCGCAATAACCAACGGGTATTGCGCCGTATATAGGTCATCAGAACATCTGGTGCAATGCGCTACGCTACATTTGGATTTTGATTCATAGTCGAGAAGGGTGGGCACGAAGTGCCCACCCTTTGTTTTTGATTTTCGCTTTTTTTCCCCTGTGCGCCGCCGAGTAGCGCAGGCTGGTCAGGGGATGTCGGCGAGGACTGTCTGAGCGCGTAGCGCGAGTTCCGCAGCCGCCTGACCAGTCGAGCAACGCAGGGAACCCCGAAGGGGCGGCGCACCGGGGTCGCCTTCTTTTTGGTTACTTTTTCTTTGGCGAAGCAAGAAAAAGTGACTAGCTGTCGGGCTACCCCCGACGGTGTTGCGTTTGAATCTACAAACCAGCGTGCTTCGCCCATGCTTCGACAAGCTCAGCACGAACGGTATGGTGGAAACCTAAGCTCCCAAATAAGCCCGCTGCACCGCATCACTCCCCAGCAAGTCACTCGCCGCACCCGACAAGGTGATCGCCCCGCTCTCCAGCACATAGCCGCGTTGCGCGGCTTCCAGCGCCAGTTTGGCATTCTGTTCGACCAGCAGGATGGTGACGCCCTGTGCCGAAATGTTGCGGATGGTTTCGAATATCTTTTTCACCATCAGCGGGGCGAGGCCCATGCTGGGTTCGTCGAGCATCAACAAGGTGGGGTGGCTCATCAGCGCGCGCGCCATGGCGACCATCTGCTGTTCGCCGCCGGAGAGAGTGCCGGCGAGTTGAGCGCGGCGTTCGGCGAGGCGCGGGAATAGTGCGTACTGGCGTTCGAGGTCGGCGGCGGTTTCGGCCTTGTCGCTGCGCACGTAAGCACCCATCAGCAGGTTCTCTTCCACCGTGAGGCGCGCGAAGATGCCGCGGCCTTCCGGCACGAGCGAGATGCCGTTGGCGACGCGCTGGTGGGCGGGGATGTGCAGCAGGGATTGTTCCTGGTAGTTAACTTTGCCGGAAGCGGGATGCAGCAATCCGGCCAGCGCTTTGAGGGTGGTGGTTTTGCCTGCGCCGTTGCTGCCGATGAGGGTGACGAGTTCGCCCCGGGCGATGGTCAGGCTGATGCCTTTGAGCGCCTGGATGCCGCCGTAGGAGACTTTTAGGTTTTCGACTTCGAGAAGTGGGGATGGCTGTGTCATGCGTTTACCCTCTCCCCTGCCCCTCTCCCGCAAGCGGGCGAGGGGAAATGAGTATTTGTAGGGTGGGCACGTTCTTTGTGCCCACGCTGTTCATCGGCCCTCAACCGCGTGGGCACAAAGAACGTGCCCACCC
>JACRME010000024.1 GCA_016235045.1 Nitrosomonadales bacterium
GGCTTCGTTGACGATGGTGGCCATGATGCCGGGCAGCGGCAGGGTGCAGGTGCCGGGCTTGATCGGCATCGCGCCGGGCAGCGGGGCGATCATGTGGCAGCCGGTCTCGGTCTGCCACCAGGTGTCGACGATCGGGCAGCGCGATTGGCCGACCACGGTGTAATACCACATCCAGGCTTCCGGGTTGATCGGCTCGCCCACGGAACCCAGCAGGCGCAGCGAGGACAGGTCGTATTTCTTGGGCAATTCGCCGCCGAGCTTGATGAGCGAGCGAATGGCGGTTGGTGCGGTGTAGAAGGTGGTGACCTTGTGATCCTGGATCATCTTCCAGAAGCGGCCGGCATCGGGATAGGTCGGCACGCCTTCGAAGATGACCTGGGTCGCGCCCATGGCCAACGGGCCGTAGGCGACGTAACTGTGGCCGGTAATCCAACCCACGTCGGCGGTGCACCAGAAGACATCGGAGTCTTTGTAATCGAACACCCATTTCATGGAAACCATGGTGCCCAGCAGGTAGCCGCCGGTGGAGTGCTGCACGCCCTTGGGTTTGCCGGTGGAGCCGGAGGTGTAGAGGATGAACAGCGGATGCTCCGCCCCCACCCATTCCGGTTCGCAGGTGCTGCCCTGTCCGGCGATGACGTCGTGCCACCAGACGTTGTTCTTGTGCCACTGCACTTCGCCCTTGGTGCGCTGGTAGACGATGATGGAATGCACGCCTTCGCATCCGCCCATGGTGAGCGCCTCATCCACGGCGGGCTTGAGCGCCATCGCCTTGCCGCCGCGGAATTGCCCGTCGGCGGTGATGACCGCCACGGCCTGCGCGTCGGTGATGCGCTCATGCAGGCTCTTGGAGGAGAAGCCGCCGAACACGACGGAGTGGATCGCGCCGATACGGGCGCAGGCTTGCATGGCGACTACGGCTTCGATACTCATTGGCATGTAGACGATCACGCGGTCGCCCTTCTTGATGCCGCGCGCCTTCAGGCCGTTGGCGAACTGGCACACGCGGGCATGCAGTTCCTTGTAGCTGATCTTGCTGACCGAGCCGTCGTCGGCTTCGAAGATGATGGCGGTCTTGTCGCCTTGGGTGGTGAGGTGTTTGTCGAGGCAATTGAAGGAAACGTTCAACTCGCCATCTTCGAACCATTTGTAGAACGGGGCGTTGCTGTCGTCCAGGGTCTTGGTGAAAGGTTTGTGCCAGAGCACGGTCTCGCGGGCGAGGCTGGCCCAGTAACCGGCGTAATCCTTGTTGGCGGCATCGGTCATTGCCTTGTAAGCGGCCATGCCGGAGACATTGGCCTGCTTTACAAAGGCATCCGCTGGCGCGAATACGCGCTTTTCGTTCAAGACCGACTGGATATCTGACATGCTGTTTCTCCTGAGAAAGTTGTTTTAACTGTGATTCACATTCCTGTGATCTGCTTCAAATCGAACCCCCATTTTACGGGGTCTTCGGCACTGACGATACTCTCCCTGGATTTGCTCAGGTTGATCAGTTCAGGCAAGAAGGGTTCGTTGGATTTGGTCGAGAAGAAGGCCTTTACGACGGGCGTGAGCAGGCTCTTCTCAGTCTGCTCTATCACTATAGCCAGCCTACCTGACTTGAGCCTTACTAAGGTGCCGGAAGGGTAGATGCCTATGGTCTTGACGAAGGCCTGGAACACCCGCTCGTCAAAGTGCCCGTTGCGCCATTCCGCCATTTTGCGGATGGTCTCGGCGGGTTCCCATCCGTTCTTGTAGCAGCGGTTGGAAGTGAGTGCGTCGTAAACGTCGCAGACCGCGCCCATGCGCGAAAACAATGTGAGCAATTCCCCAGAGATGCGGTCGGGATATCCGGTGCCGTCCACGCGTTCGTGGTGATGCAGGCATACATCAAGTGCGGTGGGAGTGATCTCCGGCGATCCGTGCAATATTTCCCAACCCTTGCGCGGGTGCTGCTTGATGATGTTGAATTCTTCATCACTCAATTTGCCCGGCTTGTTGAGCACATCGTCCGGAATCATCATCTTGCCGACATCGTGCAGCAATCCGGCAAGGCCGACTTCTTTCAGGTCTGATCCGGATAGTCCCAGCTGCTTGCCCAATGCGATCATCAGGGCGCATACGGCTACCGAGTGCATATAGGTGTAATCGTCCTTGGTCTTGAGCCGGGCCAAATTGAGGAACGCTTCCGGGTTGCGGGTGATGGATTCGCTGATCTCGTCCACCAAAGGGGCGACTTCGCTGACCTTGATGGCATTTCCCATGCGCACTTCATGGAACATGGAGGTAACGGCGGCCTTGCTCCTGGCTTGCAGTTTGCGGGCACGTTCGAGTTCCTCATGAATGGGAATGCGCGGTTCGCTTTGCGGTTCTTTGGCGATCTTGCTTAACTCTTCCTCGACTTTTTTCCTGGCTTCTTCATGGGTAGACAGGACGGCTTCGGAACCGACGTCAAGCCCTTTGTCGGTATCGATCCAGACTTCTTGCACGCCGCAGGATTTCAGGGTTTTCAGGTCTTGGCTGGCAGCGAGAAGAAATGCCTTTTTCCAGAATGGATGATCCATCCAACTGCCGCAGATTTCATGGATGAACATTCCAGTGCGTATATCGCTTACACGTATCTTCTTAAGCATGGTTTTGCTGGGTAATGCAGGCACGTCAATGGGGGAATTGTAACCGGCAAAACGGATATTCAGCCGAAACGTAGCTTAAGCACTAACACCATCCCGGCCAGCAGCAAGGTGATGCCATTGGCGACGATGATCGGCCATGCACCAAGCAGGATGCCGTATGCCAGCCACAGCGCTACCCCGGCAGTGAATAATGAGTACATGAGTAGCGAGATGTCTTTGGTGTGCCTGGTCTGCCATACCCGCACCACTTGCGGGATGAATGAGCAGGTGGTGAGGGCGGCGGCGATCCCGCCTATCCATTCTTGAGCAGCCATCGGATCCTCCGTATTAGTCTGTGCCGGATTGCTGCGCATCAGGCTATAAGCAAGCGGCATTGCGCCCGGTTGTAATCAAATCCGATCCGGCCAAACTGTAGCATGGCAAATGCAATCGAATCGTGTCGTTGGGCAGTCCGCTCCAGGATGAGCGAATCCATCCCGGGTATTCTTCTGTTGACGAAGGTGCTGAACTTCTGTACAGTTCGCCCCCTTCTCTGACGCGGGGTGGAGCAGTCTGGCAGCTCGTCGGGCTCATAACCCGAAGGTCGTAGGTTCAAATCCTGCCCCCGCAACCAAACATCAGGAAACGGTTTCAAGATTAAACGCAGTGCGTAAAAAAATGAGTTGACGGAAGTCGTTCGCTCTATATAATGCGCACCTCTTCGCCGCTGAGGCAGCGAAAAAAAGCAGTGCCAAGCTCTTTAAAAGATTGAAGAAACAACCGATTAGTGTGGGTGCTTGTGTTTGGGCAGACGAGATCACTCAGGTGATGGAGTCGAACTCAAGACATATAGAAGTACCCTCACGAAATCGAAGATACGATAAAAAGTAAATTCGCTTTGAGTGAGATCTGCGGGTTCGAAAGAACTTGCAAAAAATTAGCTAGATTGAAC
>JACRME010000019.1 GCA_016235045.1 Nitrosomonadales bacterium
CACCCATCCTACGTTTGCTGAGAGCCGCTCGGTAAAGGAGGTGCATGATGTCCGTACGCGCCATGTGGAAAGGTGTGATCCATTTCAATTCGGTCCGGGTGCCGGTGAAGCTGTACGGCGCCATCGAGGATCGCAACGTGCATTTCCGGCTGCTGAGCCGCCAGGATCTCGAACCGGTGCATCAGTCGTATATCAATCCGGAGACGGACGAAGTCGTCCCCCATGAAGAAATCCGCCGCGCCTATATCACCGAATCGGGCGACCGGGTGCTGCTGGAGCCGTCCGAACTGGAGGGGCTGGAACCGGAACCCTCGCGCGATATCGAGATCCTCGGCTTCCTTCCGCTGCATGTGATCGATCATCGCTGGTATAACCGCCCCTATTACCTGGGCCCGGATGAAGGCAACACGGAATTCTTCGCGCTGGTCGACGCGCTGGAGGCGATGCAGGTGGAAGGGCTGGCGCGCTGGGTGATGCGCAACAAGTCCTATGTCGGTGCACTGCAGTTGTACCGGGGCTACCCGATGCTGATGTCGCTGCACCACACCGAAGAGGTCATCCCCGCGGATTCGCTGGCGCCCCCGCAGGGACCGGCGCTGGACAAACGCGAACTGGAACTGGCGCGGCAACTGATCGAGATGCTGGAGTCGGAGTTCCAGCCGCAGGAGTATCACGACGAGTTCCGCGAACGCGTGCTCGAAATGCTGGAGGCCAAGGCGCACGGCAAGAAGGTTCGCAAGCTGGCGCCGAAGCCGCGCGAGCGCAGCATCGATATCAGTCATGCGCTGGAGGCCAGCATCCAGCAAATGCGCAAACGTGCGTGAGGTGCAACATGAAAAAAGACGACACCGATCAAGTGCAGGTGGAAGAAGAGGAAGAGCAACGGCCGGAGGCCATCTGGTCGGGGATCATTGCCTTCGGCTTGGTAAGTCTTCCGGTCAGCCTGTTTTCGGCGCATGGCGGAAAAGTCGCGCTGAAGATGGTCGACGCGAACGGCACGCTGCTCAAGCGCCAGTTCTTCAGCGAAGAGGGCAACCGGCCGCTGGAGCGCGACGATGTCGTGCGCAGTTACGAGATCGAGAAGTACCACTATGTGGTGGTCGAAGACGAGGAACTGGAGGCGCTGGAGCCGAAGCGATCGAGGGAGATCGACCTGAAACGGTTCGTGCCCCTGAGCTCGATCAATCCGGTGTATTTCGAACGCGCCTATTATCTGGTGCCCGACAGCGACACCACCAAGGCCTACCGCCTGCTGGCCAGGAGCATGGAGGACGAACAGAAGGCCGGCATCGCCACGTTCGTGATGCGCGGCAAGGATTATCTGGTGGCGATCATCGCCGAGGGCGGCATCCTGCGCGCGGAGACGCTGCGCTTTCACGATGAACTGCGCACGCCCGAGCAGGTCGGCCTCCCCCCGCGACAGCACGCCGACAAGAAGCAGATCGAACTGATGCGCGCTGCCATCGCCAAGGCGATGCGCAAACGCTTCGACAGCGAACTGCTGAGCGACCAGCAAACCCGGAACCTGATGCAGCGCATCGAGAAGAAACTCAAATCCGGCACCGATGTGCTGAAAGCCCCGGAGGAACCGCCGGCCGAAGCCGCAGGCAACGTGATCGATCTGATGCAGGTGCTCAAGGAACGCCTGCAAGGACGCCAGTCCCACGCACACGACGACCATGCATCGACCAAGCCCAGGCCAGCTCCGCAACGGGGAAAACCGCGCAGCCGCTAGCCGGATATTTCACCAACTTCCTCCCGTAGGAGCGCAACTTGTTGCGCGATAAGGTTTATGCGGAAATCGCCCGGCAAGCCGGGCTCCTACAAAAACTGCCCAGCGCCCTGGGTGATCAGCGCTACGGCGAATCTGCCGCGCCGATGTTCAGCGCGATCCCGCCCACGCCTTCGATCATCCCTTCGATGCGGTCGCCGGGGATCACGGGGCCGACGCCTTCCGGCGTGCCGGTGAAGATCAGGTCGCCGGGCTGCAGGTGGTAAAAGCGCGATAGGTGGGCAATGAGGGCCGGGATGGGATGGATCATCATGCCGATGTCGGAGGACTGCCGGATGTCGCCGTTGACCCTGAGTTCCATCCTGCCTGTGACCGGATGCCCGATTGCGGAAGCGGGCGCCAGCGCCGCGACCACGGCCGCATTCTCGAAATCCTTGGCCAGGTCCCAGGACAGCTTCTTCTCGCGCAGCGACGCTTGCAGGTCGCGGCGGGTCATGTCGAGCCCGCAGGCATAGCCGAACACATGCGCCAGTGCCTGCGCCTCGGCAATGTTGAAGCCGCCCTTGCCGATCGCCACCACCAGCTCCAACTCGTGATGATAGTTGGCGGTGCCCGGCGGATAGGGAACGGTTGCGCCGGATGGCACATAGTGCGCCGCTGCCTTGGTGAAATAGAATGGCGTTTCCCGATCCACTGCATTCCCCAGTTCTTTGGCATGCGCCTCGTAATTGCGGCCGACGCAGAAGATGCGCCGGATCGGAAAATATTCATCGCTGCCCAGAATCGGCACCGATGCGACTGCGGGCGGAGCGAACAGGTATTTCATCGCGATGGTCTTAGCGGGAAATGATGAGGGCAGATTCTAATCCCAAAACTACACCCATTCGTCATTCCCGCGCAGGCGGGAATCCAGCAAGACAATAATGTATTTTGCTTCAACCCCACTGGATTCCCGCCTGCGCGGGAATGACGTTCCGGCCGGTACAAGACTATCTGGATCGGAATATCAGATACTCCCTTTCGACATCCGCCCGATCAAGATAGAAACCCTCCGGGCCTTCGATTTTCCAGACAATGGCCCCGCTGAAGATGAGCTTGAACGCCTTGGCCAGTGCCTCATCCCTGGACACGAAATCAAGCGGCATCACATAGGTGAAGTCGGGCTTGGTGTCCGCGGGAAGCGGCGTATCGGTGTAGAAAACTTTGTAGACTGGCATGGCTTCCTCCACGAGCAAGAACCCACTGGAGAAACCCGCTTGCTTGAACTGTCTTTCGAAGCAATTGGCTTCCTATTTAAGAGCAGGATTTGGGCGGAACAGTTCCCCATATCGCACCATCGGGGACGCAAACACAAATGCTGCAATGCCGGGATAGGTATCGCAATCGGCATGATTGAGGTCGCCCGAATCTCATCCGCCCCCAAGCCTGGGTTAGAATTGACAGGCGCGCCGCGCAATTAATTTCGAATGTACTTTACCCCTCCGATGCGCATCTCCCTCCTCCGCCAACGCCTGCATGACCTCGGTGCCAAACCCTGCCATGAAGACCGGTTTATGCGCGGCTGGAGCCAGGTGTGTTCGTACGACCGGAAAAGCAGCCCGGCCGCGACTTTCTTTCCGCTTGCGCTGCGCAACGAGTTGCCCGCCATCGAGGCAGAATTGAACGGGCTGGCGCGGTTGCGCAGCGAGCACCCCGCCAACGGTCGTGAAAATCATGACCGTTCCCCCGCCGACGCGCTACGCGCAACTTCCAATAACGAAGGAGTGGCACGGCTGCTGGTGGAGTTGCATGACGGCCAGATGGTGGAGAGCGTGTTGCTGCCGCGCGGCGGGCTGTGCGTTTCGACGCAGGTGGGTTGCGCCGTGGGCTGCGTCTTCTGCATGAGCGGCCGCGACGGCTTGCTGCGCCAGCTCGGCAGCGCCGAGATCGTCGCCCAGGTGGTGCTCGCGCGCAAACGCCGCGCGGTGAGCAAGGTGGTGTTCATGGGCATGGGCGAACCGGCGCACAATCTGGACAATGTGCTGGAAGCGATCGAGGTGCTGGGGATGCAGGGGAATATCGGGCACAAGAATCTGGTCTTCTCCACTGTCGGCGATTTGCGCGTGTTCGAGCGCCTGCCGGAGGAAAAGGTGAAACCGGCACTCGCGCTTTCGCTGCACACCACCAATGCGGAGTTGCGCGCCAGGCTGCTGCCCAATGCACCGAAGATTCCCGTGGAAGAACTGGTGGAACGCGCCGAGGCGTATGCGCGCGCTACGGGCTATCCGGTCCAGTATCAATGGACGTTGATCGATGGGGTGAACGACAGCGATGCCGAGCTGGAACGCATCGCCCAACTGCTCTCCGGCAAATACGCCATCATGAATTTCATCCCCTTCAATCCGGTGGACGGCCTGCCCTATCGCCGCCCTTCGGCGGAACGGATTGCGGCGATGGCGTACGCGCTCAATCGGCAAGGCATCTACTCCCGCATACGCGATTCGGCCGGGCAGGAGGTGGAGGGGGCTTGCGGGCAGTTGCGGGCGCGGGCGGCAAAGGCAAGGTGCTGAACCAGTACTTCGCCCTGCGGGGGGAAGGCCGGGATGGGGTAAAAACGATCACCCGCTCCCGTATTCGACTTCTACCCCCACCCTCTCGCAACGGGGAGAGAAGCTACAGGGCCTGCGCTCATTCCTCTTTTTGCGGATCGACCACGCGGATCACTTCGCCCTCAAACACGCCGTCATTGCTCGCCACTTCCGCCTGCGCCCTTGCCCGCGCCTGAAACTCGCGCATCTGCTTGCGCACTTCACGCGTTTTCCACCACAGCCAGGCCGCGGCCATCGAGCCGACGATCGCAACGACCACCAGCAACACCGCGGAAAACATCAGCACGAGACCCAGGATCGCCACCGTCAGGATCAACGCCACCAGCTTGCGCAATAGACCGGGAGGATTGGAGGGAGAATTGAGTTGGAATTTCATCTGCATTTTGTTTTCCCGCGTTGGCTGGTTCCGAAATACGAAGTATTCATTATAAGTAGGGTGCGCTTGCGCACCAATGCCAATATGGCTGGTGCGCAAAGCGCGCCCTGCGGGCTCGTCACACCGGCAAAGGCCGGTGTCCAGTTGAACGAATACACTGGATTCCGGCCTGCGCCGGAATGACGAATCCGGGAATGCCGCGCGATCGCTTAGGCCTTCTCGAACTTCATCACCCCGCCCTTGCAATCCACCTTGATGGTGTCCTTCGCAACGAAGTGACCTTCGAGGATGTGCCTGGCCAGCGGGTTTTCCAACTGTGCCTGGATCGCGCGCTTCAGCGGACGCGCGCCATACACCGGATCGAAGCCCGCATTGGCGATCTCCGAGAGAGCCGCATCGCTGACGCTCAGCTTCATCTCCATCGCGGCCAGGCGTTTCTCCAGATGCTGCATCTGGATGCGCGCGATGGACTTGATGTTCTTCTCGTCCAGCGCATGGAACACCACCACTTCGTCGATCCGGTTGATGAACTCGGGACGGAAGTAGCTCTTCACCTCGCCCATCACCGCCAGCTTGATCACCTGGTAATCGTCGCCGGACATCTGCTGGATCATCTGGCTGCCAAGGTTTGAAGTCATCACGATCACGGTATTCTTGAAATCCACGGTGCGCCCCTGGCCGTCGGTCATGCGGCCGTCGTCCAGCGCCTGCAACAACACGTTGAATACGTCCGGGTGCGCCTTTTCCACTTCGTCGAGCAGGATGACGCTGTACGGTTTGCGGCGCACCGCCTCGGTCAAGCCGCCGCCTTCTTCATAACCGACATAACCGGGCGGCGCGCCGATCAAACGCGCGACGGAATGCTTCTCCATGTACTCGCTCATGTCGATGCGGATCAAGTGATCCTCGGAATCGAACATGAAATTCGCCAATGCCTTGCACAGCTCGGTCTTGCCCACGCCGGTGGGGCCGAGAAACAGGAAGGAACCGTAGGGACGGTTCGGATCGGACAGACCCGAACGCGAACGGCGAATAGCATCGGACACCAGACGCACGGCCTCATCCTGCCCCACCACGCGCTCGTGCAGCTTGTCTTCCATGTGCAGCAGCTTGTCGCGCTCGCCCTGCATCATCTTGCTCACCGGGATGCCGGTGGCGCGGCTCACCACTTCGGCGATCTCTTCAGCGCCGACCTGGGTGCGCAACAGCTTGTTCCTGGTGCCCGCGCCTTCGGCCTCGCGCTGCGCGGCTTCCTTCAGTTTGGCTTCGAGTTGCGGCAGCTTGCCGTATTGCAGTTCGGCCACTTTCTCCAGTTTGCCTTCGCGCTGCAGCGAGACCATCTCGGCCTTCACATGGTCGATCTCTTCCTTCACGTTGGCCGCGCCCTGCGCTGCGCCCTTCTCCGCTTTCCAGATTTCTTCCAGATCGGCGTATTCGCGTTCCAGCTTCCTGATCTCGTCCTCGATCAGTGCGGTGCGCTTGCGCGAGGCTTCGTCTTTCTCCTTCTTCACCGCTTCGCGTTCGATCTTGAGTTGAATCAGGCGGCGGTCGAGCTTGTCCATCACTTCCGGCTTGGAGTCGATCTCCATCTTGATGCGTGCGGCGGCCTCGTCGATCAGGTCGATGGCCTTGTCCGGCAAAAAGCGGTCGGTGATGTAGCGATTCGACAACTCCGCCGCCGCGACGATGGCGGGGTCGGTGATCTCGACGCCGTGGTGCAGCTCGTATTTCTCCTGCAGGCCGCGCAGGATGGCGATGGTGGATTCCACCGTGGGTTCGTCCACCAGCACCTTCTGGAAGCGGCGCTCCAGCGCGGCATCTTTTTCGATGTATTTGCGGTATTCGTCCAGCGTGGTTGCGCCGATGCAGTGCAACTCCCCTCGTGCCAAAGCGGGCTTGAGCATATTGCCCGCGTCCATCGCGCCTTCGGCCTTGCCCGCGCCGACCATGGTGTGCAATTCGTCGATGAACACGATGTTGCGGCCTTCGTCCTGCGACAGTTCCTTGAGTACCGCTTTAAGGCGTTCCTCGAATTCGCCGCGATATTTGGCACCCGCCAACAACGCCGCCATGTCCAGCGACAGCACCTTCTTGCCCTTGAGCGATTCCGGTACTTCGCCGTTGATGATGCGCTGCGCCAGGCCTTCGACAATCGCGGTCTTGCCCACGCCGGGTTCGCCGATCAGCACCGGGTTGTTCTTGGTGCGGCGCTGCAGCACCTGGATGGCGCGGCGAATCTCGTCGTCGCGGCCGATCACCGGGTCGAGCTTGCCCTGGCGGGCGCGTTCGGTGAGATCCATGCAGTATTTCTTCAAGGATTCGCGCTGGCCTTCGGCTTCCTGCGAGCCGACCGACTCGCCGCCGCGCACGGCGTTGATGGCGGTTTCCAGCGGTGCGCGCGTCACGCCGTGCTGCTTGAGCAGGCGGCCGCATTCGCCCTTGTCGTTGGTCAGTGCGAGCAGGAACATCTCGCTGGCGATGAACTGGTCGCCGCGTTTCTGCGCTTCTTTATCCGTCAGGTTAAACAAGTTTCCCAAGTCGCGGCCGACCTGCACTTCGCCGCTGTGACCTTCCACCCTGGGCAGGCGCGCCACGGCATCGTTCAGCGCTGCCTTCAGCGCATTGGTGTTGCCGCCCGCGCGCGCCAGCAGCGAACCTGCCCCGCTGTCGGCATCGTTGAGCAGGGCCAGCAGCAGGTGCTGCGGCTCGATGAACTGGTTGTCGTTGCCGACAGCCAGGCTCTGGGCATCGGCCAGCGCCTGTTGCAGCTTGGTGGTGAACTTGTCGAAACGCATGTTGGCTCCTTGGATGGAATATCTGTCTGCCGGGTAGGTGGGGGAGGCTTCTGCAATTTCAAGCCCGTGTTCTCCCGTTTACAGCTCCCGTCTACATCATCATTCCCGCGCAGGCTGGAATCCAGTGGGTCTTTCAATATGCATTTGGGTTTTGTTCTTGCTGCGCAAGAGCTTTTTCCATCACTGAATTCCCGCCTGCGCGGGAATGACGGAGCATTACGGAGCATTGGCGCTTCCCTTATACTACGCCCCCAACAAAGGATATGCCCCATGCCCCATACCACGCTTGCCCACCACATTCGCGCCAATGTCGCCGCCGCGCTGGCTGAAGACGGTTGCGACCGCGATCTCACCGCCCAACTGATTGCGGAATCTGCGCAGGCACATGCCACGGTCATCACGCGCGAGGCGGCTGTGCTGTGCGGGACGCTGTGGTTCGAGGATTGTTTCCTCACGCTGGATCCGAACTGCCGGATCGCCTGGAAACTGAATGAGGGCGACATGGCCGAGGCGGGCCAGACACTGTGCGAGGTGCGGGGCAACGCGCGCGCACTGCTTTCGGCAGAGCGTCCCGCACTGAACTTTTTGCAGACGCTCTCGGCCGTGGCCACGCAGACGCGGCGTTACGTCGAGGCGACCCGCGGCACCTCCGCCAGGATCATGGATACGCGCAAGACGCTGCCCGGCCTGCGCGTGGCACAGAAGCATGCGGTGAAGGTGGGCGGCGGGCACAACCAGCGCATCGGCCTTTTCGACGGCGTGCTGATCAAGGAAAACCATATCGCAGCGGCGGGCGGCATCGGCAAGGTGCTGGAGCACGCGTTCCAGATCATTCCGCCCGGTGTATCCATCCAGATCGAGGTGGAGACGCTGGCCGAATTGGAAGAGGCGCTGAACGCGGGCGCGCAACTGATCCTGCTCGACAACTTTTCGCTGGCGGACATGCGCCTCGCCGTCGGGCATGCCGCAAAGCGCGCCGAGCTGGAAGCCTCCGGCGGCATCACGCTGGAGAATGTGCGCCTGGTGGCGGAGACCGGCGTGGATCGCATCTCGATTGGCGCATTGACCAAGGACGTGAAGGCGGTCGACCTGTCGATGCGCATCGCGCTTCCCTGACATCCGAGCTGTCTTCGGGTCATTCGCGGCGATGCTTCGGCAGCCGCGGCGGGAGGTTCCGGGACAAGCGAAATTTCGGGTTGAATTCTTCATGCGCAACCTCTATATTAGAATCTCCTAATTCTCTGAGATTGATGCCATGAGCGACTCCAAACATATCGTCTGCCCGCATTGCGACGCGGTGAACCGCGTTCCGGCCGCAAAACTCACGGCGCAACCCGCTTGCGGCAAGTGCAGGCAGCCGCTGTTCACGGCGCATCCGGTGGAGTTGAACGAGGGCAATTTCATGCGCCACATCGGCAACAGCGACATCCCGGTGCTGGTGGATTTCTGGGCGCCGTGGTGCGGGCCGTGCCGCATGATGGCACCGGCGTTCGAGAAGGCGGCGCAACGCCTGGAACCCGAAATGCGCGTGGTCAAGCTGAATACGGAAGAGGCGCAGCAGATCGCCATGCAATACAACATCCAGAGCATCCCGACGCTGGCGATATTCAAGGGCGGAAAAGAAGTGTCGCGCAAGCTTGGCGCGATGGATGCGCCCCTGATCGAGGCGTGGGTGAAGACCATTCCCTGACCGGGATTCCCCCGATGAACCCGGATCATTTCTCGCCGCTTGCCAGTCAGTACGCAGCGTTCCGGCCATCCTATCCGGACGAATTGTTCGATTGGCTGGCGGGCATTGCGCCGCAGCGGAAGCGGGCATGGGATTGCGGTGCGGGCAACGGGCAGGCGACCGTGGCATTGGCGGCACGCTTCGAGCAGGTGCTGGGGACGGACATCAGCGCCGCGCAACTGGCATCCGCCCCGGCGCTGCCGAACATCGAATACCGCGTGACGCCTGCCGAATCCAGCGGACTGCCCGATGGCTCGGTCGATCTCGTCACCGTCGCGCAGGCCATGCACTGGTTCGACCTGGCCAGTTTCCATGCCGAAGTGCGGCGCGTGCTGAAACCGCAGGGCGTCATCGCGGCGTGGGGCTATAACCGCCTTGCGGTCGACCATGCCGGGGTACAGCGGATTCTGGATCGCTTCTACGACGAGACCATCGGCGCCTACTGGCCGCCCGAACGCATGCACGTCGAGAACGGCTACCGCGACCTGCCCTTCCCGTTTCCGCGCATCGCCGCCCCGCAATTTTTCCTGCGCAAGGAATGGACGCGCGAGCACTTGCTCGGTTACTTGCGCAGTTGGTCGGCGGTGGGCAGGTTCCAGGCGGCGAACGGTTTCAACCCGGTCGATGCCCTGGCCGAAGAGATCGCCATTCACTGGCCCGAAGGAAAAACTCGCCGGGTCGAGTGGCCGCTGTTCATGCATGTCGGCAAGAAAGATTGAGCATTACGCCATTTTTGGATGGCAACTTCCTCCATAACAATATTGCAACATCGGGCGGTAAACGCCTTTACTTGCATCGGTGCCATATATAGAGTGCCCCCAAGGAAAATGCCCTGCAATAAAAAAGGCATGCCGTGAGGAGAGCCTATGAAATACCCACATGAAACCGCCGCAAGCGGCGAAATACTGCGCCTGATTCTCCAGAAGATGGTACTTCACCCCGCCGCATTCACCCCGCCCAATTACGCGGTGTGGTACGAATATCTGGCCGGCATCAATCCCGCGCTGATCAGGGCGATGGGGCCGCTGCTGGAAGGCGATGCCAGACTCGACGACGACACCGTCGAAAAACTCTATTCTCAATATGTTTCCGAATGCAGTTCCGACATCCAGAAATTCCTGCGCGGCGGAATCAGGCAATTGCTGGGCAAGCTGGTCGAATCGACCGCGGAGGCAACGCGGGAAGCGGTTCATTTCGGCAGCCGCTTGCAAACACACGGGGACGCATTGAAGGGCGACATCGATTCCGCGAAATTGCGCTCCCTGATCGAAAATCTGGCGGGCGATACCGGCAAGATGCAAGGCTCAATGCAGACGCTGGAAGCGCAGTTGGAGGCCAGCAAGCAGGAAGTGGAAACCCTGAACAAGGAGATCGAATCGGCCAGGGCCGAGGCGTTGACCGATCCGCTGACTCAAGTCCTCAACCGGCGCGGGCTTGAAGCCGCCGCCCAACCCATCTTTGACGACCCGGCTTCGAGCGGCAATGGCTTCTGCCTGCTGATGCTCGACATCGATCACTTCAAGAAGGTCAACGACACCTATGGCCATTTGTTCGGGGACAAAGTCATCTGCGCCATCGCCAACACCCTCAAATCCAAGGTCAAAGGTCAGGATGCGGTGGCAAGAATAGGCGGCGAGGAGTTTGTCGTGCTGTTACCGGATACAAATATAAACGGCGCTTTTATCGTTGCCGAACATATCCGTCAGGCCATCGAGAGCGGCAAGATACGCCGTCTCGATTCCAGCGAACACATCGGCGGCATTTCCATATCCGTGGGCATTGCTTCGCACACCACGGGAGCCACCTTGCTTGAACTACTGGATCGTGCCGACAAGGCGCTGTATGCGGCCAAACAGGGCGGAAGAAACCGGACTTCCGTCTTTACGCTGCACTAGTGTCTTGAGGTGTCCAAAGCCAAAGCAGGTTGGGTTAGCAGTTTCACCGCGTAACCGCATCAAGCCGGTTTGCGCGCGACCAGATCGATGAGCGCCGACATGCCGCTGTGACCGGCACCTTCGCGGATGACGCTGTCGTGCTCGTGCAGTTGCAGGATTTCCATGTCGGCGAAAGCATTGGCCAGCATGGCTTCGGTGTAGAGGTTCTCGGCCTGCGACGGCCCGCCGGTCTTGTATTCGAGCTGGCGCGGCGTATAGCCTTGCAGCAACAGCAGCCCGCCCGGTTTGAGGCAGCGCTTGATGGCGGCGAACATCCGCTCGCGTTCGGGCGAGGTGACGAACTGGATGAAGATCGCCGCGACCACGTCGAAGTCGTTCTCGCCCCAATCCCATTGCAACAGGTCGACCTGCTCGAACAGCATCGCCACGCCGCGCTGCTGCGCCAGTTTCTTTGCCTTGGCCTGCGCGACATGCGACCCGTCCACCGACAGCACTTCCAGCCCCTGCTCCGCCAGCCACACACCGTTGCGTCCCTCGCCATCGGCCACCGCCAGGCATCTCATACCCGGCGTGAGCAGCGCCTTGTGCGAAACGAGGAATGCGTTCGGCTCAGTACCGTAGAAGAAGTCCTCGCCGGCATAACGTTCGTTCCAGATGCTCATAGGGTCCTCAACAGCAGCCACCACGCGCTGAGCGTGATGAAGGAGAGTATCAATCCCACCGCCACCATCAGGTTGGCCAGCGGCGGGTCGAGGTCGTGTTCGCTCGCCACGATGGAGGCGGTGATCATCGAGGGCATCGCCGCTTCGAAAATGGTGACCTGGATCGCCAGTCCGTGCGCGCCGAGCAGTTGCACATACAAGAGGTAGATCGCGAGCGGCGCGAGTATGAGCTTGAAACCCAGACCGAGCGCGAGATTGCGTTTGTGTTCGGCGACATGGCCCAGCCGCAACTGCATGCCGACCGACAGCAGCGCCAGCGGCGCGAGCGTGTCGCCCAGACGTTTGAGCAGCACGCTGAACCAGTCCGCATATTCGACCGGGATCAGCAGCAGCGCGATGGCGAGCGAGATGAACGGCGGGAACAGCGCGATGCGTTTGACGATCTCCGCTGCTGTCGGCCGGCCGGAAGAATAGATGCCCGCGACGGTGATGCCGAGCACGGAGAGCGCGAAGAACGAGCCGAGCTGGTCCGCGACGATGGCGGTGGCCAGCCCCGCAGTGCCGAAATAGGCCTCGACCATGGGCAGGCCGAAGAACGAGGTGTTGCCGAGGCCGCCCACCAGCATCAATGCGCCGACCGTGACGCGCGGCAGGCGCAGCCACCGGCCCATCATCCAGAAGAACCCGGCCGACAGGCCGAACACGATCCACGCCATCGCCGCAATCAGGATCACGTCGCCGGAGATATGCAGTTCGTGGATGTACAGCAGCGTCAGCGCTGGCAACGAGACATGGATGATGAAGCTGTTGAGGGTGGCGGGGGCGTTGTCCGGCATGCGCTTGTAGCGACGCAGCAGCATGCCGGCAATAAAGCAGAGGACGAGCAGAAGAAGATTGTTCATGTGATTCCGTGAGTGCGGGAACTACTGCGAAACGGCTGTCCATCTTACTATTGATCAGACCGCCTGCGCACCAGTTGTAAGGTGCGCGAGTGCACCCTGCGTGCTTCATAATTACCAGCCTGCCCGTAGGAGCGCAACTTGTTGCGCGATAAGGTTTTTGTCGGAAAATCGCCCGGCAAGCCGGGCTCCTACAAAAATTGCCTCATAAAATAACCGGGGTTGGAAGGTGACTCGGCGAAGGTACCACGTTTCTACCCCCACCCTACCCTCCCCCTGCAAGGGGGAGGGGATGTTGCGAGTGCAGGAGAGTCAGGGAGCAACTACGCAGCCATTCGGATTCGCGCCCGGATTCGGGTCGCTGTTTTGGTCCGGGACTCCCATGAAATTCGGCATGCTCGACAGGCGCATCAATTCCTCGTCGCTGGCAAATCCGCTTTCGCCCGCGCCCAGATTCAAAACTTTGCCATCCAGGGTCACGATGATTTTCCCGTCGTGCACCGTGACATACACCCCGGCACCTTCCCCGGAGGCGCCGAATTCCTTTTCGAAATCCACCGGTATGCTGTCCGGACGCGGCGCTCCATTTTCGAGAACGGCTTTCGGCACCACCATGATCTGCACCGGCTTGCCGGTGTCGCGCGCAATCATGGCAGCCTGTTGCAGCGCGACATCGAACGAGCCGTTGGGCGTGATCAGCACCACGGAGCCGGCCCACACGTAAACGCCCGCCCCGTCCAGCGGTTTGTCCTGGGTCGCGCCGGAATTGCCGCTGCCGCTTGCACAACCGGCATTGCACCAGGCGTCGAAGCCGGTACCGCGGATACCGATGGTCGCGCCGGCCACGCCGAATCTGTAATTGTCGTGATTCGCGCGCCCGATCCACCCGGTGACCACGCGCACGCTGCCCTTGAGCAGGCGCAACACGGCGCTCTCCTGTGCGGTGGCCTTGTTGTACTTGAATTTCTCGACGTAGAACGAGCTGCTTTCCTGCAAGGTGATGCGGCTCTCGTCGCGGAACGCGACCACCGACTGCGACTTGGGATCGGTGTTCAGGGTATCGCCCTCATATACCGGCGAACCCAGCGACAGCTTGCGCACGTCTCCGGAGATTTCCTTCGCAACCATGGCACCCTGCAGCAGCATGACGCGCCCCACCACTTTGGGCGCAGGCCCTGCCGGCCTGGACGAGTCGTCGCTGCAATCCTTGTCGTTGCACAGGCGCGTGGTGAAATTGGTGCCGCGAATCCCGATGGTCGCGGAGGCCGCGCGCAATTTGTAGGCGTCCGGATTGCCGCGTTTGCCGATCAGGCCGGTCAGGGTGCGGAATCCGCCGCGGAGCAAACGGAATACCGCGTTGTCGGCCTGCGGCGCATCTTTCCTGAACTGGAAAGCCTCGATCTTCAGGTTGGAATCCGGGCGCAGCGTCATCTGCGTGCCGTCGTTCATCTTCACCTGGGCATAACCGTTGCCGGAGGTGACCAGCGTGTCGCCTTCCACCACTTGCGACTTGGGCGCCAGCACCTTGACCGTGCCGTCCGCGCGTTGCGCCACCAGCACGCCGCTCATGAAGCCGACCTGCCCCGCCACTTCCGCCGCCATCAGGGGAGAAGCGCTCATCAGCACCGCCAGACAAAGTATTTTTTTCATATCACCGCCTGCTCAATCAAAATGTTGCCGACACGGCGGCATGAATGCGCCAATCGCCCTTCTTCTGCAGCGGATCCGTTCCGGCCTTGCCGATGCGTCCGGCGTCCATCCTGAACGAAAGCTGCTCGCGCGTCGCACGCAAACCGAAACCCGCGCTGGTGATCGATGCCTTCAGCCCGCTGGCCGAACGCACGCTGCCGCCATCGAAAAACATGAGTGCGCGCCCCTTGATGCCCAGATAACTCGTTTCCGGGGTATAGGCTTCCAGCGTTCCGCGCGTTCCTCTTTCGCCCGCTTCGCTGCCTTCCGAAAAACCGCGCACGCCGTCCATCCCGCCCAGGCGCATCTGCTCGCCCAGGATCAGCACATTACGGCTCCATTGTCCGGACAACGCACCCCGCACCTGCCAGTCGTCGCCCAGCGATTGCACATGGCTCGCGCCGTATTTCAGGATTCGATAGTTGGCGTCCGGCAACAGTATCCCCAGCGGGTCATAGCTGGCAAAGCGCTCCTTTTTGCCCTTGCCGGTCACCGGAATATTGGCGGACAAGCCAAGGTCGAAACTGGTCATGGCGCGTTCGGTTTTATCCTGCGCGACCAAGCCGATGCTCAGCGGCGTCACGACGATCTCGTTGTACAACACCACCGAGCTTGGCACGGTCTGCTCGATGCGCTTGAAGTCGCGCCAGTCGATGCCGAATGTCAGCCGCGGATCAAATCCGGCCACTCTCTCCAACATTTGGTTGTAACGGGCATTGAGCAGTACACCGCCGCCCTGGAAATTCGAGAGGCCGCCAACCACCGAATTGACGTTGGAATAGCCGCCGAAAAACTCCACGCTGTCGCCGGAGGCGTAGCGCGGTATCTTGTAGCCGCCGCCGAATACGCGCACGCGGTTCATGTGTTGCGGCGACACTTGCAGTTGCAGCGTACCCACATGGTCGGCGTTCAGCAGATTGGCGTGGCGGTAGAACAGCCCCAGGCGTGTGCGTCCCGTTTCGGTCGTGCCGGAATTATCGAAGCTCAAGCCGAAGGTCGTCGGCTTCTGATCGGTCACTTGCACTTCGGCGTCGACCTGGTCGTCCTGCTTGCCCGATTTCAGCACCACATTCAACTGCCGCGACGGATTTTCGTTGGACAGCTTGAGTTCGCGCGCTATCAGTTTCGTGCGCGGGACATTGCCCTGGCGCAGCGAAGGCAGCGAGTTGCGCACGCTCTCCTCGCTGAAGTACTTTTGCCCCTTCACCACCACCTGGCCGAAGCGGCTTTCCACCACGCGCAAACGCACCCGGCCATTGGCCAGTTCCTGCTCGGGCAGCAACACCTGCACGGCCGTATAGCCGCGCTTGGCGTATGCCGCTTCCACCGCTTCCAGCGCGTGCTGCACATCCGAGAAGTCCTTGTTCTTGCCGACATACGGCGCAACGGCGGCATTGAGCTCTTCCTTGCTCAACAAAGTCACGCCTTCCACGACATAGGTACTGATCTCGAAACGCAACGCAGACGCCCCGTCATCGGCGCTTGAGGCTTCGGCAAGCACAGCCGTCGAGAACAGCAGAAGGAAAAGCAATGGCAAACACCGTATCGCGTTCAAGGCTCTGGTCTTAAACAATCCTGTTCTCCTCAGCATTATTGGCACACCGTTTTCGGAATATCGGACTGAGCCTCGGCGATTCTGGACTGTATGCCGTCTTTTCCCGAGTGGCGCCGGCCTGAGCCGGGCTTTCCTTCTTTGCTTTCCACGTCGAGTATCAGCGTCGAATCCACCAGCGCGGACAGGATAGGAGGGGTGATCAGGATGGGCGTGATCGTTCCGGGACCGCTCGCCGTAAACTGATAACCGTAAACCGTTACCAGTCCATTGGTGCCGGTAGCCGTTCCGCTGGCCGTCACGGTGGTCGCATCCGTATAGGCGGAATCGTAGGCGCCTATGGCACTGGCGGGGGCGTTGACCGTATCCCCGTCTATCGCGCCAACGGCAGGCAGGAAATTCCCTGCCGTCAACCATGCGGTGGTCGTCCCATCGTAAGGCTTGCCAATGGTTCCGGTCAGCCCAAACGTCACGGTCGGCGCCAGGGTATAGACGAAACCATTGCCGGTGCCAAGAATGGTTCCCCCAAACGCCGTGTTGTACTGCTTGAAGTTGTAAACCAGCCCGCTGCGGGTATCCAGCAAAGGACTGTTGGAATAGACCAGCCAGTTGCCGCCCCCGGTCAGATTCATCACGGCTGCACCCGAATTGTTGACGAAGTTGCCTGCCCCGGCATTCAGCACAATCGCATTCCCGATGCCGCTGGCATTCAGCGTTACCGATGGATCCAAAACAAGTCCGGTCCCGCCGAAAGCAGTGATTGTTGGCGCCGTAACGGAACTGTTGATGGTCAACACGCCGGTTGTGGCGGCCAAATGGAGAGAATTGGTCGCACTCAAGCCGCCGATAGCCAAATTCCCAACTGCCTGAGTAATGCTGAGATCGGTAAAGGTGTTGCCCAGGCTTCCCACAAGGCTGTTGGTTATGGTGAGGTTACCGGTTCCGCCTACCGGGCCGATCAAGTCGGCGACTGTGTTCGGCGAACCTGCCACATTGCTGTTCAAATTCATAACGCCAAAGGCCGATGTCAGCGTACCAACGTTGATCACACCATTCAGGTCAAAAGTGGGCGCGGTGCAGTCGCAGTTGAAACTGGACAAGCTGTTTGCCGTAATCGCCCCGGTAAGCGTTATTGTGTTGCCATTTCCGGTTAAGAATACATCCCCCGTACCAACCACATTTATCGAGTAGGTGGCAGCGGCATTGGAGAAACCAGTGTCAAAATAGAGTCCAGCCCCGGTGGCCAAATTAATGGCGGTGGTGCTTGTCGCTCCGCCCGTTAGCGTCAGCGCCCCCGTGGAGGCTACATTAACGGCCCCAGTGTTGGTGAAAAGTGCATTGATACGCCCATTACCCGTAACATTCATCGTGCCCGCATTAACAAACGTCGAACCGCTCGCTCCGCTCCCCGAAATCGAAGAACTGACGCCCAACGTTGCGGTACCGTTGCTGGTCAGGGTTTTGCCGATTAGTGTCAGGTCGGAAAAGCCCGAATTCATGTTCAGCGCAGTGCTCACGTTGACCGCACCGGCACCACCCAAGGTGCCGTAGCCCGCAACATTCAGCGTTGCCAAATTCAGCACTTGGGCATTGTTCAACTGACCGGCAGTCATATTCAGCGTGTTGATGGATAAAGCGCCATTCAACGTGGTGCTGTCCAGATAGCTGGCCAGGTTGTTGGTCAGACTGTTTGCCGCGATTGAGCCCGCAAACACCGACGAACCGCCATTGAATGCAATATCGCCCGACCCGGCGATGGCGGTCGCCCCTGTGGAGGTGTAGGTGGCAGTGAAATTCAGCCCGGTTCCGGCGAGCAGTGAAAATTGCCCGCTGCCCTTGCCGCCCTGATTCAACGTCATCGCTCCGGACTGGATGTTGACCAAGCCGTTATTGTCAAAAACGTTGTTGACCACAAACGGCGAGATCAGTGTGGAATTGACATTGACTGTCCCCTGATTGGTGAATCTTCCCGCCCCGGACATGGCAGTGCCGCCGGCCACATTGATGGTGCCGTAATTGGTACCGCCCGCACCGATATTGAGTGCGCCCAACGCATTCAGGTTGGTGGTGCCGGTCGCACTGTTGGTGAACGTGCCGAGGATAGTGGCCGTGCCATTGGTGACATTGAAGGTATTGTTGTTCACCACGTTGCCGTTGACCGTACCGTTGCCGCCCGACACCTGGAGCGTGCCATTGTTAATGATTGAAGTAGTCAGCACGGTTCCCGTGATATCCAGGAGACCGGCATTGGTTAATGTCCCGGTCGTCCAGGTTCCGGCAACGCTCAATGTGCCCGCATTGTTAAACGCGGTGCCGAATACCGTGCCGCTGTCGCCCAGCGCCACACTGACTGTACCGAACGTCAAATTGTTGAAGAATGAGGTCGATGCGGACAGGTCCTGAATCACACCGTTGATGGCAAAACCCATATCGTTGTTGATAATTGCGCCGTTTTGCATATTCAGCACGGCGGGCGAACCGCCGAATCCCAAACTGGCCGAACCTGCTCCCTGTTGCAGATTCAGGGTCGCGTTATCCAGTGCGCTGGTTCCCGTCAAGGTCAGCGCGCCGGTCACAAAGAACTGATTCGTACCCGCTGTCCCGCCCACGCCCTGCAACACGCCGTTCGATTGGGAATAATTCACCAGCGATTGCGTACCGGAGTAAGTGAGCGTTCCCTGGTTATCCACCGCACCGCCGACGCCAAAAGTGATCCCGCTGATATCCAGCGTACCCTGGTTGATCAACACCCCGTTGACGGTCACCAGATTGCTGTTGGCGAACGCAAGATGGGTATTGGTGGAAACCGGATTCAAAATACCACCGGCAGTCACTGTTAAGCCGGTTCCTCCGTTATTGGACAGGAGAACCACGCCCCCACCCGTCCCCATTTGGGTGGTGGAATTTAACGAAACGGCCCCGCCCAGCACCTGCAAAGTACTGCCGGTAGCCACGTTCAAGAGGCCGCTGCCGGTTGTGTCGAAGAGCGTGGGGGTAACGACATGCAATCCGCCGCTGAGTACGTTCAGACTGCCGTAATTGTAAAAAGTACCGCCCGAAATCTGGTTGAAGGTCGGTGAGCTGGAATTGATCGTGCCTGTACCGGTATTGCTGAGCGTACCCGCGCCAAGGATATCGATTCCGCCGGTAGTCGCCCCGTTACCCAATGCAATGGTGCCCGAATTGGTCAGAAAGGCGGTCGACGCGATGGTCAAAGTCCCGCCCGTCACATTCAACTGTGCGAGATTGTTGTTGTAGGCGAATGTGCCGCCAAAGGCGCCGCCGCTCGCATTCACAATATTGTTGTTTCTGAAGATGCCGTTCAGCGAACCGCCTGTTGTCAGGTTGACTGTGCCGTTGTTGATCGTGTCCTTTCCGGCCAGCAGCGAACCTGCGACATTCAGCGTTCCGGTCGCCGTGTTGGTGAACAAACCGTTGACGCTCAGATTGCCGCCCGTTTGAATATCCAATAGACCATTGTTTGTCACATTGCCGTAGATGCTGGTCGTGCCTGCCACCGTAGCGGTGCCGTTGTTGATCAACGATTGCGCAACGATCGGACCAAGAATGATCGTTGAATTGTTGATCAGCGTACCCACCGCCAACTGTCCGGATATAGAACCGCCGTTTACAAAAGTCGCCCCGTCGATCAATCCGAACCCGCCTGTATTGACGGCAACCGATCCACCCGCGTTGTTGTTAAACACGCTGGTCGGTGTCAAATCGGAATCCAGAATTTGCGCATTGTTCATCGACCACGCGCCGGTATTGTTGATGACGGCACCGTTGGTCATTTGCAGCGTCGACATGGTAGCCAACGCCCCCTGGGTGGTTGCCCCGGAAACGTTCAGGGTCTTGGCATTCAATATCGCCGCGTTATTCGGGCTCAGGTTGAGCGCGGCCGTCACGTTCAATGCACCCGCCCCGCCTACTTCACCGTTTGACCAGTTCATGGTTGGCACCGTGATGGCGGATGCGACGTTGGTCACACCGCTGCCCACATCGAACGTCGTGAGCGTCATCGGAGACGACGCATTGGTCAGGTTGATCGTGCCGCCGCTGTTGGTCAGCGAAGTGAGGGTTGAGGTGGTGCCCGCTATGCTTAGCGTGCCCGTCGACGAGGAGGATATGCTGGTTATCCCGGTCGCTCCGGTACCGGTCAGATTGATGGCGGCCCCGCTATTGGCGATGCTGCCAACCGTGGTTGCTCCATTGATGGTCGCACTGGCAAAAGTGCTGGTGCCGGACAAACTTGCCGCCACAACCGAGCCGGTGATATTTGTTGTGCCGTTGGCAAATTGGATGTTGCCCGTTCCCGTGACCGCAGTCGGACCGGTCAGAGTGTGTGTACCCATGCCAAAGATAAGCGTGCTGCCCGTCGCCAGATTGAACGACCCGCTGCTGCTGCCGCCCCACCCCAGATTCAGTGTGGAGCCGGCGGCAATGTCCACTCCGTTAAGTGCAGAAGAGTTGTTGTTGAAAGCGACACCGTAAAACACTCCCCCTGCGCCAGATACATTCACCACGCCCGTGCCGCTGTTGGCAAAACTATTCACCCCGGAAAATTGCAAGAACTGAAAACCGTTCATCGCCCATGCGCCGGAGTTGTTGATGATGCTGTCCCACATGTAAATATACTGAGTATTCGCGCTGAGCTTGCTCACTCCGCCTTGGGTATTTAACGTACCGCCGTTCAAATTGAACCAGTTTGAAAAACCTGAGGCGGAGAAAGTCGTCGCTCCGGTCACAGTCTTGTTGCCGACACCACTTAAAGTTACCGTAGTACCTGTCACATTCAGCGAACCAATCGTCAGTGCTCCCGCGCTACTCAACTCACCGCCAGCCAAAGTCACGGAATTCAGGGTCGTCGGGCCGGTACCTGCCAAAGTTAAGTACCCACTGACATTCAAGTTGGCCGCGGAAAATGTGCCGGTCAGCGTGGTGGTAGGCCCGCCTGACGTTACGTTGAACGTCCCGGTTCCCGTAACCCCCGCACTCTGCACATCCAGATTGCCGCCCGCCAGACTCAGCGTACTTATCGCGCCCAACGTGGCACTGCCTCCTGCACCGTGATTCAACACGAGGTTGAGCGCGGTCGGGGCGGCATTGGTGGAACTGATGTTCTGGTTGATGAGAATGCTGCCGGCTGCATTTAGCGTAAGGGAAGTTGCAGTGGCACCGGTCATGGTGATTGAAGCATTGACGGTGATATTGCCCGCCTCTGTCCCCCCCCCTCCTGTGGTATTAATTGTGACCGCCGTACCGGCATTCAATGCTGCTTCAATTGTCGTATTCAGTATGGAAGAACCAGAGGCACCGGGTGTCCATGTTCCTGATGCAAAAGCGCCGCCAACCTCTGTGGAGGGCGCACCAACAATCGTCACATTCCAGGGGTCGAGCAGCCAGCTCCCGGCCGTACCGTGGGATGCTTGCGCACTTACTTTGATACCTGCCACATCCAGATAATGACCTGACGTTTCAATGAAGCCGCCATCCCCACCATTCACCCCGCCCTGAGCGGAAAGGTTGCCATAAGCGCGCGTGATGTTATCGGCCCATACGATGATCTTGCCGCCGTCGCCGTTCTGGGTGGCATCTGCCTTGATGCTGGCTGTGGCGTCGACATAGGTGTTCTGCGCATTGACGACATTCGGGTTGGCGCCTTGTTTATCCCCGCCGACCAGCACCGTGCCGCCGCCGTTGGTTCCGGAAGCATCCAGCGACGCTCCGGCAGTGACTTGCACTTCATTGCCCAGGACCTCGATGCTGCCGCCCGTGGTGCCGGTCGCACTGACTGTGCCGCCCACTTCTGCAGTCTGGCTGGCCTTGAACACGATCTTGCCGCCCTGCATCACGGCGCTGTCGGCGCTCACGATGCCGCTGTTCTTCACCATCGTGCCGAACAAGCCGAGGTTGCCGGATCCGACGATGAGTTGGCCGAGGTTGGTGGCGTCGCCTGCGGGCGCGGTGATCTTGACGCGCAGGTTGGGATCGTTGCTGTTGACGAGTTCGACGCTGTTGCCCGCCGCCAGCAATATCTCGCCATTGGGCGCCTTGATGATGCCGTTGTTCTCGACGTTGGGCGCGATCAGGTAGATTTGCCCGCCTTGCTGCGCGTTGATGTTGCCCGCGTTGACGATGTTCTGCGCGCCCGGTGCCGCCGTATAGTTGTGGCGTCCCGCAAGGAAATCGGCATCGCTCAGATTGAGCGTGGTGGCGACCAGCCCGGCCACGTCCACGGTGGAACCCGCGCCGAACATGATGCCGTTGGCATTGAGCAGATAGACCTGCCCGTTGGAACTCAACGTCCCGAGGATGACGGAAGGATTATTGGTAACGACGTGGTTGAGGACCGTGGAGGATGCGCTTTGCTGCGCAAAGTGGGTGACCTCATTCGCGTTGATGGAAAAGCCTTGCCAATTGATGATGGTGCCGGGGGTGTTGGTGACGGTGAGGGTGTTGCCGGTTGTGTTGAAACTGGCCTGGCCGTTGACCACGGTGCCGCCCAAGGGGTTGGCCTGGGCATTGAATGCAAAACAGCAAGCGATGGCGAGCGAGATCGGCTTGAGTCGCATCCCGGAAACCGGGCTATCGATAACGGAACACAATCGCCCAACCCGGATCGCGCGAAGGCAACTCGATAATGATCGCTTGCCGCCGGATTTGGTAATTTCGGATACAGCAACCCAAACCCCTAGCGCTTCGGACCAGATGGTCCGAAAAATATGATTCAGTGACTTCATGATTTGCCCGCCCTTTTTTACCGGCTGCGTCGAATGCGACGTGCCGAACTCCCCGACCTTGTAGGTAAAAATCCTACACGGATAAGCAAAGTAACACCATAGTCCAAAAAGCCTAGTTTCAGACTTGTACTTTGGTCGTACCCAAGGTGTTCCGCGAATGTTGAAAATGGCTTTGGAAGCTGGTTTTATGCGCCTTCCGGCGATACACCACAGGCGAATCCAGTCCCATTCCGGCAAAGCCGGGAGGATGTATCGCCATACCATGCAAGTGGATATTCGGGGCTGTTTGCAGACTGATGCTACAAAAGCGAAGTTACAGAAATGTGTTCCCTGCGATAAAAGCCTTGAGCTTCGCCACGTCCGCATCCATCACTTCGCAGCGCTGCGGCAAGTTTTCGATGCCTTCCATCGAAGCAGGGCGTTCCGGCTGGCGACCGAGCGCTTCCTGGATGGTCTCGGCGAACTTGGCAGGCAGTGCAGTTTCCAGGCAGATCAGCGGCAGGCTGGGGCGGCGCTGTTCCAGGCCGACTTTCAAGCCATCGGCAGTGTGCGTGTCTATCATCACGCCATATTCCTGCCACACCTCGCGGATCGTCTTGAGGCGATCCTGGTGCGTGCTCTTGCCGGAAGCGAAGTCGAACTTCGGCAGGTCGTTCCAGTAGGCGGTGCCCTTGATGTCGAACGAACCGCCCGCATCCACCTTGCTCCAGAATTCGCGCACGCGGGCAGAGTCGCGGCCCACCAGATCGAACACGAAGCGCTCGAAGTTGGAGGCCTTGGAAATATCCATCGACGGACTGCTGGTCTCGTAGGTGTGGTCGGTGCCGCGCGGACGATAGACGCCGGTGCGGAAGAACTCGTCCAGCACGTCGTTCTCGTTGGTGGCAAGGATGAGCTGGCCGATGGGCAGCCCCATCATGCGCGCGATGTGACCGGCGCAGATGTTGCCGAAATTGCCGGACGGTACCGCGAACGCCACCTGCTCGTCGTTGGATTTCGTGGCGGCGAAGTAACCCTTGAAGTAATACACCACCTGCGCCGACACGCGCGCCCAGTTGATCGAGTTGACCGTGCCGATCTTGTATTTGGCCTTGAACGCGTGGTCGTTGGACACCGCCTTCACCATATCCTGCGCGTCGTCGAACATGCCGTTGATGGCAATGTTGAAGATGTTGGGGTCTTGCAGCGAATACATCTGCGCGCGCTGGAACGCCGACATTTTTCCGTTCGGCGACAGCATGAATACGCGGATGCCCTTCTTGCCGCGCATCGCGTATTCGGCAGCGGAGCCGGTGTCGCCGGAAGTCGCACCGAGAATGTTCAGTTCTTCGTTCTGTTTCGCCAAGGCATACTCGAACAGGTTGCCGAGCAACTGCATCGCCATGTCCTTGAAGGCAAGCGTCGGGCCGTTGGAAAGCTCCTGGATGAACACACCCTCGCTCAGCTTGCGTAGCGGCGTGATCTGTGTGGCATCGCTATCGCTGCGGCCGTTGCTGTAGACCTGAGCGGTGTAGGTCTTGCCGATGATGGCCTTCAGGTCGGCTGCCGGAATGTCGGTGACGAACTTGGACAGGACTGCATAGGCCAGGTCGGCGTAGGACAACTTGCGCCAGGCATCCAGTTCGGCGCGCGTCACCCTGGGATACTGCTCCGGCAGGTACAGTCCGCCATCGGGCGCGAGACCGCCCAGCAGGATTTCGGTGAAGGTCTTGGCGGGCGCATTGCCGCGGGTGGAGATGTATTTCATTTCGATCACTACCTCATCAGTTCCCTCTCCCTTGCAGGGAGAGGGCTAGGGAGAGGGTAGAAGTTCCGAACCCCTCTCCCCCAGCCCCTCTCCCGCTTGCGGGCGAGGGGAGTAAGAAATTTACTTGCCCAGTTCTTCCAGTCGCAGTTTCGTCACCTTCCCCGCCACCACGCCCAGCTTCTCGATCTTGGCGATGGCCGCATTGATGCGCTTTTCGCGCGTCTGGTGCGTGAGCATGATGAGGTCGGTCTGCTCTTCGCCTTCTTCCGGTTCCTTCTGGATCACGGCGTCGATGGATATCTGCTCGTCGGCGAGGATGCGGGTGATGTCGGCCAGCACGCCCGGTTTATCGACGACGCGCAGGCGCAGGTAGTAGCTGGTGATGACCTCGTCCATCGGCAATATCTTCAGGTCGGCCATCGCGTTCGGCTGGAACGCGAGGTGCGGCACGCGGTTCTGCGGGTCGGCTGTCGCCGTACGCGTCACATCCACCAGATCGGCGATCACCGCGCTGGCGGTCGGCTCGGCACCGGCGCCCTTGCCGTAATACAGCGTGGAGCCCACCGCATCGCCCTGCACCAGCACGGCGTTCATCGCGCCTTCGACATTGGCGATCAGGCGTTTGCTCGGGATCAGCGTGGGATGCACGCGCAGTTCGACGCCTTCGTCGGTGCGCTTGGTGATGCCCAGCAGCTTGATGCGATAACCGAGTTGTTCGGCGTATTTGATATCGACCGCGTCCAGTTTGGATATGCCCTCGATGTACGCCTTGTCGAACTGCATCGGGATGCCGAACGCGAGCGACGAGAGGATGGTGATCTTGTGCGCCGCGTCCACGCCCTCGATGTCGAAGGTCGGGTCGGCCTCGGCATAGCCCAGACGCTGCGCTTCCTTCAGCACGGTGTCGAAGCTCAAGCCTTTGTCGCGCATCTCGGACAGGATGAAGTTGGTGGTGCCGTTAATGATCCCCGCGATCCATTCGATGCGGTTGGCGGAGAGGCCCTCGCGCAATGCCTTGATGATGGGAATGCCCCCCGCGACCGCGGCCTCGAACGCGACCATCACGCCCTTGTCCTGCGCGGCCTTGAAGATTTCGTTGCCATGCACGGCCAGCAGCGCCTTGTTGGCGGTGACCACGTGCTTGCCGTTGGCGATGGCTTTCAGCACCAGTTCCTTCGCCACACCGTAGCCGCCGATGAGCTCGATCACAATATCGACTTCCGGGTCGGTCACCACGGAGAACGCATCATCGGTCACGCGGCATTTGCCGCCGGTGACGTTCCGGGCCAGCGCCAGGTTCTTGTCCGCCACTGCGACGATGCGGATGGGACGGCCGGCACGGCGGGTGATTTCTTCCGCGTTGCGCTGCAATACGGTGAAGGTGCCGCCGCCGACAGTACCGATGCCGAGGAGGCCTACATTGATTGGTTTCATTACTTTTGCCTTTGGTTGTATGCCGTCATTCCGGCGCAGGCCGGAATCCAGCGGTTTTATTCAATATGCCTTTTGCTTTGTCCCGCTGCGCGGGGACTTTTTCATTAACTGGATTCCGGCCTGCGCCGGATAACCAGCGACTTGCCCGCTTGTGGGCTTAGTCGAATGGCTAGTAGTTCTATCAATGACGTTTAATTCGTTCCATGCTGCTTGCGATAGTGTTCGAGGAAGCGCGCAATGCGTCCGATGGCCTCGGTGAGATCGTCCGCATTGGGCAGGAACACCACGCGGAAGTGATCGGGATGCTTCCAGTTGAAGCCGCTGCCCTGCACGATCAGCACCTTTTCCGCTTCCAGCAATTCGAGGATGAACTTCTGGTCGTCCTTGATCGGGTACATCTTGTGGTCGAGCTTGGGGAACAGGTACAGCGCCGCCTTGGGCTTGACGCAGGTCACGCCGGGAATGGCGGTGAGCAGGTTGTAGGCCAACTCGCGCTGCTTGTACAGGCGTCCGCCGGGCGCGACCAGGTCGTTGATGCTCTGGTAGCCGCCGAGTGCGGTCTGGATGGCATATTGTCCCGGCACGTTGGAACAAAGACGCATCGATGCAAGGATGTTCAGGCCGTCCAGATAATCCTGCGCGTTCTTCTTCGCGCCCGACACCACCATCCAGCCCGAGCGGTAGCCGCAGGCGCGGTAGTTCTTGGACAGGCCGTTGAGGGTGACGAACAGTACGTCGTCCGCCAGCGAGGCCATGGAAGTGTGCGTCGCGCCGTCGTACAGCACCTTGTCGTAGATCTCGTCGGCAAAGATGATGAGATTGTGCTCGCGCGCGAGCTGGATGATCTCTTTCAGTATCTCGTCGGAATAGCGGATAGTCGGGCGCGGGCACCAGCACCTCGTCGCCGGGATTGAGCAGGCCCTGCATGCACATGACGATGAGCTCGGAAGCGCCGTTGCCGAGGAAGATGTCGTCGATGGTGACGCCGGCGATCTTCTTCAACTGGGTGTAGTGCATGATCGCCTTGCGCGCGGCGAACAGGCCCTTGGAATCGGAATAGCCGGACGAGTTCGGCAGGTTCAGGATCACGTCCTGCTGCACCTCTTCCGGCGCGTCGAAGCCGAACGGCGCCAGGTTGCCGATGTTCAGCTTGATGATGCGCTGCCCCTCTTCCTCCATCTGCTTCGCTCGCGCCATGACCGGTCCGCGAATGTCATAGCAGACGTTCGCCAGCTTGGCGGATTTCAGCACGGGCTTGGGGGAATCTTTTTCGGGTTTCACTTGGGGCTTCCTGGTTTGCCGGGCCGATGCCGATGGTAGAATCCATGACATACGAGCTTGGCGTTGCAAAGGCCGCGATTCTACCGCGCCGCCGCCAACTGCCGCAAATGGAGAAGCGCTTTGTCACTGCATCTGAATACCAATACCGGGCTGCATTTGTTCACCGGACACGGCGAGGGCTATGTCTCGGTCAACACGCATCGCTACCGGCAGCCCATCGTGGTGATGGCCGGGGAAGTGCGTACCGACTGGCCCGCCACGGATTTTGACGCGCTGACCGCCGCACATTTCGAGTATTTCCTTGAGTTGAAACCGGAAGTGCTGCTGCTCGGCACAGGCGCAAAACAGCAGTTTGCCCGCCCGGAACTGTACCGCGACCTGATCCGGGCCGGCATAGCCGTCGAATTCATGAACACTCCCGCCGCCTGCCGTACCTATAACATCCTCGCGGCCGAAGACCGTAAAGTGGTCGCCGCCGTCTTGATATAAGGAAATCGAATGACCCATCCGCTGCACGCCGTCATCGCCCAGACCGAACAAGTCATCCTCGGCAAACCCCGCCAGATCAGGCTCGCGCTCACCTGCCTGCTTGCGCGCGGGCACCTGCTGATAGAAGACCTGCCCGGCGTGGGCAAGACCACGCTGGCGCATGTGCTGGCGAAGACGCTCGGCCTGCAGTTCCAGCGCATCCAGTTCACCAGCGACATGCTGCCCGCCGACATCCTCGGCGTCTCCATCTACCAGCGCGACAGCGGCGAGTTCAAGTTCCACGCCGGGCCGATCTTCGCGCAGATGATCCTCGCCGATGAAGTGAACCGCGCCACGCCCAAGACGCAGAGCGCGCTGCTGGAAGCGATGGAAGAGCACCAGGTCACCAGCGAGGGTGAGACACGCCCGCTGCCAACGCCGTTCTTCGTCATCGCCACGCAGAATCCGACCAACCAGATCGGCACCTTCCCGCTGCCGGAGTCGCAGCTCGACCGCTTCCTGATGCGCATCCAGTTGGGCTACCCCGATGCGCAGGCAGAGCGCGGCCTGCTCTCCGGCGTGGACCGGCGCGACCTGATCGCCAATCTCGCGCCGCAAATGGAGACTGCCGAGTTGATGGCGCTGCAGCAACTGGTCCGGCAGGTTTTCGTCTCCCCCGCCCTGCTCGACTACGTGCAAGCCATCCTGCGTCACACGCGCGAATCGGCGCGCTATGTACACGGCCTCAGCCCGCGCGCCGGACTGTCGCTGCTCGCCGCCGCCCGCGCCTGGGCCTTGCTCGACGGCCGCCATGCCGCCATCCCGGAAGACATCCAGGCCGTATTGCCGGGCGTCGCCAGCCACCGCCTGCAAAGCGTGCAGGACGTGCAGATTTCCGACGGCGACAAACTGGCGCGCGAGTTGATCGAGGCGGTCGCCATTCCGTAAAGCCGGGCAGTGCTAGAATGACGGCACAACCTCATTGAAAGGGCTGACCATGAATGAGATCATGTTTGAAGTGGAAGAAGCACCGGAAGGCGGATTGATTGCACGTGCCCTTGGCGAATCCATTTTTACCGAAGCGGATGATATTGAAAGCCTGCATCGGCAAGTTCGCAATGCAGTACATTGCCATTTCGACGAAGGCAAGGCGCCTAAGATCATCCGGTTGCATTTCACCCGCGAGGAAGTACTGGCAGTATGAAGCTGCCGCGCAATTTGACTGGCGCCCAACTCATCAAAGCCCTGGAGCAACTCGGCTATCAAGCCACTCGCCAAGCAGGCAGCCATGCTGACCCGCTGCGCATCGGCACCCTGGCCTCCATCCTCGCCGACGTTGCCGCTCATCACGGCATGGCAAGGGATGATTTGATCCAGAAACTATTCGGAAAGTAGCAGACCCTGTCTGTGCTCGCCGCTCTCAAACATAAATTCCGCAATTGGGCATTCCGCCGCGCAGTCGAGTCCGGAACCCTGGTGCTCAACCAGCGCCGCATCTATATCCTCCCCTCCCGGCAAGGCTTCGCGTTCGCGTTCATCCTGCTGCTGATGCTGCTGGGCGACATCAATTACAACCTGAGCCTGGGTTATGTGCTCACTTTCCTGCTCACCACCACGGCAGGCATGACGATGTTGCATGCCTTCCGCAACATGGCGCAACTGGAGATACGTGCGGGTTACGTCGAACCGGTGTTCGCCGGAGAGCAGGCCAAGTTCATTTTCCATTTCAACAATCCCGGTACCCTGGATCGTTACCAGATCCATCTGCACGATGACGACGGGCATGAGACGGTATTCGATTTACCCGCGCAGCGTTCAACGCCGGTTGAATTCGCCATCCCTGCCAGGCAGCGTGGCTGGTTGGATAGCGGACGACTGACGCTCTACACCCGTTTCCCCCTCGGGTTGTTTTATGCGTGGACTTACCTCCATTTCGACGTGCGTTGCCTGGTTTACCCCAAACCCGCTGCGCCGCAGCCCTTGCCTGCCGCGTCGGTACAGGATGGCAGCGGCAAACTGACGGCGGCAGGCGACGAGGACTTCTCCGGCTTGCGCAACTATGTGGCAGGCGATGCCATGCCGCGCATCGCGTGGAAAGCCCTGGCACGCGAGCAGGGTTTGCAGGTGAAGCAGTTCTCGGCCCAGCAGGGGCGTTGGCTGTGGCTGGACTGGTCGCAACTGCCCAACATCGCGCAGGAACGCAAACTGGAGCTGCTCACGCGCTGGGTGCTGGATGCCGAGGCCTTGGGTTTGCTGTACGGCCTGCGCCTGCCGAACGGCGAGGTTGCGCCGCAGAACAATCGGGCGCATCGGGCAGAGTGCCTGCGCAGGCTGGCGTTGTTTGGCGGAGAAGAATCATGAGACTCTCCGCCCCGCTCACCCCCCCGCTTGTTTTTGGCCTGATCGCCTGCATCCTGCTGGTGAGCGCACCCCATGCCGAGCACCTGCCAATATGGGTGAGCATAATCTGCGTGGCCTTGCTTGCCTGGCGCGCCTACCTCACCTGGGGCGGTTATCCCTTGCCAGCGCGCTGGCTCCTGCTCGGGGTCACCATCGCCTGCGTGCTGGCCATTGCCATCACTTTCCGCACCTTGTTCGGACGCGAAGTCGGCGTCACGCTCTTGATCCTGCTCGTTACGCTCAAATTGCTCGAACTGCGCTCGGTACGCGATGCCACAGTGCTGATCTATTTATCCTGCTTTATCGTCATCACCAATTTCTTTTATTCGCAAAGCATCCCCACGGCGCTGTACATGCTGCTCACGTTGCTGGTCATCATGGCAACCTGGGTGCACATGCAGACAGGCGCGCTCGCGTTCAAACCGCGCCTGCGCATTACCGGTGTCTTGCTGCTGCAGGCCATCCCGCTGTCGCTCGTCATCTTCGTGCTGTTCCCGCGCGTGCAGGGACCGCTGTGGGGATTGCCGCAGGATGCTTATGCCAGCAGCGGCCTTTCCGACACCATGGCGCCGGGCACCATGAGCAGACTGTCGCTATCCGATGCAGTGGCGTTCCGCGTCGTATTCGACGACAAGGTTCCCCAGCGCCAGCAGATGTACTGGCGCGGACCGGTGCTGTGGGATTTCGACGGCACGACCTGGACGCGCGGACGCAATGCCACCATACAACCTCCCACGCTCGCCGACGCCAACTCGCCGGTGGACTATACGGTCACGCTGGAGCCGCACAACAAACCCTGGCTGTTTGCGCTGGACCTGCCCAGCAGGCTATCCATCCCCGCCGATCTCGCCCCCGACTTCCAGTTGCTCAGCAAAACGCCGGTGAATGCGCGCATCCGCTATCACGCCACTTCGCTGCTCGCGTATCGCGCCAACCTTGACGAACCGCCTCAGCAATTGCAGCGCGCGCTCGCCTTGCCGCAAATCTACAACCCGCAAGCCCGGCGGCTGGCTGCGGAATGGCGCGCGCAAAGCGGCAGCCCGGAAACGGTGATACGCACCGCATTCGAGTATTTCAACCGGAACGGCTTCGAATACACGCTGGAGCCGCCGTTGCTCGGAATAAACAGCGTGGACGATTTCCTGTTCTCGACCAAGAAAGGGTTCTGCGAACACTTCGCCGGAAGTTTTGTCGTGCTGATGCGGGCTGCCGGCATTCCGGCACGCGTGGTGACCGGCTATCAGGGCGGAGAGCTGAACGATCTCGGCGATTACTACGTCCTGCGCCAGTACGATGCGCATGCCTGGGCGGAAGTGTGGCTGCAGGATCGCGGCTGGATACGGGTCGACCCCACTGCCTCCATCTCGCCAGAGCGAATACAAAGCGGCCTGAATGCCGCCCTGCCGGACAATATCGTCCTGCCCTTCTTCGCCCGCACGCAATCGCCGCTCCTGCTCAAGCTGCGCTACAACCTCGACGCACTGACCAACCAGTGGAACCAATGGGTGCTGGGCTACAACGCCGAGCGCCAGTTCGCCTTCCTCACCCGCATGGGCATGGAAGACATCACGTGGCAGAAGCTGGCGATGAACATGCTGGCGGGCGTTTCCCTGCTGGTCGGCATTTTCACGCTCGTCATGCTGCGCCGTCTGGTGGTGCGCCAAACCGATGCGGTTCAGGCCACCTGGCTGAAAGTCTGCCGCAAACTGGCCAAGGCCGGACTTCCGCGCGCGGCGCATGAGGGCGCCATGGATTATGCGGACCGCATCGCCGCCGTCCGGCCCGACCTGGCCGAGGACCTCTACGACATCGCCGCGCGCTATGCGTCCCTGCGCTACGGCGGCGAAACCGAAACAGAAGGGCTGGCCGATTTCAAAAATGCGGTGCGCGCCTTCAAGCTATAATCCGAAAACTTAAATTCTTTTTAGCCACAGAGTTCACAGAGAACACAGAGAGGTCGGCATAACGACGTCTCCTTGAGGGTTCAACTTTAAAGCGCAACTTTGGTTCAACCAAAGGCTTTCTCTGTGATCTCTGTGTTCTCTGTGGCTAAATGTTTTTCCGCGTTATACGCGCCACTTTCTAGCCCATACAACCATGCAAATCACCCGCCGCCTGGAATTCGATGCCGGACACCGCATTCCCAACCACAACAGCCAGTGCAAACATCTGCACGGCCATCGCTACATCATGGAGATCACGCTGTCGGGCGAGGTCATCACCACCGAGGGCGTTTCGGAACAGGGCATGGTGATGGATTTTTCGGACGTGAAGCACATCGCCAAGGCGCGCGTGGTCGATGCCTGGGATCATGCATTTCTGGTTTATCGCGGCGACAAGGCGGTGCTCGATTTCCTGAACTCCCTGCCCGGCCACAAAACGGTGGTGCTGGAAGTCATCCCCACCGCGGAAAACCTGGCGAAGGTCGCGTTCGATTTGCTGCTGGATGCCTACCGCGACACCTACGGCAACCACCTGCGGCTGGAGCGAGTGCGCTTGTACGAGACGCCCAACAACTGGGCCGATCACTCGCGCTAGCAGACTGTCGAGAAACGTCGCGGCCGGGACGAAAAGACCTGCTAGGTATTTCCGTACTTGCCCACGATCACCTGATCGCGGCCTGCAGCCTTGGCTTCATACAAGGCATGGTCGGCCGTTCTCAACAATACCTCCAGCGAGAGGTTGCTGCGGGGCATGACGGACGCAACCCCGCAACTGATGGTAACGCGCCGCGACGGCGTGGCATGCGGGATGCCGAGTTCATTGATATGCTGGCGCACATTTTCCGCCACCCAGCGCGCGCCGTCCGCATCGGTCTCGCCCAGCACCAGCACGAATTCTTCGCCGCCATAGCGTGCCGCCAGATCGGAGGCCCGCGGCGCCGCGCGCACCACTTGGCCCGCCACGGCACGCAGGCAGTCGTCCCCGGCCTGATGTCCGTATTGATCGTTGAACAGCTTGAAATTGTCGATATCCAGCATGACCAGCGCGATGGGTTTTTTCATGCGTTCGCAGCGCCGCCACTCGCGTATCGACAACTCATCGAACATGCGGCGATTGGGAATGCCGGTCAGCCCGTCGGTGGTGGAAAGGCGTTGCAGTTCCTTGTTGGCGGCATTCAGTTGATGCGAGACATCCACCAGCGCGCGCTGCATCTCGATCAGCCGGCTCATGGCCCTCACCTTGGCGCGCAACACCACTTCGCTCACCGGTTTCAGCAGATAGTCGTCGCCGCCGACGTCGATGCCGCGCGCCAGGTCTTCATCCTTGGTCATGCTGGTCAGGAAGATGATCGCGGTCCAGTCATCGTTGTGCTCTGTCGCGCGGACCTGCTTGGCGATCTCGAAGCCGTCGATGTCGGGCAACTGTGCGTCCAGCAAAATAATGTCAGGACGTTCCTTGCGGTACAGTTCGATGGCGGCGGCGCCGGTCTCCGCGGTCAGCGGCTGCTTGATGTCCATGCGCTCGAGGAAATTGCACAAGACTTTCAGCGTGACCTTGCTGTCTTCCACCACCAGCACTTTGATTGCGTCTGTTCTTTTTTTCATTTTTGGCAGTTCGGGAATTTCGGGCCATTATATGTCCTAAACACATCCAGCCTGCAATATCAGCCACTTATCCCGGAATTACCGGGATGGCTTCAGGGTTCCAGTCTGCCATTTTTCCTGCAATTCAGCATCGTAAAAACGCGCCATATTCCCCCCTTCCTCCTTGGATCGGTACATGGCGGCATCGGCATGCTTGAGCAGCACATCCATGGGCAGGTCGTTCGCGTGATACAGGCTGATACCGATGCTGGGCGAGCTCAGGTGTTCATGCTCCCTGAGTTGATACGGGTACGACAGTATCTCGCGTATCTTTTCCGCCACCATGCCCGCATTGTGCGCGGCGTCTTCGCGCTCGCTGCTGGTGCTCTCCAGCAACACCACGAATTCGTCGCCGCCCATACGGGCCACCGTGTCGATCTCGCGCACGCAGGATTTGATGCGCTCCGCCAATTCCACCAGCAGCAGATCGCCATAGTCGTGCCCAAACGTGTCGTTAAGCTGCTTGAAGCGATCCAGGTCGATAAACAGGATCGCGCCAAAATCGTTGTAACGCTCCGACGCCGCCAGCGCCGCTTGCAATCGCTCAAGGAACAAACGCCGATTGGGCAACTGGGTCAGCGCGTCGTAAAACGCCATGCTGCGTATCAGTTCTTCTTCCTGTTTGCGGGCAGTGATATCGCTGAAGATGGCCACGTACTGGGTGGTGTCGCCGCGCTCGTTCTTGACGGCGGTGATGGTCAGCCACTTCGGGTAGATCTCGCCGTCCTTGCGCCTGTCCCAGATTTCCCCCGACCAGGAACCCGTCGCCAGCAGTTGTTGCCACATTGCCACGTAGAAAGCTTTGTCCTGCCGCCCGGAACTCATGATGCGCGGGTTCTTGCCGATCACCTCGCCGGCGGTATAGCCGGTAATCTCGCTGAACGCGCGATTGACGCGAACGATGTTGGCCTGGGCGTCGGTGATGAGGATGGCATCGTGCGTCTCGAATACGGCAGCCGCCACGCGCAATGCCTCTTCGCTGCGCTTGCGGGCCGAAATGTCGCGGCAAAACGCGACCAGTTGCTGCGTATCGCGCATCAGGGTGACGGTCACTTCGATGTCGATTGCATGACCGTCCTTGTGGCGATGCTGCGTTTCAAAGACGTCGAATCCCTGTTCGACGATCTTTGCGATATGCGCATGCACCTCTTCCGGCGATTTCTCTTTCGCCTCCAACTGGCTGATGTGCATCCCCACCAGTTCCTCCACCGAATAGCCGGAAATGTCGGCATAGGCCTGGTTGGCCTCCAGCAGGCGGCCCTGAATATCCGCCAGCCAGTACCCGTCATGCGCGATCTGAACCATCGCCTTGTGCCGCTTTTGCACCGATTCGGCCAGCACGTGCGAAGAGATATCCAGCCCCACGCCGACCAGCACCGGTTTTCCATCGTACTGGATGCGCTTGCCGCCGAAACGATAAAAGGTTTTGCTCCCGTCCTTCGCCAGCAGCCACGCATCAAGTTCCGCCTGGCCCGTTTCGAATACCCGGCGGATCGCGTTGTCGATATTGGCTTTGTTCTCGCCCTCGAAGAAATCCAGCGGGTGGCTGGAAGCCATCTCTCCTTTTTTGCGCTGCAGCACCTGCTCCAGGTTGCGGTTCCACATCAGGAAATGTCCCTGCGCGTCGATCATGCAAAAAATCCCGGGCAGCGATTCGATCAATTCCTTGCGGAACGCGTTTTCCTTCCCGGTCAGTTCGCTGTCGGACAGCTTGTCCAGCATGATATTGAACGCGCCGGTGATCTCGCCGACTTCCCCACCCTGTTTCTCCTTCAGGCGAATCTGCCGGTTTCCCGCCGCAATTTCACGCGCTTCGGCGGTGACGCGCCTGAGCGGGGAGAAGGTGTAGCGCAGCATCAGCATGAACGCCGCGCCAACCAGCGCCATCGCCAGCACCATATCGAAGAAACCCGGCAGCGGAATGCCGGATGCCTGTTTGTCCACCATGTGCGCGGGTATAAAATAGGCCAGCAGCAAAAAACGCGACGGGTCGCCGACATCGAAAAACACCCGTTCCGCAGCCAGGTATCCCTTTACCCCGTCATTCACCGCATGGAAGGGCAGTTCGTTATACATGGACTGCGCTTCGAACATCGGTTTAAGCGAAGGAAAATCGTCGGTGATTTCTTCCTTGTTCCCGAATTCGAAAGTGAACGCGTGCCCGTCATCCGGATGGGACAGATAATGTCCGCGCTGATCGGCGATATAACCCAGCACGCCGTGCGGCAGTCCCGCCAGCGAAGAGGAGAACAGCGGGCGCACGTCCTTGTTGATCACCACCATGCCGAATACGCGACCGCCCGCATCGAACACCGTGGTGACCGCGCGCAGTGTGGGACGGTGCGGCGCTTCGGGCTGGCCGCGTTCCCGATTGAGCGCGAATTCGGAAAGATGCACGCGGCCCACCGTCAGCGTAAGACCGGCCCTGAAGTACTCCTGGTCCCCTGCCGGCTGCAGCGCTTCGCGCGGAATCGCCTCGATGCGGCCATCGCGGTTGTCGACCCGCACCAGTTCAAGGCCCTCGCCGGCCGCGCCGATAAAACTCGCCTGGTAATAATCCGGATGGGCGCGCAGGAAAGCCGCAAAGATTTCCTGCAGTTGCGTTTCCAGCACGGCATTGGGAATCCTGTCGCGCGGGTCGATTCCGTTGTTCGCGGCGGCGCGCACAATGGCCGAGACGGGCGGGGTGGCGGCGAGGAACAACGCGTCCTTGCGCAACGTTTCGATATTCTGGCTCAGGCGCAGTTGATCGACATGCAGCGCCGCCTCCAGGTCGAGACTGCGCTCGCTCATGTAAGAATCGCGCAACCGGTTATTTTGGTAATCGACCCACAGCAATACGCCGGCCACCAGCAACAGCAACACCCCGAAGGCGATGCGCGTGGAGAAGCCGATGCCATACTTCATTCGGACATCCTCTGCACGGCGAAACACAAGTCCTGCCACGCCTTGGCTTTCTCTGCCGGACTGCGCAACAGGTACGCGGGGTGATAGGTGACGATCAGAGGTACCCCCTGGTATTCATGCACCGTGCCGCGCAACGAGCCCAGCGTGGCATCGCGCCCTAGCAGGGCCGTCGCGGCAGTCTTGCCGAGGGCGACGATGAGTTTGGGCTTGATCAGCGCAACCTGCCGCTGCAGATACGGCAGGCAGGTGGCGATCTCGTCCGGTTCCGGCGTGCGGTTGTCGGGCGGACGGCACTTGACGATGTTGGCGATATAGACGTTGTCGCCGCGTTTCAGCCTGATCGCGGCCAGCATGCTGTCGAGCAGCTTGCCCGCCTGACCCACAAACGGCTCGCCCTGCGCATCTTCGTCCGCTCCCGGCCCTTCGCCGACGAACAGCCAGTCGCCCTTCTCGTCGCCCACGCCGAACACGGTCTGGGTGCACCCCGCGCGCAGCTTGCAGGCGGTGCAGTCGTGTACCTGCCGTTTGAGTTCAGGCCAATCCAGCGAGGCGATCGGGGAGGATTCCGTCTGGCGCAATGCAGACCCGTCGGCAATCGCGGCGTCTGCTTGTGCCTGATCCGCCGCGACTGGCGCAGCGGCTGCAGCTTCGCCGGGCACGGGCGTGCCGCGCCGCACCCACAGGGGAAAAAGATTGAGTTCGCGCAAGACATTTTCATCCCGGATATTCACAGTTCACGTCCCATCAGAATTGCATCTTCGCGCCCATTTTCCGCCGGATAATAATCCCGGCGCAATCCAATATCGGTAAATCCTGCATTGCGGTAAAGGATAATCGCCGCCGCATTGGAGGCGCGCACTTCCAGCACTGCGCGGCGCATGCCATGACGGCGTGCCAGCGCCATCATCTCTTCCAGCAGCCTGCCCCCCCAGCCCCGGCGTTGATACCGGGCTGCGATGGCGATATCGAGCAGTTCGGCCTCGTCCACCGCCAGCATCAGCACCGCATAGCCGAGCATGCCGTCCGCCTCGGATTCGTAGACCTTGCACAGATATTTGCTGCGCAACGCATCGCTGAAATTCCCCTGCGTCCAGGGATGGGCATGCACCTCGCGCTCGATGCGCAACACGGCATCCAGATCGGCCTCGGTCATGTCGCGCAGGATCATGCTGCCCGTTCGCTGGTCTTGAGCGCCACCTTGTCGCGCAGGTAAAGCGGCAAGGCCAGTGCCGCATCCACCGCATTGCCGCTGGCAAACTCGATGGCTGCAAGCTGCGCAACTGCGCCGGCTTGCGGGACGGCCTGTGCATTCGCACCGGCAAGTTGCCGGCCATAACGCTGCGACAGCGCCGCGTCATTCAGCGCAAATCCGCTGCCTGCACCGAACCAGTCGTCTCCCGCCACTTGGGGTGCTGCGCCGGGTTTGCACAGGCACGGCTCGATCACCGTCAACCACTCGCCGTTTCGTTTCTCGTAAGCCGCAAGATAAAGCTCGCCCATGCGCGCATCCAGCGCCGCGATGACTTTGTTTTTGCCGGAAGCTTCGGCCAGCGCCTGCAGCGTGCACACGCCCACCACTTCGACATCGGCACCCAGCGCCAGCCCCTGCGCCACGCCGCAGGCGATACGCACCCCGGTGAAGGAGCCGGGGCCCTTGCCGAAGGCGATACCATCCATGTCCCGAATCCCGAGTCCCGAATCCTGAAGTACCCCATCCAGCATTGCCATCAGCACTTCGGAATGCTTCTGCCCGACCAGTTCGGAAATTTCGTTTACCGCGCCGTCCTGCCACAGCGCGACGGAGCAGTACTCGGTGGAGGTTTCGAGGGCGAGGATGCGCATCAGACCAGCAGCAATGCCACCGCCTGCGCGGCGATGCCTTCGCCGCGTCCGGTGTAACCGAGCTGTTCGGTGGTAGTCGCCTTGACGTTCACGGCGTTGCGCGCGATGCCGAGATCGTCGGCAATGTTGGCAATCATCTGCGGGATGTGCGGCGCCATTTTCGGCGCCTGGGCGATGATGGTGGCGTCGACGTTGCCGACATGGAAGCCGGCCACCTCGATCTTGCGTGCGACATCGCGCAACAGCAAGCGGCTGTCGATATCCTTGTATTGGGTATCGGTGTCGGCGAAATGCCGGCCGATGTCGCCCAGCGCCGCCGCGCCCAGCAGCGCATCGCAAATCGCATGCAGCAGCACGTCGGCATCGGAATGGCCGAGCAGGCCTTTGTCATGCGGGATATCCACGCCGCCGATGACAAGCTTGCGGCCTGCGACCAACTGGTGAACGTCGAAACCTTGTCCGATACGCATATAACCCCTCAATCCAAATCTTAAGATCAAGCCACAGAGTTCACAGAGCACACAGAGAGGTACGGCAGACTTCTCTGTGATCTCTTTGCACTCTGCGGCTATTTTTGTTTTTGCTTCAAAAGTAACTCCGCCAGCACGATGTCCTGCGGATAAGTAACCTTGAAATTGCTCGAATCGCTCGCCACCAGCTTCGGCTGCAGCCCCAATGCCTCGATGGCCGAGGCCTCGTCGGTAACGTTGCTGCCGCGGGCCAACCCTTCAGCCAGCAATCCGGCACGGAACATCTGCGGCGTCTGCGCCTGCCACAGGCCTTCGCGCGGCTCGGTGCAGGCGATGCGTTGCTGCGCATCGGCGCGCTTCAAGGTGTCCGCCACCGGCACCGCGAGGATGCCGCCCACCGCATCGTCGCGCAGCTCGGCGATCATGCGCGACAGCAGATGCTGGGTCAGGCAGGGCCGCGCCGCATCATGCACCAGCACCCAGTCGTCCGCGTCCAGTTCCGATGCGAGCAATCCGTTGGCCACACTTGCGGCGCGTGTCGTGCCGCCGCAATACAGCGGGGCCAGCTTGCTCCCGCAATGCGACCAGTCGTAGCGCACGAAATATTCGTCCCCTGGCGCCAGCACCACGAAAACGGTTTTGATATCGGGACAGGCGCACAAAGTTGAAATCGCGTGCCAGATCATCGGCTGGCCCGCCAGATCGAGATATTGCTTGGGCAATTCGATGCCCATGCGTGCGCCGAAACCGGCGGCGGGAACCAGGGCGTGAAATTCAGCCATTACCAGATCACCTTCGAAAAATACTTGCGAATGAGTTGATCTTTACTCACCAGTTCCGCATCGGCAACCGTGCAGTGCGCCACAATCATGCGGTCGAAAGGATCGCGCGTCCAGGTCAAGGTTTCCGCCGCCTTGGTCACATGGGCGAAAGAAATATCCGCCACGCCCAGCCCGATGTCTTTTTCCAACGCATCCAGCACCGACGTACCGCCGCGATTGATGCGCCCGATTTCATGCAGATATGTCAGTTCCAGTTGCACCATGGGTGAAACTTGCAGCAATCCGGCTTCGATGGCGCTCATCGCGGCGGGTGTGAGCAACTCGGTACGGCCTTCATACAGCCAGCACACGATATGCGTATCGAGATGGACTACGCCAGATTTTGCGGTTCGCGCCATTCGCCGACCTTTTCCGTTACCAGTGCCTCGGCATCGCCATTGATGAGCTTCCTGCGTTTCAGCTTCAAGTGTTTCGACTGTTTTGCCGGCGTAGCCGGACTCAACAGCAGTGTCTTGCCGTTGCGTTCGATGCTCACAGGCACCCCGGTTATCAGCACCTCATCGGCGATCTGGAATATCTGTTGACGCAATGTTGTCAGGGTCAGTTTCTTCATGGCGCCTCCACTCATGTACATAACGAATGCTACCTGTACATGTAGCGCAAGTCAAAGAGGTATAATGCCTGCCCTTTGTTGAAATACTTGCCGCATGCTGTTTCTCTCCACTCATTCCCGACCCCGTTACACCAACCTGACCGGTTCGTCCGACGCCCTCGCACTCGCGCAATATGCCGCCGGGCATACCCCTCTGGTCGTCATCGCCGCCAATGCGCTGGAAGCGCAGCGGCTGGTGGAGGAGATCCCGTTCTTCGATCCGAAACTGCGCGTGCACCTGCTGCCGGACTGGGAAACCCTGCCCTACGACCACTTTTCGCCGCACCAGGACCTGATCTCGGAGCGGCTGGCCACGCTGCACCATATCCGCAGCAATGCGACAGACGTCATCGTGGTGCCGATCACCACCGCCCTGTACCCGCTGCCGCCGGTGTCCTATCTGGCCGCTTACACTTTCTTCCTGAAGAAGGGCGAACGGCTCGACCTCGACGCCTTCCGCCAGCAAATGACACTGGCCGGCTACACCCATGTGCAGCAGGTGCTCACCCCCGGCGAATACTGCGTGCGCGGCGGCATCGTGGACCTGTTCGCCATGGGCAGCGTGCTGCCCTACCGTCTCGATTTGTTCGACGACGAGATCGAGTCCATTGCCACCTTCGACGTGGACAGCCAGCGCACGCTGTACCCGGTGCCGGAGGTCCGCCTGCTGCCGGCGCGCGAATTCCCCATGGACGAAAAAGGCCAGGCCACCTTCCGTCAAAATTTCAGGGACCGGTTCGAAGGCGACCCGTCAAAATCGCGCATCTATAAGGACGTGAGCAAAGGCATCGCCCCGGCGGGCATCGAATATTACCTGCCGCTGTTCTTCGAGCAGACTGCGACGCTGTTCGACTATCTGCCCAAGCACGCCACGCTGTGCCTGCACCACGATGTGGACGCGGCCATCGCCACCTTCGGCAAGGATGCCGCCTCGCGCTACAACCTGTTGCGCGGCGATCCGCAGCGGCCGTTGCTGGAAACAAAAGAGTTGTTTCTGGACGGGGAGCAGTTTTTTATCCGGGCGAAGGAGTTTGCTCGCCTGGACATACTCCCCTCGCCCGCAAGCGGGATAACCAGCGACTTGGCTGGGGCAGTTTCCCAACCTAGTCGAATGGCTAGTAGTTCTACCAGAGGGGCTGGGGGAGAGGGTTCGTCCGATGAAGCCCTCTCCCTAACCCTCTCCCGCGAGCGGGAGAGGGAACCGAGAACGGTGTCCCCCTGTTCGACCGCCGCCATCCCCCCCATCGCCGTAGACCGCAAAGCCGAAATCCCCACCCACGCCTTCCAGAACTTCCTGGAAATCTACACCGGTCGCGTGCTGCTGCTCGCCGACAGTTTGGGCCGCCGCGAGATCATATCCGGTTACCTGAAGGAATACGGCTTCACGCCCGCCGTGTGCGAAGACTACGCATCCTTTCTCGCCAGCAAAGACAAGTTCATGCTCGGTGTCGGCCCCGTCCAGATCGGCTTCGCCCTGCCGGACGAGAAGCTCGCCATCGTCACCGAAACCGAGCTGTATGCCGCCCAACCCAGAAGCCGCGCCGCGCGCGCCGCGAAGAAGAGCAACGTGGAAGGCATGCTGCGCGACCTATCCGAGCTCAAGCCGGGCGATCCGGTGGTACACGAGCAGCACGGCATCGCGCGCTATCAGGGGTTGGTGAACCTCGACCTCGGCGAAGGCGAGAACGAATTCCTGCTGCTGGAATACGCGGGCAGCGACAAATTGTATGTGCCGGTTTCGCAACTGCACGTCATCAGCCGCTACAGCGGCGGCGCACCGGAAGCAGCACCTTTGCACAAACTGGGCAGCGGCGCGTGGGACAAGGCCAAGCGCCGCGCCATGCAGCAGGTGCGCGACACCGCCGCCGAACTGCTCAATATTTACGCCCAGCGCGCCACGCGCAAAGGCCATGCCTTCAAGCTCACCTATCACGACTACGAAGCCTTCGCCGCAGGATTCGGTTTTGAGGAAACTGCCGATCAGGCCGCTGCCATCGAGGCCGTGCTGCTCGACCTGCAATCCGGCAAGCCGATGGATCGACTCATCTGCGGCGACGTGGGCTTCGGCAAAACCGAAGTGGCGTTGCGCGCCGCCTTCGTCGCGGTGATGGACGGCAAACAGGTCGCGGTACTGGTACCCACCACGCTGCTGGCCGAACAACACTTCCAGAATTTTTCCGACCGCTTCGCCGATTGGCCGATCAAGATCGCCGAGTTGTCGCGTTTCCGCTCCGCCAAGGAAGTGACGCAGGCGCTGAAGGATTTGGCGGACGGCAAACTGGACATCGTCATCGGCACCCACAAGTTGATCCAGAAGGATGTGAAGTTCCACAACCTCGGCTTGGTCATCCTCGACGAAGAGCATCGCTTCGGCGTACAGCAGAAGGAACGCCTCAAGGCTTTGCGCGCCGAAGTGGACGTGCTCACGCTCACCGCCACACCCATCCCGCGCACGCTGGCGATGTCGCTGGAAGGCCTGCGCGATTTCTCGGTGATTGCCACCGCTCCGCAGCGCCGCTTGTCGATCAAGACCTTCGTCAGCGGTTTCAGCCAGGGCATCATCCGCGAAGCCGTGCTGCGCGAGCTCAAGCGCGGCGGGCAGGTGTACTTCCTGCACAACGAGGTCGACACCATCAACAATATGCTGGAGAAACTGGAGACACTGCTGCCGGAAGCGCGCATCCGCGTGGCACACGGCCAGATGGGCGAACGCGATCTGGAAGCGGTGATGCGCGACTTCCACCACCAGCGCTTCAACGTACTGCTGTGCTCCACGATCATCGAGACCGGCATCGACGTTCCGACGGCCAACACCATCATCATGAACCGCGCCGACCGCTTCGGCCTCGCGCAACTTCACCAGTTGCGCGGCCGCGTCGGCCGTTCGCACCACCAGGCTTATGCCTACCTGCTGGTGGACAGCATGGACGGCCTCACCGCGCAGGCAAAGAAACGCCTGGAAGCAATTCAGGCGATGGAGCAACTGGGCAGCGGCTTCTTCCTCGCCATGCACGACCTGGAGATACGCGGCGCGGGCGAAGTATTGGGCGAATCGCAGAGCGGCGAGATGCAGGAGATCGGCTTCAGTCTGTACAACGACATGCTGAGCGCCGCCATTTCCTCGCTCAGGCAAGGCCACGAACCGGATATGGCGCACCCGCTGGGCGTGACCACCGAGATCAACCTGCACACCCCCGCGCTGCTGCCCAACGACTACTGCGGCGACATCCACCAGCGCCTGGTCATCTACAAGCGCCTCGCGCACTGCAACACGCAACAGGATCTGGACGACATGCATCAGGAGTTGATCGACCGCTTCGGTCTGCTGCCCGAACCCGCACAGACCCTGCTCGACAGCCACCGCCTGCGCATACTCGCCAAGCCGTTGGGTATCAGCAAGGTGGATGCGTCAAGCGAAGCCATCGTGATTCAATTCGTTCCGAACCCGCCCATTGACCCGATGAGGGTCATCACCATGATCCAGAGCAAACGGCACATCAAGATGGCGGGACAGGACAAGCTGAGGATCGAGTTGAAGTACGGGGATTTGCAGCAGAGGGTAATGGCGGTTAAAAACTTCTTCGGGGAGTTGAGATAATTTTCACTCAAACCGGCGATTCCGGCGTCATTGCGCTCGTAATGCCTATGGCACATAATTCCCGCGAGACCAAGCCCAAAGGAAGTGCCTGTGCCTATCCTGTCCGTGTTTTTCGGCATCATCGTTCGCATGTGGCACGACGATCACCCACCGCCCCACATACATGTCGAGTACCAAGGATTCGAGGCACTTGTCAACATTCAGACAGGCGAGGTCAGCGAAGGACGACTCCCCAAAAAAGCCGCCTCCATCGTCAAGGAGTGGTGCTTGCGCCATCAACAGGAATTGCTGGCTAATTGGGAAAGAGGCCAGCACTTTGAACCCTTGGAACGTATCCCGGGAGCAGATCAAGATGATTAAAGTGATTGAAACACGTTATTTGGGCGATTTTCAGATTGCGGTCATTTTTTCGGACGGCAAGGAGGGTGCGTTCGACGGCAAAATCCTATTGCAACGGACAGGCTCCCTGCTTGAACCATTGCGTGATGAAAAGTACTTCCGTCGTTTTTTCATTGATGCCGGTGCGCTGTGCTGGCCGAATGGATTGGAACTTTCACCGGCTCGACTTTATGAAACCTGCCGCGCTTTAGAAATAGTTTGAGGATTCGCATCGATAGCCCCCTCGTTTCAATCGAGTACGACCCCATTGATTTCATTGATTTGCTCACATTGATTTGCTCATTGGATGTTCAACATGCGCGGCTGCCTGATCCAACAGTTGCCGGTCTGCACTGCCTCCCAACCAAGGGAATGGAGCGTAGCGCCAAAGGCGCCCACCGAATATGCCGGCAAGCTCCCCCCACTCTGCGAATTTGGTAACATGCACCCGGTTTGACCTCCCAAAGGAGCCCGCATGGAACCGCATCCTCCGCACAATCCAAGCGCAACTTGGAGCATTGACACCCAGGTCAAATCGGACAAGCTTCGCCTGCTGGTTCAGCAGTCCTATCTTGGACTGTTCGTCAGCCTCGCGGTCTCGCTCCTGCTGTGCTGGGCGCTGTGGGACTATACCGACACCACCATCCTGCTGGTCTGGTTCGGCGTCATGTTTCTCAGCACCTTGACCAGGGCGTATCTATACCTCGTCCATTTTCGACCCCAGCGGAATACGCAAGAAACATTGCAGCATGCACGCCCCTACGTCGCCGCTCTCATCGTTTCAACGCTGATCTGGGGGGTAGGCGCTCTGTTCATCATGCCGAAAGATTCCCTGCTGGGACAGGCATTCACCATGTTCATCCTGATCGGCATGGCCGGCGGCGTTCTTGCCACCTACTCTGCGCACCGATCTACTGCGATTACAGGCATGCTATCCATTCTGCTGCCAGTCACACTCTGGCTGTATTTTCAGCCCAGCAAACTTCACCTGGGCATGGCTATCGGCGCCACCATTTTCATCGTTGTGACACTGCGCGGCGCCAAAATTCTATCCGACGCAATGCACCGCAATTTCCATCTTGGATACGAATTGCAGCATGCCTATGAAGAAGCCAACACGCTATCCAAGATGGACGCGCTTACCGGCATCAACAATCGCCGCTCCTTTTTCGAATGCGGCGAGCAGATCAGCAGCTATTGCGAGCGCAACAACTTGCCGCTAAGTGCCATCGTGATGGATGTCGATCATTTCAAGCGCATCAACGACACCCACGGCCACCATTTCGGCGACATCACGTTGAGTCAGATCGGCAGGATACTCGAAGCCGAATTTCGCAAATCGGATGTACTCGGCAGATTGGGCGGCGAGGAGTTTGCCATCCTGCTGCCGGACACGACCCTGAACCAGGCGCAGGAACTGGCCGAGAAACTGCGTCAAACCATCGCAGCGACCCCCATTACCATCAAGGACAAGCAACTTTCCATCACAATCAGCATCGGCGTCGCATCCGGCCATTACGATATCGAAACCCTGCTTCCACATGCCGATGCCGCCATGTATCAAGCCAAATCCGGCGGCAGAAACCGCACCGTGATTGCCTCAGCGACGTGACGACCACCACGTAAGTGGCCAGGAAGAGGGCAGCAAATGGTGCGCAGGCGTACCCCACTGGGCTACAATCGAATCAATCTAAATTAGAGGCCGATTACCATGTCCATATCCCGATGCAACAAATGCGGCACGATCACGGAGCATGCACAAGAAATGATCGGAACGCACTTCAGTTGTGTTCGATGTGAGATGTCAAATCCGATCTACGACACAGTCCTATTCGTGAACAAGCTGCTGGAACAATACTTCGCCCAGCGTAGCGAACTGAATGCGCTTCGCACATCCTCACCTCAGTCACAAGAAGCGGAAAAACACGGCGATACCGTCGACATACACAATTCCGATTGGTTGAGCCTGGAGACACAACACCGCCCTATCGTTGACTGGTTCAATGCCAAGACCATTACCGCCACGATCAACTCGAATGCTGTCGATACGACAGGCTTCTTTGACGAAGCCGCCGTTGCAATTGGCTCTGATTACGAACTGCTGGGTGAGATTTGCGAACGAATTCGTTACGCACAGCAAAAGGAATACAACAGCGCCTTGATCCATCTTGACAAGAAATCAGCGGAAGATGCCAAGGCACTTGAAACCTTCGCTCGAAAACTTCACGAGTACTCACTAGTTGCCCGCTGTTTCAACAACAAGGAAGAAAAGAACCTTCGCCTTGTTCTGCAAAACGCCCCCAACGTCCGGCGGTTTTTTGCTGGAGAATGGCTCGAGTGGTTCGCGCTGATGACTGGCCTGAGGATATGTCATGAGCGGAAGGCTGAATACGCCTGTGCCCGCAATCTCATACTTTCATACCCGCCGAATGAGAAAAGAGAGCTGGATGTCTTCTTCCTGATCAACAAAACCCGGCCGCTCTACATCGAGTGCAAGACCGGCGAATTCAGGCAGGACCTCGACAAATACATTTCCCTCAAGAAAAAACTGAACATCGAACAGAAGTATTTCATACTCTGTGTGCTGGACCTTGACCCCGAGCAGTGCAAGGGGCTCAGTGCGATGCATGGCATAACTTTCGTCAATGTTCAGACACTGGGCCAGCATCTCTCGACGCTGGTCTGATTCAAAGGGCAGGCAGCAGCCTGCCCTCCTTCATTACAATACCGCCTTCACCACCGTCGCCAACGCCGTCGTCGGCCTGCCGATGAGCTTGCTCAGTTGATGGCCATCATCGAACAGCCCACCCCTGGAAACACCGGTGTCCGAATCGGAGAGCAAGGCGGCGACCGGTTCCGGCAATCCTGCTTTGATCAGCACGTTCTTGTACTCCTCTTCGGGCAGGTTGACGTAGCCGATGTTCTTGCCGGATTGGCGCGAGATTTCTGCCGCCAACTCGGTCAGCGTGTACGCGGTATCGCCTGCCAGTTCATAGACTTTCCCTGCCTGGTTGTCTGCGATCAGTGCGGCGACATCGGCTTCGGCGTAGTCGGCGCGTGTGGCCGAGGAGATGCGGCCATTGCCGGCGCAGCCGTACACTGCGCCATGCGCCAGTGCGCCGGGGATGCCCATCGTGTAGTTCTCGGTGTACCAGCCGTGGCGCAGCAATAAGGCCGGCACGCCGGAGGCGCGGATATAGGCTTCGGTCTCCTTGTGTTCGGCGGCAAGGCCCAGCGGCGAAGTGTCGGCACGCAGTACGCTGGTGTAAGCCAGCAGTTTCACGCCTGCACGCTTGGCGGCGTCGATGACGGAACGGTGTTGCCTTGCTCGTTGCCCGATCTCGCTGGACGAGATCAGCAGCACCTTGTCTGCGCCTTTCAGCGCGGCGTCCCAGCTTGTGGGCTGGTTGTAATCGCCAAAGCGCACCTGCACGCCCAGTGCGGCGAGGTCCTTGGCTTTTTCCACGTTGCGCACGGCGACGGCGATGCTTGTTGCGGGGACTTTCTTCAGCAAGGCCTTGACGACCAGGTGGCCCAGTTGGCCGGTAGCTCCAGTGACGATGATCATGATCTTTTCCTTTCTTGTTGTGGTTGTTGGGTTGGTAAACAGAAGCATATCCGTTACACTTACTTTCCGTAAGTACGCACAAAAAGGTAAGTGTCATGCCCCAGACAACCAACGGCAAACTCTCCACCCGCATGCGGCGCGGAGATCTGTTCGCGACCGAATGCCCGTCGCGCGAAGTGCTCAATCACGTCACCAGCCGCTGGGGCGTACTGGTGCTGGTCGCGCTGATGGAAGGCACGCACCGCTTCAGCGAACTGCGCCGCAGGATCGGCGGGGTGAGCGAGAAGATGCTGGCGCAGACGCTGCAATACCTGGAGAAGGATGGTTTCATCGACCGCGTCTCCCACCCGGTCGTGCCGCCGCATGTCGAATATTCGCTGACGCCCCTGGGCAGGGATGTCGCCGGCCAGGTCGGTGCCCTGGCCGAATGGATAGAGATCAATCTGCCGAAGATCATGACGGCGCAACAGAAGCGTTCGGCCTGAAGACGATGGCAACAGGTGCAACCTTGTCGATGGCATGGCTGCCCTCGCAAATTATTTTATGAACCGGGCAGCGCCGGAACGGTAAAATGCGCGTCCTGTGCGTTTTGTCACCCCGATCATCCTGAGGAGTTGCAGTTGAGTCTGATCCGCCCGTTTGCCGGTTTGCGTCCGGCGCCATCCCGTGCCGCCGAAGTCGCCGCCCCACCCTATGATGTGCTTTCCACCGAAGAGGCAAGAGCGCGGGCGAAAGACAAGCCGTGGAGTTTCCTGCACATCTCCAAGCCGGAGATCGACCTGCCGGTAGGCACCGATCCTTATGCGGCCGAGGTGTATGCCAAGGCGGCGGAGAATCTGGACAAGATGCTGGCGGCCGGCGTGCTGACCCGCGATGCCGCGCCCTGCTATTACGCCTACCGCCTGATCATGGGCGGCCACAGCCAGACCGGGCTGGTCGCGGCAGCCTCGGTGGCGGATTACGACACCAACCGCATCCGCAAACACGAATTTACCCGCCCCGATAAAGAAGACGATCGCGTGCGCCAGATCGACGCGCTCAATGCGCAGACCGGCCCGGTGCTGCTGGCCTATCCGACCGCGCCGCAGGTGGATGGGATCCTTGCCAAGGCTTCCGGCGGCACGCCCGATGCCGATGTGACGGCAGCAGACGGCATCCGCCATACAATCTGGGTGATCCGCGATGCGGCAGTGCTCAGCCAGCTGACCGCCGCTTTCGACGCCATGCATGCGCTGTATATCGCCGACGGCCACCACCGTTCCGCCGCCGCTTCGCGCGTGGCCGCCGCACGCAAGGCCGCCAACCCGAAACACAGCGGCGCAGAGAGCTACAACTATTTCCTCTCGGTCATCTTCCCGCACCACCAGATGAAGATCATGGATTACAACCGCGTGATGTCCGACCTCAACGGCATGGATGCGGAAGGATTCCTGAAGCGCATCGGCGAGAAGTTCTCGGTGCAGCCCAGCGCGGCACCGGTCAAGCCGACCAAGCCGGGCGAGTTCGGTCTTTACCTGCCGGGGCAGTGGTATCGCCTGAACATCCGCGCCGACCTGATCCCGACCAACGATCCGGTGGCGCGCCTGGACGTGAGCCTGCTGCAGAACCACCTGATCGCGCCGGTGCTCGGCATCGCCGATCCGCGCCGCGACAAGCGTATAGATTTCGTCGGCGGCATCCGCGGCCTGCCGGAACTGGAAAAGCGCGTGAACAGCGGCGAGATGGCGGCGGCCTTCGCGCTGTTCGCCACGCGCATGGAAGACCTGATGGCGGTGGCGGACGCCAACGAGGTGATGCCGCCCAAGTCAACCTGGTTCGAGCCCAAGCTGGCGGATGGACTGGTGTCGCACGTGCTGGATTGATACCGTATTACGGTGTGCTAGAGTACAAACAATGTTGCGAACTGGTGAGAAAGGATAGTCATGAAAGACATCATGCTGAGGCTGGTCGATGTACCCATGGTGCGCATGTTCGTGCTCGCGGGCATCATCTTTTTGATGATCGCAGTGCTGGGCAAGATCGAGGGCAAGATCGAGCCCGGTCGAATCGGCCGCATCGGCGCGGCCATCCTGGGCGCAGTGCTGATTGTGATCGGCCTGGTCATGCAGTACGGCGAGACGCCCGAGATGTACTCCAGGCTGCCGCCCAACCTGATCGCCACTTTCCCGCAAAACGCGGTCGCCATCGCACCTGCCAGCACCGTTCCGGCCGCTCCGGCGATTCCCATCAAGGTCGTCTCCGGTACCTATGGCCGCAACTGCAATGCCAAGGCGGGCAATGCGACAGCACAACTGGCCAAGGCCTGCGACGGCCAAGGCAGTTGCGATTTCGCGATCGACCCGGCCGCGCTGGAGGATCCAGCGCCGAATTGCAGCAAGGATTTCGCCGCCGAGTGGAAATGCGGCGACAGCAACGCGGTCTATTCTGCCGCCCTGTCCAGCCTCAGCGGCAAGAACGACAAGCTGCGTTTGGGTTGCTCCAGCTAAAAACAGCCGGTTTTCTACGCGAAATTCTCTAACGCTTCTCGCCCGCCAAGTCAATTTTCGGCCGCCAATTTATCGCTTGAAAAAACCTGTCCCACCCCTACAATTAGTCGAACTCAAGTGAAAGACCACTATATATAGTGGTTTTTGCTTTCCCGGCTGAAGTGGCCCATGCAATCAAGGGGGTAGCGACGTGTTCGATTCCGAAACTGTTTCAACCTTCACCAGTGACGATTCCGGGGCCGGCAATTCGCAAATAACTTCTCCCGGGCGACACCCAATACCCCGCTCGGGAGATCAAGTAAAACAACCCGTGAAAGAGGATATTTCCAAATCCCCCGTCTCCGGGAAGCAAATACCGGACGAACTCGCAAAGAATCTGGCGGACAAACCTGCAAATAAAGGAACCCGGGAAATGACACAAGAGATCAGCACCGAAGTGCTGCTGGAAAAATACGCAGAAGCGGACGAAAAAACGGTGCAGGATGTGCGCCGCCGCGTCGCGCGCGGTTTGGCGCAAGCAGAGAAACCGGAACAACGCGCCCAATGGGAAGAGGCGTTCTTCCTGGCGCAAGAAAACGGTTTCGTCCCTGCCGGCCGCATCAACTCAGCCGCCGGCCTGAAAATACAGGCAACACTGATCAACTGCTTCGTGCAGCCGGTCGGCGATGCCATTTCCGGCACCAACGACGGCAAGCCCGGCATCTACGACGCCTTGCAGCAGGCGGCCGAAACGATGCGGCGCGGCGGCGGCGTCGGCTACGACTTCTCTTCCATCCGCCCCGAGGGCGCGCACGTCAAAGGCACCAACTCGCGCGCCAGCGGCCCCATCTCGTATATGCGCGTGTTCGACCGCTCCTGCGAGACGGTCGAATCCGCCGGCGCGCGGCGCGGCGCGCAGATGGGTGTGCTGCGCTGCGATCACCCCGATATCGAGAAATTCATCGGCGCCAAGGACCAGGGCGACTTGCGCAACTTCAACATCTCCGTCGGCGTGACCGATGCGTTGATGCAGGCAGTGGAAAAAGACGAGGAGTTCGAACTGGTGCATGCCGCCGAACCTTCAGTTGCGCTCAAGGCCGCGGGCGCCACGCGCCGCCAAGACGGCAAATGGATCTACCGCAAGGTGCGCGCCACCGACCTGTGGAAACAGATCATCGCCAGCACCTACGACCATGCCGAACCGGGCGTACTGTTCATCGACCTGATGAACCGCGACAACAACCTCTCGTATTGCGAAATTATCGAAGCCACCAATCCCTGTGCAGAGCAACCCCTGCCCCCGTACGGCTGCTGCTGCCTCGGCTCCATCGACATGACGCGCATGGTGAAGAATCCGTTCTCCAAGCATGCCGGTTTCGATCATGAACCCTTCAAGCAACTGGTGCGCACTGCGGTGCGCATGCTGGACAACGTGCTCGACGTGACGGCCTGGCCGCTGCCGGAACAGCAGCAGGAAGCGCAGAACAAACGCCGCGTCGGCCTGGGTTTCACCGGGCTGGGCGATGCGCTGGTGATGCTGGGACTGCGTTACGACACCGACGAGGCGCGCGCTTTTGCCGCCGACATCACGCGTATCATGCGCGACGAGGCCTATCTCGCCTCGGTCGACCTGGCGATCGAGCGCGGCAAGTTCCCGCTGCTGGATACCGATAAATACCTGTCCGCGCCGCGCTTCGCTTCGCGCCTGCCGGACGAAATCAAGGACAAGATACGCAAGCACGGCCTGCGCAACAGCCACCTGCTTTCCATCGCCCCCACCGGCACCATCTCGCTGGCCTTCGCCGACAACGCTTCCAACGGCATCGAACCGGCCTTCTCGTGGTTCTACACACGCAAGAAACGCATGATGGATGGCACGACCAAGGACTATCCGGTTGAGGATCACGCCTGGCGCGTGTACAAACAGCAAGGCGGCGATATGGATCACCTGCCGCCCGCGTTCGTCACCGCGCTGGAAATCACCGCCATCGATCACATGAAGATGGTCGCCGCCGTCGCGCCGTTTATCGACACTTCGATCAGCAAAACCGTCAACGTGCCCGCCGATTATCCGTATGAGGATTTCAAGGATCTCTACACCGAAGCCTGGAAGGCCGGACTGAAAGGCCTGGCGACCTATCGCCCGAACAGCGTGCTGGGCTCGGTGTTGTCGGTGACGCCGGAGAAGAAGGAAGAACAACCGCAGGATTTCGTGTTCGACCAGGACCGTCGCATCGTGCTGGAAGCTACGCCCAATCCCGCCCTCGCCTCGTTGCGCTGGCCGGGTCGCCCCAAACTCACGGCCGGCAGTGCCGGCTGGGTGTCGCAGGTGGTGAAGCATCCGCTCGGCAGCTTTGTGACCTTCGTGTCGCACACCACCAACGGGCGCAATCATCCGTTCGAGGTCTGGGTAAACGGTTCGGAACAGCCGCGCGGATTGGGGGCGCTGGCCAAGTCGCTGTCGATGGATATGCGCACCAGCGATCCGGTTTGGGTGCGCATGAAGCTGGAAATGCTGATGAAGACGGCGGGCGACGACGCGTTCGACATGCCCATGCCGCCCGACGGCGAAATAAAGCGCATGCCCAGCCTGGTGGCCGCGTTCGCTCACCTGCTGAAATACCGCATCGAGGAATTGGGCGCGCTGGAAGTCTCTGACGGCGTCACCACGCCGATGATGGACGCGCTGTTCGCCAAGAAAGAACCGAAGACCGGCACCGACGGCACCATGAGTTGGACGGTGGACATTTCCAACGCGGGCACCGGCGACGATTTCGTGCTGGGCCTGAAAGAACTGGTGCTGCCCGACGGCCAGCGCCGCCCCTACTCGATGTGGCTTTCCGGCGTGTATCCACGCGCGCTCGACGGGCTGTGCAAAGTGCTGAGCCTGGACATGCGCGTGATCGACCCGGCCTGGATCGGCATGAAGCTGCGCAAGTTGCTCAACTTCGGGGAACCGCTGGGCGATTTCATGGCGCGCGTGCCGGGCGGCAACAAGATGGAAAGCTACCCTTCGACCGTCTCCTATGTCGCCAAGCTCATCATCCACCGCTACGCCATGCTCGGTATCCTCGACGAGCACGGCTACCCGGTGCGGCAGATGGGCGTGCTGGAGATTCCCGAAGGTCAGATCAAACCGACCAGCACCAAGCCCATCGTCGGCAAACTGTGCAAGGAATGCGGAAACGCAACGTTGATCAAGAAAGACGGCTGTGAATTTTGTACAAGTTGCGGCGCGATCGGGGCGTGCGGCTAGCCCGGATAATTCACCAACTTCCTCCGGGGAGCCTGCCCGTAGAAGCGAAACTTGTTGCGCGATAGGGTTTATGCGGAAAATCGCCCGGCAAGCCGGGCTCCTACCAAAACTTCCTCCTGAAATATGGAAGCTTGTCGGGTAATTCCGCAAATCAGGAAGACAAACGGCTCCCAAGCTCCCCAGGCATGGAGATTTCAACTGGCGGTCTGGTTACGACAGCCCCGTCTTTTTGATTTTGCCGTTATCTGTTTTAGGCAAGCTGGGTACGGCGACGATATATTTTGGAACCATGACGCTTTCGAGCCGGCTCTGGCACTCCCGGTGCAGTTGCTTTTCGCTCAACGCGATGCCCTCCTCGAACACGACGAAAGCCTTCACCGCCTGACCGAGCATGTCGTCCGGCACGCCGATGACGGCAGCTTCCTTCACGCCCGGAATGTTCATGAGCGTGTGCTCCACTTCCTTCGGCGCTACTTTCTCCCCGCGCGACTTGATGATGTCATCCATGCGCGCGACGAAATACAGATAGCCTTTGTCGTCCATTTTGCAGTAGTCGCCCGTGTAAAAAACTCTTTCTCCGGGAAGCGGTCCGGGCCTGAGCGCCTTGGCTGTGGCCTCGGGCTTCTCCCAATAGCCCTGCATGACATTGGCGCCGCGAATGACGAGTTGCCCGACAACGCCCGGAGCCACTTTGTTGTCGTTCTCATCCACGATCCACATTTCCGTGTTCGGGATGGCAATGCCGATGCTCTGCGGCAGGCGGTCGATATCCTTCGGCGGGAGATAGCTGCATCGATTGCATTCGGTAAGCCCGTACATCGAGTAAATGCGCGCAGCAGGAAAGACATCCCTGAGCATTTGGATGTGCTTGACCGGAAGCGCCGCAGCTGCATTGGTCACGTAACGTATCCTGGACAGGTCGTAGTCCTTGATCGATTTGAACTCGGTGAGAACCGCAAACATGGTGGGAACGCCGGGAAACGCAGTTACCCCCTCATCGACCATCAGATTGAGTATCTGCGCCGGGAAAGCGAAAGAGCGTTCCAGCACCAGTCGCGCGCCCTCCCGGAACGCCATGATCATCTGGTAAAGACCATAGCTGTATGCCAGCGAGAGAACGCCCAGAATCACTTCGTCTGCTTGCACCTCAAGATACGAGACGATGGACGCACATGCAGTCAGCATGTTGCGATGCGTCATCATTACCCCCTTCGGGTCGCCGGTGGAACCGGAGGTATAGATGATGGCGGCAAGATCCATATCGATGCAGGATCGTGCAGGTGGCGCCGAGCCATCTCCGTCTGCAAGCGCGTCGTTCCAGCGCCGGGCATAAGGAAGTGCGGCGAGTATTGCATCGTCGATTGCACCGGAGACGATAACGCTGCGCAAATGCGAGCACTCTTGTGCCGGTCCTGAAAACACGGAATGCAGGTGAACGTCCGTAATGAGCGCCGCTGGCCGGCAATCCTGCAATAGATAGCTCAGCTTGTCGCTCCTGGTCATCGGGTTGACGATGGAGACAACCGCATTCGCCTTGAGAACCGCCCAAAATGCGATCACCGTTTCGGCCGTGTTGTCGGCAAAGACCACGACCCGGTCGCCGCGCTTGACGCCCGAAGCCACCAGTACGTGCGCAAGCGAATTCGAGCGGGCATCGATCTCGCCGTAGCTGATCCGTTGCTTGTTGCATACAAGCGCTATCCTGTCGGTACACTCCCGTGCGGTTTGAAGCAGGTAGTCGTGCAGGAGCGGCACCGGGCCGTGGCTGATTCCCATTTCATGACCTCGCTGGATTGGATGACTTGTCGATATCGGTAAGCACCTCGATGGCCCTGCTCCCCTCGGGACGGCTCGCAATAAATTGCCGGTGCAGGAGTTGCGTCGACAGGGCGCCCACCAGCGCCATATTGTCCGTATTCGAAAACTGTCCATCGCCGCCCCGTGTGCGGCATTTGTGCAGCAGTTGTGCGACAGCCTGCGGATCGAAGACATTGGCCTCGCGCACTGCCGGTTCCGACAGCACCTCGTCGATATAATCCGGCGCATTCCCAGCCACGAACGAGAGGGCATCCGGCGCGCGATACGGCTGCTTTTTTCTCGCGATGATTTTGTGCGGCACGACATCGGCAGCGGCGCGCTTCAGCACATGCTTTTCATCCAGCACCCGCAACTTGTAGGACGCCGGAAGCGAGTCCGCCAGCGCGATAACATCCTTGTCGAGAAACGGAAATCTCCCTTCAACGGAGTTGCCCAGAAGCATTCTGTCGCCCTGCGACGAGAGGAGATATCCCGATAGCAGCGTGCGTATTTCGAGATGCTGATCCTGCGCGAGCGATCCCCATTGCGCAAAATCGACATGCAGATTTCCGAGCAACTCGCCGATTACATCGCGCCCCGCATTGGCTGCCTGCATATCCCTGGAAAAAAGCCGTTTGAGCGCATTCGTGCTGTGCCAGCGCGTGTCGTGGGCAAAACCCGGAGCCCGATGCGCCGCAATGTTGCGCCCGAAAAACTGCCGCGCCATCGCCTGCTGCGAAACCGGCGAACGCGCAAGATAGGGATATAACCGCTCAAGAAGTCGCGGTCTCCACTCGGACGCCGGCTGTCGCCCCCAGAACCGGCGCACCTTGCCTTCCCGGAAAATGTCGTAGCCGGCAAACATCTCGTCCGCGCCCTCGCCCGTGAGCACGACTTTGACGCCGTGATTGCGGACGAGTTTTGACAGCAGGAAAAGCGGTGCCGGCGCGGTGCGCAGAACCGGGCGCTCGGCATGGTAGATCACTTCCGGAAACACATTCGCGATATCGCTGCGCGAAACGACAACCTCGTGATGTTCGCTGTCCAGCCCGTTCGCCATCAGGCGCTGATACTCCGTCTCGTCGTATTCGGCGTCTTCGAACCGGAGCGAAAAAGTCTGAAAGCGGTTACCCGCAAATCGCCGCCCCAGGGCCGCAACCAGAGAGCTATCCAGTCCGCCGGAAAGGTAGCTTCCAACCGCCACATCGGAACGGAGCATGCGTAACGAGGTGGCGTTCTCCAGTGCTGCGCGCACTTCGTTGACTGCGTCCTCGAGCGATCCCTGGAACAGGCTGCGAGCATCTGAGTCAACCGGATAGGCGGGCGTCCAGTAGGCACGGTCGCGCACGGTGCCGTTTTCATAGGTTCTGACATGGCCGGGCTCGAGTTCGGTCACGCCCTGGAAAACGCCCTGCGGAGGCACGACGGTCCAGAAGGTGAAGGTCTGCGAGATGCCGATTGGATCGAATGCTCTTGGAATGTCCGGGTTTGCCGCAAAAATGGCTTTGACTTCGCTGGCGAAATATAGCTGGCCGGCATGCTCGCAAATATGCAGCGGACAAATTCCGACCCTGTCCCGCGACAGTACTAGGCGTTTTGCCACCGAATCCCAGATCGCAACGGCCCACTGTCCGTTCATGCGCTCAAAAGCGGCATCGCCCCAGGCGCGATAGGCATGCAGGATAACCTCGGTATCGCTCTGGGTACGAAAACGGTGACCGAGCGCGACCAGTTCTTCGCGCAATTCCACATAATTGAAAACTTCGCCGTTGAATACGATCCAGATCGTTCCGTTCTCGTCCGCCATGGGTTGCTGGCCGGTCGAGAGATCGATGATGGACAAGCGCGAGTGCGCCAGTCCGGCCCTGTCATCGCGATACACGCCGAACTCGTCGGGACCGCGATGAAAGAGCGCGCTGGCCATGTGAACCAGTGCTTCGCGGCCCGGGGAAGTTGCGCCTTCTCTAAGCCCAACTATTCCGGCGATTCCGCACATGCGCCGTCAAACCTCCGGTACGGGAGCGACGAGCAAGGGGCGCGCATGAAGATACCGGGCAACGCGGCGTTTGGCCTCGATATCCCTGAAGACTCGCCCGACTTGTACCGGCGTGATGCCGACCACAGGCGCAGCCTCTTCGGCAGAAACTCCGTTGTTCATTGCATAGAGACAGAGATCCATGCGGTCGTACGGCAGCGCGAAGTAGAACTCCTCCTGCGTCTGCGGCATGGAAAAAGTATCGGTGGTGGGGGGGCGGCGGCGGATTTCCTCCGGCACGCCCAGATGCTCGGCAAGCTGATAAACCTGTGTTTTGTAGAGATGGGCAATGGGCTTGAAATCGGCGCTGCCATCGCCCTGTTTTACAAAAAAGCCCTGGTCGTACTCCAAGCGGTTTGGGGTACCCGCGACGGCGTAATTCAGGCGATCCGCGTGGTAATACTCGGTCATCTTGCGCACGCGTTGCTTGTAGTTGGTCGCAGCCACAATTTGCAGATAAGCGCTGAGCGAAAGCTGAACGGTGTTCACTTCGCCCGATGGGCTTTGGACGGTAAGCCGGGTGATATTCAGGCGGTCACTGTCGAGAATGGACGGCAACACAAGCTTGCACTTCCAGTCATCGCCATACTCGGGAACGATGGTCCGGATAGCCTCTGTTTGCCGACGGTAGCAACCAAGCCCCTCAAGGGCGGGCGCGATATCCTCAACGATGGCGTCGATGCCGAAATGGCCTGCGAGCTTCCGCCCGAGCATGAGCGCATCGTCGGAAGTGTGGTGTTCGGGCATGAAAAGGCCCTGCACCTTCTCCTTGCCAAACGCGCGCACGCACAAGGCAGTTACAACCGAACTGTCGATGCCGCCCGAGATGCCGACGACCGCTCCGCGGCGGCGCAGTTGACCGAGAACCTGTTCGCGCAATGATTCGGCGATGCGTTCCACTTCCGAAGCGGGATCCAGCTTGAGTACGTCTTTGTCGAACATGATTTCCTTACTTCCGGCAAAGCCGGGAACGTTGACCGCAGTTAAACCGATTCCGCCCTCTGCAAACCGCCAGAGACCCTGCTGCTGCGAAAGTTTGGAATGGCGCTCTTGCCCGCCGAAGAATCCCGCCATGGCAAATTAACGCGGTACCTGCTTCAGCAGAAAAAATCCCAAGAAATCCATGAATGGAATTTAACCAATCCAAATATCAATTCAGCACACGATCCATGATGCTACCCAGCATTTTGCGCGGCACCCACGATTCGCCGCGACCGACTACTTGCACTGCTTTTGAGAGATGAAGGCCAACAGTATCGTTTCTCAGGTAGCCACGCGCGCCCACCTCCAACGCCTGAAGAATCTTGCTTTCTTGAACTGTGTCGTCCGCCAGCAATACTATCCGCGACTCCGGACAGACACATCGCAGCGACAGCAACAAAGCATGATTCTCGTCCGCACATACGTCCAGGTTCACCAGCATGACAGCCGGCCTGAGCCGCTTGATTCTGGCCACCTCGTTTTCGCATGCAGAAATATCCGTGCGTTGCTCTCTTCTGCGGTTTGCGAATGTGTGGTCATTCCTCTCTCCGTTATTCGGCCCCACATTCGAGAGCAACGTGATGCCGTCCTCGCCATGCAACAGGCGCTCATATTCGGCACGCCGATGACGATCAACATCTGCAACGGCAACGGTTACAGTTTGCATAAAATCCAACTCCCCTCGGTGCAACTATTATTTTGCTTCCACGTCCTGGAGTGAACCAGGCATGTCAGTCGATTGTATTCAATTTTGTGACTGGAACCAGTGTACTTTAGTACATGATTATGCAAGCCAATCATCCTGCAATTGACTCAATTTGAACCTGCCGGATTAGTGTGACGTACTAATCTAGAGACTGGTGTGACTGGAAATTAAAGAGCGATTCATTTCCAGCTTGCCAATTACAGGACTGCTCGGACTCTTGCGAAGACTGGCTCTTTCATCTGCCGAGAGGACCAATGCCAGATTGAGCCGGTCCGTTACTCCCAGCTTTTGGAACACTTCGGTCAAGTGTGCTTTCACCGTACGCTCGGTAATTCCGCACGCCTTTGCAATCAACTTATTGCTTTCCCCGTTCCCGACACGCACAGCAATGTCATATTCGCGCTGTGTGAGCTTGTTCAGCAGGCCAAGCGATACGCGATATGCTTTGTTTTTTGCCGTCGTCCTGCCCAATTCATCGATCAGGCGGCATGTGAGTGTTCGCCTTATCCATAATTCACCATCGCGAACAGCCATCACAACTTGCTTGAGGAATTTTGTATCTGCGTCGTTTCGGTAGCAACCGCGCACCCCCGCCTTCAACAATTTCCATTCCATCTCTTCAGAAATATCGCCGCCAATGATTACTATTCTTGTCTGCGTGCTTATTCTGCTTAGACTGACCACATCGTCCGCCCCCAGTAGCCCGTAGTCCAACAGCACCACCTCCGGCTTGATCTGCTCAACTTCTGCCCTGAGCGCGCCCATACTGTCGGCTATTAAAGTTGTACTTACAAAGCCATCAAGTTCCAGCTTCCAGGAAGCGGCCTTGTTTTGGCATGTGCTTGCAATCATCAAGTTGTTCGTCATAGTCATTTGGTTGATATAAACCGAGCCCCTAGGAATTGAAATAATTCAACACTGATAATCCCATCTTGCATATATGGTTAAGCAATACTTGTGCCAGTAAGAAAATTTACTCGCTACCTCCATAAGAACTAAGGATTAATACTTTTCCAGTAGCCTGGAATGGTATTGTAAGCTGGAATCTTCACGTAATTTTGACGAATTTTTGACACTCGCTTGACGTTGCAATGACCGAATATCGACTTGAGTTGGAATCAGCAGAAGCCGGAAATCAGGCTTTATATATTTAGCCTCAATGTGTTACGCATCACCTCCCTGCCGTCTTGGACTTTGTCGGCAATCGGCAGGCCCCGCCGCAGATGACTTCATGCAGAACAGCGCTGGCAATCCAGAAGCTTTCCTGCGAGCGGCGCATTGGGTACTTTGGCTGGCAACCAAAAATCTCGGAATGAGTCGCGCGGGGGAAAGTAGTAATCCGCAAAATCAGGTTCTAAAGAAATGCCTCAAGCCCGTAGCCTTGCTGTTTTCTTAGTACCTTTGGGGGGGTATCTTTCACAATATTGCGCAAGTAGAATCAAAACGAAATAAATTTCATGGAAGTATTTGATATGGATATTAAAGAGCAGGTTCGTGAATTCGTTACGTCAAATTTCTACGTCGCCGATCCAAAAATGCTTACTGCCGAAACGTCACTACTCGGTCAGGGCGTCATCGACTCGACGGGAGTATTGGAAATCATTTCCTTCATTGGCGATACCTTTGGAATCAAAGTCGAGGACAGCGAGATGTTGCCCGACAATCTCGACTCCATTGAAAAAATCGCGGGTTTTGTCAGCCGAAAAATGAGTTGACCTATGCGCAAGGCAATCTTGTTATTCCTGTTCACTGGGGAACTCCTATGTACTTTGTGACGAGTGCCATCCTCGCTGTCGTCGCCATAGGCACAACATCCATTGCCCACGCCGCCAATGTCGATACCAGCCTTCGCGCCGATTTGGAGCGCATTGCGCAGCGACGAATATTTTTCGGCCACCAATCGGTCGGCATAAATCTCCTCGACGGGATCGCCCAACTCTCCAAAGCAGCGGGGGTTCCTGTGCGCATCGCAGAAGTGTCGACTGCGAGCGCAACACCGCCGGCAACCATAGGGCACGCATTCGTTGCCGAAAACAGGGATCCACTTCGAAAACTCAAAAGCTTTGAACAAGCGATGGGGTCTCAACCTTCGAAGCTCGACATCGCATTTGTAAAATTATGTTATATCGATTTCGGCACAGAGACTAACGTAAAGGAACTCTTCACCCGCTACCAGGCCACCCTTGAAAAACTGCATGCGCAAAATCCCGGAACAACTTTTGTGCACGTTACCGCCGCGCTCACCACAGTGGAGAGCGGGTTCAAAATTCGCCTTAAACAATTGCTGGGAAAAGCCCCGCCGGGAACGGCCGAGAATCTGCGCCGCGAAGAGTACAACACCCTCCTGCGTCAAACGTATCAAGGAAAGCAACCAATCTTTGACTTGGCCCGCGTCGAATCCACGGCGCCAGATGGGAAATCGGAAACTGTAAAATTGAATGGCATAGCCGTACCCGTCCTGGTACCTGGGTATTCTGACGACGGCGGTCATCTGAACGACAGCGGCAAACTGCGCGCGGCACGTGAACTCATCTCTGTTCTTGCAGCCATTCCGGATCGTCCTGCGGTGCGATTACATTGAAGTTCATCTCGGGACCAGCTTCTGCTGCTGCACAGATTGCAGAACGAGTTGATTCATAATCAATACCGCTTTCTGTCATGACAAACAGCCCCTCACGTGACAACAATATAAAATTGTCCGGCTCAGAACACCTCGAACAGGCTGACTACCTATCTATAGATCGCGAACAACTCTATTTCGTGCTTCACCCGACCATCCTTCCACTGCGCGGGCGGGTATTGCTGGCCGGCCCCTTCGCTTCGGAGCGTCCACATCGCTACATTCCCTGGGTAGGATGGGCTCGGCATCTTGCGAATAACGGGTTCGAAGTCATGCGCTTCGACTATCGCGGAGTCGGAGAAAGCACTGGCCGCTTTGAAGACTTCGGATTCCAATCCTGGTCAGACGACATCAGCCACTGCGCAAATTGGCTGCACAGCCGGTCACCGGCAGTACCGCTCATTATTCATGGACTCGGAATGGGCGCGTTGCTTGGAGATCGCCTATTTGCACAAGGCGTTGGCGATATCCTGCTTGCATGGCTGCCCCCAAAGTCAGCACGGGAGATGCTGTACGAACAACTCAAGCTAAAGCTGTCCAATAACTACTCGCTACCTTCAAGTGAGCACAAGACCCGCGATCAGTACATTGCCTGCCTGGAAAGCGGCGCAACCCTCGAAGTCGAAGGGCATAACTGGACACCCGGACTCTGGGCGGAAGCTGCGGAGTTTGTTTTTGGAATTAGCGAGCCAACGACTTCCACTGGCTGTGAACGCCCCAGATGTGTTGCCGAACTTGATGCATTGACAGCGCACTCGTTCGGTGGCGTCGGTCCCAATCCGCTGCGGAAACCTGGGGGAGGTCAACCCATGCGCCTGGTCAATCCCGACCTGTCGGCCAGCTTCAATGCCACAAGCGTCTGGCTGGAAGAGACGTTGGCCAAGGCGGAGGTATCCTGAGATGCGGAAAGCCCTTCAATTGGAGATTGCCGGACACCGCCTTTTCGGCACCCTGCACGACCGCGCCCTGTTATCACCAATGCAAAACAACTCGGCTTCTCCACGAATCGGAGTTTTGCTGCTGAGTTTCGGACAGCAACCCCGATCATGGGTGGGCGACCTGGGCAGTTCGATAGCAGACCGCCTCGAAGGATTCGGATACCCCACTTTCCGATTTGACATGCCGGGACTCGGTGACTCCCCGGGCGATATTCCGGTTCACCTCGAGGAACTGTGGCGCGATATTCTGGATGGAGCACATGAGGCTCCACTCCATGCACTCTGCGAGGATCTCGTCCGGCGATATTCGCTGAAGGGGCTCGTCGTCGGCGGATTCTGCGGTGGCGCAGTAACCGCACTGTACGCTGTAAACCTGCGCTCCCCCCTGATACTCGGCCTGGTCTTGCTCGAACCCGAGATAGCGCTGGTACGAACCAACTCACCGACAACTGCGATAGCCGCTGCACCATTGACCGTCGATTCCCTCCAGGAAAGAATCGATCTCCTGTGGCTCCGAATATCTTCACCGAACTCGTGGCGCCGACTTCTAAGCGGCAAGTCCGACTTCAAGTTCTGGCTCAACCTCTGGTATGGCTTGCTCGACTTCACCGCGCGCAAGCTGTCGAATGTTGGCCGCCGCACCAAATTGCTGCCCCCTGAAACCAACCATCGCATGCTCAACTCGTGGTTGCTCGCAAGACGTCGGCGCCTTCCCACATTAGTCATCAGCGTCGGTTCACCCAACCGAAGCAAATACTACCGGGCCTATGGACTTCAGCCCGGCGTTCCTGATCCTAAAACGGCCCTTGAATGGTTTGAAATCCCCAACACGACCCATGCAATGTTGACGGGGGGAGGCAAGGAGGCGGTTGGTATGCATATTGAAAATTGGGTCAGTGAAAACTTCCACCATGAATAATCCCACATGATGAATACCGTCAATCAGAATCAACCTATTCTGATAATGGCCGTCCGTTGGTTAACACATGAAGGTAGCAGCACCAGAAGATAATGAAAGAATTGCATGCCAGAAAACCGAATTGAGACAATTCGCAGCAGCACAAAATGGAGTCTTGCTGCAATCCGATACGCCTTAAAAGGGAGACTTAGCCAGGCGTCCCCGCGCACGCTGGAAAGTTTGGCAGTCAAAACGTGGGAAATCGCACCAAGCGAAACGTCCATCTCCCCGCCAGCCTACTTCCTTCCCAATCAGCTTGAGCGCGTGACAGGCTGGGAATTCTCTGACGAACATCCCCGTCTGGCGATGGCGGGCGAGCGCACCCTTCACAAGGCGACGCGTGGATTTCTGCTCAAGGATGTCTGGCTGATCGATGGCGCACTTTACAAGGGTGATGCCAAGTCCTGGCTAACACCCAGGCAAAGCCGGTTACCTCGAGTCCGCGTGGAATGTGAAATCGATCGCGGCGCGGTCTATTGCACCCCCATGGGCAACAAGTATTTCGGTCAGTGGTTGATGGACGATTGTGTTACCTACCCCATGGCCAGCGCCGAAGGCATTCCGGTCACGACTGCACAACCCGTAAACATGCACACGCCAATGTATGAAGATTTGTTTGGCATGAAGCCGCTTAGGGTACAAAACGCGTTCTTCCGCGAACTCGTGATATTCGATGATTTTGGACAGAACCGGCACAAACAGCAACGTTTTCGTTGCATGAGCGATAGGTTGCTCTCTCACGTTAAGCCATCCCCCCATCCCGGGGTGATGATTCTGCGTGGCGGGACTGGAGAACTCCGGTTGTTGCACAATGAGATAGAGTTGGCGGAATACTTGCGCGACCGTCGCGGATTTCGCATTCTCGATCCTTCCAGGTGCGACGTTCAAACCATTGTCTCGACCTGTGCTGGTGCACGCACCGTAATTGGCGTTGAGGGTAGCGGGCTGATGCATGGCATTCTTCTTCTCCAGGCGGGCAGATCGATTCTAACCCTGCAGCCGCCCAATCGATTCGTCCGAGTCTACAAAGACCTGGCTGATCGTGACAACCAGCACTTTGGCTTCGTGGTAGGACAACCAGAGAGTGGAGGTTTTCGAATCGATCCAGACGAGGTCGAACGCACGCTTGATCTGTTCCCCGAGAGCCCCGATTGAGCGGAATTCACGCGTTCGTACCATTTGAGCAGCACCGTTCGTGAAGTAAATACCCGATCACTTTGTTTGGTTTTAGGCGAGAATCATTGAACCTTTTATCAGCATGGTTTTCTTATGTGCTGCGTTCGACAACCTCATGCGGGGCAAAATCTTTTTCGCTTCCGATCGAATTGCACTAGTGCCACCCCGCAATAACACAGGCGTGGCACTCGGATTGCTTCTCACTATTTAAAGGGACTCTGTTATGTCGAACTACAACGCAATCTGCACCAGAATTTTCGGTTTTATTTTTGTGGCACTGATTGCGGTTTTCGGCTTGGCCTCATGTGGCGGCGGCGGCGCCACTTCCCGAAGCGCCCCCAGCACCTCGAATACTTCTCCTCCGCCGAGCAACCCTAACGCCCCAGTCATAACCCTCAGTGCCGGTTCGACGTCAATCGCATATAACGCGAGCACCACCGTGACGTGGTCATCGACCAATAGCACATCGTGTGTCTCGACCGGCGGAGGCGGAACAGGAACCTCCGGCTCATTCAACACCGGCGCACTAACTGCAACAGTCACCTATACCGTAACCTGCACCGGCGCAGGTGGATCGGCGAGCAAGAGCGTAACGATTACCGTCGCACCCTCGGCTATCACTGGAGTTGCTAACACCGGAGGTGCAGGCAATGTGACATTCACGTCGGCCAACAACCTGGCTGCCGGATCCATCATCACTATTAGCGGCACAACGAATTACAATGGAACCTACACGGTCTTGTCAGCTACCAGCACGACCTTTGTCATTGCACATGGCTATACCGCGGAGACTTTTACTTCGGCAAGTTGGCAATTGGCGGGCGGCATGATCTCCGGGTGCTCGACTTCCGGAGATACCACCGCTATTGCGTTATCTACTGTACCGAGCCGCTTTAACGGAGTCGCACCGTTGGCGGTATTCTTTGATGCGTCGGCCACGACAGCAAATGCAACGACCAAGCCTTTCCACGACCTCGAGTATACCTGGGACTTTGGCGATTCCGCCGGCTCCCCAGCCAGAGGTACGACATGGAGTACGGGTAGCCACCCCGGTGTCAGCAGCCGTAATTCGGCAACTGGCGCGGAGGCTGCGCATGTGTTCGAATCGCCAGGCGTTTACACGGTTGGATTGACTGCGACCGATGGCACGAACACGGTGTCGAATAGTTGCGCCCTGATCGTGGTTCAGGATCCCAATACGGTATTTGCCGGAACCAATACGATTTGTGTCGGCGCCAATAGCGCTCCGGCTGCGGGGGCAAATGGCTGTCCTGCCGGTGCCACCACAGCGCAACAAGCAAGCTTTTCTGCCGCTTTGAACACCTACGCATATCCGGGCAAGAGAGTCTTGTTTCAGCGCGGCGATACGTTTAATGCAGCGACGTCCGGCAGACTTAACCGCACCGGACCCGGTATTGTTGGAGCATTCGGATCCGGATCGGCTCCCATAGTGCGGATGACGGGCAACGAACAAATTTTAGTCATGTCCAGCCGAGACACGCCAAACATCAAGGATTGGCGGATTATGGATTTGGAGTTTGACGGGATGAGCAAACTCAACTGCGTGGGTATCGATGCAGAGGGCGGAATCAATCAGGTACTCATCCTGAACATGAATATTCACGACGCCGTTATCGGCATTGGGCTAAACAGCGACCTGCTGAATCTGTACTATCTGACCGGCGCTACCGGACACGCCATGTTCGATGAAATGGCGATTGTCGACTCTACCATCACCCCCAGGTTCAACGCGCCCGACGGCTGGGAGGTGTACGCAATGGCTACCCGCGCATCCATCCAGGGAAACACTTTCGGAAATATGCTTAACAGCAGTTCGATGGGTTCACACGTTGTGCGCGTTCCCTACATGGAAAAGGGCGTGATTGCCAACAACACCATTGCCAGAGCCGGCGCAAACCAACTTGCCATCAAGTTGCATGCACAGGCATGGTGTGAATCCACGAGTCCGGCAGGTTCATGCACCACTTACGACAATAATGCACCGCCCCCCACTTATACGTACCAGACCAACACTCACCCCATTGGCATCTTCAATACGCTGAGCGGGTACACGGAGAAAGTCATCATCGCTGACAACAAGATAATCGGCGCCGACAATCCCTATACCATGAGCGCAGCCTCCCAGAACCTGAATAGTGACGAGCGCTTAAGAGATATTATTGTCGAACGCAATTGGTTCATATCTGGAACCGGAACCCAGCTCGCCATACTATTTACTGCCGAAGATATGACTATTCGAAATAACATTGTGGACATGAAGCTGGGATCGTTCAAGACGTTTGCCAGCGTATTCGATCCCGGAACTGCACCGCCGTCGCAGAACATAAAAGTATTGAATAACACGGTATATGCCGGTGCCGGGAGCGAATTCTTCGGTGTCGACATACACCCTACTGCCATAAACGTCAGCGTGATCAATAATTTGTTCCGTGCTCCGTCCTCGCTGAATCCGGTCGTGATCTCCGGCACGGGCGCGTCCGGACTTGTCCAGTCGAACAACATCTTGCGCGATCCGCCCGCATCATTGTTTGTCAGCGCGGACCCCGTTAATCCTGCGGACTTTGGCCTCAACCCCACAAGTCCGGCCCGGGAAGCAGGTTTGTCTACGGTTCCCGTGCGCTCTGACTTCTTCCTAACTGGCAGACCCCAAGGGCTAATTGATGTTGGCGCGATCGAAGGGCCATAAGCAGGTGCCGAAATCAACTCCTCCACGAGCAATTCCAGAATAGCGGGAAAAACGAACCGAATAACTGGTAGCATGAGTGCGCCTATTGGAATATAAACTGCAGATGAAATGCGCTAGTTCGAAGGTTCAAATGAGTCGTCCACGTATACTGATTATTGCCGAAGCGGCCAACCCGGAATGGGTAAGCGTCCCCCTCGTGGGATGGTCGCTGGCGAATGCCCTGCGCGAGGTCGCCGATGTTCATATTGTGACCCAGGTCAGAAATCGAGAAGCAATTCTCAGAACTGGCCTGATTGAAGGCGCTGACTTCACGGTAATCGATTCCGAGAGGGTTGCGCGCCCTCTGTGGCGCATAGGTAGTGCGTTACGGGGCGGTGCGGGCAAGGGTTGGACTACCACCACCGCCATTAACGCAATTTCCTATTATTATTTCGAATATCTGTTTTGGAAAAAATTCGGTAACGCCATTGGCAATGGCGAATACGATATTGTGCATCGCATAACGCCCCTCAGCCCGACAACTCCGAGCATGGTTGCAAGGAAGTGCAAACGATCCAATGTCCCCTTTGTGCTTGGCCCATTGAATGGAGGCGTGCCATGGCCCAAGGAATTCGACTCCGCACGGCGTCAAGAAAAGGAGTGGCTGTCCTATATTCGTGGCGCTTACAAGCTGCTTCCCGGCTATCGCAGTACGCTAAAGTCCTCATCTGCTTTGGTAATCGGCTCCAAAGACACATTGGCCCAAATCCCTGCCAAGTACCATTCAAAGTGCGTTTATGTCCCTGAGAATGCGATAGACCCTGCACGCTTTTCTATCGTAGCGAAGTCCGACAATAACAGTCCGTTGCGGGTGTGCTTTGTAGGTCGCCTGGTTCCCTACAAGGGGCCTGATATGTTGCTGGAGGCGGCGATTCCCCTGTTGCACGAAAAGAGCATCCATCTCGACATTATTGGCGATGGCCCTCTGATGCAAAACATGCAGGCGCTTGTTGTAAACAAAGGGGTTGGCGCTGCGGTCACGTTTCACGGATGGGTTGAGCATTCGAAGATACAGGAAGTGATGTGCCGTTCACGGGTGTTTGCTTTTCCGAGTATCCGGGAATTCGGCGGAGGGGCCGTTCTGGAAGCGATGGCATTGGGGCTTGTCCCGATTGTGGTTGATTACGCCGGGCCTGCCGAACTTGTTACTTCTGATATAGGATACAAAGTGCCAATCGGGCGGCGAGAAGACATCATTTCGGCTTTCAATAAAACCTTGAGCTTGCTTGTTCATAACCAGGACGTACTTCAGCCCATGAGTACCTCGGCAATTTCACGCGTGCGAACCTTGTTCACATGGCAAGTGAAAGCCCGGCAAATCGCTGAAATATATCAGTGGGTGTTGGGCAAAAGCGCGGTCAAGCCCGACTTTTTCTGATTACTAGAAAGCGCAATAATGCCAATCAACAGCGCGGCCAGGTCAATGTTACAACAGGCTGTTCTTTTCATAGCCCTGACACCCGCTATCGGCCTTGCCTCGAACGACATTGCAGCTTCGGGATGTTCGACCGGCTCGACGGCCATATCGCTTTCAAATTCCCCGAGCCGCCTTACAGGTGTCGCGCCGCTGTCGGTATTTTTCGACGCTTCAGGCACCACCGCCAAGACGACGAAACGCCCTTTCCACGACCTTGAGTACCGCTGGGATTTTGGAGATCCCCTGGGCTCTCCCGTTCGCGGCACGACGTGGAAAACGGGCAGTCGTTCAGGTATCAGCAACCGCAATATCGCAACCGGGCCGGAAGCTGCCCATGTGTTCGAAACGCCTGGTGAGTACATTGTCGCCTTGACTGTCACAGACGGCAGGAATACCGCCACAAACAACTGCGCAATAATAACGGTTCAGGATCCGGGCATCGTATTCTCGGGCACGAATACAATTTGCGTTGCTGCTGCGAGCATGCCGGAGGCCGGCACAGATGGATGTCCTGCGGGTGCGGTTACCGCAATGCAACCAAGCTTCTCAATCGCCGTAAACACCTACGCACACACTGGCAAGCGAGTGCTCTTCCGGCGCGGCGACACTTTCGCTGCTGCGTCTTCAGGCTTACTTACCCACACTGGGCCGGGAATCCTTGGGGCATTTGGCGCAGGAGCTGCTCCAGTCGTGCAGATGACGGGTAATACCAGAATATTGGTTCTGTCCAGCAGAGGCACTCCGGACATAAGAGACTGGCGCATCATGGATTTGGAGTTCGATGGGCAAAATAAAACCGAGTGTGTAGGCATTGACGCTGACGGTGGAATTAGTCAGGTGCTCATTCTCAACATGAACCTCCACGACATACTCATTGGTGTTGGGTTCAGCGATGACATCCTGACGGCCTGGTATATGGGCAGCGGACTCACTGCCCACGCGATGTTTGATGAGATCGCGATTGTGGACTCGACCATCACCCCGATTTTTAACGGCACTTCCGGCTGGAGAATATACGCATCGGCTAACCGTGGGTCTATCCAGGGAAACACGCTGGGAAATATGATCAACAATAATTCAATGGGGTCGCATGTTTTGCGCATCCCTTACATGGAAAAAGGAGTGGTAGCCAATAACACCATTGCCAGGCCGGGCGCAAATCAGCTTGCAATCAAATTGCACTCGCAGGCTTGGTGTGAATCCACGAGCCCCGTAGGCAAGTGCGTGAGCTACGATAATGACGCGCCACCGCCCGCTTACACCTACCGCACCAACACGCATCCCATTGGCGTATTCGCCAAGCTGAGCGGATATACGGAAAAAGTTGTCATCTCGGACAACCGGATTATTGGCGCCGACAATCCTTACACCATGAGCGTTGCCTCACAGAACCGTCAAAGCGACGAACGTCTGAGAGACATTATTGTGGAGCGGAATTGGTTCCAGTCTGGAACGGGAACTCAGCTTTCAATACTCGTCGGCGCATCCGCCACCACAATACGAAATAATATTTTCGACATGTCGGCAGGAAAGTATAAGACGTTCGTAAATGTCTCCCCTCCCGGTACCTCCCCCCCTTCCATGAATGTTCATGTGTACAACAACACATTCTACGGCGGGTCTGCTTCCCCGATTCCCGGGAATGAATTCGTCGCCGTTAGCGTCGACCCCACTGCAACCGATGTCGCCATAGTAAACAACCTGATCTCGGCCCCATCGGCGACAAATCCAGTTGCCATTTTTGGCAAAAGCCCCGGTCTTTTCAGTTCAAACAATTCATCTGCTGCGCAATTGAAATACTTGCCCGGCTGGATTTCTGCCACTCCCTCGACGCCATCAGACTTCAAACTGAAGGCGGGGAGCTACGCCATTGGTGCAGGCATGTCCATCCCGCTATTCTCCGATTTCTTCCTCAACAGCAGACCTCCATATAATATTGGCGCTACAGGACAATCACGCTAGGAATTCAAAAGCTGGCTTTAGGCAAAGGAACATACTGTGAAATCGTTATTGAAGGAACTCTATCGCTTTCTAATGCGATGCATCCCCAACGGTCGTCGTTTCGATAACTTCGTCGCCTTTATCTCTTTTCTGCGGATGCACAAAAGGTTGCCGGGCAACAAGCTTCTTTTCAACGACGTCTTATACCGAATAAAAACGACTGACGAAATCATCGACCCCTTAAGGGTTTTCGTATCTGACAAAGAGTTCGTAAAACTCTACGTCAAGGCAGTTGCCGGAGATCAATACAATGTCCCGACTTTGAAAGTACTTCACACGATCGAGGAAGCGCGGGAATTTCAATTCCCCGCCGATTGCTGCATCAAACCCACCCACATGTCGGGCAAGGTCATACTGAGAAGGCAGAATAGTCCCATTGACTTCGAAGAAGTCGACAATTGGTTCAACACGGCATATTACAATCGCACTTCCCGCGAATTGAACTACAAGACGCTGAAGCCAAAAGTAATCGTCGAGCCTTTGGTTTTCAACAGCGCCAACCCCACCGATTTCAAGATATTCTGCTACCAGGGAAAACCAAAGCTCATCCAGATCGATCTGGACAGGTATATTGAACATACGGAGAAGTTTTTTGATCCGGAATGGAATGAAATGCCGTTCTCGATTCACTTCCCCAGATCCAGAAAAGCCATTGAAAAACCCGGAAACCTGGACAATATGCTGGAGCTGGCCGGATTGCTTAGCCGCCACTTCACCTTTGTCCGGGTCGACCTGTATTCAAATGGAACAGAATGCCTGGTAGGTGAAATAACGAACTGCCCCGGTGGGGCAACCGGATTTGTGACCAATATGTACTCCAATGGCGCGAAGTATCTTCGCGAGGAAATGACCTACCCCGCAGCCGAACCAATCGCTTCAAAGATGATTTTTGGCACGGAATAATCAGGTTGCGATGCCGAGACAATCAAACAGCGTATCTATTCCCAATCGATGAGCTTCAAAAAAGAAATCCGCAACGGCATTGCCCGCATGCTGTCCATAACCGGAATCACAAATCCTGTTCGGCGTGGCCGCGGTCGTCTTTCAATCGCGACCTTTCACCGCGTACTTCCCGAAGTACATCGCCAGACCTACCCCTTTCCGGGCCTGGCCGTAACACCTGAGGAGCTCGACACATATTTGGATTATCTTTCCCGGCATTTTGATTGCGGAACGCTTGCAACTCAGCATGAACGCCATCTTGGCGGCGAAATGCCGAAACGTCCATTGCTTGCCATCACTTTCGACGACGCTCAACACGACAACTACGCTTACGCCTGTCCGGTGCTTGCACAGCATCGAATCAAGGCATCGTTCTTCGTTCCTGTTGCGGCGGTAGAACGCCAGGAACTCCTGTGGCATGACCGTCTCGGGTTCGCCATGCTCGCGTTACTCAAACAAGATGAAGGAGATCGGGAACAACTGGCGGAAATATTGGCTGCCGCCGGGATGCCGACAAGCGATCCATACAATCTGGTAAGCAGCGTGGTTCAGGCATCAAAAAAACTGACGTTGAATGCGAGGCTGGCACTTGTTAAAAAAATGTCGGCAGCGGCAGGCGCGATTCCGGCACCCGAATACGCGCGCCTAATGACGTTCGGAGAACTTGCGGGATTGGCTGCAGAAGGTCACGAAATAGGGTCGCATAGCATGACGCATTGCATGATGCCAGAATGCGATGACAACTCGCTCGTTTATGAGATCGCAGCATCCCGCCGTTTGCTGCAAGATCGTCTCGGCCTCCCAATCGAGTCATTCTGTTACCCAAACGGCAATTCAGATGCACGCACCGCACAGGCAGTTGCCGCAGCCGGTTACCGCCGCGGAGTGACCACTACATGGGGTTCCAACGGGAAGGAAGCCGATCGATTCCGCCTCCGCCGCTTTGATATGGTCTCGAAGCATGTGCAAGACGCTGACGGAAATTTCCTGCCGGCCCTTCTTGATTTCCGCATGAGCGGTTTTTACCCAGGCCTGAGTTCTTGAAAGTGCGGATAATCAGTATGCAATCCGGTGTGAGGTCAGTGACGTGTCTGCGTCCTACTTCCTCTCGAGCAAATACTCTGCACAACCGTACCTGAATATCCTCCTCACTTCTGGCTTCGCATTTGCGATTGAAAGTTGCCTCTCCTGTCGTCCGCGATCCCCATACAGCAGAAGCATGAGTCCAATGAACGCACTGTCAATATAGGTGACGTCCTGCAATTCGATTCGAATGTCTTTTCCCGCGAGCACGGGACTGGCGAAACATTCACGCAGCGGGGCGATATTCGCATTATCCCACGCACCTCGCAAACGAATGGAGATTCTGGCACCCTCATCAAAGAGCGTGATCGCCGCAAACTCAAGTTCGCGAACTTCCGGTTTGTGGAATAACTTGAACCATGCATAAGGAACAACGCGCGTAGCCAGCAACCGCAGCAGAGCCAACCCGTCGAACAGGTAGCGACGCCACAGAACCGGATCTTCCTTGATCCGCCAAAGCCATTCCAACCCGACCTTCTGCATCCACACGGGAGCTCGCTTGACCGTCCCCGCCACAAAGTTCACTACCGCGCCAAGGTGGCTGATTACCGGTGCAGAAATCCGGGATCTATTGCGTTCAATCCAGGCTTGTCCCTTTCTGGCCCCCAGAGAGACCACCAAAAACTCCGGATTGCTGTCATTGATCCGCTGAAGGACTGCTTCACTGCTCATTTCATCGACCGATCCGAATCCCGGACTGTCAAATCCCACACACCTCAGCCCCCCGGCTTCCGCGTTAAGCCTCCGACACGCGTTTTCGGCCACGCCATTGGGACCACCGAAGAAGTAAATCGTAATCTGCCTGACGGAGCCAGACCGAAGTGTTTCGAAAAGCGCAGAGCCCGCGACCCGCTCCCGTATCGGCACACCGAGCAGACGCGCAATCCATATCAACGGCATCCCGTCGGCAATGCTCAGATCGCTGTTGATTACCGAATTACGGAACGCAATATCGGATTGGGCAGCAACCAGAAAATTCAGATTGGGCGTGGAAAGAAAACAGGGAATACGATTTTCCGCCGCCGCTCTTATGCTCTTCGCGGCACCTGCCATGCTGACAGCATCGAATGGCAGGCCCAGCAAACAATGAACTTCCCTGTCAAAATTGGCGGGCATTTCCATTGTCCCGGAGAATCTTTTCGATTGCCCTCTTCTTGCCCATCAGCAACGCATTCATTTGGTATTTGCGAAGGAACCGCCTGAACGCCAGATCGTTGTACCTCGGTTTTCGCTGCAGGGCACTTTTAATCCACCCCCACAAGATCGCGAGGCTACCCAGCACGTAAGGCTTTTCATTCATTCTGTAGATTGCGCTCGCAATCATGAAAAGCAAGCCAGTTCCCATATAATATTGGCCGTAGCCGTGGCGCATGCGCCCGACATAGATGCTTTGCTGGCTGGAACCCATCGGTCGAAGATGGACAAATCGCAGGTCCGGTTCATCCCAACTGCATGCGATCCAGCCTTCCATCCTGCAGCGATGACAGTCAATGCCATCCCACATCACCTCCCGGACAAATCCTCCTATCGCCTTGAAACATGAAACACGGTAAAACTTTGTCATGCCGAGAGACGTCTCGTCGCCATGCCTCTCGTCTACCAGATGCCCGTCTTTTTCGATGTAGGCTTTGCCGCTGCAAGTTGCAATACGCAGATTTTTTTCCATCCTGCGCATAAGAATCTCGAAATATCGGGGCGGCAGGCGCAAATCAAGATCAAGTTTGCATAGATAGTTGAAGTCGTCCGGATCGATTGCTTCGTAGCCAGCATAGAACGCTTCAATTACGCCGGGCCCCACCGCGCGCCGCCCCCGGTCAGCACGCGTAATCACCTCGATCCATTCATGCCTGTCTGCATATTCCGCCAGGATCCCGGGGGTCTCATCTGTAGAACCATCATCGACAATGACCCATTTCGCCGGCAGGATCGTCTGCGCGATGACAGTGTCAAGGGTTTGCCGCATATAGGCGGCCTCGTTGCGGCAAGGCGAAATCAATACATAACGCTTCTCGGCAGCGGTCATGGCAGCCTTTCATTCGAATGTATGCAGTAGAGTCTACGCAACAACAGCTTGCTCACGGCGTGACTCCCTAAACAGTTTGGCCAGCTTGGCCGCCTCAGTGTCCACCGAGTGCCGTTCCAGGACACGCAAGTGGGCGGCGTCCCCCATCCTCTGCAATTCTTCCGGAGATTTGGACAGCAGATCCTCGATTGCCTCCACCAGATCGTCCAGGGAGCCAGGCGGAAACAGCCATCCCGTCTTTCCCGGCTGAACCAATTCCGGAATGCCTGCCACGTAGGTTGACAATACCGGCCGGCGCAACGCCATGGCTTCCATGATCACCACCGGCAAACCCTCGGAAAAACTGGGCAGGATCATTCCGCGAGCCTCAAGAATCTGGTCGCGAACCTGCGCTGCGCTCAACCAGCCGGTAATCCGGACTTGACCTTCCAGCCTGTAGCGCGCGATGAGTGCTTCCAGGTCTGCCCGCATTTCGCCGTCCCCGGCCAGCACCAATTCAAACCTGATACCCTTCTGAGCCAAGCGCTGAACCGCTTCAATCAGCAGCAGTTGCCCTTTCGCTTCGCACAAGCGGCCGACACAAACAACCCTCATGTCTGCAGGAACTGGTGCGGGTTCGGAGTCAAGGTAGGACGCCTCCAGCCCGCAATGAACCACTTTGATCTTTTGCCAGAGCTCGTGCCTGATCCTGCGGAACATCTGGCTCCGCCCGTACGAGCTGATCGCGACCACAAAAGCTGCACGGCGCGATTTTTCGGCAAATCCGCCAAAGAGCAATTCATTTTGGCCGTGCAGGGTGAAACTGTAGGGCGGGCCGCCCAAAGCGTTTGCCAACATCGCAATCTCCGCGGAATTGGTTCCGAAATGGGCGTGCAGGTGGGTCGCGCCAAAAGATTCCATCCATGGGACGATACGACATGCCTCGGCAAGATAGGCAAGGTGATATGGCAATGAACGCTCGGAATTTCGTGCCATGCTTAACGTCAAGGCCAGCGTGGACAGAAAGTGCCCAGGCCTTGTTACCAGCATCCGCAACATGGCCCCCAGTAGCGGGAAAGCCCCCCCCTGCGAGGCGTAATGCGTGAGCTTTCGCTCTTCCCTGTCCTCCTCGTTCATCAGCGGTGCATCCCACCCATTCAGCGAGATGCGAAGGATATCGACCCCCTGACGTTCGAGTGCATTGATTTCCCGCCGAATGAAGGAATGACTGATCATCGGGTACTGATTAATCAAATACGCGACCCGGGATTGATTCACTGCATTTCCCCTTGAATGCAAATGGATGCCAGGCACGCACCCACCAGTCTCTCCAGCGGCTCACTCGGCATTCGGCAATGCCCCGAACTCGGCCTTGTCGCTCAGGACTTCCTCAATCAAATCCACATCGATGAGTTCGGCCTCGGAAGAGAAGCCATACACCATTGCAGTATTACAGAGAATATTGATGCGCCGAGGAATCCCCTGACTGGCCTCTGCTACCCTGCTGCAGGCTTCGGGAGTAAACAGGGGAGTGGTCCTTCCGGCTACAGCCAGGCGATGCTCGATGTAGCTCCGCACGTCGGATGCAGCAAAAGGCTTGATGTGGAAATCCACTTCAACACGCTGGGCGAATTGCTGGAGATCAGGCCGCATCAGCAGATCCTTCAACTGCGGCTGCCCCACCAGCATGATTTGCAGCAACTGGTTCTTGTCAGCATTGATATTCGAGAGCATGCGCAGCGACTCCAGCGCATCGGGACTGAGATTCTGGGCTTCGTCGATGATCAGCAGGACACAGTGTCCCAAACCATATTGCTCGATCAGAAAACTCTGGAATGCATCAAAAAGCGCGACGTTGGACTTTCCCTCGTAGGGCAACCCCAGCGCGAGCATGATCCATTCAAGCAGGTTTGCGATCTCGCGATGCGTGTTGTACACCAGGCCAACTGTTCGATCGGGCGCCAAGTTGTTGAGCAGATGCCTGATCAGCGTAGTCTTGCCGCAACCAATCTCGCCGCTGACCACCATGAATCCTGCCCTGTTCTTTATCCCGAACTCCATCATCGCGTATGCGTAAGTGTGGCGACGACCGAAATACAGATACTCCGGATCGGGCTGAATCGAGAAGGGGTTTTCCTTTAAACCGTAGAACGTCTGGTACATGCTAAATCATTATCCCGAAGAGAAACAATTGCGTGTGCATAATATGCAGCACTAAAATTAGCCGTCCAAATTCTGTTTCGAATGCCAACCACCGGCATTTCGACTGACTGGCATGATACTAAATACCGTGGCTTGACGGTGTTGTTCGGGTCAATTTGATGCGCGCTCCGCATACCGCGAGCAACTTGCCCGAATGTCCGCTGCAAGCTTGTCCAGCATCTCATACCGGCGCCGGTAGGTTGCACGCTTGCGCGAGGGAATCTCGCTCATGTCCTTGTACTTGACCACAGCCGGAATCTCGAAGAAGCCGCTGTCCACCTCGGTGCCGCCATGCTCCTGCCAGACCTCATTGTATGCGACAAGTACCTTCTCCTTGTGCGAGTTGCCGAAGTAGGGACTGTTGTGCTGCCGATTGTCGCTGGAAACTGCCCAAATCCTCGGAAATCCCAGTTCGAGGCAAAACAGCTTGAGCGCCACCATGAGCAAGTCGCGCGGCCTCATGCCGTGAAGGGTATGGGTGATGTCCCTGTAAACCTCCTGCGCGACTTCCGAATTTGATCCTTGCAACGCACCCACAAGCACTACTGGCTGACCGGATTCCAGGCCCAATGTGAGCGCAATTGAATAGAAACGCTGGTCGTTTATAAACAAATTGAGGACTATTTCACCCTCGCGCAGAAACCAGATTGCCTTGTCCAGCACCAGGCGCAGCCCCTTGTATTCCTCGTCCATCCGGGCCAGTTCGACCTCTTCGAACGTTGCAAGGGCGATGACAGCCGCACGCCCACCAAGCATGCGGAAATGCTGGTCGATCGTAGCCAAACGACGCTCCATGGGCCAGGTGTGATTAATGTACGGCCAGTACATTGCGCCGCTCGTTTGCGGAAAGCGTTCCAGTGCCCGTATCAAAAGCGGGTTATCCGAAATCTCGTACCATTTTCGGATAGCCGGAAAGAACGCGACGGTACGAATCATGAGGACAACGCGGTGTTTTATCCCGTTGAGGTTCACAGTTGGATGCATCAATTTTCCCAAGTGATGAACCCGAACCAATGTCTCGATGAAACCGATGCTCATGCTATTGCCCTTCTGCTTCAGGTATTGTGGCGGGGAGAAATAATCCTTAACGCCGGTTCTTGCGTGTACTGGGAACCTCCGAAGCTTCCCGCCGGGGAAAACCCGTTGAATCACCCAGCGCCCGCGCACACGATCACTTGTACTCGATCAGGCGCGCCGACTTGCCCGCCAGTCTATGACGCAAATAACTTGCTTGCCCCATTGCCTCGGGAAACTTGCCCAGTACAAGGAACAGGGCTTGCAACCAGTTTTCCCGTTCGGATCGCGTGCCCCGCAATGCGAGGCGAACAATCTGCAAAGGATAGATCAGCAGGATTGCCCACCCCCACGCCCCCAGCGCGATGGCAAGGCAGCAGGCGATCACCGGTATACCCAAACCCCATATCCAGATGCGCCTCGATTCTTTCACCCGATGCCGCTCCGGCGAAGCCCCGTGCAGTCGAGCGCCTTCGGCATAGGCATAGCCACCGCGCATGCTGCGTCTCCACCACTGCCCAAAGCGGGTCATAGCTGCATCGTGCAAGGCCATTTCGGCGTCAATCCGCCATATCTGCCATCCTTTTGCCCGCAAGCGGACGCACAACTCCGACTCCTCTCCCGCAATCAGATCCTCGCGAAATCCACCTGCAGCTTCGAAGGCCTCTCTGCGCGCCATGGCAATTCCGCCACAGGCCTTGGTCAGCCCCAGCGCGGTGTCCCATTCCGTATCGCAAAGCCTATTGTAGATCGAGCGTTCTGGATATCGCTCCCTGAGCCTTCCGCACGCCATTGCTGCAGCTTGGTTCGCGTCCAGAAACGCAGCGGATGTTTCCAGCCAGCCGCTGGCCAACTCGCAGTCTCCATCCACAAACTGGATATAGTCCAGGCCAGGAGCGAGTCTGAGCAGCAGCCTGCCACCTTCATTTCTCGCCCGGGCCGCTGTAAACGGTATATGCAAATCCAGATCCACAACCTCCAACCCCATGCTTCGCACCATGGCGACCGATCCGTCAGTAGAGCCCGAGTCGACATAGACTACGCGACGAGTAATCTTGATGACCGATTCAAGGCATCTTCTCAGACGCTCCCCCTCGTTGCGACCGATTACGACCACGCCGATATTCATGCTTTCAGGCCCGCGAGTCTGATCCTCCATACCCGCCCAGTCAGAATTGCTCTCAGGTCCCCCCATAGCAAATCAAACATGTACCATTTCGGATCAATATCCACTCCGCTTCCTGCACCAAAATTCAGACGTTTTCGGATCGTAAATGAAAGCTGTCGAACCGCCCAGAATACGTCCGCCACCACAAGGCCTGAAACTCCATAGTTTTTGACAAAGAAGCGCCTGCGCGACTCATACCAATATGCAGCCCTTCTTCTTGCAACGGTGCGTATGCCGGTAGATGCCCCCTCCAGATGTATTACCCGCGAGCCGGGCACATACCAGCATTGCCAGCCTGCCTGATGGGCACGACGACAAATGTCCACTTCCTCGAAGTACAGGAAGTACGCCTCATCCATCAGCCCTACATCCTCGAATACCTTGCGGCGAAAAATCATGCTCGCGCCCGACACCCAATCGCATAGGTGCGCCGTTTCTTGCGAGGGAGTTGCTGCAGCAGCTTTTCGCCACAGCAAACGATTGAGCGGGCCCAGACGCGCCACCCCGTCCAACTCGCCCAACGGCGAGGGAAATGTATGCGCAGAATACTCAACGCTCCCATCGGCATTTTCCAGTTCGCTGCCTGCAATTCCGGCGTTCGGGTGATCATCCATGAAGTTCACCAAAGCCTCGATTGCCCCGGGACGCGCCACGGTATCCGGATTGAGGAGCATGATGTACTCCACAGGCTCGGCCGAGGCTAACGCTTTCCGGATGCCTGCATTGTTGCCGAAAGCAAAACCGCCATTCTTGTCCTGCGGCATCACTTCTGCCCAGGATATCCAGCCCTCGCGTTCAATCGCAGCAACCAGCTTTGCAACCGAACCGTCGCCCGAATTATTGTCAACCACGACAGCACGAATATCGGCGATGCATGCAACCTGAGAAGATAGGGCACGCAGGCAGTCAATCGTCAAATCTGCCGTACCGTAATTTACAATGACAATCCAAATACGACTCATCTTCTGGCTGAATACGTTATTGAGGGGTAGTCTTGTTCGAAGTACCAGGCAAGGACAGCGCTTGCGCGCTGACCAGTCTCCAGAATTCACGCATCAAAGCCCCAAATTGTGTCAATAATAGCCCGCCAACCAAAATCCCGGTATTGTACAAAGAGGCAGGCTCCAGTCGACATCATGACTCCCTCCGGGACGGTGATCCGGCACTTCGATATGCACCCACGAGGGGGTTGGAACGCAAAAAACCGAAAAAGCGCGAAAAGCCTAAAAAATCATTTGCGAACGCCGTTTTCCGAACCCGCCAGCGCTGCTCGCAGAGACTCTACTCGGCGACGTCCCACATTACCCCACAGATACTCCCCGGATTTGTTGTAAGCATTACCTGACATTCTTGAGCGGAAATCGGCATCGGAAAATACCCTGCGTATCGAATCAACCCACTCATCGGCATTGTGTGGATCAACGACCAGCCCCTCACTGCCATGATCTATGATTCCATCTCCTCCCATTGGGCTGACTATCGATGCCAGCCCTGCCCCCAAAGCAAGATAGGTTACCAACGGACTTCCCTCCTCCAGGCTGGGGAAAAGAAAAACATCCGCATCCAGATATACCGAGCGGAGATCGTGCGTAAACGGCACATGCTCGATATCATGCCTGTCCAGATAGGGCTCAATCAGATGCCTCGCACCGGGTTCAATGCGGCCGACCAATTTCAATTTCCCTCTTACGCCCGCTTTGGTCCAATATTCCAACAACAGGTGCACTCCCTTGCGCACGCCTATCCTGCCGACAAATATGGCCGTTAACTCGGTCTGTTGCGCGCGCGCTGAGATTTCTTGCGGCGCAAGGATTTCACTGGAACTGAGCCCGTAGCTGGTCTGGATGATCTTCTTGCCTGGTACATCGGCCTCAAGAAGTGACTTGGTAACCTCCCTGCTTGGGCTGAACACATAATCGACCAGTTCGAGCTGGGCACACTCATGAGCAATGGATTTTTCATCGATACCGTGATTGGGTATCAAACCCAATCGATGGTATTCGGCATCCAGAATCCTTTTACTGGTTGCCTGGTGCGTATTTACGTTTTCGGTAAGCATGACATGCCCGGCCGATCTTACTGCCCTATACGTATTTATCCTGGTCGAACTCCAGATGTAGGCAATATCGCCTCCTTCAAACGAACGCAGATAACGCCATTCCGTGAACTTGGCCCAGGTGTCCTGGGAAAACAACTTGTATCCAATCGGTTTTGCCCATAGAGGCATGGAAAATCGATCAAAAGCACTATGCAGATTGTTATCGCCCGTGACGCAGTGCAGACTTACGTCAACGCCTGCCGCATTCATTGCCTCAAGAAGTTGATGGCAAACGTAGCCGGGGCCGCCAAAGCCGGAAATGTAACCAGGCACAATCGTATTAATTCTCATCGTTCAGAAACCCAGAATAAGGTAAGGTCAACTCTGCAAAACGCCGGACAAGAGTCAGTGTGCAACCGCACCGCCAATCAGAAAATCCAAGTCTGCGGCACACACTGCTCTCCATTGCGCCACACAACCAGGCAGTAACACGGCTGGAGGAGTTCACCGATTCATCAGCCCCCGCGCGGCGTTTATTGCCCCTGATACGGCGTTTTGATCGACATATCGGATTCTCGGACTAAACAAGAAAGCGCCTTTGAGAATCCAGGGAAACACTCTTAAAGGCCATTCGCCTTTAAGTACTCTGAGGGACAGCCTGAATACTTCGCGTGTTACTCTCAGGATTCGTACCATGAATGAACTTGGGACGAGTTTCGCCCGTGCCACATGGTTTCTGGCGTAATAGGCAATCTTGATGAAATCTTTTCCAAATGCATCAAAATTGTCATCCTGAAAGTGGGTTATGACGCTGGTCAGCACACAATATCCTTTGCCGTGCCTGGCGAGCCTGCTGATAAATTCCCGATCTTCATCCCACAGGAAAAATTCGGCAACCGGGAGCCCGGCCTCATAGACTGCCCGCGTATTCACAAGCAAACCAAGCCAACACCCGTCTACCGCCTCGACACACTTGTCTTCCAGGACGGTGCCATACCAGGCGGTGGAATCACTGCCTCCGGGCGACATGTAAGTTCTTCCATTTCGGTCAATAATCCGGCTGCCGAGAAAGGCTGTTTGCTGCCGCTTGAAATAGGGGCAATTTGCGAGTTCTTCGAGCGCAGTTAGCCCCGGGATAGCATCATCATCAAATATCCATGTCCAGCCGTGCCCGCGCTGAATGCTTTCCTCGATCCCTCTGCAGAAGCCCCCCGCACTCCCGAGGTTCTCCTGAACGATTACGGTCAGATCATTCTGCCGCGCCAGCCATGATGCAATAACCGGGTTGCTGCCCTGATTAATGACAATTATCTCGTCCGGCTTTCTTGACTGATTGCGTAGCGCCTCAATCAAGTCGGGTAATATTTTTTCGCGTGAATAGGCAAGAACGACTGCCGATACACGATCATCACCATAAGTAAACATCGCAGCCCCAAGTTAGAGTAAGTATCCCCCGGCAAAGCCGGGGGCTTTATTTTGTGAGCCGCTCAAAGCGGCTTAACGGGGTCGCTTACGCGGCCCCTTCTCTTGTGGCCACCTGAAGGTGGCCGGTCAGCGCCATAGGTTCATCTGGTCGATGCGCTTGTCTTCTTCCTCTTGGTGGCGGATGTACTCTCGTATCATTTCTTCGTCTCGTCCTACCGTCGATACGAAGTAGCCTCTCGCCCAGAAGTGCTGCCCTAATCGCGCTCTTGCCCTTGATGTATCCCGCTACCTGCGATACCGCGTACTTCGGCGGTATCGATATCAAAATGTGCCCGTGATCCTGCATCAGGTGTCCTTCTTCTATCCTGCACTCCTTGTACACGGCCAGCTTCTTGAGTACCTCTCCAAGATGCGGCCTGAGTTTTTCGTACAACGTTTTTCTTCTACATTTCGGAATGAATACCACATGGTATTTGCACTCCCATCTGCTATGGCTTAGGCTTTCTCCATCGTCCATCTCGATTCCCCTTTCATCGTGTGCTTGGCGGCTCACGACTGAAGTTTTGCTGATGGACTCCCGTATATGTCAAACTTCTACTGTCACCCCGGCATAGCCGGGGGATTTCCCGTCATGGGTTAAATAAATTCAAATGGTTGTTGAGGATACCGGCTTCAGGTGGATCTCAATATTCATGGAGGTTTCTGGCGTTATCCATTTTTTGGAAAGTTTTTCCGCAATACTCCAATTCAACTTTGGTACCAGCCACACAAGCTTCCGCGGAATCCTGAAATGATATTGTGCGTGAGCTGTAATCGCTTGCTCGACAATGCCTGGAGGCGAATCGAATACCGTTTTCACAACCTGCATATCTGTACGCCGCGCGAGTATATCGAAGGCCCGCATATCCCAATGTATCAAATGTCTAGGCAAGTCAGTACCCATCCAATCGCCTTTTACAAATCGAAATGCCCAGGAGCCCGCATTGGGAACGCGAATAATGACGACGGACTTAGATGAAATAATTTTTCTGATGCTCTTAAGGGCCAAAAGCGGTTGCGGTATATGTTCAAGCACATGAGACAAAAACACTAATGAAAAAGGCTCTCCGCTATAGGATTCGGCAAACTCGTCAAGATGTCCCTGAAATACATTGCAGCCTTGATCGCGAAGCATGTTTGCCGCAGCCTCAGAGGGCTCCACCCCGATTGCCTCTTTGCACATCCGCTGTGCCAGGGAAAGAAAACGCCCACTACCAGGGCCGATCTCAAGAACCCGTGCCCCCGGATCAAGCTGAATTCCATCATACTGCCCGGTTCGTCGAGCATCTTCCAGCAACCGGTCGAATTCGGCGGCGCTAGCCGGCTGATATGGTTTGTAATCCCGTTGATAGTAGGGCTTCAACTCATCCCACGTGGGCTGTGGATTTGTAAAAGCTAAAGTACATTGCTCACATTTAGATACGCTCCAGGAATGCTCACTCGGCCGTTCTGACCACGTGAATATTGGACGAATCTCTTTACTATCGCAAACAGGACACTGATTCAGGTTGATCATTTTATACCTTTCGAATGTTTGAAATTTCAGTATCTCAAAATCGCTGGGCTACCATGTTCGTTAAGGCGCCAAACGCAAGACCTGCGGGTAACGCAGGAAGCACAAGTATTTCTCTCCTCAAATTAAAAAACCCGTACTTGACCATAAAATAGGCTGTCACCGGCAGGGCCAGCAAAGGAGTTAGTGCGATAACCCAAATGGCGCCATCTAATCCGTAAGCCTTGTAAACCGGGGCAATCACACTGAAGGTAACTAGCAATTGCAATATTTGTACTGGCATCAGCAACCTTGGCTTGCCGAAAGCGATGTAAACTTGCTCGGAAAGAATATATCTGATAGCAAACATTGAAACAGCCAATATCTCAAGCATATGACCTGCGCTTTCATATCGATGATCGTATAGCACATCAGTTATCAGATGCCCCGCATAAAACAAAATCCCGCATAAGAAAAGCACAGCCAGATCGATTGGCAATCTGATCTTGTAATAGACCAAACTCAATTCTTCGCGCCGTTCGCGGACTACTTTGCTGAGCACCGGCAAAGCAGCGTTTGTTGTCAGCTTTGACATCACCTCCTGCAGTGCGCCAGTAATGAACAGGGCGATCGTATATACCCCAAGCACGTCTGCATTTACCAAATTCGCCAATACCAGTCGGTCTCCACTGCTGACCAAGTACCCCAAAATAGTAGTCAGCAGCATCCATTTTCCAAAAGTGAACAATTCTGAAAATATCGCTCTGTCCCACATTAGCCGGTTAGTTAGCCCCTTAATGAACCAGTGACTTAATAAAGTCCTGGTGCATGAAGACAAAATCGTGCCTGCCACCAATGCCCAAATCGATTTGTCGATTACCGCCCAAACGATCATTCCAGCAAGACCGATAACTTGGGAAATCAGTTCCAGTATTGTCAACCGCCCCATCCGCATCGCCCTGTTGGCAGATGCCAAATTGGTCGATTCAAATCCCGAAATCAGCGCCGTGAGTGACAAGACCGCGAGGACACCCGGTAACACCGGGTTATGGTACGCACTGCTTTCACCAACAAAACCAAACGAATTGGCCAAAAAGAGACCCGCGGCCAGACAGATTGCCAGCAGGAATATGACGAGTCCACGTATGATCTGGAAGGTCCACGCCGTATTCAAAAATGATGGTTCATCACCCTTTTGGCTTTGAATGATGTTGTGGTGAATGCCGAAATACGAACACAGTTGCAATCCAACAATCAGAATATTTGCAATTGCCATGACGCCAAACATCTCCGGAACCAGGAGGCGCGTCATGATCAGGTTTCCGCCCAACCGGATGACTTGGGAGGCAAAGTGTCCGCTAAGTATCCAGGTGCTCGCTCGGATAATGGACTCGCGCAGGGATATATGCGCCGTGCTCATATTGCTTTTGGCTCAACAAGATATTCTGATCGGGAATCGGTGCTATTCAATATATGGCGCATGTTTTAATGTTGAGCGGATACGTTCCGATTAAATTCAATAAATTGGCGCGCTCATGCAGGCTCCCCAGGAGAATGAGGAATTGCAAAAAATGCCACGCGGCTCCTGATGCAACTGTCCTGCCGGGCAACGGATCATCCGCCGCAGGCAATACGAGTAATACAGCATTCATGCTAAGTTAGAGTTAATATGCTCCGATTCATTCGTCATCATATTGCTGCAATACCGACATGCCAGAACATCTCCGATCACTAGTCTACATTCTCATTCTGGCTTCGCTTTTCTTTGCATTTTCGCAACGATTCGCATGCGTTATTTCAAACAAGAGTGACTTTGCTCGCAGGCGAAATCTTTGGTTTGGTTTAACACTCGCCGCTTTTCTTGCACACAGTTTCTGGATATACGTAGTTGTAACCATCCCGCTACTTCTGTTCTCGAACCGCCATGAACCCAACCCGCCCGCACTTTTTTTCTCCGTTCTGCTGGTTCTGCCAATGGCAATTGTTCAGATTCCCGGCATGGGATTGATCAACTATATTTTTGATCTTTCGCATGCCAGATTACTGTCACTATTCATTCTGCTTCCCGCTTTTTTTTCGCTTCTGACGCGCAGCGACACAGCCAGATTTGGTCGCTCCGGCTCAGACAAAGCGCTTGCCGCCTATTTATTGCTGATGGTTGTGCTCTTTTTTCGAGAAGCCAACCTGACGAGCACGATGCGTCAAATCTTTTACATATTCATTGATGTCTTTCTGCCCTATTTCGTCGTCAGCCGCTCACTAAGGAGCATGCAGGACTTTCGCGATGCCCTTCTCAGCCTCGTGTTGGCAATCATGGTGCTTGCTCCACTTGCTGTTTTCGAGTCCTATAAAAGCTGGCTTCTTTACTCATCGTTGACCGAAGTGCTTGGCGTTGAGGAAGGAATGACAAAGTACCTCGCTCGCGATGGTTTACTCAGAGTCATCGTCACGGCGGGCCAACCCATTGTGCTTGGATACCTTATGGCCGTAGGTATGGGCTTGTATCTGTTCCTGCAACATTCCATCAAGCAAAATGGCGTCCGCCGACTTGGTTTTGCGCTGCTGACTGCGGGCCTGATCGCGCCGGTGTCGCGCGGCCCCTGGATAGGTGCTGCGATAATGTTCATTGTCTTCATTGCGACAGGCCCTTTCGCCCTGCGCCGCCTCGCGAGTCTGGCGCTGGCAGCAATGATCGCTTTGCCGTTGGTTGCAATGCTCCCGGGAGGTGAGAGGGTGATCAATTTATTGCCTTTCATCGGCACGACTGAGAAGGGGGGCATCGACTACCGCGAGCAGTTGATCACTAACTCCTTGATCGTCATCCAGCGTAACCCCTGGTTTGGCTCTGACGATTTTCTCAATACTCCAGAGATGGAAGCCATGCGGCAAGGCGAAGGTATCATCGACATTGTCAATCACTATATTGGGATAACACTAAAAACCGGGGTCGTAGGCCTCGGGCTGTTTGTTGCCTTCTTTGGAATCACGCTCTTGGGCATATACCGGGCAATGCGTTCAATACCAGACAGAACCAGCGAAGAACGTCTGCTTGGGAGAGTCTTGCTGGCTACCCTGCTCGCCATCCTGACAATAATTTTTACGGTGAGCAGCATTGCGTACATTCCTATTGTGTACTGGTGCGTCGCGGGAATCGGGGTCGCTTATGCACAGATGATGCGAAAACGCGCGAACGACCTGCCTTCAAGCAACCCGCAATTCAAAACCGGCGATCCACTACAGTATCCATAATATTCCCCATCGCGAAAAATGTTTCACGGGGTGAGAATTCCCGATTCATCCGACCTGCTAATCGTAGTAATACGACCTCACTTCACTTTCAGCCTTGTTGAGAACAGTCCCAATCAGGCTGGCTTTCGGAATCAGGCGGATGGAGTCTTCAATTTCCTGCCTGGTCGACATCCCGTTGGCAACAACCATAAGCACACAATCGATCTGCGGCAATAGCGCAATCGCATCGTCGGCTACAAGCACAGGCGGAAGATCGAAAATGACAATGCGCGATTTATAGCGCTCTCGCAGATCCTTGACCAAGTCCACGATCTTTCTGGAAGAAAGGGTTTCCGCCGAATTCTTCACTGGGCTCTTGGTCGGCAGCACCACCAGCCTCGGCATATCCGGGTTGACCAGCACGTCGCGCAATTCCGCAGTCCCTTCCAGAAAATCGTTCAACGATATTTCCATGGGAATCCCCAGGTACGCACCCACTCTCGGGCGACGCAGGTCAAAATCCACCAACATGGCTGTCCTGTTTGTTTGCTGGGCAATGCTCATGGCCAGATTGATCGCCACCACTGTCTTTCCAGCTTCTTTTGTGGGCGACGTAATAGCCAGGGTACGCCAGCCATTCTCTTCCATCTTTTGCAGAACATGCGTCCGCAGGAGATCGAAACTCATGCTTTGGGGAGCGTTCTTGTCAAATGCAACAATGCGGTTTTGTACCCAATGTTCCATCCGCGGCTTGACGACACGCGTGTACTCGTAGCGGATATCCCCCAACTCCTCATGGGATCGGGGCGTGTGAGAGTTCAGCATAACACCCCGGTTCACCGGACGCGGCTGCGACCTTCCGGCCTCACCAGATTGTTGCGCTTTAACTTTCTCGATGGCCTGCTTGATCCGTTCCATTCATTTCACCTATGCCGATCTGTCCTGTGAATTAGTAATTGCATGCCCGATGGATGCACATTCCGTGTGCGCCGCTATGGTTTCCAACGCGACCATAACGCAGCGACGATCTCCCGCATGCCCAGATTGCTTCCGAGCACCTTTTCCCCTTCGATATGAAGATAGGGGATGATCACCAATGGACGGGAACCCAGCACATGGGTGAGCGCTTCTGCACCACGTATGCGCTTGTCGATCGACTCCAGCAGCATGACGACCCCGATCGCCGAAGCCAGGGCCAGGAAAAAGCCCAGCGCCAGAATTTTCTTGCGGTTGGGCTTGAAGGGCTTTTCCGGCAGTATGGGCGGTTCCAGCAACGAGAATCGCTCCGACTTGTTTTCGCTCTCCAGATTTTGCGCAATCTGCGCATTCATTTTCTTGTTGCGCAGTTCGTCGAATTTTCTCTGGGCGCTGTCGCGGTCGCGAATCAGTATCTCCAGGCCCTGGGCCACCTTGGGCGTCATCTCCATTGCATGCTCATTTTGGACAATTTTTGCCTGCAGCATGTTTTTCTGCTGCAAGAGCGATTCCAGTCTTGCATTTACCGCATCGACTTTTGCCTGTATCTTGAATACGGCCAGGTTGGTGACGTTGGCGGCAGCATTCCTGGAATCAACAGTACTGGCGCCCAGTTCCAACGCTTCGATTTTTCGCTTGAGCGCCCTCAAATCCGGATGGGATTCCGTGTAGATAGCCGAGAGCTTGGTGAATTCCGCCTTCAGTGCCGGCAATGTCTCGGATGGATCATCGCTCATGCCATGCCTGGCAGCAGCAAGTTCCGCTTCCAGCGAGCGCAGTTCCTCGTTGCCGCTCCTGATGTCCGGCTCGACGGAATACAAATCGTTCTCGGCGCGCGACATCATGGTCGTGCGCAGGCCCAGTTGCTCCGGCAGGTTTGCGCTGTTTTGCCTCTTGTATGCACCGATTTTCTCCTCCAGCCTGTCCACCTCGGCCTTGAGCTTGTCCGACTCCTGGCTGAAAAAAGCCGTGGTCTCGGTAGCACCTTCCGTCCGCAATTTGACGTTCCAATCCAGGAACAGGGTGACCAGGTCATTGGTTACCTGAAGCGCAACCTCGGGGTGCCGGTCTTCGAAAGAAATGGTGAAGGCAATTGTCGGCGCCCCTTGCTGGCTGGTGCCCGCATCGGAAGCACTGAATGACTCGACTGCAACCCGGCTCCGCATGGTGTCGATCAACTCGGTAGTCGTCCGCGACCCCTCATTCTCCTTGAACAGGGTGTATTTGTTGATGATCTGCAACAGGCCATCGCGGGTCATGACGCGCTGCTTGATGATATTGATCCGTTCATCAAGGTCGTTCCTCATTGCTCTTGGCACCACTCCCTCGAGCACCGGCGGCGTCTCCACCATGATGGTTCCGGTGGCGCGATAGGACGGGGGAAGGGTGAATGCGACTACAACCGAGATCAGGAATCCCGCCACAAATATACCGACCAGGTAGGGCGACCGGCGGCGCATGATCGACAAGTAATCGGAAAGTGTCAGTTCGTATTCGGTAGCCATATGTGCAATATATCAGGTTCAGAAATCGGAATAGTCGTAGGCGATGGAAAATCCAAGCAGGTTCGATGAAGCGCCCGCGACCCCGCCCCCCCGGTTAGTCCGGTGCCGATAGTAAGTTCGTGTTCTCCAGAATGGGGTAAGACTGTGATCAAGCCAGACACCCGATGAGGTGCTGACAATATCGCCACCCATTGTAGTGGAAAGATTTCTCTGCCGTTCCAGATCGATACCGGCGTTGCTGTATTCGCTCAGGGCATAGTGCCAGCCTGCCGTCGCTTGGTCGGTTTTGATAAAGCCGCCGAGACCGCTGGGGGCAACCCTGCGGCCTGCATTCAATGTCATTTGCGCTCGCTGTCCGGCGTAATGCATCTCGACCGAACCTTCCCTTTCCGCATCCCCCCCGCCGACCCTGGCCTCACCAACTTCCAGACTCCAATCGATATATTCGAATTTCCAGTTCATGCCTAAAGTGGCATTCCTCAGGCTGCTGGAAGGGCCGCCATCGGCAGGCAGGTATTTGTTTCCCGACACCCTGAAAAACGATGTGGTCTGTTCGCTCAAAACATAATTGATCCGCACGCCGCCAGAACGCGTGGAATAATCGGTATAGGGGCCGCGGTTATAGGAAACCCGTTCATAAGCGGCGTCGATTGAAGATGAGGCGCGTTCACTCAACTCCATGGCCCAGCTTCCGGACGCGGCGCGGGAAGTGCGGGTGCTGGATGCGGGAACTCCCGTTGCATCGACACCGCCTGCATCGCGTGTTGCCAGCTCGGCATACCTTGTGCCGATTCTGAATTCACCGGCCCCGGTCTGGCGCATCCAGTTAAGGAATACGCTGGGGCTGTCGCGATCCGGGTTCAATGTCTTGTTTGAGGAACGCGCCACCTGAAGCGCAAGCCCTGTCGATATCTCGCTCTCCCCGACTCTTCCGGTAAGCCTGTAACCCGGTTCGAACACAGCCAACCACACTCCTCCCGAATGTGCAGCCAACATTGCCGGATTTGTCTCATATTCCGTCGTGACGCGAGATGAAACGGCTTGCTGCCAGGATTCAGCCCAACCCTGCCCGGCGCAGAGCAGAAGCACTGCGAGCAAGAGAGTTACATTGGCAATTCGGCGCATGCTCAACTGGTGTCCCGTTTCATGTAACGATTTCGATCAATAAGAAAGCCACCGGCCGACTCAAGGTACCACGACGGTATCGCCCGCCTTGAGCAGAATATTGGTCGACACGTTCTTGCCGGACAGAATGTCTTTATAATTCACCGGCAATATTTCCTGTCCATCCGGTTTGGCGCGAATCACCTTGATACTGTTTTCATCCGCAAACCTGTCGAGGCCGCCTACCAGGCTGATGGCTTGCAGCACGGTGATCGGACCATTAATGGTGAGCGAACCGGGATGCAGGACTTTGCCCGTCACGTAAGCGCGACTTCCGTCGATACCGACAATAACGACCGTGACGATGGGTTCCGGAAAATATTTCTTCAACTTGACGGTTATGTTCTGCTCGACTTCGGGTGTGCTGAGGCCCGCCACCTCGACGCGGCCGATCAGCGGGAACGTGATGCTCCCGTCGGGCAGGACAACCACTTCCCGCTGCAACGTTTCTTCGCGCCAAACTGAAATCAGCACCCTGTCGCCCTGATGCAACTGGTAGATTTCCGGCTTGTCAGCCGCGACAGCCATCCCGGAATTCACGTCTGCCCACAGCAAACAGAACGCGCAAAACAATATCCTGAGCATTTTGAAAACTCCTTGTGCCATACAAAATAAATAAAAGATCCCCGCCCATATAACTGCCCGGCCCTACGATCCCATCCGGCCGATCAGCCAGAACCGATCCTCGCTGCGTATTGCCTGCAGCATTGCCGCCACAAATGCCTGTTGAATCCTGAAGGAACCCGGTTCGTCTCTGGAAATGGAAGAAACGCGAACCAGAAGCCCGTCCGGCACTTTCCCCGTCAATCCATAGCCTATCGCTGTCAGCTTCTGCTCCAGCCAGCCGCGCGTAAGGGAATCTCCCACCCTGATCCAGTAGGTAATTGGCTCAACCCGTATTCCTTGCGTGGCGATCAGGCGCATCACGGGTATCCGCCCCACCGGCGTTTCGACATAAGTCTTGGTCATTTTGCCAACATCAAACCCGCCTGCCGCATAACATATCTCCGGCCTGTGCGCATGCATGTCCGTTTTCTGCGCGCCACCATAGGCAATGGAGAGCATGATGTAATCGCCTTGCTTGCTGACATAAGTTCGCGTCAGCGTCTGGCTATAAATCTTGTCCAGCCCCTCCTTCGCTTCGGGATTCACAATGGAGCCCGAACCGGATGCATCCACTTTCCATCCGTCGAATTCGATTGGAACCAGCGAGTCCAGGTCAATTTGGGTTTGCGACTGGGCGATGACGGCGGGTGTCATTACGATGGTCAGGATGCCGGACAGCACCATGAACATGCCCAAGGCGAGACTGACCAAAAAGGATTTATTCGGCGATTTCATTTGGCCGGTTGCAAGGATTGATCTCCCCGCGCTCTTACAGAAAGCTGCAGCAATGAATCAATGGCCAGAATCAGCAGCAAGGCACTCAAAAACAGGACCATGCCGGCAAATCCATGCAGGAACCCCTGCCCGGCCTCATCGCCGAAATAGTAGGTAATGAGCGTAAGCGTGGCGACCCGTATCACATTGGCCGCGAACGAGATGGGCACAATCAGAATGGCCAAAGCCACATTCCGGAATACCGATGTGTGTCGAACCACATTCAGGTAAAACAGGCCCAACGATTCCAGGGTCAGCAGCGTCTGCAATCCCGCGCAGGCATCCGCAACCAATAATTGGTATTGCCCGATCTGCAGGATGACGCCATTGCGCGCGATCGGGTACCCTGCCCAAAACAGGATATTTTCGGTTACATAAGACACCGCCATTTTCATCGGCATGGTAAGCACGGCGACGATTGTGCCGGGCAACGGAATCATGAACAACATGAAGAACAAGGGGAACCACATGACCTTGAGCGCTTTGCCGCCGCGTTTGATCAGCAGGATTGCGGCCAGCATCCAGATAATGGAACTCAGCTCAAACAGCATGATCTGCTGCGAACGGCCAAGAACGTAGCACCCCAGCGCCACCAGAAAAACCGCCCAACCAACGATAGAAGCCGGACGACTGGTATCGTTTTCCGGCATGTCCGTCCATTGGCGATGAATCAGCCAGAGCGCAAGCGCAAGAATAATCGGTCCATGCGCCTGGCCCTCGGTAATCCACAAACCGCCGGACAGGTCGTATAAAGTCGGGGCGTACAAGACCAGCATCCCAAGCCAGACCGGCCACCATTCCGGCATGGCCGATCTCAGGGTAATCATCCTTGCTGTCGAATTAACCATGGTGAAATATTTTTGAAACGCTCCGTTCATCCGGTTTCATCTTTGCGCCACTCTTCGACACGCCCCCCTATTTCCCGGCAACGGGAGCGACATTGAAAGCGGCAGGCGCAGGCGCATTGAGATATTCGATTTTCGCCGATGCCCGCAAATGGGCGATTTCTGCTTGCGCCGTTTCCTTCACTTTCTTGCTGAACAGGAATTGCTCAATCTGCGGCACCGCCGTCTTTAGCGAAACCGGACTGATTCTGATATTTGTAATGAGGTTGATCATGCTGTTTTCCCCCTCGTTGACGATGAATATTTGTCCCTTATGCATCTCCTTGAGTTTTTCCACCATTTGTTCCGGCAGATCCGTCGTGCTGCGCGATAGCTGCCCGCGCAGATAACGAACGTCATGCCCGTCCAGCCATGACGCAATTCCCTCCAGGGAACTGGCGGAGTTTACAACCGCCCTGAGTTCGCCGGTGAAGTCTTTGGTCGCTATCACCAGTTGCTGCACGTCGAACTTCTTGCGCTGGGAAAAGTATTCCGGATGCTTTTGGTAATAATCGTCGATCTCGGTCGCAGTAGGCTTGCCGACACTGCTGCCGATGGTCCTCAGGTATGCCTGGGTGATGATTTGCGTTTTCGCGCGCTCGATTGCCTGTACGACATCGGTAGAGCGATCAGCCTCGTTTCGCAGCGCTTCGGCCAGTATCAACTGGCGGTCGATCAACGACTCCAGCAATTGTCTGGTTGCGGCCTCCTGTTGCTCGGGCTTGATGCCCGCGCGCTTGAGCTCATCGTTAACCTGAAGCACGGTAATCTCGGCCCCATTCACCCGAACCAGCGACTGTCCCGCCTGCTTTTCCTTTCCGCTGCAGGCGGACAGGCTCAAGGCAACGCCCAGCATCAGGGCAACTGGCAACCGCACTAGCTTGGCCTTCGTAATCGACAACGCATCAAAGTCAGTCAAAATAATTCCCCTCAACTTTCGTAAAAAAAACATTCCGCCCGGCTGCGGCAAAGACGATCAATACGCATTATCCCGGCGCAGCACCACCCATACCGTGCGCAAGATGATCCATAAATCCAGCCAAAGCGACCAGTTTTGCAGGTAATACAAATCGTGATCGATGCGCCCCTGCATCTTTTCCAATACCTCGGTCTCGCCGCGCATCCCGTTTACCTGGGCCCAGCCGGTGATCCCCGGCCTCACTTTGTGGCGCAGCATGTAGCCTTTGATAAGCTTGCGATAGAGCTCGTTGTGGGCAACCGCATGCGGGCGCGGGCCGACAATGCTCATCCTTCCCTGCAATACGTTGAAAAACTGCGGCAACTCGTCCAGCGAAGTGCGTCGAAGAAATGCCCCCACCTTGGTCACACGCGCATCGTTTTTCTGCGCTTGCGCGACGTTCGCGCCGTCCTCTCTCACTGTCATGGAGCGAAACTTGTAAACGGTGATCTCTTCGCCGTTAAGGCCATAGCGCCGCTGCCTGAAAATGGCCGGGCCGGGCGAAGTCAATACTACCGCCAGCGCGATGCCCAACATGACGGGCGACAGCAAAATCAGGAGGAGCAAGGCAAGCACGAAGTCGCTCGCATTTTTCAACACGCTGTCGACCCCGGAGAATGGGGATTCGCATACCGCTACCACCGGGATTCCGCCCACATTGTTGAAGCGCGCCTGCATCAAATCGAAGACGTATACGTCCGGCAGGAAGTAGATTGAAGCCGTGGTATCGTGCAAATCGTCGATGACTTCGCGAATACGCGGCTGGGCGGCCATCGGCAGGCTGATGAATATCATCTGGATATTGTGTTTGCGGGCATAACTGGCGACATCCGTTATCTCGCCCAGACGCGGCCCGAAGCTCTTTTGAATTCGATCGTCATTCCGCTCGTCGAAAAATCCCTGAATATCGATGAGCAGATAGGGAAACTCGGCGATACGATTGACCAGCTTCAGACTGGTTTCGTTTGCGCCGACAATGATCGCGGAGCGTAACCCGCCTTTTTTGCGCTGCATATCGGCAATCAGCCGCACAGTGATATGACTGGCGAGCAGCGCGATCGGGGTGACGATGAACCAGGTCAGGATGACCTGCTCCGAATAATGGTGCGAAAAGTCAGCAGCGATGTTCAGAACCAGCAGTACGGCAATGACAATGCTCCAGCCCACCAGGGTGTCACGGGTGTACTCCAGCAAATTCCCGTTGCGCCACTTGCGGTATATCGAAGTCTGCTCAAAAACGTATGAAGCGATGAAAAAAGTGATGATCATCAACACCAGGTAATAGCCGCTAAAAACCTGTCCATACGACCACGTGACCAGAATCAAAGAGCCCCAGATAATAAAGGGATCAAGCAGGCGCTTGAAGAATGACACTATAGGAATATCGTTGGCGGCCATGGCATGTTGTTTCAAACAAAACTGCTCGTTTCACAAACAATGAAAGTCATTCAAGCTGAGGATTTAAACGGCAACCCCGCCACTGGGGCGGGGTCGACGATGAAGCACAACATGCTCTGACAAGCTTAATTGAGAAAATCGTCCTTGCGGCGGCGGGCGCTCAATCCGAACAAGCCCAGACCGGCCAGCAACATCGCATAAGTCTGGAGTTCGGGAACCGGGGTCATGCTGGCAAATTTCACGCCGACCACAAAATCGTCGTAATCCGCATCGCTTGCGTAGCTGTCGTTAAAACCCAGCAGATAATCAAACGTGCCGTATTGATTGGTCTGTCCATTCAGAATGGCAAAACCGAAGGGGCTTTGCTGTTGATCGCCGTTGCTGAACGTATGGCCGAGTCCCGCACTGTCGGAAAAGCTGAAGGCTACCGTTCCCGCCTCAACCGTTGCGGAAGTGGATGCGCCCACGCTATCGGACTCCGATAACGAGCCGTTACCCATCCCGAAGGAGAAGTTATTCACATATCCGCTCTCGTTGCCCAAATAGGTGGCAGTGAAAATCCCCGCCGTCGTGGCAAGCAGCGAACCCCAGGAACCCGTGTTTTGGGCACCGGTAACCGCAAGCGGTTGTCCGTCGTAATTGGAAAATGAAATTGCGGAAGAATTGGCAATCTCAAGCACAGCGGCTTGTGCAGAACTGAACGTCGCCGAACATAAAATAACAAACAATATCCGTTTCACTTGAATTCCCCCTTAAGAAATAACCCGTTGAGACATTGCTTGTTGCGATCCTGTTACCAGGCAACTGCACGAAAATATCGCACCAGCGGACGTAGGGAATGTAGTCTTCTTCAGGCAAGCAAACCATTGTACTGAGGTACGGGTGTACCAAAGTACAACTTGGCAGGAGGTTAAAATTCAGGATGCTTGAAGCAGGAAAGCGTAGCTGTGCTTCAGGTAGCCCAGCGTCACAAGCAAGTTAGGATCAATTCGTTCTGCGCACAAACAACGCGGGAATCTGCGCCTTGGGTTTGCCTGCCACCGGATCATCCGCCTTCTTCAGCGGGACCGCCGGCGCACTGATGCTCGGCACATAGGGCTGGTCGAACCAGGGATCGTGACTGGGCTTCTTCGGCGCGGGCGCATGGTAGGCGTGAGCAGCGCGATCCGGCCGCTCGCTGCGCGTGGATCGGGCCGGCCTGTCGCTGTGACGCGGCACTTCCGCGCGTTCCCTGTCGATCTGCTGCTTGATCAGCTTCTCGATATCCAGCAGGTACTTTTCTTCCTCCGGCGACACCAGCGAGATCGCCGTGCCGGAGGCACCCGCGCGGCCGGTGCGGCCGATGCGGTGCACATAGTCTTCCGCCGCGTGCGGTATCTCGTAGTTGATGACCATCGGCAGGCTGTCGATGTCGAGGCCGCGCGCGGCCACGTCGGTGGCGATCAATACGGCGACCTTGCCCTGCTTGAAGGCGTCCAGCGCCTGCATGCGCTCGAGCTGGCTCTTGTCGCCGTGGATGGCGTCGGCGGCCACGCCGTCGCGCTGCAATTGCTTGGCCAGGCGGCTGGCAGTGAGCTTGGTCTTGGTGAACACGATGGCCTGCTTGGCATCGTCTCCGCGCAGCAGTTGCGTAAGCAATTGATGCTTGTCGCCCTGTTCGACCAGAAAAACCTTCTGTGCGATGTTCTCGGCGGAAGCGTTGCTGCGCGCGACCTCGATCAGGCTCGGGTAATTCATGAAGTCTTCGGAGAGTTTCTTGATCTCGTTCGAGAAAGTTGCGGAGAACATCAGGCTCTGGCGCTGCCGCGGCAGCAGCGCAAGGATGCGCTTCAGTGCGGGCATGAAGCCCATGTCCAACATACGGTCCGCTTCGTCCAGCACCAGCATCTGCACCTGGTTCAGCAACACCGTTTTCTGCTCAATGTGATCCAGCAACCGCCCCGGCGTCGCCACCAGTATCTCCACGCCGGTCTTCAAGTGCGGGGTCTGCGTCTTGATGTCCACGCCGCCAAACACCACCAGCGAACGCAAGTGCGTGTGTTTCGCATAGGTCCTGACGCTCTCCTCCACCTGGATCGCCAACTCGCGCGTCGGCACCAGAATCAGCGCCCGCACCGGATGGCGCGCCGGTGAAGTGCTGGAACTCGCCAGCGGCATCAGTTTTTGCAACATCGGCAGCGCAAACGCAGCGGTCTTGCCGGTGCCGGTTTGCGTACCCGCCATCAGATCGTGGCCTTCCAGAACCACCGGGATGGCTTGCGCCTGGATCGGAGTGGGAATGGTGTAACCGGATTCGGTGAGGGCCTTGAGAATTTCTGGAGCCAGCTTCAGGTCGGCAAAACTAACGGTGTTCAATATCGTTCTCTTCGTTATAGTCGGGGTTTAGTAGACGGCATTATACGCCCCTGTATCAATACCTATCCGTGCTTGCATTTTTGCTAACAATTATATTTATTAACAACAAGTTATATCCATGACATCCCGCCCCGCCCCCAAAAAGCCTCATCCCTCCCCCTGCGTCGCCGTCATCGGCGGGGGCCCGGCCGGATTAATGGCTGCAGAGGTTTTGGCGCATGACGGCATTCAAGTCGAGGTCTACGACGCCATGCCGAGCGTGGGACGCAAGTTCCTGATGGCGGGCAAAGGCGGCATGAACATCACCCATGCCGAACCGTTCGACGTTTTCCTCACGCGCTACGGCGTACGCCGCGACAACATCGAACCGCTGCTGCGTGAATTTTCGCCGGAGTCCTTGCGCGAATGGATGCACGGCCTCGGCATCGCCACTTTCGTCGGCACCTCCGGCCGCGTTTTCCCCGCCGACATGAAGGCCGCACCGCTGCTACGCGCCTGGCTGCACCGCCTGCGCGAAAACGGCGTGCACTTCCATGCGCGTCATCGCTGGTGCGGCTGGGATGAACAAGGTGCTTTGCACTTCACCGGCCCGGACGGCGAAATCGGCGCGCATGCCGATTCTGTGGTGCTGGCATTGGGCGGCGGCAGTTGGCCGCAACTCGGCTCGGACGGCGCCTGGGTCTCGCTTCTGTCACAGCGCGGCATTGCCATCGCACCGCTGCGCCCTGCCAATTGCGGTTTCGATGTGCAGTGGAGCACGCACTTGCGCGGGCGTTTTGCCGGCGAACCGCTGAAGTCGGTTGCCGCCACTTTCGGCGCCGTGCGCAAGCAGGGCGAATGCGTGATCACCGAACACGGCATCGAAGGCGGGCTGATCTATGCGCTTTCCGCCGCCTTGCGCGACGAGATCGAACGCAGCGGAGTAGCGGTATTGCACCTCGACCTGCTGCCGGGATGGACATTGGAGCGCGTGCAGCAGGAGGCAGCGCATCCGCGCGGCTCGCGCTCGCTTTCCAGCCATCTGCAGAGCCGGCTCGGCTTGAAGGGTGTGAAAGCCAACCTGTTGCGCGAAGTACTGAGCGCTGAGCAGATGCACGACACCGCGCTGCTGGCGCACACCATCAAGGCACTACCGCTGTGTCTCGTCGCACCGCGCCCCTTGAGCGAAGCGATCAGCACCGCGGGTGGTGTTCCCTTCGAAGCGCTGGATGAAAACATGATGTTAAAGCAGATGCCCGGCGTGTTCTGCGCCGGCGAAATGCTGGATTGGGAAGCCCCCACCGGCGGTTACCTGCTCACGGCCTGTTTCGCCAGCGGACGCGCTGCCGGCAAGGGCGTATTGCACTGGTTGCAATGCCCCCGCTAGACCCGGGTTTTGCATCGCTGCGCTGATTGCAAACCGCCCACGTGCGATACAATGCGCGGCACTCATCCAACCCGAAAAGGACACAAACATGAAGCAATACAGCAAACGCACGGCGATCATGCATTGGCTGATCTTCCTGCTCGTCATCGCCGCCTTTTACTTCGGCCATCAACTGGATGAAACCAAGGACACCACGCAGAAACTCGCGATGTATCCGTTTCATTTCCTGATCGGTGATTTGACGCTGCTGCTCGTGCTGGTACGCATCTATTTCAGGAAGAAGGACGGCGAACCGGCCCCGGCCAACGCCAACCCGCTGCTGAACAAGATCGCCGCCGCCACGCACGGCTTGCTGAACATTGCGGTCATCGCCGTGACGATCTCCGGCATGGTCACGGCCGCCACTTCCGGCGTGATCGATGCCCTGAAAACAAGCGACCCGGACCTGATACCGGACTTCAGCACGGTCGGCGCCAAGGAATACCATGAGTTGTTCATCGTCGTGCTGCTCCTGCTGGTCGCATTCCATGCCGTCGCTGCGCTGTACCACCAGTTCATCGTCAGGGACAACCTGATGCGCCGCATCATGATCAAGCGTCTCCCCTGATTCGCCTCACTCCATATGGGCGGCGTGACGCCGCCCTTTTCAATTTTGGATACCGCACCGATCAAGTCCATCCACGTCACCTGTGTGGCGCTCAGCTACGCGCTGTTCTTCCTGCGCGGAGTGTGGATGCTGCGCGATTCGCCGTCATTGCAGCAGCGCTGGGTAAAGGTTGTCCCGCATACGGTGGACAGCGTACTGCTGGCCAGTGCAATCACGCTCGCCTGGCAACTCGGCATTTCGCCGCTGGCCGCACCGTGGCTGGCCGCCAAGATCGTCGCACTGTTGCTGTATATCGGCATCGGCACCGTCGCGCTGAAACGCGGCAGAACCAGGCGTATCCGCCTGACTGCCTGGCTGGTGGCGCAAGCCGTGTTTTTGTATATCGTCTGCGTGGCAGTGACGCACGATGCCACGCCCTGGCAAAGTTGAGAGAAACGGGAAACACAAGATGAAAATTCCGGCGCGCTACAACAACCTACTTTTCGGGGCCCTGCTCTCCGTCATCATGGTTACCGTCATTTCCGGCACGGTGGTGCTGATCAATCAGGGATACGACGCGGAGTTCTTCGGGCGCTGGTTCAAGGGATTCGCCACGGCCTGGCCTGTCGCCTTCCCCACCGTGCTGTTCGTCGCGCCGTTCGTGCGCAGGGTGGTTGCCAGGATCACCGACTGATCAGCTTTTCTTCCAGCCGACAAGCAACGCAAAAACGCCCAGCAGCACATACCAGACCAGCGACCATTCGGGAATGCCGAGCATGAGGAAGGTCCAGCCTTTTTCCGCGCATTCGCCGGAACCGTGCATGACCTCTTGCCAGACATCCGACAACGGAAGGTGCTTCAACATGAAGTCGAGCCCGGGGCCGCAGGCGGGAACCCGATCCTTGGGCAGGTGCTGTATCCAGATGTGGCGCGCCGCAAATGCCACCCCGCTCAAGGCGGTGAGCGCAATCAACAGGGAATAGACTTTCGCGCCTAACCGTTTCGCGTTATGCAGCGCCGCAATGAAAAACAGCAGGCCGATGGCGATAAAGATGACGCGCTGGATCATGCACAGCGGGCAAGGTTCCTGACGCAGCACGTATTGCAGGTACAGCGCCGAGCCGTACAAGACAGCCACGGTCAGCGCGCCGAGCAGGTACAGCCAGCGCCCGGATGTGTTATTCCAGACCTTCAGTGCGACTTCCCATATCTTCAGCATCTCATTCCGCCTCGTCGATCCACGCCGCCTGGATGGCTTCCAGCACCTTCTCGCCGCCGCGGTGATGGTCGTCGTCGAAACCCGGCAGGTCGACAACAAAATTGTGCAGATCGACGAAGCGCACGTTGCGCGGATCGATGTCGGGGTGCTTTTCGCTCAGCGCGATCGCGATGTCGCGCACGTCGGTCCATTTCATTTGGAATGCCCCTCCTTCGCCATGTTGATGGTGTACTTGGGTATCTCGACCACCAGATCCTGGTCGCCGACGATAGCCTGGCAGCTCAGTCGCGAGCAGGCTTCCAGCCCCCATGCCTTGTCCAGCATATCCTCTTCCAGTTCGGTCGCTTCCGCAAGGCTGCCGAAGCCCTCGCGCACGATGACGTGGCAGGTGGTGCAGGCGCAGGACTTTTCGCAGGCATGCTCGATCTCGATGCCGTGTTCCAGCAGCGCGTCGCAGAGGGAAGTGCCCGGCGCGGCATCGAACAGCGCTCCCCTGGGGCACAACTCTTCATGCGGCAAAACGATGATTTGCGTCATCTCAGCTTTCAAGGTCGGACAACTTATGTCCGGTCAGCGCGCTTTTCACGCTCTTATCCATGCGCCGTTGCGCGAACTCGGTGGTGGCCAGGTTCAGCGCCTCGACCGCGCGCTTGATGGCCTGATGGTCGCTGCCGCCGATCACGGCGCGCAGCGCATCCATGCTGCCGCGGATTTGCGCCTGTGCCGCGGCATCCAGCAGGGTCTCGCCGTCCTGCTGCAGGGCATTCTCCACCGCCTCCAGCAATTGCGCCGCTTCAGTCTGCTGCTCGCGCAACGCGCGCGCCACCATGTCGTCGCGGGCGTGCTGGGTGGAATCGTGCAACATGCGCGTGATTTCCTCGTCGCTCAGGCCGTAAGAGGGCTTCACCACAATACTCGCTTCCTTGCCGCTGCCGGTCTCACGCGCCGAGACGCTGAGCAGGCCGTCGGCATCGACCTGGAAGGTGACGCGGATGCGCGCCGCACCGGCCACCATGGGCGGAATGCCGCGCAGTTCGAACTTGGCCAGCGAGCGGCAATCGCTCACCAGTTCGCGCTCACCCTGCACCACATGGATGCTCATCGCGGTCTGTCCATCCTTGTAAGTGGTGAATTCCTGGGCGCGTGCGCTGGGGATGGTGCTGTTGCGCGGGATGATCTTCTCGACCAGTCCGCCCATGGTCTCGATGCCCAGGCTGAGCGGGATGACGTCGAGCAGCAGCCAGTCGTCGCCGCCGCGGTTGCCGGCCAGCACGTTGGCCTGAATGGCCGCGCCCAGGGCCACCACCTTGTCCGGATCGAGATTGTTCAGCGGCGCCTGCCCGAAGAAATCGCCGACCGCCTTCTGGATATGCGGCATGCGCGTCGCCCCGCCCACCATCACCACGCCCTTGATGTCCTGTGCCGTCAGCTTGGCATCGCGCAACGCCTTGCGCAGTGCCTGCAACGTGCGCTGCACCAGAGTCTGGGTCATGTCCTGGAATGCGCTCCTGGTCAGCACATTGTCGATCAGTTCGCCGCTGGACAGCATGGCGGCGATGTGTGCCTCGTTCTGATCACTCAACTGCTCCTTGGCCGATCGCGCATGAGTCAGCAATGCGCGGATATCGGGTGCGGGCAGCGCGGAGAGGCCGTTCTTCTCCAGCAGCCAGCAATAGATGCGGTGGTCAAAATCGTCGCCGCCCAGCGCCGAATCGCCGTTGGTCGCCAACACTTCGAATACCCCTTTGGACAAACGCAGGATGGAAATATCGAACGTGCCGCCGCCCAGGTCGTACACCGCGTACACACCCTCGGCCGCATTGTCCAGGCCGTAGGCAATGGCCGCCGCCGTTGGCTCGTTGAGCAGGCGCAGCACATTGAGTCCCGCCAATCGCGCCGCATCCTTGGTGGCCTGGCGCTGCGCATCGTCGAAATAGGCGGGCACGGTGATCACGGCGCCGACCAGCTCGCCACCCAGCGCCTGCTCGGCACGGCTGCGCAACGCGCCGAGAATCTCGGCTGAAACCTCGACCGGGCTCTTCACGCCTGCCGCCGTGCGCAATTGCAGCATGCCCGGCGCATCGACGAACCGGTATGGCAAATTGCCGACATCGCCCACATCCATGAGGCTGCGACCCATGAAGCGTTTCACCGAGACGATGGTGTTGTACGGATAGGCGCTCTGCTCATCCTGCGCCGCGCGCCCGACCAGCACTTCGCCGCCGCTGCCGTAATGCACCACCGAGGGAAGCAAGGCATAACCGTGCTCGTCGTTCAGCACCATGCTGATGCCGCTGCGCACCGTGGCCACAAGTGAATTTGTCGTGCCGAGGTCGATGCCGACCGCAAGGCGATGCTGATGGGGAGCGGCGCTCAGGCCGGGTTCTGCGATTTGCAACAGTGCCATTCAGGAATCCAACTCGTCAAATGCGGAACCGATTTCTTCCGCCAGTTTTTCAAGAAATTTAAGCTTGCGCACTATACCGGAAGCGGCCGCATAATCGTGCCTGTCGTCGAGATCGACGGCGAGTTGTTGTTGCAAAAACCGCATTTCGTGCTGCGCGCGCTGCTCCATCTCCCCAAGCGCAGCAATGTTTTTCGTCTGCCTGGTTTCATCCAGAGCCTCGCGCCATTCCATCTGCTGCATCAGGAAATCGACGGGCATCGCGGTGTTGCTGTCTTCCTGCGTATCCACACCGTGCAACGACAACAGATAGCGCGCGCGATTCAGCGGAGAACGCAGCGTCTGGTAGCCCTCGTTCACCCGCGTCGTCCACTGCATGGAAAGTCGGCGCTCGGACTCGGGAAGGTGGGCAAATTTATCCGGATGCACTTGTGCCTGCAGCGCCAGATAGCTCTGCTCCAGCGCGGTGCTGTCGATCTGAAAACGAGCGGGGAGATTGAAGAGGGAGAAGAAGTCCTGTTGAAAGTCGGTGCCGATAGGTAGCATCAAGAGTTTCCCGACATATGCCCAATGAAATTAGCCACGGCTGAACACGGTTTTCGCGGAAGTCGTATCAGCAGTTGTCCGTGTTTGCCGTGGCGAATGGATAGTTCAAACCTTGAAGCTTTCGCCGCACCCGCATGTATCCTTGACGTTCGGGTTGTTGAACTTGAATCCTTCGTTCAAACCCTCGCGCGTGTAATCAAGCTCCATGCCGTCGATGTAGGGCAGGCTGTGCTGGTCGACCAGGATGGTCACGCCGTTGCTGACGAATTGCATGTCCTCGCTGTCCACCGCATCGGCGAATTCCAGTTTGTAAGCCATGCCGGAACAGCCGCTGGTGCGCACGCCAAGACGCAGACCCACGCCCTTGCCGCGCTTGGTCAGAAAGTTCTGTACATGTTTTGCCGCATTTTCTGTCAATGAGATCGCCACTTTCTTCCTCCTACTTGTTTCCGCTGCAGGCGGCAGCCTCAACCATCGCGCCGCTCTTCGCCTTGTAGTCCGCCACCGCCGCCTTGATGGCATCTTCCGCCAGGATGGAGCAGTGAATCTTCACCGGCGGCAAGGCCAGTTCTTCGGCGATCTGCGTATTCTTGATCGCCAACGCCTGATCGACCGTCTTCCCCTTCACCCATTCGGTGACCAGCGAACTGGACGCGATGGCCGAACCGCAACCATAGGTCTTGAACTTCGCATCTTCGATGATGCCGTCCTTGCCAACCTTGATCTGCAACTTCATCACATCGCCGCAAGCCGGTGCGCCGACCATGCCGGTGCCGACGAATGCGTCGTCCTTGTTCAGGGAACCCACGTTGCGCGGGTTCTCGTAGTGATCCAGTACTTTTTCGCTGTAAGCCATAACAACCTCCTTGGGATTTTGGATTTTGGATTTAGGATTTGGTAATGCCACCGCTCCCCAAATCCAAAATCCCAAATCCTAGTTCCTGCTTTTAATGTGCCGCCCACTGCACGCTGTTCAGATCCACGCCTTCCTTGTACATGTCCCACAACGGGGACAACTCACGAAGTTTGGCAATCTTTTCCTGTAACAGTTTCACGGCGTAATCCACCTCTTCGACCGTGGTGAAACGTCCCACCGTAAAGCGGATGGAACTGTGCGCCAGTTCGTCGTTGCGTCCCAGCGCGCGCAGCACGTAAGACGGTTCCAGACTGGCCGATGTGCAAGCCGAGCCGCTGGACACCGCGATGTCCTTCACCGCCATGATGAGCGACTCGCCTTCGACGAAATTGAAGCTCACGTTCAGATTATGCGGTACGCGCTGCTCCATGTCGCCGTTGAGGTACACCTCTTCCATGCCGGACAGGCCTTTCCACAAGCGGTCGCGCAACATGCGGATGCGCTCGTTTTCGGTCGCCATCTCTTCCTTGGCGATGCGGAACGCTTCGCCCATGCCGACAATCTGGTGCGTCGCCAGCGTACCGGAACGGAAACCGCGCTCGTGCCCGCCGCCGTGCATCTGCGCTTCCAGCCGCACGCGCGGCTTGCGGCGCACGTACAGCGCGCCGATGCCTTTGGGGCCGTAGGTCTTGTGCGCCGAGAACGACATCAGGTCGACCTTGAGCTTTTGCAGATCGATGATCACCTTGCCGGTCGCCTGCGCCGCGTCGACATGGAACAGGATGCCTTTGCCGCGGCAGATCTCGCCGATGGCGGCGATGTCCTGGATCACGCCGATCTCGTTGTTCACCAGCATCACCGACACGATGGTGGTGTCGGGACGCAGCGCCGCTTTCAGCTTCCCCAGATCAATCAGGCCATTCGGCTCCGGATCGAGGAAAGTCGCGCTAAAACCCTGCCGCTCCAACTCGCGCACGGTGTCGAGTACCGCCTTGTGCTCGGTCTGCACGGTGATGATGTGCTTGCCCTTGTCGGCGTAAAAATGAGCCGCGCCCTTGATCGCCAGGTTGTTCGATTCAGTCGCACCCGATGTCCACACAATCTCCTTCGGATCGGCATTCACCAGCGCCGCAACCTGCGCGCGCGCGCGCTCCACGGCCTCGTCCGCAACCCACCCGAAGGAATGCGAGCGCGAAGCGGGATTGCCGAACTTTTCGGTCAGATAGGGAATCATCGCCTCGGCGACGCGCGGATCGACCGGCGTAGTCGCGGAATAGTCCATATAGATGGGCAGGTGCAACGTCATTCAACTCCTCCAATAACCAATAACTGCCCGGCAATTTTGGCCGGGTCATAACCAACCGTCTGGCGACCTTCTTTGGGTTGCCTATAGCCAACTGCCCGATTGTTTTTTGACAACCTGACGGACAGACCTACCGACGGCATTGCATCCCCGTCCCCTTGCAGGGGGAGGGTTAGGGAGGTGGTAGAAGCCACAGCACCCCACGACTCTACCCCCATCCTGACCTTCCCCCTGCAAGGGGGAAGGAACAGGTTCTGCCCCGATGGACAATCCGGGTTTAAGCCATGACTTGCCGACGAAGTTCGTCCCAAGTCGAAGGCAGGCGATCCGCTATCAGGCGAGTACGCGCGACGAGCTGTCGTTTTTCGCCATCACCGCCGGAGGAACTTCGCCCATCGCAATTTTGCTCTGGCCGTCCACCAGTTGCTGCAGATTGATCTTGCCCAGATACTCGTGAATCGCCTCGTTCAATCCGTACCACAATTCATGCGTCAGGCAAGGCTTGCCTTCCATGCAGTCGCCTCGCGCACCGCAATGCGTTGCATCCAACGCCTCATCCACGGCAACGATGATGTCGACCATGGAGATTTTGTTCGCCGGGCGCGCCAGGCAATAGCCGCCACCGGGACCGCGCACGCTGGCCACCACATTGTTGCGGCGCAGCTTGCCGAACAACTGCTCGAGATACGAAAGCGATATCTTCTGACGCTCGCTGATGCCTGCCAGTGTCACCGGCCCTTTGCCTCCGCGCATTGCCAGATCAACCATCGCTGTCACTGCAAATCTACCTTTAGTTGTGAGTCTCATATCATTCCCCTATTCAATATTTAGTTTTGACGGACTACCGCCCCCCTTATCCCTGCCACATCCGGGGATATAATAGAATACCTGATGCTTTTAATCAACAATCTTATTCAGGTGGTTCGGATCGAACTTGTCGGCGGTGGCCCGCTCTTCTTCAACACGCACTCCCATCTTCTCGAGCTGCTGCAGGATGAATTCTATGCGCTGGTCAACTGTAACACTATGTCCAAGCAGGCCGTGTATGGCTTTGGCGACCGGATCGTTCTGGTCGTTACCCACGCCGTAGGCATTGAAAACCGGTGCGGCTTTCTTTTCCTCGTCGAGGATGCGCGCCGGAATGCCCGCTGCCGTTGCCCCGGCCGGTACGTCTTTGACCACGACCGCATTGGAACCGATTTTGGCGCCGTCGCCGATGTGAATCGGCCCCAGAACCTTTGCACCGGCCCCGATTACCACGCCATTGCCCAGGGTCGGATGGCGTTTACCTTCCTTCCATGACGTTCCTCCCAACGTCACGCCGTGATACATGGTCACATCGTCGCCGACCTCGGCCGTCTCGCCGATCACCACCCCCATGCCGTGATCGATGAAAAAACGCCGCCCGATGGTCGCCCCCGGATGAATCTCGATACCGGTAACCCAGCGCGAAAAGTGCGAAATAAAACGCGCCAGCCATTTGAAGTTGGCGTGCCACAAGGTATTGGTCAGCCGGTGAAAGATGCGCGCATGCAAGCCGGGATAGCAGGTCAGCACCTCAAACGTGGTGCGCGCCGCCGGATCGCGGGCAAATACACTGGCAATGTCTTCTCTGATGTTATTGAACATCTGGATGTTCTTCCGCATAGCGTTTCTTCAGGCGAGCATTGTACTCGGTTGTTACGGTCAGCATGCCGCGCAGGATATTGATCTCCTCGTCTTCCAGACGGGTGCGCGAAAACAGGCGGCGCAGGCGCTGCATCAGCCGGGCCGGGTTCTGCGTGGTGAAGAAGCCGATCTCGAACAGGGTTTTTTCCAGGTGCGCGTACAACCCTTCGATGCGCTCGTGCGTGGCGGGCTCGATTTCCTGCACACAAGGCGCAAAGCTTTGGGCTGCGACGCCCAGTTCATAAGCCATCACCTGCACTGCGGCCGCGATATTGAGCGAGGAAAACTCCGGATTTGCCGGGATATTCACGCCCAACTGCGCCTTGCCCATCTCCTCATTGGTCAGACCGGACATCTCGGTGCCGAACAACAAGGCCACCGGCTGCGTAGCGGCTTGCTGCAACACTTCCGGCATCGCCTCGCGCGGCGTTTTCACGGCGATGGAAATATCGCGCAACCGCGCCGTCATCGCCACGGTAAATGTCACCCCTTGCAGCGCCTCGTCGATGGAACTGCATACCACCGCGTGCTGCAGGATGTCGTCTGCTCCCGCCGCCATCGCAGTCGCCTGGGCATCGGGAAAATAACGGGGATTGATCAGGTACAGCCGGCTTAAACCCATGGTTTTCATCGCCCGCGCCGCCGCCCCGATGTTGCCCGGATGGGTGGTGTGGCTGAGTACAACTCTGATGTTGTCGAACATAGTTTTCTACTGTCGCCCACCCTACTCGACTAGCGACGGCCGACTAGCGGCTCTGTTTTTAGGTAAAATACGTGCCGGATTTCCCCAGCTCATTAAAAAGGTCGTACTGATATGCACCCCATGCTCAACATCGCGGTGAAGGCCGCCATTCGCGCCGGCAAACTGATTTACCGTGCTGCCGACAACCTCGACCACCTCACCGTGACCAAAAAATCCCATGCGGATTACGTCAGCGAAGTGGATCGCGCCGCCGAGCGCATCATCATCGAAGCCTTGCAGCAAGCCTATCCCAGCCACGCAATTCTAGCAGAAGAGAGCGGCCCCCAAGGCGAGTCCGAGTATGTCTGGATCATCGATCCGCTCGACGGCACCACCAATTTCCTGCATGGGGTGCCGCAGTATGCCGTCTCCATCGGCCTGCAGCACAACGGCGTGCTGACCCAGGCCGTCATTTACGACCCGACTCGAAACGACCTGTTTACCGCCACCCGCGGCCGCGGCGCCTTCCTCAACGACAAGCGCCTGCGCGTGAGCAAGCGCAAGGAAATGGCCGACAGTCTGATCGGTACCGGCTTCCCCTACACCCGTTTCGAGCATATGGACGCCTACATGGATATCTTCAAGGATGTCATGCAGAAGAGCGCCGGACTGCGCCGCCCCGGCGCCGCCTCGCTCGACCTCGCCTGGACGGCGGCTGGCCGTTTCGACGGCTTCTTCGAAACCGCGCTCAAACCTTGGGACATCGCCGCCGGATGCCTGCTCATCACCGAAGCGGGCGGCATCGTGACCGACCTGGCCGGCAACCAGAACCACATGAACAGCGGCAACCTGTGCGCGGGCAACCCCTTCATCCACGAACAATTGCTGCAAATCGCCGCGCCGCACCTGACGGATGGCCTGAAGAACTGACCCCCAGCGCAGGACGCCCTCATGGATACCCTGTTCGTTCTCGCGATTGCAACCATCGTCATCGTACTGGTCTTCGAGTACACCAACGGCTTCCATGACGCCGCCAACATCATCGCCACCGTCATCGCCTCGCGCGCGATGACCCCGGTGCAGGCGGTGCTGCTGGTGGCCTTCTTCGAATTCCTCGGCCCGCTGCTGGGCGGCACCGCGGTCGCCAACACCATCGGCAAATTCATCACCCTGGACGACCTCGACCGCACGCTCGCCCTCACCATCGTGCTGTGCGGCCTGATCGGCGCCATCGCCTGGAACCTGCTGACCTGGTGGTTCGGCATCCCCTCCTCCTCGTCGCATGCGCTGGTCGGCGGCCTGGCCGGCGTGGTGATGGTCGCGGCCGGTTCCAGCCATGTCGCCTGGGGTTTCGGCGACCTGCTGCACGGCCACTTGAACGGCGTCGCCAAGGTCGTCGTCGCACTGATCCTTTCGCCCATCATCGGCTTCTGGGTCGGCTATGCCTTGCACAAGACCATGCTCATGCTGCTGCGCGGCGCGCATCCTTCCATCAACCGCGACCTGCGCCATCTGCAATTCGTCACCTCGGCCGGGCTGGCCTTCTCGCACGGCGCCAACGACGCGCAAAAAAGCATGGGCATATTGACGCTGGTGCTGCTGCTCGGCGGCTTCATCCCCACCTTCGAGGTGCCGTTCTGGGTGATGCTGACCTGTTCCTTCGCTATCGTGCTGGGCATCCTTTCCGGCGGCTGGCAGATCGTGCGCACGCTGGGGTTCTCCATCTACAAGATCCGCCCCTTGCACGCGCTCGATTCGCAGATGACCGCCGCCAGCGTGATCTTCAGTTCGTCGCTGTTCGGCGCGCCCGTTTCCACCACCCACGTGGTCGCCTCCTCCATCATGGGCATCGGCGCATCGGAGCGCCCCAAAGCCGTGCGCTGGGGCAAGGCCACCGAGATCGCCACCACCTGGCTGATCACCATCCCCGGCGCGGCAATCATGTCGATTTGCTGCTATCTTGTCGTCAGCGCATTCGTCTGAGGAAACCCCATGAACAACGCCCCCCAAGCCTCCAAAACAATGCTCGCCATCATCCTGGACCGGGTCTTCCCCAAAGTGCCCGACTTCTTCCATATGATCACCGAACAGACCCTCAAGGTCGCGCACACCGTCGACCTGCTGGTCGAATACATGGAACACGGCGATCCCGCGATAGCCGAAGCGCTCAAGCAGGACGTGCACGAAGCCGACCTGATCAAGGTGCGCAACCTGCACGAACTCAACGACGCCTTCTCCACCCCGATCGACCGCGAAGACATTTACCGCGCCATCATCGCGCTCGACGACATCGTGATGTACTGCAAGGCCACCGTGCATGAAATGGACGTGCTCGGCGTCAAGCCGGACGACTTCATGCGCGACATCTCGCACTGCCTCAAGGAAGGCGTCGACGCGCTGGCCGCCGGCTACGCCAAACTCGGCACCGCTCCCGCCAGCGCCGCGGCGGACGCCAACCTGGCGCGTCAGGCCGATCGCCATGCCGAAAAACTCTATCGCAAGGCACTCCCCATCCTGTTCGAAGGCACCGACTACATCAACATGTTCAAGCGCCGCGAAATCTACCGCCACCTGACCAACGCCGCCCAGCACATGGCACTGTGCGCCAACCGCCTGCACGACATCGTGGTCAAGATAAGCTGAGTCCTGCACGAATGAACGCCCCGGAAAAATCCACCCATACACCGATGATGCAGCAGTACCTGCGCATCAAGGCAGACCACGCCGACAAGCTGCTGTTCTACCGCATGGGCGATTTCTACGAACTGTTCCATGACGACGCCGTGCGCGTCGCCAAACTGCTCGACATCACCCTCACCCAGCGCGGCGCTTCCAACGGCCAGCCGATCAAGATGGCGGGTGTACCGTATCACGCCGTGGAGCAATACCTGGCGCGGCTGGTGAAGATGGGCGAATCGGTTGCGATATGCGAACAGATCGGCGACCCCGCCACCAGCAAAGGCCCGGTCGAACGCAAAGTGGTGCGCATCGTCACCCCCGGCACCGTCACCGACTCCGCCCTGCTGGAAGAGAAACGCGACAACCTGTTGCTCGCCATATCTACTCCCTCCCCTGACAAGGGGAGGGCTGGGGAGGGGTTAGGGTTTGAAGTCGGCCTAGCCTGGCTCAACCTCGCCTCCGGCCAGTTCACCCTCGCCGAAGTCGCCGCCAAACAACTGCCCGCCGAACTGGAACGCCTGCAACCTTCCGAAATCCTGTTCGCCGAAAGCACCACTGCGCCACAGTTCAAGAACGCCGCCAGCAAATCCCTGCCCGACTGGCACTTCAACCGCGACACCGCGCACCGCGCGCTGTGCCAGCAGTTCGCCACCATCGACCTCGCCGGATTCGGCTGCGAAGACTTCACCTTGGGTCTGGAAGCCGCAGGTGCCCTGCTCGGCTACGCCAAACTGACCCAAGGCCAAAGCATCGCCCACATCCGCAGTGCGCAGGTCTACCACGCCGACGAATACGTGCGCATGGACGCCGCCACCCGCCGCAACCTGGAGATCACCCAGACCCTGCGCGGCGAGCCCGCGCCGACTTTGCTCTCGCTGCTCGACACTTGTGCAACCAACATGGGCAGCCGATTGCTGGCGCACTGGCTGCATCATCCGCTACGGGATCGCGCCGCGTTGCAAGCAAGACTGGAAGCGGTCACCGATCTGCTCCCCTCGCCCACTGGTGGGAGAGGGGCCGGGGGAGAGGGCCACCAATCAGTCCACGAACATCTAAAACCCAGCGTAGACGTAGAACGCATCACCGCCCGCATCGCCCTTCGCTCTGCCCGCCCGCGCGACCTGTCCGGACTGCGTGACACGCTGAAGAGCCTGCCACAACTGCAAACCACCCTACCCCCTCTCCCTTTAAGGGAGAGGGCTGTGAAGAGAGTAGAAACGTCAAACTAGCTGCAAACCCTGTCCGATGCCCTGCAA
>JACRME010000020.1 GCA_016235045.1 Nitrosomonadales bacterium
GGTCTTGGTAGATACGCTTCCGATCCATGCTTGGCATGAGTTTGCACACCATCATCGCTTCTAGGCGCACCGCAACTTCTCCAAAATCGTAGATGATGTCTTCTAGTGCGCTCTCTTTCCCGGCGAAAGCTCCCGCGAGATTTTCCAAGCGCTGAACGTAATGCGCTTTGTCATCGTGCAGCAAACTCGCTGCAGCTCGCAATTCGATGATCAATGATTCGTCAAAGTGCATCGACGTGTTTGCCTAACGTAAAGTTAAGGGGCGCCGCGCTTGCGCGGCGTCCCGCTTGAACGATAGGTTAGGCATGTTCATGTCGCTGCCGAGAATAAAGGTAACTACGCGCACGAACGAGCTGCCCACTACTTTTTTGGAGCTGAGGATATTGCCGCAGGCATGGCCATAAAATAACTGTAGATAGAGTACTCGTCACCATTTTCGATGTGTTTGAAAGCACGGTTAATTGGGAATGCAATAAAAGGTATTGTCTCTGAATTCTCGTTAAATACGATACCAACATCGTCGTTATATTTGACCCATTTTCCAGAGCCGCCCAAATTCGTTTGGACAATCTGACCTGCCCCCCGTAGCCCTACCACCGATTAGTAGCAAAGCCCTTGGGTTGCGAGCTTAAACTATTTCGCCGCTCGATTGCGTTTCACTACCTTTGTTCTGTCGGTGTAGCGCCGCATATTTCGCAGGCGGCATCCTGTTGCAACTGCTATGCGGACGCACTTCGTTGTAGTCACGTCGCCACGCTGCGATCTCAACCCGCGCTTGCGCCAGCGTTTCAAACCAATGCTCGTTCAGGCATTCATCCCGAAACTTGCCATTGAAGCTCTCGATGTAAGCGTTCTGTGTCGGCTTGCCTGGCTCGATCAATAAATGTTCGATGCCCCTCGCGTGCGCCCATCCCAGAAATGCGCGGCTGGTGAATTCCGGCCCGCCGTCGGTGCGGATCGCCCGGGGATAGCCCCGGAATCGAGCCGCTTGTTCGAGCACTCGAACGACGTAGCCGCCCGAGATACCGTGATCCACGGTGATGTCGATGCTCTCGTGAGTAAAGTCGTCTGCTACGGTCAGGCATTTCAGCCGTCTGGCATTTGCCAAGCTGTCCATCACGAAATCCATGCTCCACACTTCGTTCGGGCGCGTTGCCTGCGCCAGGGTTGTGCGTTCACTGGGCGGGCGTTTAGCCTTCTTGCGCCGCCGCACGGCCAATTCGGCTTCGCTGTACAACCGCCATACTCGCTTGTGGTTGTCGGGGCGCCCTTCGGCGCGCAGCAGGTCGTATATGCGGCGATAACCAAAGCGACGGCGCCTGTGCGCCAGTTCGATGATGCGCGCGGACAGCTCCTGTGTCTGCGCATCGGGCACTGGCGCTTCCCGCCAACTCGTCCTGGACAGCCCCACAAGCCGGCATGCGCGCCGTTCTGACAGATGGCATTGCTCAATCATCACGCTTTTCGCTTGTCGTTTGGCTTGTGGGGCTAGCGCTTTACCCCGAAGGCGGTTTTGAGCGCTTCGATGTCCAGATGAGCTTCCGCCAGCAACTTCTTGAGTTTGCTGTTCTCGCCTTCCAGATCGCGCAACCGCCGCGCCTCGCTCACGTCCATGCCGCCAAACTTGGCGCGCCATTTATAAAAGCTGGCGTCGCTGAAGCCATGTTTGCGGCATAACTCCGCAACCGGCATGCCGGCTTCTGCTTCCTTAATGAAACCGATGATCTGTTCTTCGCTAAATCGACTCTTCTTCATTTCCGCCTCTCTTTAAAAGCGGACTTTACTAACTTCTAGGTGGTACGGTCTATGGGGAGCAGGTCAAATCGCCTTTCCTAAGAAAGCACCATACATATTTGCAACAATATTCTTTTTCTCCTCGTCATATTTGTGACGACCTCCCTCCAAATCGTCTGACAATATCTTGATTGCTTTCTCATCGAAGCCCAACGATGGATCAATATTTGCACGAAGCATTTTCATGACTTGATCGCTGTAGGAATCTATGAGTTGCAAAGTCTCAGCTTCAATAGTTTTGTATTTTAATTGTGCTTCGGTCGCCTTCTGAGGTTTCCCCCAACTGAGAGTAAATGGCAATTTCATGGCGCAACCCCTTTCTTTGTATTGGGTATTGGATCGGAATGGAACAAAACAGCCTAACTAAAAATAGAAAACAGTTTCATAGAGCGGCAATGTCGCCTATGACTGCACGCGTTGTCAATACTCTTCACATGGGTTTTGTACATTCATGCACTTACATGATTTCGCTGCTGGACTTCCATTTTAGGGCAACCTAAAATTCTCCGTATGGAAGCTAAAGCCGTTTCTCAGGATTCGCCCAAGCTGCTCGACCGGATGCGCGCGGAGATTCGTGTGCGCCACTATAGTATCCGCACAGAGGAAACCTATCTGGACTGGGCGCGCCGCTATATTCTGTTCCACGATAAACGACACCCCAAGGACATGGGGGCCGATGAAGTTCAAAACTTCCTGAGCTATCTGGCAATGGAGCGAAAGGTCTCTTCTTCCACCCAGAATCAGGCCAAGTCCGCGCTGTTGTTTTTGTACCGCGATGTGCTGCATATCGAGTTGCCCTGGCTGGACGAGGTGATCGCCGCCAAGATGGGGAAGCGTTTGCCGGTCGTTTTGACCCAAACCGAAATGCGTGCTTTGCTGAACGCCATGTCCGGAACGATGGGTTTGGTGGCGTCACTGCTCTATGGCACTGGCATGCGCTTGCTGGAAGGTTTGCGGTTGCGGGTGAAGGATGTGGAATTTGAAAGGCGGGAAATCATTGTCCGCGAAGGGAAGGGTAACAAGGACAGGGTGACCGTGCTTCCCGAGAATTTGATTTTGCCCCTGCAAACGCATCTGGCAAAAGTGAAGGCATTGCATGAACGCGATATTGAGGCCGGGTTCGGCGAGGTGTATCTGCCCAATGCGCTTGCCGTCAAATATCCAAAAGCGGCACGCACATGGGGCTGGCAATTCGTCTTTCCATCTGTTGTGCGCTCGATTGATCCGCGCTCCGGCATTGAGCGGCGCCACCATCTGTACGAAGCAAGCGTGCAACGCGCGGTTCGCGAGGCGGCAAAGATCGCAGAGATTCACAAGCCCGTTACGCCGCATGTATTGCGCCATTCCTTTGCGACGCATCTATTGCAATCCGGCTACGACATCCGCACCGTGCAGGAGCTGCTCGGCCATTCCGATGTGTCCACCACCATGATCTACACCCATGTGCTGAACAAGGGCGGACGGGGTGTGGTGAGTCCGCTGGACAGGTGAGGTGGTAAGTGCGGGCTTAGGGCGTTGTTTGCCAGGTAATATCAATTTTTCTATGGCTCGAAACACAGTCTCGCAGATAAAGGTTTATCAGACTCTGATACGGGACACCTTTTTCGTCAGCCATTTGTTTGAAATATCCAATCACATCTTCGCTTAACCGCATCGTGACAGACTTTTTCAGTTTGGTTGCATAAGGATTTTTGCGGGATTTCATTTTTGACAAATCGTATTCGGTTTTCATGGTTTGGCTCCTTGATAATAATGACTCTCATTCCTCGTGGCTTTCCTGGTTGAGATGATTCGAATAATGCTGCCTTCGCCCCGTTCGCAATGACAGACAATCAGGAGGCGAGCTTCATCGCTGAAACCAAGCATCAGAAATCGGTCTTCTGGCCCGGAATTCTCTTCATCAAAGAATTGCACCGCGAACTCGTCGTAGAAGACAGATTGGGCTTCCTCAAACGAAACGCCATGCTTCTTTTTGTTTGCGGTCGCTTTAGTTGTATCCCACTCGAATTTTATCATTAATACATTGTATGTACGCTGGACAAATTGTCAAGAAGCCCTGATGTTGAGCTTAAGGTCGCGCCGAAAGCGCGTCCCGTTTGAGCGCAGGGCTGGGCTTCATTAGTGTTTGAGGTTGTTTATGAAGCGTTTGGCCGTGACTGGGAGCGCCGACGTCCCCGTCGGCAGTAATGCTTGAAAGAACTGACGAGGACGTCGGCGCTCCCACAAGGCTAAAGGCGACAGCCATGGCACCTTCGTACAGATGAGTAAGCCCCCCGCCATCGGATATAATCCGCCATCATCAATCTCCGCACCGCCATGAGCCCGTTGAACATCGTCATCCTCGCTGCCGGCAAGGGCACGCGCATGTATTCCGACAAACCCAAGGTGTTGCATGCGCTGGCGGGCAAACCGCTGGTGCAGCATGTGCTGGATTGCGCGGCTGGATTGCAGCCGCAGCAGGTTTGCGTGGTGTACGGGCATGGCGGAGAAGCGGTGCCGCAGGCGATGCAGCAATACGGGGCGAAATTCGTGCTCCAGGAGCCGCAGCTCGGCACCGGACATGCGGTGCAGCAGGCGATGCCGCATCTGAAAGACGGCAGCCGCACGCTGGTGCTGTACGGCGATGTGCCGCTGACCCGGCACAACACCCTGCACCAGATGCTGCAGGCGGGCGAAGGCCTGGTGCTGCTCACCGTCAATCTCGACAATCCCACCGGCTATGGCCGCATCGTGCGCAATGCCGAAGGCGACGTGCAAAGCATTGTTGAGCAGAAGGACGCCGCGCCCGAACAATTGCAGATCAAGGAAGTGAACACCGGCATCCTGCTGGCGCCGACCGAAAAACTGCGCGCCTGGCTGGCCAATCTGGGCAACAACAACGCGCAGGGCGAGTACTACCTCACCGACATCGTGGCGATGGCTGTGCAACAAGGCCTGGCGGTGCATACCGTGCAGCCCGCGCAGCACTGGGAAGTCGAGGGCATCAACAACAAGACGCAACTCGCCACGCTGGAGCGCGTCTGGCAGCAGGAAGTCGCGGGCAAGCTCATGACGCAAGGGGTGACGCTGGCCGATCCGGCGCGCCTCGACGTGCGCGGCGAACTGGTTTGCGGGCGCGATGTCGAGATCGATGTCGGCTGCCTCTTCGAAGGAAAAGTCACGCTGGGCGACCGCGTGAAAGTCGGCGCTTACAGCGTCATCCGCAATGCGACAATCGCACAGGACACGCAGATCGCACCCTACAGCCACATCGATTCCAGCGAAGTAGGCGCCAACTGCCACATCGGCCCCTATGCGCGTCTGCGCCCCGGCAGCAAACTGCACGACGACGCCCATGTCGGCAACTTCGTCGAGATCAAGAACAGCGAGATCGGCAAGGGCAGCAAGGCCAATCATCTGAGCTACATCGGCGACAGCACCGTAGGCAGCCGCGTCAACATCGGCGCGGGCACCATCACCTGCAACTACGACGGCGCGAACAAATTCCGCACTGTCATCGAAGACGATGCCTTCATCGGTTCCGATACGCAACTGGTGGCGCCGGTGACCGTGGGCAAGGGCGCGACCATCGGCGCCGGTTCGACCATCACCACCAACGCACCCGCCGGGGAACTGACCTTGTCGCGCGGCAGACAGACAACCATCCCGGGTTGGCAGCGCCCGGTCAAAAAAGCGAAAGTCGAAAAGTGACATCCACGAAGCGCAGAAGCGTTAAAACTCGGGTTGAACCAGATTGCCTATTGGCGTGTATTGCGCTCAACCGAATGACATCACACCCTCACCCCAGCCCTCTCCCGGAGGAGTGTGAGACGGCATTTCTTAATCAGCAAAACCCGGGAAGCTCAACCCTTTCCTCTTCCCCTTTTACGAGGTTCTATCCATGTGTGGCATAGTCGGAGCAGTCGCAAAACGAAACATCGTTCCCATCCTGGTCAACGGCTTGCTGCGCCTGGAATACCGGGGTTACGACTCCGCCGGGCTGGTGGTGGTGCGCGACGGCAAGCTGGATCGCGTGCGCAGCACCGGACGGGTGGCCGAACTGGCCGAGAAAAGCGCGAACACCCAGGGCGACCTGGGCATCGCCCACACCCGCTGGGCCACGCACGGCGTGCCGAGCGAGCGCAACGCCCATCCGCACATCAGCCGCAGCCTCATCGCCGTGGTGCATAACGGTATCATCGAGAACTACGAAGAATTGCGCGCCGATCTCACCGCGCACGGCTACGAATTCACCTCCGATACCGATACCGAAGTCATCGCCCACCTGATCCACAGCCATTATGCGCAAGGCAGCCTGCTGGTCGCCACGCAAATGGCGCTGGCTCAACTGGTGGGTGCGTACGCCATCGGCGTCATCGCGGCGGACAATCCGCACCAGCTTATCGCCTCGCGCAAGGGCAGTCCGCTGCTGCTGGGTGTGGGCGAGGGCGAGCACTTCGTCGCGTCGGACATGTCGGCATTGCTGCAGGTCACCAAGAATGTGGTGTACCTGGAAGAGGGCGATGTGGTCGAGGTGAACCTGGCCGACTATCGCATTTTCGACGCGCAGGGCAAGGCGGTGCAGCGTCCGGTGCATGTGAGCGAACTCAATAACGACAGCGTGGAACTGGGCGAATACCGGCACTACATGCAGAAGGAAATCCACGAGCAGCCGCAAGCGCTGGCAAACACGCTGGAATCGGTGTGCAACAGCCAATCGCTGGTGCCCGGCATTTTCGGCGCGGAAGCGAACGTCATTTTCCCGCAAATCGAAAACATCCTCATCCTCGCCTGCGGCACCAGCAACCATGCGGGACAGGTCGCGCGCTACTGGCTGGAAGAGATCGCCGGCATCCCGTGCAGCGTGGAAGTGGCGAGCGAATACCGTTATCGCAGCAGCGTAGCCAATCCCAAGACGCTGGTGGTCACGATCTCGCAATCCGGCGAAACGGCCGACACGCTGGCCGCGCTCAACCATGCCAAGGTAACCGGCCACATGTTCACGCTGGCGATCTGCAACGTGCCGGAAAGCGCCATCGTGCGCCAGTCCAAGTTGCGCCTGCTGACCCGTGCGGGTCCCGAAATCGGCGTCGCCTCGACCAAGGCCTTCACCACCCAGCTCGCCGCCCTGTTCCTGCTGACGCTGGTGCTGGCCAAGCTGCGCGGACGCCTGAGCGAGGAGCGCGAGCAGCAATTCCTGCACGAATTGCGCCACCTGCCCAGCGCGGTGCAAAAGGTACTGGCGCTGGAGCCGAAAATCGCCGAACTGTCGAAACACTTCGCCGACAAGAACCATGCGCTGTTCCTCGGACGCGGCATGCACTACCCGATCGCGCTGGAAGGCGCGCTCAAGCTCAAGGAAATATCCTACATCCACGCCGAGGCTTATCCGGCGGGCGAACTCAAACATGGCCCGCTGGCGCTGGTGGACAAGGACATGCCGGTGGTCTCGGTTGCACCCAACGACGCCCTGCTGGAAAAGCTGAAATCCAACCTGCAGGAAGTCCGCGCGCGCGGCGGCGAACTGTATGTATTTGCCGACGCCAACACCCATATCAAGGAAGCCGAGGGCATCCACATCCTGCAAATGCCCGAACACGCGGGTTTTCTGAGCCCTATTCTGCACACCATCCCGTTGCAACTGTTGGCATATTACGTAGCACTGCAAAAGGGAACGGATGTGGACAAGCCCCGCAATCTGGCAAAGTCAGTCACTGTTGAGTAATCCGCAAAGTCCCTCTCCCCGACCCTCTCCCACAATGGGAGAGGGAGCTGAAGAGGTGCCCGATCCCACAAACGCCATGACCAGCCGCTTAGCTACCGTTCTTTGGTAGCTTGGCGGAATGGCCAGTTGTTTCACCTAGGAGAGAACATGGCGGTCATCGCCGTATTCAACCAAAAAGGAGGCGTGGGCAAAACCACCACCTGCCTGAACCTTGCCGCTGCGCTATCCATCGCGCAGCGGCACCCCATCGCGCTGGACATGGACCCGCAGGGACACCTGACCATTGCCTCGGGCCTGAAAAACGGCACACTGCAATCCAGGAACATCGCCGCATTCTTCCGCGACAAGGTGCCGCTGGCCAAGCTGCTGCACGACACCCCCGCAGGCTGGCAGATCATCCCGGCCACGCTGGAACTGGCCAAGATCGACGCCCTGTACGGCAGCGATCCGCAAGCCGCGAAAATGCTGAAGCAGGGTCTGGCGGAAGAATTGATCCTGACCGGCGCGCCGATCCTGATCGACTGCTGCCCGATGCTGGGGGTGCTCACGCTGAACGCGTTGCTGGCGTCGGACAAGGTGCTGATTCCGGTATCGGCGGATTACCTGTCGCAGCACGGCGTGCACCGGCTGGACGCCGCGCTCAACGTGCTGGAAAAGAAACTGCAGCGCACCTTCGAGCGCCGCATCGTGGTGACGCGCTTCGACTCTCGCCGCAAACTCTCCTACGACATCTACGACAAGCTCAAGCAGCGCTACGGCAACCTGGTGTGCAAGACGCGCATCGGCGAAACCGTGGGATTGGCGACCAGCCCGATGCACGGGCTGGATGTGTTCGCCTATGCGCCGAACAGCCCGGGCGCGACGGATTACAAGCTGCTGGCGACGGAGCTGATGGAGAGCGGGTTCTTTTGAACCGAACGAATAATTAAGCTCCCTCCCCCTTGCAGGGGGAAGGCTGGGGAGGGGGTAGAAATGGTCGCATTTCCCGACTCTACCCCCATCCGTGCGTGTGTTGTTGGGGCGATAGCCCCTTACAACCACGGCCTACCCCTTGCGAGTGTAACCTTCCCCCTGCAAGGGGGAAGGAACGGTTCGGCTCTATCGACAGTCTGGTAAGGTGGGCACATAAAACGCGCCCACCCTGCGATTGCATTACTGAATAAAGTAAACGTAAGCCGCAAAAACCAACGCAGCCCCCAACATAAGCGCAATGACCATTAACCAGGCATTGCGTTTTTTCTGCTGGATCAGCAATTCGAGCATCAGCGGCGCAGCCTGCGCCGCCACGTTGTCGTTCAGGCGCTGGTGCAGCAAGCGCGGCAACTGCGGCAGCAAAGTGGCATAACGCGGCGCTTCGGCACGCAGCGCCTTGAGGAAGCCGCGCCAGCCGACCTGTTCGCTCATCCAGCGTTCCAGCCACGGTTTGGCCGTTTTCCACAGATCGAGCTCGGGATCGAGTTGCAATCCCAGACCTTCGATGTTCAGCAGCGTTTTTTGCAGCAACACCAGTTGCGGCTGAACCTCGATGCCGAAACGGCGCGAAGTCTGGAACAGGCGCAGCAGCACCTTGCCGAACGAAACGTCGCGCAGCGGTTTGTCGAAAATCGGCTCGCACACCGAGCGGATCGCCGCTTCGAATTCGTCCACGCGGGTTTCCGCCGGCGCCCAGCCGGACTCGATGTGCAGCTCGGCCACGCGCTTGTAATCGCGGTTGAAGAAAGCGATGAAATTCTGCGCCAGGTAATTCTTGTCGGTAACGGTAAGCGTGCCCACGATGCCGAAGTCCATCGCCACATAACGCCCGTCGCGGGTCACCAGAATGTTGCCGGGGTGCATGTCGGCGTGGAAAAAACCGTCGCGGAACACCTGCGTGTAGAAGATTTCCACGCCGTTGCAGGCCAGTTTGGACAGGTCGACTCCTGCCGTGCGCAACCCCGCGATGTTGCTGATGGGCATGCCGTGCATGCGTTCCATCACCATTACCTGGTCGGAACACCAGTCCCAATAGACCTCCGGCACCAGCAGCAATTTGGCGTCGGCGAAATTGCGCCGCAACTGGCTGGCGTTGGCGGCCTCGCGCATCATGTCAAGCTCGTCGTGCAGGTATTTCTCAAATTCGGCGACCACCAGTTTGGGTTTCAGGCGCTTGCCGTCCTCCCACCAGCGCTCGATCAGCGCGGCGCAGATTTGCAGCAGCGCCACGTCATGGCCGATAACGCGCGAAATTCCCGGGCGGATGATTTTCACCGCCGCCTTGCGCCCGTCCGGCAAAGTGGCGAAATGCACCTGCGCCACGGAGGCGCTGGCTACCGGTGTTTCGTCAAACTCGGCAAACACCCCGCGCAACGGTTTGCCGTATGCCGCTTCCAGCAAGGCAACCGCCTGCGCGGAAGGGAAGGGCGGAACCTGGTCCTGCAACTTGGCCAGCTCGTCGGCAATGTCGATGGGCATCAGGTCGCGGCGGGTGGAAAGCAACTGGCCGAACTTGACGAAGATCGGGCCCAGCGTTTCGAGTGCCAGGCGCAACCGCTCGGCGCGCGGACGAGAAGTATTGCGGAAGAACAGCAGCCAGTTAAGCGGGTGGCGCAGCCAGCTGGTCTTTTCGTGCGCGAGCAGGAATTCGTCCAGACCGAAACGCAAAACGACGAAAATGATCTTGAGCAATCGTAAGAAACGCATCACTGATAGCCGGTCAAAATAAAAAGGGCACTGGAAAATCCAATGCCCTCTAGTTTACTTTAATTTGCAATCAAATCTGCTGGATTCCAGCCAGCAACCAGACTGATTTGTCGTCCTGGAGATTTTTCTGCACATGCCAGATTTCATCAAAGCTTTCCGGCGCGCCGTTGTTCTCGCGCAACTGGCCGCTCATGCGCACGCTGGCAATGGCGTGGTCGTTTTCGGTATTCACTTCCAGCAACGCGGCATTCACGGCAACCACATCCGTTCTCTGCGGCGCATCGCCGCGTTCCTGCAACTGCATCGACACCTCGGCGAACATCTCCGGCGTGGTGTATTCGCGGATATCGTTCAGGTCCTTGCGGTCGTTCGCGGCCTGCAGGCGGATGAACGAGGTCTTGGCGCTACGCAAAAAGCTTTCCACCGGGAAATCGGCCGGGATGTTGGCCGGTGCGGCGGAGGCAGCGGCGCCCCCGCTTACAGGTTCAGCAGCGGGAAATTGCGTGGCGCCAAAGGGCGCGCCCGCTCCGGCGTATTGCATTGCGGGTTGCTGCTTGCGGCGGAACATCGAGACCAGGAACATCACGGCCACAACCGCCAGGACGATCATCAGGATGGAACCCATGCCCTCGCCCAGACCCATGCCGGCGAACAATGCGCCCAGGCCCGCGCCAATAGCCAGACCGGCCAGCGGCCCCAGCCATCGGTTGCCTGCGGGTGCAGCAGCCGGTTGTGCCGGGGTGCCGGGAGCCGGTGCGGCGGCTGGCGCTTTTTGCACCGGAGCGCTCATGCTGCGCTGCTTGCCGAAGCTGCCGCCGCCGCCGAAGCGCCTGGCCTCGGCATTCGCGGCGAGCAGGGAAAGACTGGTCAAAACGATGGTCAACAACAGGGCAAAACGTTTCATGCGATTCCTCACGATTGGCAAATTCAAAGCGGCGCGCAGTATAGCACCGGCTGCGGCGATACTACGGGCAGCAGATTACAGCGACATTATTCAGGGAGATATGAGCTTAACATCGGTGACGAAATACGCGGTGTCGCCGAAGCAGGAAGTGGGCAAACCCCGGTGTTCCTCGTAAATCAGCGCGACGCGCTGCCCGACTTGCCGGTTGATTTTGTCGGCCACGGCATCCTCGCGCACGGTAAACAGGAATTTCTCGGGTGCGGCGCCGGGAAGCGCCACCAGGGAAAGCTCGCCTTCCCAGGTCTTGCAGATCCAGCCCTTTTTGGACAGCTTCTGCATGAACCCGGCGCGCTCGCCTTCCGAATAGCTCCAGTGCAACGCCAGCCAGATATATGCGGCAAAGACAGCAGCGACGACAACCATGAAACCGGCAGCAACGGCGAGGGCACTTTTCGGTAGCGGCATGACGAGTCCTTGAACGGAGGGAAAACGGCGACGATTATAGCCGAGGCGCACAACTGCCGAGATTATCCATTGCAGCGGGCGCAACTTGTTGCGCGACAAGGTTTACGCGGGAAATCGCCCGGCAAGCGGGCTCCTGCAAAACTGCCTTATGAAATATCCGGGTCAACTAAAAGGGAGCCGCGCTGGCAAAGTCCAAAAATTCGCCGCTTGCAGGATGCCTGAAATTCAGCGAACAGGCATGCAGCAGCAAACGCGGCGCGCTGGTTGCATCCCCATACAAGGCATCCCCGAGGATGGGATGCCCTATCGCCGCCATATGCACGCGCAACTGGTGCGAGCGCCCGGTGACGGGTTCCAGTTCGATGCGGGAGACATCGGATTCTGTGCCGAGCAACCGATAGCGCGTCAGCGAGGGCTTGCCCAGAGCATGATCGATCTTCTGCCGCGGTCGGTTCGGCCAGTCGCAGATCAGCGGCAGGCTGATTTCGCCTGCCGCCTGTTCCAGCCCGCCGGAAACGACGGCGACGTATCGCTTGCCCACCTCGCGCTCGCGGAACATCTGCGAAAGCCGGCGCTGCATGGCAATGCCGCGCGCGAACACCATCAACCCCGACGTCGCCATATCTAGGCGATGCACCACCAGCGCATCGGGAAAAGTTTGCTGCAAACGCGCAGCAAGACAATCCTGCTTGTCTTCACCGCGCCCCGGCACGGCCAGCAGCCCGGCGGGTTTGTTCGCCACCAGCAGGAAAGCATCTTGGAAAACCAGTTCGAAAAGGTTATTGCTGGTCATCGCCCGCGGCAGGTGTTTCAGTTGCCGGATTGCCCGGCGTCTTGTTGGGGCGGTTCTTGCCCGGATCGGCGAAACGAAAACGGCCGGACAACACGCATCCTTTCATGCCGATGTCGCAGGGCTTGTTCAGCACCTTCTGGCACTTGCCGTCGTACTCATGCGGGCATCCCCAGCCGCTCATCCGGTAACTCCATCAAGCCTTTTTGACAAACTCGGTCTTCAACTGCATCGCCCCGATGCCATCGATCTTGCAGTCGATGTCATGGTCGCCATCCACCAGGCGGATGTTCTTCACCTTGGTGCCGACCTTCACCACCGAAGACGAACCCTTGACCTTCAAATCCTTGATCACCGTGACCGAATCGCCATCGACCAGCACATTGCCGAAGGCATCCTTGAACACCCTGGTTTGTTCGCCAGCCTCGGCGGGCGCGTCCTTGGGCCACTCATGGGCGCATTCGGGGCAGACGTAGTTGGCGCCGTCTTCGTAGGTGTATTCGGAACTGCATTTGGGGCATTTGGGTAAGGCAGTCATTGCAAAACTCCAATAATATATATGCGAGACGGCAAAAAGGTGCAAACAAGGCCGCGTGAAGTAGCGGTAAACGGTTGAAAGAAATATTAGAAGAGTACTCTCGAGTAACGCCTGTTCACTTCCTGGACGATTCGCTTTCCTACGGCCACCGTGTCTTCAAAGATACTCAATACCTTATCATAAGCGGCAATCGCTGCCATCGGGTCAACCGTGGCCGGATCGGATTGTTCAAATCGCTCCATGTCTTCGAGGATGGAATTTGCCTGTGCGTAGAACCGGGCTACCAGTTCCGATAGCGGGGATCCCAGAATTCCGATTTGTCCAGCGTTCGCCTCGAACACGCTGAAGTACTTCTTTCGCGCGCTGAAGGGATAAGCCTGGAATTTGCCGGTCGCTTCGATTTGAGCTTTTGCTGCGCGAAGCCCTTCGATGTACCCGCGCTTTTCCAGAATTTCCAGTAACGCCTGTACTTCTCCCTGAAGAGCGAGCGCCAGGGCGCGTCTCGACTTCCGCTGCCGAATAAATTCACGCCAGGTATTGCTGGCGAGGCCGCCAACAATGACGAGCAAAACGCCGACGACTGCACCGATCAAGGGCAGGTGATCCCTTAGCGCCAAAATTACATTTCCCACAATATCCCGCTTGATGTAGGGCGCAATAACCAACGGGCATTGCGCCGTATGAAGTAAAGACAAAACATCCGGTGCAATGCGCTACGCTTATTGCACTCTACCCGAGCTCTCGCATCTTGGGTAACAGCCGCGATGTCGGGTTACGGCCTGCCTAACCTGACCTACGGGGTTTTAGGCAAAATTCAGGCTAGAAATTAAATCCCAGTCCGACAAAATTGCCTCGGCCGCTGAGCTTCAAGCTGCCATTAACATCGCCCGTAATATCTGTATTCCCTGCAAGCGACATTCCTGAAGTACGCATGAGGCGGTATTCGGCGATAAAACTCATATGACCCACGCTGTATCGCAGACCGGTGCTGACCAGTGCGGCAGACCCTCCGGCAGTATCGTTTTCGCTGCCGCTTACGCTCAAGTCTACTTTCCCAACACCTGCACCAATAAATGGCTGCAACCCGTCCGCGTCGCCAAAATACTTTTTTATAACGCCGAAAATAAATCTTGCTTTCAGCTTACCCTGAGAAGGAGTTAGCGAGGGTATGGAAAACGAATTTTGTATTTGAAAATAGTTGAAACCATAACTGAATCCATGTTTGATTTTGCGACCATACTCGAAGCCATATACATCCCTTGATGCGGTCTCGAAGTCATTGCTTATCGGAATCGCGGTGTTACCACAACCAAAGAATAAACTGCACGACTGGGGGCCAACAAGGTAAAAATCTTGATTGCGACTGGAAAGATGGTAGGAGCCGGAATTGATCGTGACTGTGTTCTTATGCTCAACAATCAGAGGAGGCTGGGCTAAAGCAATTTCCTGATCGGCACTGGCGGCCGCATTAGCGCCCATGAAGCCCGACAGAATCAGAATACCCGCCATACGCGCTCTCATTTTATGTCCCTAAAACTATCCGACCAGTCTAAACATTTGCCGCTAATGCCTCAAATAATCAGTTGGTACTACAGTTTGTATCCCCGATGCACCGCCACCACCCCGCCCGTCATATTGAAGTACTCAACCCGCTCCAGCCCCGCATCCACCATCATCTGCTTCAATTCTTCCTGTCCCGGATGCATGCGGATGGATTCGGCGAGGTAGCGGTAACTGTCCGCATCGTTGGCGATGATTTCGCCCATCTTGGGTAGCAGCTTGAAGGAATACAGGTCGTACATCTTTTCCAGCGGCTTGGCGACCTTGGAGAATTCCAGCACGATCACGCGACCGCCGGGTTTGAGCACGCGGCGCATCTCGCGCAGGGCGGCATCTTTATGTGTGACGTTGCGCAGGCCGAAGGCGATGCTCACGCAGTCGAAATAATTGTCGGGGAAGGGCAGGTGTTCGGCGTCGCACTGCGCGGTGGGCGTGGCCTTGCCTTCGTCCAGCAGGCGGTCGCGGCCCACACGCAGCATGGCGTTGTTGATGTCGGTGAGTACCACTTGACCACTGCTGCCGACCTTGTCGAGGAACAGGCGCGACAGATCGCCGGAGCCGCCCGCGATGTCGAGCACGCGCTGGCCTTCGTGCACATTGGCCAGGCCGACCGCGAAGCGCTTCCAGATGCGGTGCAGGCCGACCGACATGAGGTCGTTCATGATGTCGTATTTGCTGGCGACGGAGGTGAAAACGCCCGCGACCTTCTTGGCTTTTTCTTCCTCGGGGACGGTCTGGAAACCGAAGTGGGTGGTTTTGCTCATATCAACTCCTTTTGTATTTACCCCCCTCCTGCATGCGGGAGAGGGGCGGGGGAGAGGGGGTGATTGAAATTCTACCCTCTCCCTAACCCTCCCCCTGCAAGGGGGAGGGAATCAAACTATTTATCGCGGCTTGCGCCCGCCGCTTCCAGCTTGGTCAGGTAATCGTGCCACATGGCATCGTGATACTTGCCCAGTTCGTACAGGTATTCCCAGGTATACAAACCGCTGTCGTGGCCGTCGTCGAAGATCAGCTTGATGGCGTAGCTGCCGGCAGGCTCGATCTCGGTGAGCAGCACGCTGCGCTTGCCGACTTGCAGCGTTTCCTGTCCCGGGCCGTGGCCGCGCACTTCGGCGGAGGGCGAGTACACGCGCAGGAATTCGAATGGCAGCGTGTAGCGCGCGCCGTCCTCGAAGGCGATTTCGAGCGTTTTGGTTTGCTGGTGCAGAATGATTTCGGTTGGGATCATAGCGAACGTATCTTCTTCAATAATGCGGTGGTGGAGCGTTCGTGCAGGAACGGGATGCTGTGCACGGTGCCGCCCCAGATTTTGACTTCCTTGCTGCCGACGATGTCGGCCGGCTTCCAGTCGCCGCCCTTGACCAGCACGTCGGGCTTGCAGGCGAGAATGAGGTTGAGCGGGGTGTCTTCGTCGAATTTCACCACCAGGCTCACCGATTCCAGCGCCGCCAGCACGGCCATGCGATCCTGTTCGGCATTGATCGGGCGTTCGTCGCCCTTGCCGAGGCGCTTGACCGAGGCATCGCTGTTCACGCCGACGACGAGCGAGAAGCCGAGTGCGCGCGCCTGCGCGAGGTAGGTGACATGGCCGCGATGCAGCACGTCGAAACAGCCGTTGGTGAACACCAGCGGGCGCGGCAGCAGGGCGGCTTTTGCGGCGAGCCGGTCAGCCGCGCAAATCTTGTCCTCGAAATGTGGGGCCGGGTATTTCACTAGTCGATGTACTCGAAGACGCGCACGACTTTCTGGACGCCGCCAGTGGTGCTGGCGATCTCGGAGGCCGCATCGGCCTCGGCGCGGGTAACCAGGCCCATCAGGTAGACCACGCTGTTTTCCGTGACGACCTTGACGTGGTCGGCCTTGAACGCGGGACTTTTGACGAAGCGCACTTTCACGTTGCCGGTGATGCGCGTGTCGGAACTGGCGCTGCCGGCGACAGCCGGGCCGTTCACCACAAGTTCGTTGGCGATGCCTTTCACGTTGGGAATGGCGCCGACGATGCGCTCGATGTCCATTTTTGCGGTTTCGTCCGCGACCGTGCCGGTGACGAGCGCGAAACGGTTGAATGCGACGACGCCGACATGCGCGGATTCCTTGTACTTCTCCTCGATGCGCTTCTGCGACTTGCTCTCGATGGTGTCGTCTTCGACCATGGTGCCTGCGCTGCGGCGATCCGAAGAGGACATGATCACGCCCGTGCCGACACCGGCCGCAACGACCGGGGCGACGCAACCCTGCAACAGCCACAAAGCCGCAAACAACAGCACTGAATAACGCATTACTCCCCTCCCAGAATCAGGTGATCGATGGCATCGCACAGGCAGTGCAATGCGAGCAGGTGTACTTCCTGGATGCGCGCGGTGCTTTTTGCCGGTACGCAGATGTGGAAATCGGTCGGTTTCAGGATGGAAGCCATTACGCCGCCCTCGCGGCCGGTCAATGCGACGACCGGCATGTTGCGTTCATGCGCGGCCTGGATGGCTTCGACCACGCTGGGCGAATTGCCGCTGGTGGAGATGGCGAGCAGCACATCGCCGTCCATGCCCAGTGCGCGCACCTGCTTGGAAAATATCTGCACGTAGTCGTAATCGTTGGCGATGGAGGTGAGCACCGAGCTGTCGGTGGTCAGCGCGATGGCGGCCAGCCCCGGGCGCTCGACTTCGAAGCGGTTGACCAGCTCGGCGGCGAAATGTTGGCAGTCGGCGGCCGACCCGCCGTTGCCGCAGGCCAGAATCTTGCCGTCGTTCATCAGGCACGCGACCATGGCGTGCGCCGCGTCGGTGATGGGTTGAGCGAGCACTTTTTTGCTTTGCAGCTTGAGCTGCGCGCTGTCGTCGAAGTGTTTGCCGATGCGTGTGGTCAGGGACATGGTGCGGAAATAGTGTGGGTGACGGGGGCGGATTTTACCTTAAAGCTCGAAAGCATTTTTGACCCACTCGACGTTTTCGGCGCCATCCAGCAGCACGGCATCGAAACGGCAGGGCGGAATGCGCGGCAATGCGGCGAGGTAGTGCTGGGCGGTCAGGATCAGGCGTTGCTGCTTGTGCGTGTCGATACTGGCCGCGGCGCCGCCGAAATCGCTGCGGCTGCGCTGGCGCACTTCGGCAAATACCAGGGTTTCCCGGTCATGCAGAACCAGGTCGATCTCGCCGAAGCGGCAGCGGTAATTGGCCTTGACCAGCTTCAGGCCGTGTCGTTGCAGGAATTGGGCAGCGATTTGTTCGGCCTGGGCGCCGGGCTTCATTGGCGCGACTTGCCGTCCACGGGAACGCCCAAGCCCTGCTTGATGATCGCCAGCACCGCTTCGCGCTGGAAAATATGTCCGGCGAGGGTGATTTTTCCGGTCACGCCATCCAGCGGCAGCGAACTTGTTTCGCTGCGGTCGAAAATCACCTTCAGCAGACGATAGGAATCGATGCCCAGGGCGTAAAGGCGATCCAGGTCGGGCGACAAGGGCGCGGCGGAACGCGGGTAGATCATCACCGCCGGATGGTCGGGCTGCAGCATCCACGGCATATCGACAAAACGCACGTCGGTCAGGTCGTAGTTGGTCAGCGTGCGGGTGTTGCCGACGAATATCTGCGAAGTTGCATACACCGGCAGCGTGGCGTCGATGTAGGGGCGCAGCAAACGGGCCTTGTCCGCTTCGGCGGCGAGGAACACGGCATTGCCGGGTTCAAGCGGCAGTTCTTTCAGCGGCGCCGGGTCGCCAGCATAGACGATCTCCGACGTGAGGATGCCGCCGGCGCGCTGCCAATCGTCGGCAAATGCCTGGGCCAGCCGCTTCGAAAGGGGCGTGTTGGTGGAAACGATGGTTGCGCTGAGCAGGCCGGCGGCAGTGGCGCGCTGCGCACACTGGCGCGCTTCCGTTTCGCTCGGCAGGCCGAAGAAATAGAGGTTGTCGAAACGCTGGCTATCCAGCATGTTCAGCGCGAGTGTAGGCACCGAAATATTCGGATTCGCCGCCAGCGTGGTTACGCCATTGCGGGTGAGCGGCCCGGCAACCGCGACCGCACCGGCACGCAGGGCCTGCTGGTACAAATCGGCGACTTCGGTGCTTTCGTTGTTGAAACCGTAAATCCGCACCGGCAAACCGTTCTTCTCGATGCTGGCCGCCGCGAGGAAGCCTTGCTGGACGGCATCGGCAGCCTTGCCGAAGATCGGCGACTTCAGCGGCAGCAACAGTGCGATGTGGGGTGCGGCCGCTTCCATGCTGGCGGCGGGCGGAACTGCCGACGCTGCTGGCGACGGTTCGGGCAGGGCCGTTGTTGCCGGCGGCTGGGGTTCGGCGGGCGCAACCGGCGCCGCGGGAGCCCCGGTCACGGGAGCGGGTGCGCCGGGTGCGGGAGGCGTTGGCGCAGTAGCGCAGCCAAAAACGCTCACGTATAGTGCGGCGATCAGGAACCAGCGAAACCAACCGGAATCAGGGGCGACAGTTTGCATATCAAGGCCAAACAGAAATTGGAGTGCGCATTATATGTAGTCGCCACCCCGATTGGAAATCTAAGTGACATGACCCTGCGCGGGCTGGAAGTGCTGTCCGGCGCCGATACCGTGGCCGCAGAAGACACCCGCAACACGCGCCATTTGCTGCAACATCATGGCATTAGCGACGCGAGGCTGCTGGCGCTGCACCAGCACAACGAGCGCGGCGCGGCGGAAAAGGTAATTTCCCTGCTGCAACAGGGTCAGGGCGTGGCGCTGGTAACGGACGCGGGAACCCCGGCAGTGAGCGATCCGGGCGCGGTGCTGGTGGAACTGGTGCGAGCGGCGGGGTTTCGGGTGATCCCGATTCCCGGCGCAAACGCGGCAATCGCCGCGTTGTCCGCCTCCGGCCTGAGCGCGCCGCATTTCCTGTTTTACGGCTTTCTGCCGAACAAGTCCGCGGCGCGCCGCAGCGTGCTGCAGGATCTGGCCGCGCATCCTTATACATTGGTGTTCTACGAAGCGCCGCACCGCATCCTGGAATGCACCGGGGATTTGCAGGCGGTATTCGGCGCCGGGCGCGAGATCGTGTTCGCGCGCGAAATCACCAAATTGTTCGAGAGCATCCACCGCTGCAAGCTGGACGAAGCGCTGGCATGGCTCAACAGCGACGCCAACAACCAGCGCGGCGAATTCGTGCTGCTGGTTTCCGGCGCGCCGGAGCGTACCGGGCTGGACGCGGATATCGAACGCACGCTGGCTGCCTTGCTGGAAGAACTGCCGCTCAAGCAGGCCGTGCAACTGGCAGTGAAGATCACGGGCGGCAACAAGAACGAACTGTACCAGCGCGCGCTCGCGCTCAAATCGGAAACGGAGGAATAAAATGCAGCGCATGAACACGCTTACCCTCACCCGTCCCGACGACTGGCACCTGCACCTGCGCGACGGCGCACTGATGCAGTCCGTGTTGCCCGACACCGCACGCCAGTTCGCGCGAGCCATCGTCATGCCCAATCTGCGCCCGCCGGTGACCAACACGGTGCAGGCGGTGCAATACCGCCAGCGCATTCTGGCCGCCCTGCCCGCGGGCATGACGTTCGAACCGCTGATGACGCTGTACCTGACCGACAACACCGGCGCGGAAGAAATTCGCAAGGCCAGGCAGAGCGGCGCCGTCCACGCGGTGAAACTGTATCCGGCGGGCGCCACCACCAACTCCGATGCGGGCGTCACCGACCTGCGCAAGACCTATCCCGCGCTGGAGGAAATGCAGCGCTGCGGCATGCCGCTGCTGGTGCACGGCGAAGTCACGGATCCCGATGTCGACATTTTCGACCGCGAGGCCGTGTTCATCGAGCGCGTGATGCAGCCGCTGCTGAAAGATATGCCCGACCTGCGCGTGGTGTTCGAGCACATCACCACCCGGGACGCCGCGCAATTCGTGACCGGCGCGCCGGACACCGTCGCCGCCACCCTCACCCCGCAACACCTGCTCTACAACCGCAACGCCATGCTGGTCGGCGGCATCCGCCCGCACTTCTACTGCCTGCCCATCCTCAAGCGCGAAACGCACCGAGAGGCCTTGGTCAAAGCCGCCACCAGCGGCAACAAGAAATTCTTCCTCGGCACCGACAGCGCCCCGCATGCGCAACACACCAAGGAAAACGCCTGCGGCTGCGCCGGCTGCTACAGCGCGCATAGCGCCATCGAGTTGTATGCCGAAGCGTTTGAGGCGGCGGGTGCGCTGGACAAGCTGGAAGCCTTTGCCAGTTTTTACGGCGCGGATTATTACGGCCTGCCGCGCAACAAGGAAACCGTCACGCTACGCAAAGAGGAGTGGCAGGTGCCGGCATCGGTGGGGTTTGGCGAGCACCGGCTGGTGCCGTTGCGGGCGGGGGAGAGGGTGAAATGGAAGTTGGCGGGGTAATTACAACAATCAGGGACAGCGATATTTTGTCGCAACATGTTCCCAACATAGTTGCGGAGTAGGAAGCCATAAGTTCCAGGCTCGATTAAAATTGCAGCACGGAATCTGCTATCCTTTGTCCAACTGTTCATTGGAGCAACCAAATGCCGACAACCATTGAAGTGCTGGAAAAATCCGTGCAGAACCTGCCGCCCACCGAACTTGCCAAGTTTCGCGACTGGTTCGTGGAGTTTGATGCATCCCGCTGGGATGTGCAGATTGAGGCTGATGCTGCTGCGGGGAAACTGGATGCATTGGCAGATGCCGCGCAGTCTGAATATCGCAGCGGCAAGGCTCGCGAGCTTTGAAGCATTTCGCCTCGTCCAAGTATTGGGATTGCTTTGATTCGCTGCCTGTAGAGATCCAGCAGCTCGCACGTCGAAGTTTTGATTTGCTGAAGCAAAACCCTTCTCATCCTTCCTTGCAATTCAAGCCAATTTGTTCGGGCCGTTTTCGCAGTGTTCGTGTCGGGCTGTACTACCGCGCACTGGGCATACCCGTTGAAGAAGGTGTGTAAAGGTTCTGGATTGGGAGCCATGCGGACTATGACCGACTGATTCGTTAACCTATTGCACAATCAAGAAATGTCCCTTACTGCTTACCTCAACAGGGGACAATTTGATTAATGTGAGTCTGACCAATACCAGGTATGAAAGGGACGCGATTTATGAAATTAATGCGCAAGAATGCATTTGCTCCGATACTTATATTGTTGGCGCTGCTGCTGGCCGGTTGCGGCGGGGACAGTGCGCCCAAGCCTTCCGGTTCGTTCACCACCAACAGCATCTACGCCTTCATGAAGGCGGTGCAGGACGAGAGCGGCAGCGTCACGACCACGGTGCAGTTGCGCGACGGCGTGGCCAGCACCGCGGCCTATCTCTACCTCAGCAGCGGCGAGGTTCTCTACAGCAGCCTGGACAAGCCGCCCCAGCAATACATGAGCTTTTCGAGCGATCTGTTCGGCAATTCGCTGGACTTGTCGCAAAACCTGAAGACCATGTCTGCGCGCGACCTGTACATGGACTTTGTTCTTTTCGTCAACGTCGTCGCCGGCAAACCCGAATATTTCGTTTCCGAAAAACCGGTTTCGGGCGCGGCGACGGTGCGTGCCTATGTCGATTTCGAGCGCAGCGGGCAGGTCATGACGGGCGCTTCTTCCATCGATTTGCCCCCGGCCTTCCAGATCAGCGCCCCGGCCAGCGCGGCCAGCATTGCGCGCGCCACCCCGATTGTCCTGACCTGGACGGGCGTGGATGCGGCGACAACGATGAGACTCGATGCGGCGGCCGCCTGCGACGACGGCACCCGGAATTCCTGGAATTACAATATCGGTCCGGATACCGGCACTGCCACCGTGAACAGCGCCAGCTTTTTACCTGCCACCGCCAGCCCGACCGCGACCTGCCTCACCGCTTTCATGCTGCAGCGCGTGAAGACAGGGGGTGTCTCGACGCAATTCGCCTTCGGCAGTTTCGAGGGCATCCAGAAAAGAACCGTTCAATTCACTGTTACCCCCTAGGAGTTCAGCGTGAAACAACCCAATAGCAGACTGTTGCTTACCCTGTTGCTGCTGTCGGCTACGCATGCGTATGCCGAGATGTCCTTCGCGGTTTCGCCCTCGGTGGGCGACGCTTCGATCAGCAACATCGGCGGTTACCAGAACTCGAATTATGCGCGCATCGACGGCAGCTTTTACCCGCTGCCCGAGCTCGGCATCAACGTGTTTGGCGCCAGTTATACCGGCTTCAAATCCAGCGGCGGCAATGAAGTTTCCATCAAGCTGACCGGCTACGGGACGGGCGTGACCGGCAGATGGCCCGTCCACCCCCATGTGCAGCCCTATGTTCGCGTCGATTACCTGCTGTGGAAGGCCACCTCGACAGGCCTGGGCAGAACGTTGGGAACCGACACGGGAGGGAGTGCAGGTCTTGCAGCGGGGGTGCAGTTTCCGATCAAGCGGTTCTTCGGGCTCAAGGCCGAGGCGTCCGCTTACAACAACGTGAGCGGCGCCGATATCAGGCAGTTTTCCCTGGGGGCGGTGTTTGAGTTCTAGGGGCGATTGCCAATACCATCGCGTACTTGATCCAATCCGGAAACATGCAAACGAACGAGTCTTTGCTGAAGAATACGCAGGAACTGGAGCTGGAAATCGAGCGCCATTGCGCCGGGCTGGGGCTGGATTGTACCGACGACTATCAGGTGCACCAGTTTGCCCATGAAATGCTGCAGAACATGGAGCAGCTCAAGGCGGCGGCCGGCAAGGGTGACCGGACTGCCGGCGCCAAGGTCGAATTGTTCGGGATGACGATGTTGATGCATGATGCGAACACCAAGGCTTATGGACCGGAATATTTTTCGCGTTTGGGCACGCTGGAGAAAACCGAGTCCGCCTGGCTGGCGATCGCCCTGGCACTATGGAGCGAACTGGAAAGCCGCAATCTGGATAATGAATAAAGAAGACGAAAAGAAACTATGGCGCTACAACCCTACCTGAATATCCTGCCGCGGATCGGCGAACGCGTATTCCTCCATTCCTCGAGCCAGGTGATCGGCGACGTAACAATCGGCGACGACAGTTCCGTCTGGTGTAACACGGTATTGCGCGGCGACGTCAACCGTATCGTGGTCGGGCGCGGCACGAACATCCAGGATTTGACCATGGGCCATGTGTCGCACAAGACCGCAGAAAAACCGCAAGGCTCGCCGCTGATCATCGGTGACTACGTGACGGTGGGGCATTCGGTCGTTCTGCACGGCTGCAGCATCGGCAACGAATGCCTGATCGGCATCGGTTCCATCATCCTGGACGACGTGGTGGTGCCCGACCGCGTGATGATAGGCGCAGGCAGCCTGGTGGCGCCGGGCAAAACGCTGGAGAGCGGCATGCTGTATATCGGCCGCCCCGCCAAGGCCATGCGCGAACTGACCGCGGCGGAGATCGCCCACCTGCGCTACTCGGCCGAGCATTACATACACGTCAAGGACGATTATCTGAATGGATCGAAATAGAAAAATCAGTCGACCATGGCAACATTAGCCCAACAGGACATCGACCGCATCAATCTGAACCTGGAAACCTCGCGCATTGCATGGAAGGAACTGCAGCGTTTCTTTGCCAGCGGGGTTGCAATTTTCGTGAACGAAAAGCTCGACCTGATAGACGTCGCCATCCAGATTTCCAGGGACAACCAGGCGCAAGTGCTGCAGTGGATGGAAGCGGGGCAGGTGACGCGCGTCACCGATGCGCAGGCGCTGGCCTGGTACGAGGCCGATGCCGAAGTGTGGGCGGTGGTGGTGAGGCCGTACGTGCTGGTGCAGGTTGCTGCGTAGCCGCCGAACCGTTCCTTCCCCCTTGCAGGGGGAAGGTTAGGATGGGGGTAGAATCGTGGAATATGGTAGTTTCTACCCCCTCCCTGGCCCTCCCCCTGCAAGGGGAGGGAACGCGGAACCCAAAGGATTATTCGGGATAAATCTACAGAGCATCATTGCAGCGGGAGTAGTTACTTCACTTTCTTCATCGCCGCCTCGATGCGCTGGCACAGCGTCTTCAATATCTTGATGCGCGCATAGTTCTTGTCGTTGGCCTCCACCAGCGTCCACGGCGCGACCTCGGTGCTGGTGCGGTCGACCATGTCGCCGATGGCCTGTTCGTAGGCATCCCATTTTTCCCGGTTGCGCCAGTCCTCGTCGGTGATCTTGAAACGCTTGAAGCCGATCTTCTCGCGCTCCTTGAAGCGGCGCAGTTGTTCTTCCTTGCTGATGGCGAGCCAGAATTTGACCACGACGGTCTGGTGGCGCACGAGCTGCGCTTCGAAATCGTTGATCTCGTGGTAGGCGCGCATCCAGTCGAATTCCGTACAGAATTTTTCCACGCGTTCCACCAGCACGCGTCCATACCAGGAACGGTCGAAGATGGTGACGCGGCCTTTGCGCGGCACATGCCGCCAGAACCGCCACAAATAAGGCTGCGCGCGTTCCTCTTCGGTGGGCGCCGCAATCGGCACGATCTGGTATTGGCGTGCATCGACCGCGCTGGTGATGCGGCGGATGCTGCCGCCTTTGCCGGCGGCATCGTTGCCCTCGAAAACCGCCACCACGGTGATGCTCTTGAACTTCGGATCGCGCGTCAGGATGGCCAGCTTGCCCTGGTATTTCTCAAGTTCCTTGTCGAATTTCTTCTTGTCCAGTTTCTGCGCAAGATCGAGCGTCTCGAGGATATTCAGCTTGTCGATCGAGGGCAGCAATGGCGCAGCGCGGGTGGAGGCTTCTTTCTTCTTGTCGGACTCGGCCAGGCGCTTGCGTATGGCCTCGAGGATGACCTTGCCCACGGTCAGACTGCGATAGCGCGGCTCCGCGCCCTCGACGATGATCCACGGGGCCTCCGCGGTGCTGGTATGACGGATGACGCTCTCGTTGACGGTCATGAACTTTTCGTAGAGCTTGTAATGCTCCCAGTCGCGCTTGGTGACGCGCCAGCGCGTCTTGGGATCGCTTTCCAGCAGCTTGAGGCGTTTTTCCTGCTTATCCTTGGAAAGGTGCAGCCAGAATTTGATGATGAGCGCGCCCTCGTCGGTCAGCATCTTCTCCAGCGCATTGGCGCGTTCCAGGCTCTGGTCGAGATCGGCGAGCTTGGTCAGCCCCATCACCCGGTTCAGGATCGGCCAGGTATACCAGGAACCGAGGAACAGTCCGATCTTGCCCTTGGGCGGAAGCGCGCGCCAGAAGCGCCACATCATGGGGCGCTCCATTTCCTCGTCGGAGGGATCGCCCATGCCGTGGGTCTGGATGAAACGCGGATCCATCCATTCGTTGAGCAGGTTCACGGTTTCGCCGCGTCCCGCGCCGTCCACCCCGCCCAGCAGAATGATGACCGGGAATTTGGCCTTCTCCGCCAGGTCGAATTGCGCATCCAGCAGCGCTTCGCGCAGTTTCGGCACCTCCAGGTCGTAGGTTGCTTTGTCTATCTTGTGTCCGAGCTCGGCAGATTCAAACATGGCAACTCCCTTCGGTACTACAGTTGATCCGGCGCAATGACGAGGCGCAACACCGTCTGATAGTCGCCTTCGCGTTCGCGTCGGCTGAACCACCATACGGCCCCTTTCTTGATGCTCCAGTAATCCGCATGCCCGGTCATGAGAAATGCGGCCAGCTCGCCCATCCAGGGCTGATGCCCGACCAGCATGACGGCGCCCCCGGCCATCGGCCAGCCGGCAGTGGCGACGGCGGTTTGCGGGGTGGCATGAATGCCGATGTTGGGGGCGGTGATGAAATGGCCGGAAAGCGCGGCGGCCGTCTGCTGCGCACGCAGTGCCGGGCTGACCAGGATGCGCGTGTTCGGCGGCAACCGTCCGGAAATGAAGTGCGCCATGCGCTCGGCCTGGCGCCTGCCCTTCTCGGTAAGCGGTCGCATGGCGTCGGGCGTTCCCTCCTCGGCCTCGGCATGCCGCCACAGAATCAACTCCATCTCCTCCCTCTCCGGAATTATTACACTATCGGCCGTCAGGATATACCGTATATACTGTTTTCGCCACATTCACCCATGGAGAACGACATGACCAAGCCCGCATCGCGCAAACCTGCAGTCAGGAAGACAGCCGCCGCCCGCAAACCTGCTCCGGCAAAAGTCGTTGCCAAGCCGGAAAAGAAACACAAGAAGGAAAAGAAATCCGACGCCAAGGTAAAAGTCGTACGCGACAGCTTCACCATGCCGCAAGCGGATTACGACCTGATTACAGTGCTAAAACAAAAGGCGCTCAAGGCGGATCTGCACGTGAAAAAAAGCGAACTGCTGCGCGCCAGCCTGCAAGCGTTGTCCAAATTGCCTCTAGCACAATTGAAGCGCGCCATTACCGGTTTGGAAAAGATCAAGACCGGACGGCCGAAGAAAAACTAATCCGCCGTAATTCCAGAGAGCCTTACCAAGATATAGACCGCTATCTAGGCCAAACGGCCTATTGACGCCCCCCCCCCCGAGCAGGGTTATTGTCGCGCGCAGTTCACGCCACAAGGGGGAACGGAATGGCTGCGTTAAACAAGTACCAATCAGGCTGGGCGGGCACCCGCCTGTTTGCAGCACTACTTCTTTTAGCCTGTTGGCCGCAACAGGCGGTCAGCGAACCGTTGCGGTTAACATGGCGCTATTCAGATTTGCATACCTTTTTGGTGCACTATGTCCCTGACTGGGCGCCTGCGGCGGACATATTGATAGAACAGTCGTTCGAAGCATGGAAGGATATTCAATCGGTGGCGATTCAAAACGGATGGGTTACGGGTATCGGGTGGAATGGGTCTATGCGATGCAAGATATCTACCGATGTGTTCAACCGGGGCGTTATTGTATGTTCCCGCGTTCTGGGCGCTTATTCCACCCTCGCCGACCAATATTTCCAGGTGCCGTTAGTAACGAACCCGATTCGGCCGCTTTGCGCTGCCACCGACGCGAATGGTGTGAGCACTTATAGTGAACCACAGTTTGCGGACCCGGTTAATTGCAATGGGCCGTATTGCGCCACCTGTCCCATAAAACCGACCATCGAGCTTGCCGACGCCAGCGAGGTCGAACCGTCGAACAGCCTGCCGTTCCTTGTTACGGTGAACAGTCAGGAAACCTGCCCGCCTGTTAACGTAAAGATCAGCCTCAAGGTCGATCCCCGCAGCGGCGGACATGAGCATGGCGACAGCAAACGGCCCAGAGGGGACATCCAGGGAATACACTGCGACTCGGACGATACGTGCTGGTCTAGCCCGGCCGCCAGCGGCGCGGTGGTTTTCAGCTTCACGGCACCGGAAGCGTCCGGCATACATACCATCACGGCGACCTGCGACGAATGCAGCAACAGTCCTCAGTCGGTGACGGTGGATGTGAAGGTGAAAGGGTTGAAACCCATTCCACCTTCTGGACTCTATGCGCTGTATGAGAAGGATGGAAGTGTAATCGGCGCAGTTGCGGGCAGACACCCAAGCAATCACTACTTGCAACCTGCGGCAGCCAATAAGCTATTAATCATTGCGATAAACTATCATCATCGTTATCCCAAGGATCCAGTGATTCATGTCAACGATGCCAGTTTGATGTGGGGCGGAGTGTTCGACATTGATACCGAAGCTGAATGGAATGAGCCGCATGAAGAGCACAAGCGTGGTTCAGTAGTCGATATTCGTGCGAATTCAAAAGATGGTGCAATCCCACCAGCCAATTTCGATGCATTTATGCAACTAGCGAAAGACAGGCGTGTGCATGCAAGGATTCATAGCCCAGGGGAGTCCAATCAGCATTTCCATGTCCGTCTGTTAAATAGGAGCGAATAATTATGAGACTCTCGATCTCAACTGTTGTGGGATTGTTGTTATTGTCTGCTTCAATCCGAGCAAGTGCCGCATTGCCCGGAGAGAGCATTATTTTGAATCCTCATACAGGAGATTACACCATTACGTATTGGGACTTTCCCAAGTCACCCAAGAAACAATTGCGTCAGGCCATATTTGTTCCTTCTACAAAAATTGTTCCGACAGTAGGTTCTGAGTTTCAACTCAGAAAAAATGAAGAAATTAAATATTTTTATAGAGTTGTAAATAATTCCAGAAGCCGGCAGTCATTAGTTGCCTTGCGACTTGATCAAGTTAGCGGAATCATTTCCGCTATACCGCTATTGAGCAGTGAGCCCGAGATTGATGATCAAGCCGTGGTAGAACGATTGGTCGAAGCAGGTATTGAAGCACTGACAACACCCACACGATGGAATGGTGGGAGCTATGCCAGTCCTAAGGGAGGATTATTGATTAGCTGGAGCTATGCCATATTGAATGAGCCTAAAGATGGACTCATGCCTGGGGATACACAGGGGGGCTTTGGATTCCTGAGCAAAGACCTACCGGGAATAGGGGTTGCAGAGTTAAGTGGACATGCGCCTGTATCAATGTATCCAGGTGAGGGGCCAACTGGCGATCTGGGAAAGGAGCTTGAAACAATCGAGCAAAACGACTTTGTCTCCCGCCCCGCCGCCGTCCCCACCATCGCCGTCCCCGCCCCCTTCGATGCCGCCCTCCTGCTCGACCGCATCCGCGCCGAGATGCAAACCTGGCCCGCCAAGCAACTCCTCGACCCGGCTTTCGCCGCCCAACTGGACCGCTACCTGGTGGCCGCTGCCGAGGCCTACCGCCTGAACAATATCAAAGCAGGCAAAGAGCACATCGACACCCTGCGCAAGCTGCTGGAACGCGATCACAAACATCTGGATCACGACGACGAAGACAACGACGACCCGGACGAGCGCAAAGCCGCCACGCACTTATCCATCGACCGCCTTGCGGCACGGGTGCTGGATTTCGATTTGCGGTATGTGCTCAAGCGGACGGAGCATGGGCACGAGCATGAACACAAGGAAGGCGATCACGGAAAAGAGCGGTAATCGCCCGTCTCAAAAAGACACGAGGCAGTTTTTGTAGGAGCCCGGCTTGCCGGGCGATTTTCTGCATAAACCGTATCGCGCAACAAGTTGCGCTCCTACAGGCAGGCTGGTAATCCAAATTGGATTTGGCTCGATGAGTCCTTAGCCATGCGGATTTCGGCGATTCCCGGAGGAAGTTGGTGAAATATTCGGACTAGGCCGGACGCCTGAAGAAAGGCTAGCCCTCCTCGGCAACCGCCAGCGGTTGCCCCAGTTCGTGCAGCAATTCGGTTTGGGCACAGGTCGCCGCGTTGCGGCCGGGGGTTTTGCGGTGCCAGAAGCCGTTGCAGTCCATTTCCCAGGCCTGCACGTTGTCTTTCAGGTAGCTTTTCAAGCCTTCATCCAGCACGCGCTTCTTGAGCTTTTCGTCGAGGATGGGGAAACACACTTCGATACGGCGGAAGAAGTTTCTATCCATCCAGTCCGCACTGGACAAATAGACGTCGTGCGCCAGATCGTTGCGGAAGTAGAAGATGCGCGTGTGTTCCAGGAAACGCCCGATGATGGAAATCACGGTGATGTTTTCGGACAGTCCGGCGACGCCGGGGCGCAATGCGCACACCCCGCGCACGATCAGGTCGATCTTTACGCCCGCCTGCGATGCCTCGTACAAAATCGTAATGATCTCCGGCTCCAGCAGCGAATTCATCTTGGCGATGATGTGCGCGCGTTTGCCGTCCTTGGCGTGCTTGATCTCCCGGCGAATGGCTTCCAGCACATTGGTGTGCAGGGTGAACGGCGATTGCCACAAATGCTTCAGCTTGCTCGCCTTGCCCAGGCCGGTGAGCTGCATGAACACTTCGTTCGCGTCGGCGCAGACTTCCTCGTTGCTGGTGAACAGGCCGAAGTCGGTATACAGCCGTGCGGTGCGCGGATGGTAGTTGCCGGTGCCGAGGTGCACATAGCGGCGCAGCTTGTTATCTTCGCGCCGCACCACCATCAGCATCTTGGCATGCGTCTTGTGCCCCACCACGCCGTACACCACATGGGCGCCGACCTCTTCCAGGCGGCTGGCCCAGTTGATGTTGGCTTCCTCGTCGAAACGCGCCAGCAGTTCCACCACCACCGTGACTTCCTTGCCGCCGCGCGCGGCAGCGATGAGCGACTCCATCAGTTCCGAATCCGCCCCGGTGCGGTACACCGTCTGCTTGATGGCGACCACGCTGGGGTCGGCGGCGGCCTGCCGGATGAAATCGATCACCGGTTTGAACGACTGGTACGGGTGGTGCAGCAAGACGTCGTTTTTGCGCAGCACCTTGAACATGTCCGCGCCCTTCTTCTGCAGCAGCGCCGGCATGCCGGGCACGAAGGCGGGAAATTTGAGATCGTCGCGCGCAACCTGGTCCGGGATGCGCATCAGGCGCACCAGGTTCACCGGGCCGTGCACGCGATACAAATCCTCGGCGCCCAGTTCGAACTGCTGCAGCAGGAACTCGGCCAGTTCCGGAGTACAGTTGTCCGCCACCTCGAGCCGCACCGCATCGCCGAAATGGCGCTGTGGCAATTCACCCTGCAGGCTGATGCGCAGGTTTTTCACTTCTTCCTCGTCCACGAACAGGTCGCTGTTGCGCGTTACGCGGAACTGGTAGCAGCCCAGCACCTCCATGCCGGCAAACAGTTCGCCGACATGCGCGTGCAATATGGAAGACAGGAACACGAAACCGTAGGGGCAGCCGGAAACTTCCGGCGGCAGCAGGATGGCGCGCGGCAGCACGCGCGGCGCCTGCACGATGGCCTTGGCCGAGTTGCGCCCGAAGGCGTCCTTACCCTGCAGTTCGACCGCGAAATTCAGGCTTTTGTTGAGCACACGCGGGAAAGGATGCGCCGGGTCGAGCCCGATGGGCGTCAGCACCGGCATCACTTCGCGCAGGAAGAAATCCTTGACCCAGGCTTTTTGCGCGTCGTTCCACTTGGTGCGGCGCAGGAATTTGATGCCCTGCCCGGCCAGGGCCGGCGTCAGTTCCTCGTTGAAAAGCTGGTACTGCCGCGCGATGATCTGGTGCGTGGGCGCATACAGGCGCTTGAGTATCTGCGTGGCTTCCAGTCCGTCCGGCCCGGACGCCAGGCCGCCCAGCCTGGCCTGTTCCTTCAACCCGGCAACCCGGATTTCGAAGAACTCGTCCAGGTTGCTGCTGACGATGCACAGGTACTTCAGCCGCTCCAGCAAAGGCACCGTCGCATCCTCCGCCTGCGCCAGCACGCGGCGGTTGAATTCGAGCAGGCCGAGTTCGCGGTTGAGGAAATTTTGCGCCGGGAATTTTTTTGCCATAAGCGGGGGAGCAGCGCCCTGAAGGGTCGGCGGCGTTTCAGTGTTTCGGCGGGACGTAACCGGTGGGCATCTGCGTTCCGGCGCCGAAGAAATAATTCTCCATTTGCTCGGCAAGGTATTTACGCGCATTGATATCGGCCAGGTTCAGGCGATTTTCGTTGACCAGCATGGTCTGGAACTTGATCCAGCCCTGCCAGGCTTCTTTCGAGACGTGTTCGAAAATGCGTTGTCCGAGCGCGCCGGGATAGGGGGGGCGATCCAATCCTTCCGCTTCGCGACCGAGTTTTACGCACTGTACCGTTCTTGCCATGATGTTGTTTACTCCGTGAGTATGCTTGGGGAATGTGACATTACCGTGAATCCTTGCCTAAATCCAGCGGCTGCTCCGGATCGAAGAAATGCCAGCGGTTTTTGCCGAAGTGCTTGGCCTGGTACATGGCGATGTCGGCTTGCTGCATCAGATCGGCCGCACTGTCCTGGATGTCCTTGGGCGAGCAGGTGGCGATGCCCATGCTGCAGCGGACATGCACTTCCTGCCCGCCGAAACCGAATTGCAGCTTCTCGACCGTTGCGATCACGCGCCGCGCCAGCGCTTCGATCTGGAACCGTTCGGCATCGGCCACCAGAATGGCAAATTCATCGCCGCCCACCCGGTACAACTCTTCATTGCGGCGCGACTGCAGCGAGAGTATTTGCGCAATTCCCTTCAGGATCGAGTCGCCCGCGGCATGTCCGTAAGCGTCGTTGACGCCCTTGAAATCGTCCAGGTCAAAATACAACAGCGATAAACGGCGGTTGTTGCGGTGCGCCTGGGCGAACATCCGTTCCGCATCGTTCTGGAAACGGCGGCGGTTATACAGGCCGGTAAGCACATCGCGATCGGCGCGAAGCTGCGCCTCCTGCAGTTTCATATGTTCTTCGGAAACATCCTCGAACATCCACATGCGGCCGATGTAGCGTTCGGCGGCGGCATCGGGCACGACGCAGGAGCGGCTGCGGACGATGGAGTTGTTGAGCAGCCGGGTGTCGAAAGGGGCGGTTGCGCCGTATTCCTTGAGCACGCCCTCCACCTGCAGGGCAAACTCATCCGGCTGCGCGATCAGGTGGCGTGCGTGCGCCAGCAAGGCGGAATCGGGCTGTCCGATGTAATCCTCGCTCTCGGGCAACCCCCACAGGCGGCGGCATTCCAGGTTGATGTACTGTACGCGCCGTGCCGGATCGACGAACATCACACCGACCGGCAGGATGGAAATCAGCGCGTTCAGCCGTGCCTGCTCGGTATACACGTCGTGGGCATAGCGCTGCTGCGTCTCAATGCGTTCGCGCAATGCCGCGGCCATTTTGCCGAAGCTGGCGGCGAGTTTGCCCAACTCGTCCTGCGGCAACCCCGTCGGCATGACGGCATTGAGATTGCCGTGCGCCATCGATTCGCTGGCAAGGGTGATCTCCCGCAGCGGCTTGACCAGGCTGCGCACCAGAAGGAAATACATCGCGGCCCCGATGGCAAGCCACAGCAGCGCAAGGAAGAAAAGCTCGGAGTACAGGCTGGCCTTGAGCGTTTCGGCGAAGCTCAAATCCACGCCGTAGCGCAGCGTACCGAAAGGCTGGCCGTCATGAACCAGCGGAACGGAGCCGGCATGGCAATTGTTGTCCGGCAGGCCGGAACCGCCGCCTGGGGATGCCGCCGCCGTATTTCCGGCCGACGCGAGCAGTTTGCCTGCGGTGTCCTGCACCGTGAGATAACAATAGCCCTGCATCTTGGTGACGTCCCGCAGCAGCCGGCGCAAATCGGCCTGGTCGTGCGCGGCGGGGCCGACCATCAGCGTCGAGGCAAGAATGTAGGTGCGATCCTGCATGTCCTGCCCGATATGCCGCGACAGGAACGGGTTGATCACCTGCAAGGCGCTCAGCATGAGCGCCAGCAGGCTGATGCCGGCGAGCATCAGCGTGCTGAAAAAAAACTTGAGCTGCAAGGGTCGGGACAACAGCCAATCGAACATGAATGCCCCCTATCGCCGCCTCAGCGCAGCGACCGCACGAACACTTTCGAGCGCCGCTGATAGTTATACAGCGTTTTTTTCTGCGCCGGGAGCTGTTCCACGTCCACTTCCTTGAAGCCGCGCTCGATGAACCAGTGCGCCGTGCGCGTGGTCAGCACAAACAGTTTCTGCAGCTTCATTTCCTGCGCCCTTGCCGCGATGTGCTTGAGCAGGAGGTCGCCATAACCGTGGTCACGGTAGGCGGGCTGCACCGCCAGACAGGCGAGTTCCGCCGCCTTCTCGTCGGCGAAGGGATACAGCGCCGCGCAGCCGATGATGCGGTGGCCGTGCTCCAGCACCACGAAACGGCCGATTTCCTGCTCCAGCAACTCGCGCGAACGCCGCACCAGGATGCCCTCGGCCTCCAGCGGCTGCAGCAATTGCAGGATGCCGCCCACGTCCTTGATGGTCGCATCGCGCAGGGTGTTGAGCGTGCTTTCCACCACCATGGTGCCGATGCCCTCGTCGCTGAACAGCTCCTGCAGCAGCGAACCGTCGGTGTGGCGGCTGACCAGGTGCGTCCGCGCCACCCCCGCTTCGCAGGCGCGCACGGCGCAGGGCAGGAACAGGCCCACATCGTCCGGCAGCTTGCGCTTGCCGGAAAGAATCCTGCCGGCCTCGGCGATGGTCAACTCTTTCAACAGCGTGCCATTCTTGTCGTGCACACCGTCGGTATCGGTCAGGAAAATCAGCTTGTCCGCGTCCAGCGCGATGGCGGTCGCCGTGGCGACATCTTCCAGCGTGAGGTTGAACACCTCCCCCGTGGGCGAATAGCCCAGCGGCGACAGCAGCACCACTTCGCCGAATTCCATGCGGTCGTTCAGCGCCGCCACATCCACCTTGCGCACGCAACCGGTGTGCATCAGATCCACGCCGTTGATCACGCCGATGGGCTGCGCGGTGATGAAGTTGCCGCCCGCCACGCGGATATCCGCATTGGCCATCGGCGAATTGGCCAGGCCGACCGACAGCAGCGCCTCGATCTCCACCCGCACCCGCCCGACCGCTTCCTTCACGCACTGCATGGTCTCGGCATCGGTGAGGCGGATATCGTGGTGGTAGCGTCCTTCGATGTGCTCCTGGGTAAGCCTTTGCTCGATCTGCGGCCGCGCGCCATGCACCAGCACCAGGCGTATGCCCAGCGCCGCCAACAGGTTGAAATCATGCGTGAGTTCGACGAACTTGCCGTCCGCCACCACCTCGCCGCCAAACGCCACGACGAAGGTTTTGCCGCGAAAAGCATTGATATAAGGTGCAACGGAACGGAACCACGCGACGAAATCCGGCGAAGAATGGGCAGGGGCGGCAGGCATGGCGGTCGGTTAGTTCCTCAGTCGGGGATGAGCGCGCAAAATATTCGCGCGGTCATTATAGGGCAAAACCCCCGAAACCACGGGCGCGATGACTGACCGGGAGGGTATATATCAGGAGCATTGTCGGGCATCCAATCCTCGCCCCGGTTTTTCGTCCGGCAGTTCATCGAAGACTATATATATGCAGGATTTAGGCGGCATTGCGCTAATTGAAATCGCCCCACAACGTCTGCAACGCGGCGATGCCGGCGATTGCTGCCGTCTCGGTACGCAGCACGCGCGGACCGAGCAAAATGGGGGCGAATCCGGCTTGCTGGGCGACGTTGGCCTCGTCGGCGGTGAAGCCGCCTTCGGGGCCGATGAGCAGGGTGGCGCGGCCTTGCGGCCTGGGTTGGGCGTGCAGGTTGCTGGCGCCGCCGGGCAACAGGATGAATTTGCCGCCGGGGATGTTGCGCTGTTCGTTCAGCCAGTTGCCGAGGTCTTGCGGGCCATGCAGTTGCGGCAGGGTGTTGCGTCCGCATTGCTCGCACGCGGAAACGGTCACGTTGCGCCAGTGTTCGCCGCGCTTGTCGGCGCGCGGGCCGGAAAGCCTGGCCACGCTGCGCTGGGTCTGCACCGGCACGATCTCGGCCGCGCCCAGTTCGGTGGCCTTCTGCACCACCCAATCCATCTTGTCGCTGGTGCACATGGCCTGCGCCAGCACGATGTGCAGGCCGGATTCCGGCTGTCCCATGAAGGTCTGCAGGTTGCCGAGCAGCACATGTTTGCCGCTGATGGCGTTGATGGTGGCGTCGAGCGCGTTGCCCAGGCCGTCGAAAATCTGCACCGCGTCGCCCACGCGCAGGCGCAACACGCGGCTGGCATGATGCGCGGCGGCAGGCGGCAATTCCGCGTGGGCGTTTTGGGGCAGCGGCGGCGGGCAATAGAAACGTGGGGCGGGCATGGCGGCAAATGGCGTAGTTACGGGCGTGATAATATAACGGCCAGAAAAAGAACGTTGGTCTTTGGGAGTCAAAATTATGGTCAGCCTGCAACCCCCCTTGTGCGATTTCGGCTGGAAGGCGCGCCCGTTCGACTTGCCGGGCGTGGACGGCAAGCGCCACACGCTGGAAAGCGCGCGCGGCAAGAACGGCCTGCTGGTGATGTTCATCTGCAACCATTGCCCCTACGTCAAAGCCATCCGCGACCGCATTATCCGCGACGCACGCGAACTGCAACTACACGGCATCAACAGCATTGCCGTCATGTCCAACGATCCCTCCGAGTATGCGGAGGACAGCTTCGACAACATGAAGCTGGTCGCGCAGCAATACGGCTACCCTTTCCCCTACGTGTGGGACGAGACGCAGCAAATCGCCCGGGATTACGGCGCGGTGTGCACGCCGGACTTCTTCGGCTTCAACGCCGATCTGGAACTGCAATACCGCGGTCGCCTGGATGCGTCGCGCAAGGACGCGGTGCCGGATGCCCCGCGCGACCTGTTCGACGCCATGCTGCAGGTGGCCCGGAGCGGGCAGGGACCGCGCGAGCAGATCGCCAGCATGGGCTGTTCGATAAAATGGAAAGAATAACGATGGGCAAGCGGAAGGGCGAAGCGTGAAGATACTGATTCTGGGGGCGGGGCAGGTCGGTTCGACGGTGGCGGAAAACCTGGTTGGCGAAGCCAACGACATCACCATTGTGGATTCGGACGGCGACAAACTCATACAGTTGCAGGATCGCCTCGATCTGCGCACCGTGACCGGCAATGCCGCCCACCCGTCGACGCTGGAGCAGGCGGGTATCGCCGACACCGACATGCTGCTGGCGGTGACGCAGAGCGACGAGGTCAACCTGGTCGCCTGCAAGCTCGCCGCCAGCCTGTACAACACGCCGACCCGCATTGCCCGCATCCGCACGACGGATTACCTCAAGCGCGAGGCGCTGTTCAGCACGGAAAACTTCTGCGTCGATTTCTCCATCTGCCCGGAGCAGATCCTCACCGAGTACATCACCAAATTGATCGAATTCCCGGAAGCGCTGCAGGTGCTGGAGTTCGCCGGGGGCAAAGTGTCGCTGGTGGCGGTGCGCGCGTTCGAGGGCGGGCCGCTGGTGGGCAAGCCGCTGAGTTTCCTGCGCACGCACATGCCGCAAATCGACACCCGCGTGGCCGCGATTTTCCGCCAGGATCGCGCCATCATCCCGGAAGGAAGCACGGTGGTGCATGTCAACGACGAGATCTTCTTCATCGCGGCTTCGGACAACATCCGCCGCGTGCTGAAAGAAATGCGGCGCATGGACAAACCCTCCAAGCGCGTGATGATCGTCGGTGGCGGCAACATCGGCCGGCGCCTGGCGAAAGCCCTGGAGAACGACTACAACGTCAAGATCATCGAGTTCAACAAAAAAGTCTGCCAGAAGCTGGCCGGCGAGTTGACCAATACGCTGGTGCTCAACGGCGACGGCACCGACGAAAAGCTCATGCAGCAGGAAAACGTCAAGGAAGTCGACTTGTTCTGCGCGCTGACCAACGACGATGAGAACAACATCATGTCCGCGCTGCTGGCCAAGCAGGGTGGCGCGCGCAAGGTGTTGTCGCTGATCAACCGCAGCGCCTATGTCGACCTGGTGCAGGGCGGCAAGATCGATATCGCGCTATCGCCCGCGTACGTCACCATCGGTTCCCTGCTGGCCTACGTGCGCCAGGGCGACGTGGTGGAAGTCCACTCCCTGCGCCGCGGCGCGGCGGAAGCGCTGGAGCTGGTGGTGCATGGCGACCGCGAGTCTTCCAAGGTGGTCGGGCGCCGCATCGCCGAGATCGACCTGCCCAAGGGCGCCACCATCGGCGCGCTGGTGCGCGGCGAGGAAGTCGTCATGGGCCACCATGACACGGTGATCGAGGCGGAAGACCATGTCATCGTCTTCGTCACCGAGAAAAAGATGGTGAAAAAGGTCGAAAAACTGTTCCAGGTCAGCCTCGGGTTCTTCTGATGCGCCGCTTGTTCACCGTTTTCCATGCCTTGGGCCTGATGCTGGTGGTGTTCAGCTTCGCTTATCTGCTGCCCGTCGCCGCGGCGCTGATCTACGGCGACTACATTCTGGTATGGGATTTTCTGCTGACCATGCTGTGGACGTTCAGCGCCGGGGTGCTGATGTGGCTGCTGACGCGGCGCTACAAGGGCGAATTGTCCATCCGCCACGGTTACCTGCTGGTGGTGTCGATGTGGACGGCGATGCCCGCCTTCGGCACCATCCCGTTGCTGATGATGATTCCCAACCTGTCGTTCACGGACGCCTATTTCGAAACCATGTCCGGCATGACCACCACGGGGGCGACCGTGCTGACAGGGCTGGACAACTTGCCGCCCGCCATCAATATCTGGCGGCATGAGCTTAACTGGCTGGGCGGCATGGGCATCATCGTGCTGGCCGTCGCCATCCTGCCGCTGCTGGGTATCGGCGGACGCCAGTTGTTCAAGGCTGAGACGCCGGGCCCGATGAAGGATACCGCGCTGACGCCGCGCATTACCGAAACGGCGCGCAATTTGTGGGTGATCTACGCCGGCATCACGCTGCTATGCATTTTGGCCCTCAAATGGGCCGGGATGGACTGGCTGGACGCGATCTGCCACTCGTTTGCTGCTTTGTCGCTGGGGGGGTTCTCCACCCACGATGCCAGCGTCGGCTACTTCAACTCGGGGTTGATCGAGTTCGTCCTCATCGTGTTCATGCTGATCGCGGCAATCAATTTCGCCACGCACTTTCTTGCCTGGCGCGGCAAATCGCTGCGCATCTATTTGCGCGATGCGGAGGCGGTGGCGACGGTTGCCCTGATCGTGGGCAGTTGTTTCGGTATTGCCGGTTTCCTGTGGTGGCAGGGCGTCTACCCGGAATTCTGGACGGCGTTGCGTCATGCCAGCTTCAATCTCGTGTCTATTGCGACCGATTGCGGGTTTGCCAGCCAGGATTTCAACCAATGGCCGATGTTCGCTCCTTTGTGGATGCTGTTCCTGAGCAGCATTGCCTGCAGTTCGGGATCCACCGGCGGCGGCGTGAAGATGATCCGTACGCTGGTGCTGTTCAAGCAGGCCGGCCGGGAATTCCTCAAGTTGCTGCACCCGGCAGTGATCAACCCGATGAAGATCGGCGGCCATGTGGTGGCCAACAATATCGTGTATGCGGTGCTGGGATTCATCTTCCTGTACTTCATGAGCGTGGCGACGCTGACGTTTATTCTGCTGATCAGCGGGCTGGATTTCATCACTTCGTTTTCAGCCGTGATCGCCTGCATCAACAACATGGGCCCCGGCTTGAACCTGGTCGGCCCGGCGGGCAATTACCAGGGCTTGTCCGACTTTCAGACTTGGGTATGCACGTTCGCGATGCTGATCGGGCGGCTGGAGATATTTACCGTGCTGATCCTGTTCACGCCCGCTTTCTGGAGGCGCTGAGGCACGGAAACATTGAACGCCCGAGGACAAATGCGGTAGCATCCGGGATGGAGGGGTGTTCGCCGCAAGCGCGAACGTCGATCAATCAGGGAAAAGGGTGACAACGTGGCAGAAGGTCTGGCTGGTATCCGAGTGGTACTCATAGACGACAGCAACACCATACGTCGAAGCGGTGAGATTTTCCTGTCGCAGGCAGGCTGCAAGGTCATCCTGGCGGAAGACGGTTTCGACGGTCTGTCCAAGGTGGTCGACAACAAGCCCGATATCATTTTCGTCGACGTCATGATGCCGCGCCTGGACGGGTACCAGACCTGTGCGCTCATCAAGAATCACGCCGAATTCAAGAATACGCCGGTGGTCATGCTGACCAGCAAGGACAGCCTGTTCGACCGCGCGCGCGGCAAACTGGTCGGCGCCGACCAGTACCTGACCAAGCCCTTCAGCAAAAAAAGTTTGATCGAAGCAGTCACCATGCATACAGCAAAGCACTCACAAGGAATGAATTATGGCAATTAACAAAATAATGGTTGTGGACGATTCCGCGACGGAGCGCCATGTGTTGGGCGATATTTTGGGCAAAAGGGGATTTGTGGTGGTGTTTGCCGAAAATGGCGAAACGGCAGTGGCGCGATCCAAGTCCGAATTGCCCGACCTGATCCTGATGGACGTCGTCATGCCGGGCCTGAACGGTTTCCAGGCGACCAAAATCATCACGCGCGACCCGGCGACGCAGCACATCCCCATCATCATCTGCACCACCAAGGGACAGGAAACCGACAAGATCTGGGGTTTGCGCCAGGGGGCGAAGGATTACATTACCAAGCCGATCGGGGCCGACGAATTGCTCGGCAAGATCGCGGCGCTAGGCTAGGCGCCGGGCCGACATGTCGAAGCGCTTCAACCTGCGCGAGTTCCAGCAAGGCGTGCTGGATCGTCTGCAAGCCCGGGCGGCTGGCGACGCCAAGCGGGTGTCCACCCTCGGCGTGCAGGTCGGCAGCGAACTCTGGCTGGTCGAAATGTCGGATATCAGCGAAGTCCTGTCTCCCCCCCCGTTGACGCGGGTGCCGCTGACCAAGCCCTGGTATTGCGGCGTCGCCAACGTGCGCGGAAATCTTTACAGCATTGTCGATCTCGGGGTGTACACCGGCGGCGCGGCCATTCCGCAGGAGGGGCAGAGCCGGGTGCTGCTGGTGGGACAGAAATTCGCGTTCAACGCGGGGTTGCTGGTTTCGCGTGTGCTGGGGCTGCGCAACTCGGCCGATTGGCCGTCCAGCGAGCAGGACGGCAAGGTTACGCTGAAGGACGACGACGGACAGGCATGGCACAAACTGGAAATGGCCGATTTGTTGCAGCAACCGGAATTCTTACAGATTGGGGCGTAAAGCGCGCCCAGGAGGAGAAATAAAATGGCTTTCAAGTTACCGTTCACGTTGTCCGCAAAACCAAAACAGAGCTTCGTAAAAAAGGGCGATGGGCGTGGGCCGGAGATCAAGACCATCAGTATCCCCTGGTTCAGCAAACAGTCGTTCGACCGGCAATTGCGCGTGCTCGGCGGCCTGTTGCTGCTGTTCCTGTTTGTCGCCGCAACGTTCACCTATATAGACACAAGAGATACGACATACGGTTCCCGCTACGTGGGACAGTCTTCCAAGCTGCTCATGCTGTCGCAACGCCTGGCGAAAGATGCGGCAGCCAGCTTTTCCGGCGACTCGGACGCGTTCGAAGGGCTGGAAGTCACCCGCAACGAGTTTTCCTCCATCCTGGAGGCACTGGATAAAGGCAACGAAAATTTCCCCGCCACGGAAGGCCCGGCCCGCGAGTCGCTGGACTTGCTGCTGGCCAACTGGAAGCGCGTGAACACCGCGCTGGACGAACTGGAGAAAGGCCGCCCGCTGCTGGTGACGCTGGAGCGCGGCTCGGCAGGCCAGCGCGACATGCTGAACCTGTCCAACCAGGTCGCGGAGCGGGCCTCGCCGGCCTATGCGGCCAAGGCCGACCGCGTGAACCGCCTGATCGAGCAGATCACCAGCGCGGTGCAGATGGTGTTGACCTCGGCCTCGACGGAAGACCTGCCGGGACTGGAGCCGAAAATGCGCGAAGCGTTTGAGCTGCTGAACGAACTGCCGCAGCGCGATGCGACCGTGATGCTGCTCAAGGACGACTTCGAGGGCTACCAGTCGGTGGTGGGATTCATCGCCGCCAACGCCGCCGACGTCCTGACCTCGCGCCTCGCGGGGCGCAGGGTGCTGGAGGAAAGCGACAAATTGCTGACGGCATCGCAGAACCTCGTGAACAACTACGAAAGTGCCACTGCCATCCGCATTTCCAGCTTCGTCGTGTATTTTTCCGGCGGCATGCTGCTGCTGTTGCTGCTGTTGCTCTCAAAAATATATCTGGACGAATCCAAGCGCCGCGAGCGCGAGGCGGGACAGACCAACCGCAATAACCAGCAGGCCATTCTGCGCCTGATGAACGAATTGTCCGACCTTGCCGACGGCGACCTGACCATTCACGCAACGGTATCGGAAGACATCACCGGCGCGATCGCCGACTCGGTCAACTACACCACCAACGAACTGCGCAAACTGGTGGCGCGCGTGAATACGGCTTCGCTGGAGGTGGAACGGGCGACGGGCGAAGCGGGTACGGTGACCAAGGAACTGTTGAATGCCACGCAGAAGCAGGCCCTGGAAATCCGCGACGCGGGCGGCGCGGTCGAATTGATGACCAAATCCATCCAGGAAGTCGACAGCAGCGCCGCGCAGTCTTCGGAAGTGGCGCGACGCACGCTGGAAGTGACCGAACAGGGCGCCCTCGCGGTGCAGAATTCGATCTCGAGCATGGATAGCATCCGCGAACAGATTCAGGACACCGCCAAGCGCATCAAGCGGCTGGGCGAAAGCTCGCAGGAAATCGGCGAGATCGTGGACCTGATTTCGGACATTACCGAACAGACCAACGTGCTGGCGCTGAACGCCGCCATCCAGGCGGCTTCCGCAGGCGAGGCGGGACGGGGCTTCGCGGTGGTGGCGGAAGAAGTTCAGCGTCTCGCGGAACGTTCCGGCGAGGCGACCAAACAGATCGGTATGCTGGTGAAGACCATTCAGAGCGACACGCACGATGCCGTGGTGGCGATGGAAAAGAGCACGCAGGGCGTGGTCGACGGGGCGCAACTGTCGAATGCGGCGGGCAAGGCGCTGCGCGAGATCGAAGCCTCGACGCGCGAACTGGCCGACCTGGTGAACAGTATCTCGGTGTCGACGCAGGTGCAAACCGACATGGCGAGCGAAGTGGCGGATGTCATGAACGATATTTTGAAGATTACCGAACAGACTTCGCAAAGTACCCAGCGTACCAATACCTCGGTTGCCCAACTGGAAAGTTTGGCGTCGGAACTCAACAGCTCCGTATCGGGCTTCAAGCTGTAAAGGGCGAACGTGCAGGCACAATACAATCCGCTGCCGCTGCTGTCGGTCAAACCCGGACTGGACAGTTCGCTGGCGAACATCAGCCGCGAACTGGAGAGCTTCTTCTCGTCCGCCGACAAGCAGGCGCTGAAGAACGCGCTGGAAGAACTGCACCGCATCGGCGGCGTGCTGCGCATGCTGTCCCTGACCGGACTGTCGGTATTTTGCGCCGAACTGGAAAAACTCCTGCGCGAACTGGAGCAGGCCCACGACGTGGGCTCGGTGCAGCGCGAGGCGATCCGCCGCGCCCTGTTCGGCCTGACCCATTACCTGGACGCCCTGGCGGACGGCGCCTCCAACGCCACCTTGCGCCTGTTCCACGAATACCAGGAACTGCTGCAGGCCCGCGGTCTGGAAATGGCCTTCGACATGGACCTGTTCTTCCCGTCGCTGCGCGTGGAAGTGCCCGATGCCATCATGCAACTGCCGCAGGAGAGCGATGCGCCGGCGCGCATCAAGGCTGCCCGCGTCCGCTATCAGCGCGCCTTGCTGAAGTGGTTGCGCCAGGACGGCAAAACGGAAGCGCTGCACGAAATGATGGCGGCCGTACGCACCGTGATGACCTGCGTGCCGCAAAACCAGCAACGCGCCTATTGGTGGGTTGCGTTCGGATTGCTGGACTGCATGATCCACGACGGCATTCCGCCGGAAATCAATTTCAGGAAATCGCTCAGCCGCATCGACATCAAGATGAAGTCGCTGACCGAGGGGAATCCCTTCGACGAAGAGGCTTCCATCAGCGAGACGCTGTATTACATCGCGCGCAGCCACACCGTCAGCGACACGGTCGAGCAGATCAAGCAGGAATATGCGCTGGACAGCTACCTGCCGGAAGAGCAGCCCATGCCCCCGAGCGAAACGGCGGTGCTGCTCGACAACATGCGGGCCCAGCTCAATCTCGCCGAAGAGTCCTGGGAACAATGCGTCGCCGAGGATGGGGAGGCCTGCAAGCGGTTTGCCGCGGACATGGAAAAAATGCACGGCCTGTCCGAGCAGCTCGACCGCAACACGCTGCAGTTCCTGAGCAAGCAGATCCATGCCGTCGCCGTGCAAGTCACCGATCCGGAACGCGCGCAGAACATTTCCATGGACATGGCGATGGCGATGCTGTTGCTGGACAGCGGGATCGAGCATTACCAGCACCTCGGCAGCGGCTTCCAGGAACAGGCGCGCATTATCAGTTCGCGCTTGCAGGCGGGCATGATGCGCATGCCGGAAGACGAAAACAAGCTGGCCAGCCTGATTTCGCTGTATTGCCAGATGGAGCAGCACGAAGTGATGGTGCCGCTGGCCATCGAAATGCAGGGCAACCTGCAGCACATCGAACAGAACCTGAATGCCTTCTTCAACAATGCGGCGAAGCGCGCCGAATTGACGCAGATCGGCCGCCTGCTGCGACAGGTGCAGGGCGGCTTGCACATCCTCTCGCTGGATACTGCCGTGCAGTTGATGAGCATGCTGCGCCAGGTGGCGGAACGCTACGTGCGCGGGGAGACGCCCTCCGCCAACGAAATGCGCACCGTTGCCTCTGCCGTGAGCACGCTGGAAGATTATGTGCAGGGACTCGTGCTCGGGCAAAAACCGGATCCTGCCGCCATCGAAAGCGTGCTGAAGGACCTGACCGAAATGCGCGCTGCTGCCGGGCACGAAGAAACGCCGGCGCAAATGGAAGAAGCTGCACCGGCAGGCGTTTCGATCCGCACCGGCGGCGAAGACGAAGAGCTGCTGGAAGTCTTCCTGGAGGAGGCGCGCGGGGTCATGGAAACCCTGCGCAGCAACCTGGATATCAGCCGTCTGCACATGGACAGCCGCGAACCGCTGGTCACCATGCGGCGCGGATTCCACACCCTCAAAGGCAGCGGACGCATGGTCGGGCTCACCGAACTGGGCGAAGTCGCCTGGGCGGTGGAACGCGCCATGAACAAATGGCTGCAGGACAACAAGCCGGCCTCGCCCGCGCTGCTGGATATGATCGGCGACGCCGAGGTGCTGTTCCAGCACTGGATCGACATGCTGCGCAGCGGAAGCACCACGGCGATGATCGATACGACCTGGCTGCTGACCGTGGCGGATTGCATCGAAAACGGCAAGGAAATTCCGCAGCCGGAGATCAAACTGCATGAGGAACCCGTCGCGGAAACGCCGAAGCCGGCGCCGGCTGCTGCTGCGCAACCCGCTGCAGCACCGGCCGCAGAGACACACGCGGAGCCGGAGCCGGAAGTGGAAACCCCGGCAGATCATGTCGACATCGGCTCGGTCAGTCTCTCCCTGGTGCTGTTCGACATCGCGACCGAAGAAGCGGCGACCCACGTCAGGGCATTGCACGATCAACTGGCCGTGCTGCACGAGAGCGAAACGCACGTGGTCACCTACGATTTCATGCGTGCCGCCCACACCCTGGCCGGCGTGAACCGCACCATGGGTTTCGTGCAGATCGCAGAACTGGCTTATGCGCTCGAAATGTGGCTGGAAGCGCGCATCGACAAGCCGCAAGTGGTGAGCGAGCAGCAATTGGCGCTCATCGACCGCGTGGTCCAATGCCTGGACGACATGTGTACCAAGGTGCGCGAGCAACGGCAGGAGCCGCAAGCGCAAGCCGAATTGATCGCCCAGTTGCAGGCAAGCAAGGCGGTCGCATCGGCTGGGGAGGCAGTATCCGCCGCGGCCGCCGCGGCCGCCGCGGCCGCCGCACCGTCGCCCGAACTCGAACTGCTGCCGACGCTGGATTTCGAAATACCAGACGCGCCGGAAAAAAAAATTCCTGAGTACGCCTCCAGCCCCGAAATCACCCTGAATTTTGCGTTGCCGGAGGAAAACGCCCCGCAAAAGTCCGAGGCAAAGCAGCTAAATCAGGATGCGGAGCTGGCGGAAATACTGCTGGCGCCCATCCCCGAGCTTGAAACGACAGTCATTTCGACCGCGTCGAGCGCGGCCGAGGCGCCGGAAGCGGCGGAACCCGGGCAAAAACCCGTCAAAAAAGAGCGTGCCGTCCACGACGAAGTGGACGATCAACTGCTGCCGATCTTCCTGGAAGAAGCGCACGAACTGTATCCGCAAATCGGCAGCACCCTGCGCGCCTGGCGCGACAAACCGGAAGACGCGCAACTGGGCCGCAATTTGCGGCGCACCCTGCATACGCTGAAAGGCAGCGCCCGCATGGCAGGCGCCATGCGCCTCGGCGAACTGACCCACCATGTGGAAGACCGCGTGGAAAAGGCAATCGGCGCCGGCGAGCTCGATGCGGAGCTATGGAACGAACTGGATAATTACCTGGATCGCATTCACAGCGCCATCGAACATCTGGAGCATCCGGAAATGGAAGTGCCGGAGGGCGTGGAGAAGCGTGCCGAAGCGGTCCGCGCCAAGGACAAGCTGGAAATTACTCAGACGATCCCGAAGCGGGCACTGGACGTCGGCGCCGAACGCGCGATCCAGGCGGCTTTGTTGCGCGTGCGCTCCGACACGGTGGACAGGCTGGTCAACGAAGCGGGCGAAGTCAGCGTGGCGCGTTCGCGCGCAGAAATGGAATTGCGCGATTTCAGGAACAGCGTCATGGAACTGACCGAAAGCGCGAACCACCTGCGCAAGCAATTGCGCGAGATCGAGATTCACGCCGAAGGGCAGATGCAGGCGCGCACGGCGGTCAGCGGCGACAGTGCGGCGAAATTCGACCCGCTCGAGTTCGACCGTTTTACCCGATTCCAGGAAGTGACGCGCTTCATGAACGAGAGCGTGCACGACGTGCAGACCGTGCAACAGGTGCTGCTGAAAAACCTGGCCGACACCGAAGCGGCGCTGGCCGCGCAGGCGCAGCTCAACCGCGACCTGCAACAGGGCTTGATGGCGATTCGCATGGTGCCGTTCTCCAGCATCAGCGAACGCCTGTATCGCATCGTGCGCCAGACCGCCAAGGAACTGGGCAAGCGCGCCAACCTGGAATTGTCCGGCACCGAAGTCGAGCTGGATCGCAGCGTGCTGGAAAAGATGACGGCGCCGTTCGAGCATCTGTTGCGCAACGCGATCGCGCATGGGCTGGAGAAGCCGGAGCAGCGCGAATTTGCGGGCAAGGAACCGATCGGCGAAATCAGCCTGTCGCTGCGCCAGGAAAGCAACGAAGTGGTGTTCGACTTCAGCGACGACGGCGCCGGTCTGGACATCGCGCGCGTGCGGCTGAAAGCCATCGAAAACGGCGTGCTGCAGGAAGGCGAAGAGATCAGCGACGAATTGGCCATGCAATTGATCTTCGCGCCGGGCCTCTCCACCGCGGAGGAGATCACCGAAATCTCGGGTCGCGGCGTCGGTCTGGACGTGGTGCGCAGCGAGATTACCGCGCTGGGTGGCCGCGTCGACGTGTCCTCGGAGCCGGGCCACGGGGTGCGCTTTACCATCCACCTGCCGTTGACGCTGGCCGTGACCAAAACCCTGATGGTGAGGGCCGGACAGCATATCTATGCGCTGCCCTCGACCATGATCGAGAACGTGCAGCAACTCAAACCCGCCGCACTGGAAGCGTCGTACAAGCAGCAATACATCGACTGGCAGGGCGCGCGCTACCCGCTGCACAATTTTGCGCGCTTGCTGGGCGACGACGAAGCCGAAATTGCGCACCAGCCCTACAACGCAGTGCTGCAGTTGCGCTCCGGCGACAACCGCATTGCAGTGCATGTGGACGAATTGCTCGGCAACCAGGAAGTGGTGGTCAAGAACATCGGCCCGCAACTGGCGCGCCTGCCCGGCATCGCGGGCGCAACGGTGTCCAGCAACGGCGCCGTCATCCTCATCATCAACCCGATTGCCTTCACGCAACGCATCGCCACCGCGCGTAAGGCACCCCCCAAGGCCGCAGTCGCCGTGGCCGAGGTGCAAAAGATCCCGTCGGTGATGGTGGTGGACGATTCGCTCACCGTGCGCAAGATCACCAGCCGCTTGCTGGCGCGCTCGGGCTACCATGTGCTGACTGCCAAGGACGGAGTGGATGCGCTGGAGCAGCTTGTCGAAGTGCTGCCGGACGTGATGCTGCTGGACGTGGAAATGCCGCGCATGGACGGCTTCGAACTGGCCAAGCGCATGCGCCAGGACACGCGCACCCGTGGCGTGCCGATCATCATGATCACCTCGCGCACCGCAGACAAGCACCGGCAGTTCGCGCTGGAGCTCGGCGTGAACGAATACATGGGAAAACCCTACCAGGAAGACGAGTTGCTGAAGGCCATCGCAGGTTTCATCAAGGCCTGACGCGCTTCCCAAATTGAGATTAGGGCGCAGGCAGATTACAATGGCGCCATGCCAGAGTTAAACCTCACGAATCACTTCCTGATCGCCATGCCGGCGATGACCGATCCGTTTTTTGCCAAATCCCTTACCTACGTGTGCGAGCATAACGACCAGGGTGCCATGGGCATCGTGGTAAACCGCCCGATCAGCCTCACCCTGAGCGAACTGTTCGCGCAGATCAACATGCCGCTCAAGCCAACCGAGCTGGAAGACGTGCTGGTGCATTTCGGCGGCCCGGTGCAGACCGACCGCGGTTTTGTGCTGCACGACACGGTCGGGCAGTGGCAATCCACCCTGCAGGTTAACGAAAATATCGGCCTTACCACCTCCAAGGATATTCTGCAGGCAGTCGGCGAAGGACTGGGCCCGCAGCACCTGCTGGTGACGCTGGGCTATGCCGGCTGGTCGGAAGGCCAGCTGGAACAGGAACTGGCCGCCAATGCCTGGCTCAGCGTCCCCGCCAACGAGCACATCCTGTTCGACCTGCCCGCCGAAGAGCGGCTTCCGGCGGCGATGAAGTTGCTGGGCATCGACTACGCCACGCTTTCCGACGAGGCCGGACATGCCTGACGGCATGACCCCCACCACTCTTTCCGGCACGCTACTCGCATTCGATTTCGGCACCCGACGCATCGGCATCGCAGTGGGCAACAGCGTCACCGCCACCGCCCAGCCGCTCACCACCATCGCCGACGAGAAAAACGACACCCGCTTCGCCGCCATCGCCGCGCTCATCGGGGAATGGCAGCCCGCCGCACTGGTCGTCGGCCTGCCGTGCAACGACGACGGCACGCCGCACCAGTTGACCGCCCTGTGCCGCCGCTTCGCCAACCGCCTCAAGGGACGCTTCGATTTGCCCATCCTGCTGGTGGATGAGCGTTATACTTCCGCCGCCGCCAGCATGGCGCTGGGAGAAATAGGGATACGCGGCAGGAAGCAGAAACCCCTGATCGACCAGTATGCCGCGCAGCAGATACTGCAAGCGTATTTCGATGAACCATCCGCAGCGAAAACCGCATGAAACCAAACAAACAATTTGCCACAGAGAACAGAGCGTGTGTTGTTGGGGCTTCAGCCCCGTACAACCACGGCCTACCCCTGGCGGATGCAGAGCTCACAGAGAAAATCTCCGCGTGCCGCCATCCTCTCTGTGGTCTCTGTGAACTCTGTGGCTTGAATTGAGGTTTTTATGAACAACCCGCAATTAACCAAGAACGGCGAGCTGCAGCACCTGCTGACCACCGAGGGGCTGCCCGCGCGCATCCTGCGCGACATCCTCGACAAGGCCGCCGAATTCGTGAACATCGCCGAAAGCCGCGAGATCAAAAAAGTCCCGCTGCTGCACGGCAAGTCGGTGTTCAACATCTTCTTCGAAAACAGCACGCGCACCCGCACCACCTTCGAGATCGCCGCCAAGAAACTCTCGGCCGACGTGGTCGACCTCAACATCGGCTCGTCCTCCACCAGCAAGGGCGAGACGCTGCTGGATATGGTGGACAACCTGTGCGCCATGCACGCCGACATGTTCGTGGTGCGTCATTCGACCAGCGGTGCCGCACACCTGATCGCCAGACACGTCGCGCCGGACATCCATGTCATCAATGCCGGCGACGGCCGTCATGCGCACCCCACGCAGGCGCTGCTCGACATGTTCACCATCCGTCACTACAAGAAAGAGTTCCACAACCTGCGCGTCGCCATCGTCGGCGACGTGCTGCA
>JACRME010000002.1 GCA_016235045.1 Nitrosomonadales bacterium
ACCCTTCCCCAGCCACAGCGGATATTGCAACAGCAGGAGAAGGGCCAGCAGGATGTAGGTAACTACACGCATCAGCCCAACTGGTAATAAGCAGCGCGCCCCGGATAGGAAGCGCTGTCACCGAGGTCTTCTTCGATACGCAGCAACTGGTTGTACTTCGCCATGCGGTCGGAACGGCACAGCGAACCGGTCTTGATTTGTAAGGCATTGGTCGCGACCGCCAGGTCGGCAATGGTGGAATCTTCCGTCTCGCCGGAGCGGTGCGAGATGACGGCGGTGTAACCGGCGCGTTTCGCCATCTCGATGGCGGCGAACGTTTCAGTCAGCGTGCCGATCTGGTTCACCTTGATCAGGATGGAATTGGCGATGCCGCGCTTAATGCCTTCGCTCAATATCCTGGTGTTGGTCACGAAGATATCGTCGCCGACCAACTGGATGATTTTGCCCAGACGATCTGTCAGCTGTTTCCAGCCATCCCAGTCGTTTTCACTCATGCCATCTTCGATACTGACGATGGGATATTTTTCCACCCACGTCGCGTACAGATCGACCATTTGCGCGGATGTCAAAGTCAGGCCGTCCGCCTTCAAGTGGTACTTGCCGTCTTTGTAGAATTCAGAGGCTGCGGGATCCATGCCAATTGCCACATCGGCACCCGGAACATAACCGGCAGCTTCGATAGCCTCGACGATAACCTTCAGCGCGCCTTCATTGGAACCCAGCGCAGGGGCGAAACCGCCCTCGTCGCCAACCGTTGTCGGAAGGCCGCGTTTATGCAAGATGGACTTAAGTGCATGGAATACTTCCGCTCCGCAACGTAATGCCTCGCGGAAGTTCTCGGCGCCGACTGGAATGATCATGAATTCCTGCATATCGGCACCGCCGGTAGCGTGGGCGCCACCATTAATGACGTTCATCATGGGGACGGGCATTTCCATACGCGCCGCACCGCCAAGGTAGCGGTACAGCGGCAGGCCGCTCTCTTCCGCTGCGGCACGTGCCACCGCCATGGATACGGCCAGGATAGCGTTAGCACCCAGGCGCGACTTGGTATCGGTACCATCCAGTTCGATCATGGTCTGGTCGATAAAAGCCTGCTCGGCGGCATCCAGGCCAATGATGGCTTCGGCAATCTCGGTGTTCACGTTCTCGACGGCCTTCAAAACGCCCTTGCCCAGGTAGCGTTGCTTGTCGCCATCCCGCAATTCAATCGCTTCTTTCTCCCCAGTGGATGCGCCAGAGGGCACGGCGGCACGACCCATCACCCCAGACTCCAGCAACACATCCGCTTCCACGGTCGGGTTGCCGCGAGAATCCAAAATTTCACGCGCTACGACATCAACGATTGCACTCATGATTTCCCCCCTCGCTCACACACTTTTCAGATTAATGCTTTCTTCGATAAAACCTTGCTGCTTCACCAAGGCGTCCAGCGCTTTCAGCGTCTGCAACAACTCCTGCAGATGTCCCAGCGGAAAAGCATTGGGGCCATCGGACAAAGCTTTGGCAGGATCGGGATGTGTCTCCATGAACAAGCCGGAGATACCCGCCGCCACCGCCGCGCGAGCCAGCACCGGCACAAACTCGCGCTGACCGCCACTGGCCGTGCCCTGCCCGCCGGGCAATTGCACCGAATGCGTGGCATCGAACACCACCGGACAACCGGTATTGCGCATTACCGCCAGCGAACGCATGTCCGAGACCAGGTTGTTGTAACCGAACGACGCGCCGCGCTCGCACACCATGATGGTGTCGCCGCCGCTCACTTCGCGCGCCTTGTCCACCACGTTCTTCATGTCCCACGGCGACAGGAACTGGCCTTTCTTGATATTTACCGGCTTGCCGGACTTCGCCACGGCATGGATGAAATCGGTTTGGCGGCACAGGAACGCCGGGGTTTGCAGCACATCGACAACCGCCGCAACCGGCGCGATCTCGTCCTCGTCATGCACGTCGGTCAGCACCGGCACGCCGATCTGCGCCTTGACCTTCTCCAGAATTTTCAAACCCGCATCCATGCCGAAGCCGCGGAAGGTCTTGCCCGAACTGCGGTTGGCCTTGTCGTAGGAAGATTTGTAGATGAACGGGATGCCGAGCTTCTGGCATATCTCTTTCAATTGGCCTGCGGTATCCAGCGCCATCTGCTCGGACTCGATCACGCAGGGACCGGCGATCAGGAACAGCGGCTTGTCCAATCCAACTTCGAAGTTGCAGAGTTTCATGCTGCTTCCTTGCGCTTCACCGCGGCTTCCACATAAGCCTTGAACAGCGGATGCCCTGCACGCGGCGTGGAAGTGAATTCCGGGTGAAACTGCACGCCGACGAACCAGGGATGCATGGCCTGCGGCAACTCCATCATCTCCGGCAGATCTTCGGAAGGAGTACGTGCAGAAATGACCAGTCCGGTTTTTTCCAGCGCCGGCACGTAATGGTTATTCACTTCATAACGATGACGATGACGCTCGTTCACTTCGTCGCCATAAATGCGCTGCGCCATGGTGTTGGGCTTGACCGGGCAGCGTTGCGAACCGAGGCGCATGGTGCCGCCCATATCGGAATCGGCGCTGCGCTTGGCGACCTTGCCGTCGCGATCCAGCCACTCGGTGATCAACGCCACCACGGGATGCTCGGTCTCCAGATTGAATTCGGTGCTGTTCGCATCCGCCATGCCGGCCACATGTCGGGCATATTCGATCACCGCGAGTTGCATGCCGAGGCAAATGCCGAGGTAAGGAATTTTGTTTTCGCGCGCATAACGGATCGACGCGATCTTGCCTTCCGTTCCGCGCACACCGAAACCGCCGGGAACCAGAATTGCATCAAGTTTCTTCAGACCGTCAGTACCTTCAGTTTCGATGGCTTCGGAATCCAGATATTCGATGTTCACGCGCGTGGCGGTATGAATGCCCGCATGGCGTAGCGCTTCGATCAGCGACTTGTACGACTCGGTGAGATCGACGTACTTGCCGACCATGCCGATGGTGATTTCGTGCTGCGGGTTCTCTTGCGCCTTGATCAGGTTATGCCACACCGACAAATCGGCAGGAGGTGCATTCAACGCCAATTCCTCGCAGATGATGCGATCCAGTCCCTGCTCATGCAGCATCTGCGGAACCTTGTAGATCGTATCCGCATCCCACATTGAGATCACGCTGTCTTCGCGCACATTGGCAAACAGCGAAATCTTGGCGCGCTCGTCGTCGGGAATGCGGCGATCCGCACGGCACAGCAGAGCGGTCGGGAAGATACCGATTTCGCGCAACTTCTGCACGCTGTGTTGTGTTGGTTTGGTCTTCAATTCGCCGGCAGTCGCGATGTACGGCACCAGCGTGAGATGCACATATGCCACCTGGTGGCGTCCCATACGCAGCCCCATTTGCCGGGCAGCCTCCAGGAACGGCAAGGATTCGATGTCACCCACCGTACCGCCAATCTCCACAATCGCCACATCCGCCCTGCCATCGTGCGAAGCGGCTGCGCCGCGTTCGACAAACGCCTGTATCTCGTTGGTGATATGCGGAATTACCTGCACCGTCTTGCCCAGATATTCGCCGCGCCGTTCCTTGCGGATCACGCTTTCATAGATCTGACCGGTGGTGAAATTGTTGGCCTTGCGCATCTTGGCCGAAATGAAACGCTCGTAATGCCCCAGATCCAGGTCGGTTTCCGCCCCATCTTCGGTGACGAACACTTCACCGTGCTGAAACGGGCTCATTGTGCCCGGATCGACGTTGATATACGGATCCAGCTTGAGCATCGTGACTTTGAGGCCACGCGACTCGAGGATAGCCGCAAGTGAAGCGGCGGCGATGCCTTTTCCCAAGGAAGAGACAACGCCGCCGGTAATGAATATGTACTTTGTCATGGAAAGCGATTGTATCGTAAAACAGGTAGCCCCTCAAAAGAAGAAGCGCACAAGCTAAGGCATTGCCCTGCAAGCCTGATTGGGCGGGCATTTTGCCCGCGCCAGCAAAAAGCCCAACACGAGGTTGGGCTTTTCACTTTGTAAGGAGTCTGACGATGACCTACTTTGGCTCCCACATAACTTGCTGCGCAAGTTAGTGTCCACCGCAATAAGCCGCTACGCGGCGTATTGTCACTGCGTTCAAGTAGGTCTTTTTTCAAACCCACAAATAAAAAACCCCCAGATTTTCACCTGGGGGTTTTCTATTTGTAAGGAGTCTGACGATGACCTACTTTCACATGCGTAATGCACACTATCATTGGCGCGAAGTCGTTTCACTGTCCTGTTCGAGATGGGAAGGAGTGGGGCCAACTTGCTATGGTCGTCAGACATAACTGTTATCAATC
>JACRME010000004.1 GCA_016235045.1 Nitrosomonadales bacterium
GTCAGGATAGGCTCGGCGACGCGGCGCAGTTCCTTGGCCTTCGGCAGGGTGGTCTTGATGACTTCGTGACGCAGCAGCGAAACGGTCATGTTGCGCAACATCGCCAGACGGTGGCTGCTGGTGCGGTTGAGTTTTCTAAGTCCTAAACGGTGACGCATGATTTTCCTCTCTTACTTCCAGCCTCACGGCTGAAGAAGTTTATTTCTCGGACATTGCCGTCCAGTTTTCCAACTTCATGCCCAGCGACAGGCCGTGTTCGGCCAGCACTTGCTTGATCTCGTTGAGCGACTTGCGGCCCAGGTTCGGGGTGCGCAGCAGGTCTGCTTCGGTGTTCTGGATCAGGTCGCCGATGTAATGGATGCTCTGAGCCTTCAAGCAGTTCGAAGAGCGCGGTGTCAGTTCCAGATCGTCGACCGGACGCAGCAGCATCGGATCGACCTTCGGTGCTGCAGGCTTCTCGACCGGAGCCGGTGTGCCTTCCAGCGCGGCGAACACGGACAATTGATCCATCAGCACGCGTGCGGAGTAGCGAATGGCTTCTTCCGGATCGATGGCGCTGTTGGTCTCGATGTCCATGATCAGTTTGTCGAGGTCGGTGCGCTGCTCGACGCGGGCGCTCTCGACTGCATAGCTAGATCGGGCTGAACGATGCGTCCAGGGCGATATGACCGACCGGGCGGGTCGCGCCGGGTTGCATGCGCGAGATGGCGGAAACGTAACCGCGACCTTGCTCGACCTTGATCTCCATGTCCAGCTTGCCGCCTGCAGTCAGGTGGGCGATGACATGGGTCGGATTGATGACTTCGGTGTCGGCAGTGACCTCGATGTCGGCAGCCGTCACGACGCCGGCGCCGGACTTGCGCAGGTGCAGGGTCACTTCGCGGGCATTGTGCAGTTTGAGCACCAGACCTTTGAGGTTCAGCAGGATCTCGACCACGTCTTCCTGGACGCCGTCGATGGACGAGTACTCGTGCAGCACGCCGGCGATCTTCACTTCAGTCACGGCATAGCCGGGCATGGAGGACAGCAGGACGCGACGCAGCGCGTTGCCCAGCGTGTGACCGTAGCCGCGCTCGAACGGCTCCATCACGACCTTCGCCTGGGTGGCGGAGATGCGTTGAACGTCGATGATGCGAGGCTTCAACAGACTATTGTTAGGCATATTCGACTCCGCGTGGATTACTTGGAATACAACTCGACCACGAGATGCTCGTTGATCGTGGCTGGCAATTCAGAACGCTGGGGAACGGCTTTGAAGGTTCCCTTGAGTCCCTTGGCATCCACTTCGAGCCATTCCGGGAAGCCGCGTTGTTCGGCGGCTTGCAGGGCGGACTTGATGCGCAGCTGGTTCTTGGCGCGGTCAGCCACTTCCACCACGTCGCCGGGGCGAACGATGAAGGACGGGATGTTGACGCGCTTGCCGTTGACCAGTACACCATTGTGACGTACGGTCTGACGCGCTTCAGCACGGGAACCGCCGAAGCCCATACGATAGGCGACGTTGTCGAGGCGGGATTCCAGATTCTGCAGCAGTGTTCCGCCGGTGATGCCCTTGGAAACGGCAGCCTTCTCGTAGATCAGACGGAACTGACGCTCCAGCAAGCCGTAGATACGACGCAGCTTTTGCTTCTCACGCAGCTGACCACCGTACTCGGACAGACGGGTGTTCTTCTTCTGACCGTGCTGGCCGGGCGGATAGGCGCGGCGCTCAACGGCGCACAGCTTTTCGCCTTCGCGGCGGCACTTGCGGCACTTTGCATCGAGATTTCTAGCCAAGATCTATGCTCCTTAGATACGACGCTTTTTCGGAGGACGGCAACCGTTGTGCGGTACCGGCGTGATGTCCGAAATGCTGGTGATTTTAAAACCTGCGGCGTTCAAGGCGCGCACAGCGGATTCGCGACCAGGACCTGGGCCCTTGATGCGCACTTCCAGATTCTTGACGCCACACTCGACAGCAGACTTGCCCACTGTTTCGGCTGCGATCTGGGCAGCAAAGGGCGTGCTCTTGCGAGAACCCTTGAAACCCTGCGCGCCGCTGGTCGACCAAGCCAGGGTGTTGCCCTGACGGTCGGTGATGGTCACGATGGTATTGTTGAAGGAGGCGTGAACGTGCGCGATACCTTCGGCAACGTTCTTCTTAACTTTCTTGCGCACTCTCGTACTGGGCTTAGCCATTTCTCTGTTCCTCTACTAGATTACTTCTTCGCGCCTGCGATGGACTTACGCGGACCTTTGCGGGTGCGTGCGTTGGTGCGTGTGCGCTGGCCACGGCACGGCAAGCCGCGACGATGGCGCAGACCACGATAGCAACCCAGGTCCATCAATCGCTTGATGTTCATGGTCACTTCGCGACGCAGGTCACCTTCCACCGTGAACTTGGCGACTTCGTCGCGCAGCTTTTCCATATCGGAATCGCTGATGTCCTTGCTCTTGGTGGTCGTGGCCACACCGGCTGCAGCACAGATCTGCTGCGAGCGTGTGAGCCCGATACCGTAAATCGCGGTCAACGCGATAACGGCGTGTTGATGATTTGGAATGTTTACACCGGCAATACGAGCCATGCAGCTACCCTATTTATTCAAAAGTCGTAAATTGTACCATCCAGCGGCGATTTGTCTCAAATCAACCCTGGCGCTGTTTGTGACGCGGATCGCTACTGCAGATCACTCGAACCACGCGATTGCGCCGCACGATCTTGCAGTTACGGCACACTTTCTTCACGGATGCTTGCACTTTCATTTGCTTCTCCTTGCTTCTCTCAACTCACTTGGCGCGGAAAACAATACGCGCTTTGCTCAAATCGTAGGGCGATACCTCCACCGTCACCTTGTCGCCCGGCAGGATGCGGATGTAGTGCATGCGCATCTTGCCCGAAATATGCCCCAACACGGAAAATCCGTTTTCCAGCTTGACCTTGAAGGTCGCATTGGGCAGGGACTCTTCAACCTCACCCTGCATCTGGATGACGTCTTCTTTCGCCATCTATCGCGTCAACCCGGCCTTAAAGTTGGCCTTTTTCAACAGGTTCTCATACTGGTGCGTCATCAGATACGACTGCACCTGCGCCATGAAATCCATCGTCACCACCACCAGAATCAGCAGCGATGTGCCGCCGAAATAGAACGGCACGTTCTTCCACACCACCAGGAACTCGGGCAACAAGCACACCAGGGTGATGTACACCGCACCGACCATGGTCAGGCGCAGCATGATCTTCTCCACATACTTCGCAGTCTGTTCGCCGGGACGGATACCGGGCAGGAACGCGCCGCTCTTTTTCAGATTCTCCGCCGTCTCCTTCGGGCTGAACACCAGCGCCGTGTAGAAGAAGCAGAAGAACACAATCGCCGATGCATAGAACAGCACATACACCGGCTGTCCGGGCGACAGCATGTCGCTCACATCCTTCAGCCAGGTCATGCTCTGACCCGACCCGAAAAAGCCTGCCAGCGTCGCCGGGAACAGGATGATGCTGGAAGCGAAGATCGGCGGGATGACCCCGGCCATATTCAGCTTCAGCGGCAGATGCGAACTCTGGCCGCCATACACCTTGTTGCCCACTTGCCGTTTGGCATAGTTCACCAAAATCTTCCGTTGCCCGCGTTCGACGAACACCACCAGGGCCGTTACCGCGATTGCGCCGAAGAACAGCAGCAATACGAACGGGATGGAAAAAGCGCCGGTACGCGCCATCTCCAGCGTATTGCCGATCGCATTCGGCAAACCGGCCGCGATACCCGCGAAGATGATCAGCGAGATGCCGTTGCCCAAACCGCGCTCGGTGATCTGCTCACCCAGCCACATCAGGAACATGGTCCCGGTGACCAGCGTGATCACCGTGGTCATCTGGAACAACATGCCCGGATGCAACACCAGATCCTTTTGCGACTGCAACATCACCGCGATTCCGAACGACTGGAACAGCGCCAGCACCAGCGTACCGTAACGCGTGTACTGCGTGATCTTGCGGCGGCCTGCTTCGCCTTCTTTCTTCAACTGCTCCAGATGCGGCACGGCAATCGCTGCCAGTTGCATGATGATCGACGCCGAGATGTACGGCATGATCCCCAGCGCCAGAATGGTAAAACGCTCCAGCGCGCCGCCCGAGAACATGTTGAACATGCCCAGGATGCCGCCTTTTTGCGACTTGAACAACTCCGCCAGCACGTTCGGGTCGATGCCCGGCACCGGGATATGCGCACCGATGCGGTAAACGACCAGCGCGCCCAGCAAAAACCACAGGCGCTTGCTCAGATCGCCGTACTTATTTTTGCTGACCGGGGTGCTCACTGACTCTACCCTTACTCAGCGATGCTGCCACCGGCAGCTTCCACTGCGGCGCGTGCACCTTTGGTCAACAACAAACCCTGCAACTTGACTGCGCGCTTGATCTCGCCGGCCAGGATCACCTTGGCAGTCATTGCGTTGGCATGCACGATGCCAGCTTGCTTCAGCGCCAACAGGTCGATGGTGTCGATCGGCATCGCTTGCAGGTCGGACAGGCGCACTTGCGCGGTGTCGTTGCGAGTCAGCGAAACGAAGCCGCGCTTGGGCAGGCGACGTTGCAAAGGCATCTGGCCGCCTTCGAAACCGACTTTATGGAAACCGCCGGAACGGGACTTCTGTCCTTTGTGACCGCGACCTGCAGTCTTGCCCAGACCGGAACCGATGCCGCGACCGACGCGGCGCTTGGCATGCTTGGAGCCTTCAGCAGATTTGATTTGATTGAGTTGCATTTACGCCTCGCACTTGACCAGGTAATACACTTTGTTAATCATGCCGCGCACTGCCGGAGTGTCTTCCACTTCAACGCTGTGGTGCATGCGACGCAGCCCCAGACCGCGCACGCATGCACGATGGGATTCCTTTGTTCCGATGACGCTCTTGACCAGAGTCACCTTCAATGTTTTTTTGGCTTGCGCCTTCTTGGTTGCCATGGCTTACCCCGTGATTTCTTCTACGCTCTTGCCGCGCTTGGCAGCGATCTCCGACGGCGAATTCAGCGCCTGCAGGCCGTTCAGCGTGGCACGCACCACGTTGTAAGGGTTGCTGGAGCCGATGCACTTGGCCAGCACGTTACGCACGCCAGCCGCTTCGAACACGGCGCGCATCGCGCCGCCCGCGATAATGCCGGTACCTTCGGAGGCCGGCTGCATGTACACCTTGGCAGCGCCGTGACGGCCGATCACTGCATGGTGCAGCGTGCCTTCCTTTAGATTCACTTTGACCAGCTTGCGGCGCGATTCTTCCATCGCCTTCTGCACGGCCACCGGCACTTCCTTGGATTTGCCCTTGCCCATGCCGATGCGGCCATCGCCATCGCCCACCACGGTCAATGCGGCAAAGCCCATGATACGGCCACCCTTCACCACCTTGGTCACGCGGTTGACGTGGATCATCTTTTCGATGAGGCCGTCGCCCTTGTCTTCCTGTTGCTGATTCTTGCCTTGTTTAGCTTGTGCCATGGTTCACCCCAGATTAGAACTGCAAGCCATGTTCGCGCGCGGCATCTGCCAGCGCCTTGATGCGACCATGGTACTTGTTGCCGGAACGGTCGAATGCCACGGCGGTTACACCTGCGCTCTTGGCCTTTTCGGCAATGCGTTTGCCGACCACTGCTGCCGCCGCGGCGTTTCCGCCGTTGCCGATGCTCTTGCGCACTTCCGCTTCCAGCGTGGAGGCGCTAGCCAGCACCTTGCCGCCGTCGGCAGAGATCACTTGTGCATAGATATGCAGGTTGGTGCGGTGGATCGCCAGACGCACAGTCTTTTGTTCAGCAATGCGTGCACGGGTTTTTCGTGCTCTGCGCTGACGCGCTTCATTCTTGTTCAACATATCAACCTCGATTATTTCTTCTTGGTTTCTTTCAGGATCACCACTTCGTCGGAATAACGCACACCTTTGCCCTTGTAGGGTTCTGGCTCGCGGTATGCACGAATCTCGGCGGCAACTTGACCGACTTGCTGCTTGTCCGGGCCGGTCAACACGATTTCGGTCTGGCTCGGCGTAGCAACCTTCACCCCCTTGGGCATCTTGTGCACCACGGGATGCGAGAAGCCCAGCGTAAGGTTCAGCGCATCGCCGGCAGCCTGTGCGCGGTAACCCACGCCAACCAGCATCAGCTTGCGCTCGAAACCTTTGCTCACGCCTACCACCATGTTCGCCAGCAGGGCGCGCACGGTGCCGGACATCGCATCGGCCTGGGCACTTTCGTCAGTAGCCTTGCACAACAGCTTGTCGCCCTCGCGCTCAACCTTGACGCTACCCTTCAACGCCTGGCTCAGGGTACCCAACGGGCCCTTCATGGAAATTTTGTCAGCCGCCACCGTCACTTCGACGCCGGATGGAACGACCACTGGATTTTTAGCAACTCTGGACATGTCTCCCCCTTACGCCACGATGCAGAGCACTTCGCCGCCGATGCCGTTGGCGCGTGCTTTGCGGTCTGTCATCAGACCTTTGGAGGTGGAAACAATCGCGATGCCCAGTCCGTTCATTACGCGCGGAATGTCTTCGCTGCCCTTGTACACGCGCAGGCCTGGACGGCTCACGCGCTGGATCTTTTCGATCACCGGACGATCGGCGTAATACTTCAGGCCGATTTCCAGCGTGGGCTTGCCGTCGTTCGCCACGACCTTGAAGCCCTCCACATAACCTTCGTCCTGCAATACCTTGGCGATTGCCGCCTTGATCTTGGAAGAAGGCATAGCCACCATTGTTTTTTCCGCCATTTGCGCGTTGCGAATACGCGTCAACATGTCGGAGATCGGATCACTCATGCTCATAGATTCACCCTTACCAGCTTGCCTTGACTACACCGGGAATTTCGCCACGCATTGCGTATTCGCGCAATTTTGTGCGGCCCAAACCGAACTTACGGAACGTACCGCGCGGACGACCGGTCAGCGCGCAACGATTGCGCAAACGTACCGGGCTGGAATTGCGCGGCAACGCTTGCAGTTTTTGACGCGCCGCAAAGCGCTCTTCATCGCTCAGCGACATATTGGTCACGATCGAATTCAGTTCAGCGCGCTTGGCAGCAAATTTCTTCACAGTGTCGCGGCGCTTCTGTTCGCGGTTAATCAAAGCGGTCTTAGCCATATCGCCCTCAGTTCTTCAATGGGAATTTGAATGCCAACAGCAGCGCCTTGGCTTCTTCATCGGTCTTCGCCGTGGTCGTGATCGTGATGTTCATGCCACGCAATGCGTCGATCTTGTCGTACTCGATTTCCGGAAAAATGATCTGTTCCTTGACGCCCATGTTGTAGTTGCCACGGCCATCGAAGGACTTGCCGGAAATACCGCGGAAGTCACGGATACGCGGAATCGCAACCGTCACCAGGCGATCCAGGAATTCATACATGCGCTCGCGGCGCAGGGTCACTTTGCAGCCGACCGGATAGTTCTCGCGAATCTTGAAACCGGCGATGGACTTCTTGGACTTTGTCACCACCGGCTTCTGACCGGCAATCTTCTGCATGTCGCCAACCGCATGATCCATCACCTTCTTGTCCGCAACCGCTTCGCCCACCCCCATGTTCAGGGTGATCTTCTCGATGCGCGGCACTTCCATGACGGACTTGTAGCCGAACTGCTTCATCAGCTGTTCTGTTACGTTCTTTTTGTAGTAGTCGTATAAACGAGCCATGTCTTACCCCTTACGCAATCATTTCACCGTTGGACTTGAACACGCGCACTTTGCTGCCGTCCTCCAACTGCTTGACGCCCACGCGATCCGCCTTCTTGGTGGTTGCGTTGTAGATGGCGATATTGGAAATATGAATGGGCTTCTCGATTTCCACGATACCGCCCGATGTACCTTTTACCGGATTCGGCTTCTGGTGTTTTTTGACCTTGTTGATGCCGCTCACCAGCACACGATCATTGTCCAGCACGCTCAACACGTTGCCGCGACTGCCTTTGTCCTTGCCGGTGATGACGATCACATCGTCGTTCTTTTTAATCTTGCGCATGATTTATCCTCGCCTGCCGCTTACAGCACTTCCGGTGCCAGAGAAACGATCTTCATGAAGCGCTCATTGCGCAGTTCACGAGTGACCGGTCCGAAAATACGGGTGCCGATCGGCTCCAGCTTGTTATTCAGCAACACGGCTGCGTTGCCATCGAACTTGATCAGGGAACCGTCGGAACGGCGCACGCCCTTGGCGGTACGCACCACGACAGCGCTGTACACTTCGCCCTTCTTGACGCGCGAACGCGGAGCCGCATCCCGGATGCTGACCTTGATCACATCGCCAACGCTGGCATAGCGACGCTTGGAACCGCCCAGCACCTTGATGCACATGACGGAACGCGCGCCGGTATTGTCGGCCACATTCAAAACAGACTGCATTTGTATCATTTTTCAATCTCCAACTTTTTCCGCCTGCGGCGGCTAGTTTTGGAACCCGTTCGGGTTAGGCCGTCGCAAGCGACGGTGAAACGAAGCCGCGCATTCTATTCAAACTTGCACAAATGCACAAGCTTTAATTTAACAATCAGGCTTCGTTAGCCTTTTCCAGCAACTTGGTTACGCGCCAGGTCTTGGTCTTTGACAGCGGACGGGTCTCCTCGATCGTCACCACGTCGCCCTGATTGAACTCGTTGTTCTCATCATGCGCATGGTATTTCTTGGAAACACGCACCACCTTGCCCAACACCGGGTGCTTGACCTTGCGCTCGACCAGTACCGTGACCGTCTTGTCCATCTTGTTGCTGACGACAGTCCCGCTCAACGCACGTTTCAGATTCGTAGCACTCATTGCTGCACACCCTTCTCGGTCAATACCGTTTTCACACGCGCGATGTTGCGGCGCACCTTGGTCAATTGGCTGGTATTGCTCAATTGCTGGGTCGCCACTTGCATACGCAGGCCGAATTGTTCCTTGCTCAGGGACACCAGCTCTTGCTGCAGATCGGCCACCGATTTGTTTTTCAGTTCGCTTGCCTTCATGGTCATGCCCCTACCTGTCTTACGACGAATGTTGTTTCAATCGGCAATTTGGCAGAAGCCAGCTTGAATGCCTCACGTGCCAACACTTCATCCACACCGTCCATTTCGTACAGCATCTTGCCCGGTTGAATCTCGGCGACGTAGTACTCGGGACTCCCCTTGCCGTTACCCATACGGACTTCGGCCGGTTTCTTGGAGATCGGCTTGTCCGGGAAAATACGGATCCAGATACGTCCACCGCGCTTGATGTGACGCGTCATGGCGCGGCGTGCCGCTTCGATCTGGCGTGCAGTCAGACGACCGCGACCGACGGCCTTGAGGCCGAACTCGCCGAAACTGACCTTGTTGCCGCGGGTTGCAACGCCGGTATTACGGCCCTTTTGCTCCTTGCGGTACTTTCTTCTAGCTGGCTGTAGCATGCTTAGCTCCCGACGACTTTCTTACTTTCTTTTCCGGCTCAGCAACGGCTGGCGCAGCAACTTCCTGCTGCCCTGCCTGATGATCGCCCTTATAAACCCAAACCTTGACGCCGATCAGACCATAGGTGGTCAGCGCTTCGGATGTACCGTAATCGATTTCCGCGCGCAGGGTATGCAACGGCACACGGCCTTCGCGATACCACTCGGTACGTGCGATCTCGATCCCGTTCAAACGACCCGAACTCATGATCTTGATGCCTTGCGCGCCCAGGCGCATTGCATTCTGCATGGCGCGTTTCATGGCGCGGCGGAACATGATGCGCTTTTCGAGCTGCTGGGTGATGGAGTCGGCGATCAGTTGCGCGTCCACTTCCGGCTTGCGCACTTCCTCGATGTTCAGACCCACATCGGGCAAGCCCATGCGTTTTTTCAGTTCGTTGCGCAGGGACTCGATATCCTCGCCCTTCTTGCCGATCACCACGCCCGGACGGGCCGTGTAAATGGTGATTTTGGCGTTCTTCGCGGGACGCTCGATGACGATCTTGGAAACGCCGGCACCCGCCAGTTTCTTCTTCAGATAGTCGCGCACTTCGATGTCTTTCAGCAGCAACTCGGAGAAGTGCTTGCTGTTGGAATACCACTTCGATGTCCAGTTCTTCTGAACGCTCAGGCGGAATCCAATTGGATGAATTTTCTGACCCATGCTTTAGCTCCCGACGGTGATCGTAATGTGGCAGGTTTGCTTCTCGATGCCCGTACCACGACCCTTGGCGCGAGGAATCATGCGTTTCAGGGAAGTACCCTTGTCCACGTAGATGGTGGCGACCTTCAACTCGTCGATGTCGGCGCCGTCGTTATGCTCGGCGTTGGCAATCGCGGAATCCAGCGCCTTCTTGATGATGCCACCGCCTTTTTTCGGGCTGAAAGCGAGAATGTTCAGCGCTTGCGCGACAGGCAGGCCGCGAATCTGGTCGGCGACCAGACGGGCTTTCTGTGCCGACAGGCGAACACCACGGATGACTGCTGTTGTACTCATCATGTCTCCTTATTTCTTGGCGACTGCTTTTTTATCGGCAGCGTGACCTTTGAAGGTGCGGGTCAAGGAAAATTCGCCAAGCTTGTGTCCAACCATGTTCTCGGAAACGTATACCGGGACATGCTGCTTGCCGTTATGCACCGCGATCGTCAGACCGACGAACTCGGGCAGCACGGTAGAGCGACGCGACCAGGTTTTCACCGGACGCTTGTCGTTGGTTGCGCGTACCGCTTCTACCTTTTTCAGCAGATGCAGGTCGACGAATGGGCCTTTTTTGATTGAACGTGCCATATCTTGTTACCCCTTAAACCTGAAAGCGACGGCGCACGATCATGCCGCTAGTCCGCTTGTTGCGACGTGTACGGAAGCCCTTGGCCGGCACACCCCATGGGCTGACCGGATGACGGCCTGCCGCAGTCTTTCCTTCGCCACCGCCGTGCGGGTGGTCAACCGGGTTCATTACCACGCCGCGCACCGTCGGGCGGATACCGCGCCAACGGTTCGCACCGGCCTTGCCGATGGAACGCAGTGAATGTTCGCCGTTGCCGACTTCGCCGATGGTCGCGCGGCAGTCGATATGCACCTTGCGGATTTCGCCGGAACGCAGACGCAATTGGGCATAGCTGCCTTCGCGCGCCAGCAATTGCACCGAGGCACCTGCCGAACGCGCCAGTTGCGCGCCCTTGCCGGGCAGCATTTCAATGGCGTGAATGGTGGAACCCACCGGAATGTTGCGCAGCGGCAGGGCATTGCCCGCCTTGATCGGCGCTTCCGACCCGCTGATCAATTGCGCACCCGCGAATATTCCTTTCGGCGCGATGATGTAGCGGCGCTCGCCGTCCGCGTATACCAGCAATGCCAGATGGGCGCTGCGGTTCGGGTCGTATTCCAGGCGCTCCACTGTTGCCGGAATGGCGTCCTTGTCGCGCTTGAAGTCGACGATACGATAATGCTTCTTGTGCCCGCCGCCCATGTGCCGCGTGGTGATATGGCCGTTATTGTTACGCCCGGCGGTTCTGGTCTTTTTCTCCAGCAACGATGCCTCGGGCTTGCCCTTGTGCAACTCCGGAGTGACCACACGCACAACGGCGCGCGTTCCCGGGGATGTCGGTTTCAGTTTGATCAGTGCCATGATTTACCCCTGCTCGCTTGCAGCAAAGTTGATTTCCTGACCGGCAGCCAGGCACACATAAGCCTTCTTCCAGTCCTTGCGGCTGCCCATGTAGCGGCCGAAACGTTTTTGTTTGCCTTTGACGTTGCTGATCTGCACGCTGTCCACGGTAACGTTGAACAGCTTCTCGACCGCCGCCTTGACTTCGGGCTTGGTGGCATCGGATGCCACGCGGAAGATCACCTGCTCGTTCTTCTCCGCGACAAAAGTCGCCTTTTCGGAGATTTGCGGAGCCAGCAGAATGTTCAGCAAACGTTCTTCATTGATTTTTTGTGCGCTCATGCCAGCATCTCCTCGATTTTAGCGATCGCGCCGCGGGTCACCAGCACTTGCGGGAAACGCACCAGGCTGACCGGGTCGGCCTGATGCGCCTCGACCACCAGCACATTCGGCAGGTTGCGCGAAGACAGGTACAGGTTCTCGTCCATGCTGTCGGTGATGATCAGTACGCGATCCAGGCCCATGGCCTTGATCTTCTGCGCCAGCAATTTGGTCTTGGGCGCATCAACCGACAGTGCATCGACCACGCTCAGGCGTCCATCTCGCACCAGTTGCGAGAAGATGGAAGCCATGCCTGCGCGATGCATCTTGCGGTTGATCTTCTGGGTGTAGTTCTGGTCGGGCGAGTTCGGGAAAATCTTGCCGCCGCCGCGCCACAATGGGCTGGATGCCATACCAGCACGCGCGCGGCCGGTACCCTTCTGGGCGAACGGCTTGCGTGTGGACTTGGCGATCTCGCTGCGGCCTTTTTGCTTGCTGTTGGCAGAGCGGGCGTTGGCCTGATAAGCCGTCACCAGTTGATGCACCAGCGTCTCGTTGTACTCGCGACCGAACAGGTCGTCGGAGGCGTTGATGCTCTTGCCCGCCTTGCCGTTTTCGTTGATGACTTTCAGTTCCATTATGCCCCCGCTTTCACTGCCGGACGCACGATCACGTCGCCGCCGGGAGCGCCCGGAACAGCGCCCATCACCAGCAACAACTGACGATCAGCATCGATACGAACGATTTTGAGATTCTGCACGGTGCGCTGCACGTCACCGAGGTGGCCGGTCATGCGCTTGCCGGGGAACACGCGACCCGGATCCTGCGCCATACCGATGGAACCCGGAACGTTGTGCGACTTTGAGTTACCGTGGCTGGCGCGGCCGGATTTGAAGTGGTGACGCTTGATGGTACCGGCGTAACCCTTACCGATGGTGACGCCTGTCACGTCGACTTTTTGGCCGACCTGGAACAGGTCCACGCCGACTTGGCCGCCGACCGCGAGGCTGGCAAGCTGTTCTGGCGTGGCGGTGAATTCTTTCAGCACGCTGCCGGCTTCGACGCCGGCTTTGGCGAAATGCCCCGCCGCGGCTTTGGTCACACGGCTGGCGCGGCGCGTACCGTACGCGACCTGCACTGCACTGTAACCATCCGTGGGAGCGGTTTTGATCTGGGTGACACGATTGTTGGACACGTCCAGCACTGTCACCGGCAACGATGTACCGTCGTCGGTAAAGATGCGGGTCATGCCAATCTTGCGACCGACAAGTCCTAAGCTCATTTTATTTCCTTTTATTAAGGGGCTGACTTCAATTGGTCAGCCGATCCGTGCTGCTTAAACTACAAAAAACAACTATTGCAACTTGATTTCCACATCCACGCCAGCCGGCAGATCCAGCTTCATCAGCGCATCCACGGTCTTGTCCGTCGGATCCACGATGTCCATCAGGCGCAGATGGGTGCGAATTTCGAATTGATCGCGCGAAGTCTTATTCACGTGCGGGGAACGCAACACATCGAAACGTTCGATCTTGGTCGGCAACGGAACCGGCCCCTTGACCACTGCGCCGGTACGTTTGGCCGTATCCACGATTTGCAGCGCGGATTGGTCGATCAAACGATAGTCGAACGCCTTCAGGCGAATGCGAATTTTTTGACTTTGCATAATCTTCTCTGGCTTCTACGCGGCATTGCCGCTGGTTTAAAGAACGAAAACGCGTGGCCGCAGCCACGCGAGGGCGCGCATTGTATGCTTACTCGATGATCTTGGCAACCACCCCGGCGCCGACGGTACGACCGCCTTCGCGAATCGCGAAGCGCAGGCCTTCTTCCATCGCGATCGGGTTGATCAGGTTCACCGTGATCGACACGTTGTCGCCAGGCATCACCATTTCGGTGCCGGCCGGCAGTTCGACCGCACCGGTCACGTCGGTGGTGCGGAAGTAGAACTGCGGACGGTAGCCCTGGAAGAACGGGGTATGACGGCCGCCTTCGTCCTTGCCCAGCACGTAGATCTCGGCGGTGAACTTGGTGTGCGGGGTGATCGAGCCGGGTTTGGCCAGCACCTGGCCGCGCTCGACTTCTTCACGCTTGGTGCCGCGCAGCAGTACGCCGACGTTGTCGCCTGCCTGGCCCTGGTCCAGCAGCTTGCGGAACATTTCCACGCCGGTGCAGGTGGTCTTGAGGGTGGGCTTGATGCCGACGATTTCGAGTTCGTCGCCAACCTTGACGATGCCGCGTTCGATACGGCCGGTTACGACGGTGCCGCGGCCGGAGATGGAGAACACGTCTTCCACCGGCATGATGAAGGCGCCGTCGATGGCGCGTACCGGGGTCGGGATGTAGCTGTCGAGGGCTTCGGCCAGACGGAAGATGGCGGGTTCGCCCAGTTCGCCTTGGTCGCCTTCCACCGCCAGCTTGGCGCTGCCGTGGATGATGGGGGTGTCGTCGCCGGGGAATTCGTACTTGCTGAGCAATTCGCGGATTTCCATTTCGACCAGTTCCAGCAGTTCGGCGTCGTCGACCATGTCGCATTTGTTCATGAACACGATGATGTACGGCACGCCGACCTGACGCGCCAGCAGGATGTGCTCGCGGGTCTGGGGCATGGGGCCGTCGGCGGCGGAGACGACCAGGATGGCGCCGTCCATCTGGGCGGCACCGGTGATCATGTTCTTGACGTAGTCGGCGTGTCCGGGGCAGTCAACGTGCGCGTAGTGGCGGTTGGCGGTCTCGTATTCGACGTGGGCGGTATTAATGGTGATGCCGCGCGCCTTTTCTTCCGGCGCTGCGTCGATCTGGTCGTAAGCTTTGGCTTCGCCGCCAAATTTCTTCGACAGGACCATGGTGATCGCCGCGGTCAAGGTGGTCTTGCCGTGGTCAACGTGTCCGATCGTGCCTACGTTTACGTGCGGCTTGGTACGTTCAAATTTGCTCTTTGCCATGATATTCCCCCATCAACCCGAATTAACGATAAAGAATTAACAATAAAAAACTTTGGTGCCCATGGTGAGAATCGGACTCACGACCTCTCCCTTACCAAGGGAGTGCTCTACCACTGAGCCACATGGGCATACACTTTGGAGCGGGTGAAGGGAATCGAACCCTCGTCATAAGCTTGGAAGGCTTCTGCTCTACCATTGAGCTACACCCGCAAAACCCAACACCAGCCCACTAATTAATAAACAGCAAACTGCAAACATCTGGTGGAGGGGGAAGGATTCGAACCTTCGTACTCTGAGAGGGCAGATTTACAGTCTGCTGCCTTTAACCACTCGGCCACCCCTCCATTAAAGAGCGCGCGATTATCCAGATAACCGCCTGCCTTGTCAAAGGGAATCTAGAGATTTTCAGCAAGAACCAGGCCAATCCAAAGCAATCGCACCGGATCGGCGCCGGAAGTTCAGGACAGCACGTGCAATTCGTCCAGCAGATTCAGCAGTTCCGAGGCCGAATAACGCTGCTCCCGGTCCTTGGACATCATCCGGTCCAGGAAAAATTGCAGGTGGCGGTAGCGCAACGGCAGCTTGGGCACGGGCGCATGCAGATGCTGCTGCACAATTTCTTCCAGCGTATCGCCCCGAAAGGGTTTTTCGCCGGTGAGCATGTTGAAAAATACGGCCCCCATACTATATACATCGGTGCGCTCATCCTCGTCTTCGCCCAGTGCCTGCTCCGGGCTCATGAAATAAGGCGTTCCGACGATGTATTCCAGTTGGTCGTAATGGCGCACCTTATAGATACGCCGCGCCACGCCAAAGTCCCCCAGAACTGCGGTGCCGTCCTTGCGCAGCATGATGTTCTCCGGCTTGATGTCGCGATGGATGATGCCCATGCGGTGGATCTCCACCAGCGCCTGCACCATCTCGCGCAGTACAGTCCACGCCCGCTCCGGCTCCATCCCCTTGCCGCCGATATGTTGCTTGAGCGTACCGCCGGGCAAGTGTTCCATCACGATGAACAGCACATCGTCGGTCACGCCCTGGTCGAAAATCTGCAGCACATTGGGATGATGCACCTGCTCCAGCAAGCCGTATTCCTCGACAAAGCGATACAACACATCGCTGTCCTCCGACACGCTGCCATCGGCGAATTTCAAGGCCAGATGCGCGCCATCGCGCAAGCGTTCCACCAGAAACACGCGCGACATGCCGCCCTGACCGATGGGACGCAGGCAGCGGTAGCCGGGTATGGCCGGAAAGTCCGCCGCGTCCGCACTCTCCCCGGCTGCATACCGCGCCGGATCGAACACCGGAAAACGCCCGGAACGCGTGCCGCGATCCATATCCAGCGTGGTATCCAGTATCCTGCCCGGCGCGGCCTCGTTGACCTCCTCCGCCGTCTCCCCATCGCGAACCACCACCACTTCCGCCACGCTCACCGGAGATTTCAGCCACTCCGCCCCGATCAGGGCCCGCCGCCGTATCTGCACCCCCTGGCCGGCGGCGGCCAGCGATTGCTCGCTGCACACCACATTCCAATCCAGCTCCTTGGACTTGACCGCAAGCAGGGAGGCCACGGACACCGCATGCCCGTTCGCCACCTGTTGTATCTGGGGCGCCAGGCCGAATTCGGCCAGTATCAACTCGCCGCTATGTATGCCGATGCCGACGCCGAACTTGTCCAGCCCCTGTTCCGGAAAGGCCTGCCGTATCCAGAAGCGCGTCTGGTAGGCGATCATCGCGATGGCCAGCGCACAGCGCAAAGCCCGGCGCGCATGCGCGTCCTCGCCCTCCACCCCGGCAAAAGTCACCACCATGCTGTGATTGCTGATCGAGGTGAGCACGCCATCCTGCTGCTCAACCTGGATGCACACCTTTTCGTAGTAATCGCCCATCAGGTCGGTCAGGCTGATCGCGGAAAGGCGCTCGGTCAGGTGGATAAAGTCGCGGATGATGACGCTCACCACCGTCGCCTCGATCGGGCCGTTTCTTTTCAATTCGGCCGAGATACCCTGCACAGATGACTTTGCGTCCTTCAAAGCATGCCCTTTTCCGCAAACGACAGGCAGCCGGCGCCCGCCACGATGAAATGATCCAATACCCTTACATCGACTAATTGTAACGATTTCTTTAACTCATGCGTCAGCAAACGATCCGAATCGCTCGGTTCCGCTACGCCGGAGGGATGGTTGTGCGCAAAGATCAGCGCCGCTGCATTGTGATGCAGCGCCCGCTTCACCACTTCGCGCGGATACACACTGGTCTGCGTCAAGGTACCCTGGAACAATTCCTCCGCGGCAACGACCCGATGCTGGGCATCCAGGAAGATCGCCACAAACACCTCCTGCCGCCGCGAGCGCAACAGCAACTGCAGATAGTCGCGCACCGCGCGCGGCGAATTCAGCGCATCGCCCGACTGCATCTCTTCCTGCAAGGCCCGCCGCGACATCTCCAGCACCGCCTGCAACTGCACGAATTTCGCCTGCCCCATGCCGTGGATATCGCAGAATTCCTTTTCCCCTGCTGCAAACAAACCGGTCAGGCTGCCGAAGCGCTCGACCAGGTCCCGCGCCAGATCCACTGCGCTCTTGCCCGTCACGCCGGTGCGCAGGAAGATTGCCAGCAACTCGGCATCGGACAAAGCCGGCGCGCCACGCTGTAACAATTTCTCGCGCGGACGCTCGTCGGCGGGCCAGTCAGTGATGCTCATGCTTCACCTCGCTTTCCTTATTCAATGCAGAGGGAGTGCCACCATTTTCATTGACCGTGCCATAAGGCGGAGTGGCTCATGCACGCACGCTAACCCGCCCTTGATGCAGGGTCAATATGCCAAACGGCCTAGATACACCTCTGTCCACACGCTTTTCCTGCATGCCATGCCATCGCGCACGCTTTCTTGCTAAGATGCGCGGCACTATGGAGCAAGCCCAGACAAAACGCATCGTACTCGGCATTACCGGCGGCATCGCGGCCTACAAGGCGGCGGAACTGGCACGTTTGCTGGTGAAGCAAAACATTGAGGTACAGGTGGCGATGACGGAGGCGGCGACGCACTTCATCACACCCGCCACCATGCAGGCGCTGACCGGCAACCCGGTGCTGGTCAACCAGTGGCAGGACGACAAGGGCATGGCGCATATCCAGACCAGCCGCGTCGCCGATGCCATCGTGATCGCGCCCGCCACGGCGGACTTTATCGCCAAGCTGGCAAACGGGCTGGCCAACGATTTGCTCTCCTCCCTGTGCCTAGCGCGCGATTGTCCCTTGCTGGTGGCGCCTGCGATGAACAGGCAGATGTGGGCGAATGCGGCGACGCAGCGGAATGTGCAGCAGCTTGCTGATGACGGCGTGATGCTGTTGGGGCCGGCCAGCGGAGCGCAGGCTTGCGGCGAGGAAGGTATGGGGCGGATGGTGGAGGCGGAGGAGTTGGCGCGGGATATTGTTGCGGCGCTGCGAAATCCGGCCCTCTCCCCTACCCTCTCCCGCCCGCGGGAGAGGGAGTTAAGCGGGGTGAGGGTACTCATTACTGCAGGACCGACTTATGAAGCCATTGACGCGGTGCGCGGCATTACCAACCGTAGTAGCGGCAAGATGGGTTATGCCATTGCGCAGGCGGCGGTGGAGATGGGCGCCGAGGTGTTGCTGGTGTCTGGGCCGACGTCGCTGACCAAGCCGCTAGGTGTGCAGGTCGTGAACGTCACCAGTGCCGCCGAGATGTTTGAGGCGGTAAAACAACAGGTGGCGAATGCGGATATATTTATCGGTGTCGCCGCGGTGGCAGATTACCGCGTTGCGCAGCCGAGCGAACAGAAGATCAAGAAGAGCGATGCCGCGCTGACGCTAGAGCTCATTCCCAACCCGGACATACTGGCCTACGTTGCCAGCCTGCCCAGGCCCCCTTTCTGCGTAGGCTTCGCGGCAGAGAGCGAGAAGCTGCGCGAACACGCTGCAGCCAAACGCAAGAAAAAGAACATTCCGCTGCTTGCCGCCAATCTGGCGCAGAACGCCATCGGCAGCGACGACAATGAACTGGTATTGTTCGACGCTGCGGGCGAGCATGTGTTGCCGCGCGCCGATAAACTCGTTTTGGCTCGGGCGCTGTTGCGTCACGCCGCGGTTCTTTACAAGAAAGGAAGCAAGTAATGAAAAAAGTGGATGTGAAGGTGCTGGACCCCCGCTTGCATGAACACCCGCCCGCTTATGCCACGCCCGGATCGGCCGGCATCGACCTGCGCGCCTGCATCGACACCAGCATGACCATCCAGCCGGGCCAGTGCGAACTCATCCCCAGCGGCATCGCGCTGCACCTGAACGACCCGCATTATGCGGCGATGATCCTGCCGCGCTCGGGCCTGGGTCACAAGCACGGCATCGTGCTCGGCAATCTGGTCGGGCTGATCGATTCGGATTACCAGGGACAGATTTTCATCTCGATCTGGAACCGCGGCCATCATCCGTTTGCGCTGATGCCGATGGAACGCATCGCACAGTTGATCATCGTGCCGGTGGCCCAAGTGCAGTTCAATATCGTGGAAGAGTTCCCGATGAGCCAGCGCGGAGCCAACGGTTTCGGCAGCACCGGCAAGCATTAGCAATCCTTCCAATAAGAAAAAAAGCCCGCAATCGCGGGCTTTTTTGTTGATCATGTTGAGCCTTATTTCTCCAGTTGGAATTCCAGTTCCGTGAGAGCCCCGGTGCGAACAGCAACTTTTTCGGAGGCGCGCTTGTACCCTTTCAGCTTGACCTCCACCACGCGGATGCCAGCCGCGGACTCAATGTTCAAGGGTGACAATCCAAAATACACCCCATCCAGATAGACTTTGGCGCGCGCTGGCTCCGTCCTCACCACCAAAGTGCCCGGCGCTTCGTGCATAGGGTTGAGCATGGCGGTATCCGGGGCTGCTGACCCTTGTCCGTTCGGCGCAACAAAGACCTCCACCCCCGGAATCGCCTTGGTTCCCGGCGTCAGATTGAACAAGTCGGGCCGCGTCGCCATCAGAACGGAGCTGACCGCCTCGGCGGTCTTTCCTGCAACCACGCCGAGTTCCTTGTGCAGGTAATTCGCGATGTCTTCCTTGTTGTTTCCCGAAACCCCCGCAAAGCGGTCGCTCTTCTGCACCACTTCGCCCGACCAGACCACCTTGCCGGTGGCGATCTCCTTCAACGTCGAATCCACCGAGATCGACACAAAGTCGCGCTCCTTGACGTCGTAACTCAACTCCTTGATCGCTCCGCTCAACTCGAACATGGCGCTTTGGTCCTCGCGCCCCAGCATCGGGAAGCCTGCATCATCCAGTTGTTTGCGGATCGAATCCGCAACGACTGCGGAAGCATCGCGATCCAGCCGGATTTCGGAGCCGCTCAAGCCCATCACCCGAACCTTCGCAACCCCGATCTTGCGCGCATCGCCGGCCTTGCGTTCGTCGGCATAGCCCGCAATGCGGATCGAAGCCGCGTATTTCGATTTTCCTGCATCGGGGCCGGGGTTCCGGCTTTCGCGCACGCTGATCTCGTTGCTGCCGTCCATCAGGCTGGAACAGGCAACCGTGCCGAACATCAGCAATCCGGAGAGAATGCAATAAAGCGAACGTCTCATTGGAATCCAATCCATTGTTGAAGTGTATCTACCGAACGCCTATTGCGCACCCGCCAAAGCCTCGATCTCGGCGAACACTTTGGCGGCTTCAGCCGTGTTGACCTGCAAGCCCAACTGCCGCGCAATTTGCGTCGTGGAGAACATGCCGCGCACAGTCTGGCTGCCGTCCGCATTTTCTTCGACTACCGTGGCATGCTGCCGCTTGTGCGCCTTCAAGGTGGCGAGGATGTCGCCCACCCTGGCTTTGGCCACATCCTGCAGCATCAACACTTCAAGGTCGCGCTGCATTGTCATCACGTCCCGCACCAGAATATCGGCATGCGTTCCGCCCATCTGTTGCAGGAAGCGCACCGGCTTTTCGCCCAGCACGTCGGTCGCCGTCAGCAGTCCGACAACCTTGTCGGTATCGTCCAGCACCAGCAGCGTGCGGACGCCGTTGCGTATCATCTTGGCATTCGCCTTATCCATGGTTGTCATGGCGCGCACATTGACGACCGAGACATTGCGCAAGTCGGTCATCACGCTGGTCGCCGGATCGTCCAGTTTGACATTCTGCGGCAACGCCTGGGTCGGTTTGGCAAAACCCGCACCGGCCTTGAACGGGTGACTGGTCAACGCTGCATAGCTCTTGTTCATAACTACCCTCCCTGAGTTAACTGCTTCGTTTATTCGGCGTGGTTACCGCTGTTCTCTTTCGGCATTCCCCTGCGCGCGCCGGTCTTGGTTGGCAGAAAACGCGACAACTCGTTCAGTGCCATACGGTACACGTCACGCTTGAACTCGATTACGCTTTCCAGTTCAACCCAATATTCGGTCCAGCGCCAGGCGTCGAACTCGGGATGCCCGGAAGCGCGCAGCGAAACATCGCAATCGCGCCCGACCAGTCGCAACAGGAACCATATCTGCTTCTGTCCTTTGTAGTTGCTGCGCGATTCGCGCTTGACCCAACTATGCGGCACCTCATAACGCATCCAATCGCGGGTACGTCCCAAAATCTGGACGTGACAGGATTGCAGTCCGACTTCTTCCTGCAACTCGCGGTACATCGCCTGTTCCGGCGTCTCGCCGTGCTGGATGCCGCCTTGCGGAAATTGCCATGCATCCTGCCTGATGCGTTTCCCCCAAAACACCTGATTCTTTGCGTTAGTCAGAATAATGCCGACGTTCGGGCGATAACCTTCTCGGTCTATCATGATTCGCCCCATACTGTTTTTCGATGACCCGATTGTTCCACATTTCCGCACCCCTGAAAAGAACAAAGGCGGAAGCGCCGCGCCAGACGGGGTTATTTCGCTGTAAAATCCGCGCCTCATCAAACAAGGAAGCATCATGCGCGTTTCAAAATTCTTCATCTCCACCCTGAAAGAAGCCCCGTCCGAAGCCGAATTGCCCAGTCACCGCCTGATGCTGCGCGCGGGCTACATCCGCAAACTCGCCAGCGGGCTCTATACCTGGATGCCCTTGGGGCTGCGCGTGTTGCGCAAGGTCGAGAACGTGGTGCGCGAGGAGATGGACAGGAGCGGCGGCATCGAACTGCTGATGCCGGCCGTGCAGCCTGCCGAGCTGTGGCAGGAAACCGGACGCTGGGAAGTGTTCGGCCCGCAGATGCTCAAGATCAAGGACCGGCACAACAACCAGTTCTGCTTCGGCCCCACGCACGAAGAGGTCATCACCGACATCGCACGGCGCGAGGTGAAGAGCTACAGGCAGTTGCCGCTGAACTTCTACCAGATCCAGACCAAGTTCCGCGACGAGGTGCGTCCCCGTTTCGGCGTGATGCGCGCGCGCGAGTTCGTGATGAAGGACGCCTATTCCTTCCACAGCAGCTTTGACAGTCTGGAACAGACCTACCGCGTGATGTACGAGACCTACTCGCGCATCTTCACCCGTTTGGGCTTGCAGTTCCGCGCCGTCGCGGCGGACACCGGCGCCATCGGCGGTTCCGGTTCGCACGAGTTCCATGTGCTGGCCGATTCCGGCGAAGACGGCTTGGCGTTCTGCCCCAACTCGGATTACGCCGCCAACGTGGAGCTGGCCGAAGCCGTCGCGCCGACCACGGCTCGCGCCGCCGCCGCCGAGACCATACGCGATGTCTCCACCCCCAGCCAGACCACTTGCGAGGAAGTCGCCGATTTGCTAGGCATTCCGCTGAATCGCACGGTCAAACTGCTGGCCGTCATCGCCGACGAAAAACTCGTCATCCTGCTGCTGCGCGGCGATCACAACCTGAACGAAGTGAAAGTCGGCAAGCTGGCCGGACTCACCGATTTCCGTTTCGCACGCGAAGACGAGATACGCGCCTTCTTCAACTGCCCGCCCGGCTTCCTCGGCCCGGTCGGACTGGACCGCAGCAAGACGCGCGTGATCGCCGACCGAACGGTCGCCGCGATGAGCGACTTCGTGGCGGGCAGCAACAAGCCCAAGTTCCACACCGCCGGGATCAACTGGGGGCGCGACCTGCCGGAACCCGACCTGGTCGCCGACATCCGCAACGTCGTGACCGGCGATCCCTCGCCCGACGGCAAAGGCGCGCTGGAACTCTGCCGCGGCATCGAGGTGGGACACATCTTCCAGTTGCGCACCAAGTACTCCGAGGCGCTGCAAGCCACCTACCTGGACGAGAACGGCAAGGCGCAGATCATGGAGATGGGTTGCTACGGCATCGGCGTGTCGCGCATCGTGGCGGCCGCCATCGAGCAGAACTTCGACGAACGCGGCATCGCACTGCCCGCCGGCATGGCACCGTTCCTGGTTGCCATCGCGCCCATCGGTTACAAGAAGAGCGAAGCCGTGCGCACCGCCGCAGACAAGCTGTATGCCGACCTTGCAGCGGCAGGCATCGAGGTGTTGCTGGACGACCGCGACGAACGTCCCGGCGTGATGTTCGCCGACCTGGAACTGATCGGCATCCCGCACCGCATCGTGATCGGCGATCGCGGGCTAAAGGACAGCAATGTGGAATATCAGGGACGCAAGGACGATGCCGCCCAAGTTGTCCCATTGCAAGATGTGAAAAAGCTCGTACAATCCAAGCTATGAGACTGAAAACACTTCACAAATCCGTGATCTCGCTGGCAGTGGCCGGTTTATGCGTCGCCTTCAGCGCGCAGGCCGGCACCCAAAAAGAGGAGAAGCTTTCCGCCAGCGTGCGCAGCATGATGCAGCGCGCGGTATCGGATCAGGCGGCACCCAAGCTGGCGTTTTCCTCGCAGCAGGAAGCGCAGTTGTGGCTGGACGAGATGTCGCAACGATTGGCCAAACGCATGCCGGACGCGAATTACCGCTTCGATTTCCTGAGCACCGTGCATTACGAAGCGACCCGCGCCGGGCTCGACCCCCATCTGGTGCTGGGGTTGATCGAGGTGGAAAGCGGTTTCAGGAAATATGCGATCTCGAAATCCGGAGCGCGCGGCTTTATGCAGGTGATGCCGTTCTGGACCAAGGCTATCGGCGCCAAGGATCAGAACCTGTTCCACCTGCGCACCAACCTGCGTTACGGCTGCACCATATTGCGCCACTACCTGGGCCAGGAAAAAGGCGATCTGTACCGCGCACTGGGGCGCTATAACGGCAGCCTGGGCAAGCCGGAATATCCCAACATGGTCAAGGCGGCCTGGCACAAGCACTGGACCAAACCGCAGCGCGACACCGAGCGCCGCACCAGTTGACCGCTTCTATTTCCCGCCCTTGCTCTTGATGTAGGACTCGACGCTGGCCCGCGTCACCATCCCTTGCTGATAGCTCACCAGTTTGCCGGTCGGATCGTACAGGTAGGAAGTCGGCAGCGCTTCCACTTCGCCCACTTGCCCTGCCATTTCGTAATTGCCGAACACGATGGGGTAGCCGACTTTCTTCTTTGCCACAAACTCGTCGACTGACTCCCTGGTGGAATCCAGCGCGACGCCGATCACCACCAGATCCGATTTCTTGTGCGCCTCGTGCAATTCCATCAAATCCGGAATTTCTTCCAGGCAGGGCGGACACCAGGTCGCCCAGAAATTGACCAGCACCCACTTGCCGCGGTAATCGGACAGACGTTGCGTCTGTCCCTGCAAGTCTTTGAAGACAAAACCCTGCGCTGCCGCACCACCTGTCGCCAGCAACAGAACCGCAGCAGCCAGCACCAGGCGCCGCAGCTTCATCAGTGCTTTCCTTCCGGCTCGTCGGATGTTTCCTTGCCACCATGGCCGGAGCCGTCGGCGGCATGCGTCCAGTACAGCGCCAGCGCGATCAGAGCGATGGCCGCACCGAAATACACCAGGTCGATCGGCGCGGTAATGTGCATATTCAGCGCCTCCTCAAACAGGGTCACGATCATGATCATCAGGATCACCTTGGCCAGGCGCGACTTCAGGTCATCCAGGTCGCTGATCACCAGGATCTTGCTGGAGGCCTTGCTGCCGTGCGCCTGATCGATGTCGCTAATGAACAACTCATACAGGCCCAGCGAGAAGATCAGCATCACGGTTGCGAGCAGGTAGCCGTCCACCACTTCGACGATATGCGATACCGTGGAGTCATGCAGTACCTTGCGCGCCTCATCGGTCAAGCTCGAATCGGCATAGTGCAGCGCATGCTGGAACAGGTAGATCACATCCACCGTTGCAATGTAAAAGATGGCGAAACCCGCAAGCAGGCTGCCCACCACGGCCGTCAGGATGACGAAGCGGCTGTTCCACAGCGCGCCTTCGAACAGTCCTTCAAAGAATTTGATCATTTTTCCTCCAAATCAAGCAACGCGAAAGGCGCGCATTAGAACGTAAAAGCGCATGGGCGGCAATACTTCATGCGGTCTTATTCCACAGGTCGTACAGGGTTGTCCCGCGCGGTTCGTTCATGCGGTTCTCCAGCGCGGCGAACCACGCCCTGATGTCGGTGTCGCCGCTGCGTTTCGGCAGGGTCGCGGTGTCCAGCATGAACAATTTCAGCAGGTCGCTCAGTTGCACCGCTTCCGGCGCGCGCACCATGCTCCAGCCCACCCCCGACAATTTGCCCACGATTTTGGCTGCGGTCAGCTTGTCCAGCAGGCGCTCGACATCGTCGTAGCCGATGTGCAGTTGGCGCGACAATCCCTGCAGGGTCTGCACCTCGCCCTTGCCCAGGCCCTTATGCATGAGTTTGAGGATGCTCACCGCGTAATACAGCTTGGCCGCCTGATCCAGCCGCAGCGAATGCGTGCTGCGCCAGTGCGAGAGCGAGGCGGTGATGATCGCGCCGAACAACACCGTGAGCCAGGAAAAATAGACCCACATCAGGAAGATCGGGAAGCTGGCAAACGCGCCGTATACCAATTTATAGGTGGGGAAGTGCGAAATGTAGAACGCGAAGGCCCGGTTCATCGACTCGAACGCTACCGCCGCAATCAAGCCGCCGAGGATGGCGTGCCGCATCGGCACAAAGCGATTGGGCACGACGCGGAACAGCAGGGTAAACGCGGTGGTCGTCATCAAAACCGGCATGAGCTTCAGCACGTCCATGCTGACCGAAGGAATCCGCCTCCCGTATTCCGCCGAGAATCCGACCAGCCAGGAGGTAAGCGACAGGCTGCCGCCGACCAGCAGCGGCGCCAGCGTGATCACCGCCCAGTACACCAGCACGCGCTGCAACAAACTGCGCGGACGCGACACGCGCCAGATCATGTTGAAGGCGTTGTCGATGGTAAGCATCAGCAGCATCGAAGTGACCGCCAGAAACACCAGGCCGATTGCCGTCAGACGAGATGCGTTTTCGGTGAATTGCTCCATATAGCCCGTAATGATCCTGCCGCCGGTCTCCGGCACCATGTTCATCAGGATGAATTCCTTGATCGGCGTGGAGTACTCGCTGAACACCGGGAAGGCAGAGAACAGGGTCAGCGCGATGGTGATCAGCGGCACGACCGACAACAACGTGGTAAAGGTCAGGCTCGCCGCCATTTGCGTGCAGCGGTCTTCCTTCAGCCGAACCGCGACGTAGCGCAGGAAACGGAAAGAATCGACGATGCCGAAATTCGGACGCTTCAAATTCGAGAATTTCAACTCTGAAAGTTTCATATACCCCGATAACTGAATACAATGCCCACATGATACCCGACAAAACAACAGCACAAGACACCGCCGTCGCCGCCCGCCAGTTGCTGCGCGCGCACCGCTACGGCGCGCTGTGCACCCTGTCGAAAAAATTCGACGGCCACCCGTTCGGCTCCATTACGCCGTATCTGGTGGATCACGACGGCAGCCTGCTCATCCTCATCAGCGCGTTGGCGGAACACACCAAGAACATCATGCACGATCCGCGTGTCAGCCTGATTACGCACAATCAGGACGACCCGCACATCCAGACGCAGGGCCGTCTCACCGTGGTCGGCACCGCGTCGCTGGAGACAGAACGCGAACAGGCCGGCAAGCGCTACCTGCGCTATTTCCCTGAGGCTCAGACCTACTATGACATGCCGGATTTCCAGTTCTACCGCATCGTGCCGCAGGCGCTGCGCTACATCGGCGGCTTCGGCGACATCCATTGGGTGAAGGCTGAAAGATACCGGGTTCCGCCCAATTCGCTCGCCGCAGACGAGGACAGCTTGCTTGCCAAAATCAATGCCACCCGCTCCGCCGAACAAGGCCTGGTGATCGGCATAGACTGCGACGGCTACGACTTGCACCTGAACGAGCGCACCGTGCGCCGCGACTTCCCCCGCATAGCAACCGATGGCGCCCAGGCGCTGGCCTTGCTGCAAAAATAGTTCGATAAAAAGGGCATCGCGAAGGATGCCCTGCACAGGATCATCGGCACGCCGGAAACTACCCGCGCACCCCCCTCACCCGCACGGACTCTTCCGCCGCTGCGGGCGGCGTTTCCGTCAGGGTTTCCCGCTTGCTCTTTGCATTCTGATCAGTCAGTTCGGCCCCCACCTTCTTGTCTGCGGGATTCGCCTTTTTGTTCCGCACAGCTTTGTTGCGCCTGGCTGTCGGGGGCGCCGCCTGGACGGTTGAATCCTCGCTCAGCGAGGGTGCGGCAGGCGCACCCGTCGCAGCCGCCTGTGCGCTGCCTGCCAGCATGGCACCCAATAGCATTACCCCCGCTGCAAGTTTCATCTTAAGCCCTTTTCAACCAAGACCTTCACAGTTGGGGATGCGCCCGGTTTGCCCCGGTGTCCAGCTTGTTCAAGGCGTTCAGGTAAGCTTTGGCCGAAGCCACCACGATATCGGTATCCGCGCCCAGCCCGTTGACCACCCTGCCGCCTTTGGCCAGACGTACCGTCACTTCGCCCTGCGCATCGGTACCGCTGGTAATGTTGTTCACCGAATACAGCAACAACTCGGTGCCGCTGTGCACGATCTGCTCGATAGCCTGGAACGTCGCATCCACCGGCCCGCCGCGCTGCGCTTCGGCCTGCTGTTCCTTGCCGCCGACACTCAGCGTAACCTGCGCCGTGGGCAAGGTGCCCGTCTCGGAATGGGCGCGCATGGAAACCAGCCGGAAGTGTTCGCTCACATGGGTGACGCCCTCATCGCTCATCAGCGCCTGGATATCCTCGTCGAATATCTCGCTCTTGCGGTCGGCCAGATCCTTGAAGCGCGCGAACGCGGCGTTCAACACATCTTCGCTCTCCACCACGATGCCCAACTCCTGCAACCGCGTGCGGAAAGCGTTGCGCCCGGAAAGCTTGCCCAGAGACAACTTGTTCGCCCCCCAGCCCACATCCTCGGCGCGCATGATCTCGTAAGTCTCGCGGTGTTTGAGCACGCCGTCCTGGTGGATGCCGGACTCGTGCGCGAACGCGTTGGCGCCGACGATGGACTTGTTCGGTTGCACCGGATAGCCGGTGATGCTGGAAACCAGCTTGGAAGTCGGCACGATCTGCGTCGTGTCGATGTTCGTGTCGCAGGTGAAGATGTCGCGGCGCGTCTTGATCGACATCACCACTTCTTCCAGCGCCGCATTGCCCGCCCGCTCGCCCAAGCCGTTGATGGTGCATTCCACCTGACGCGCGCCGTTCATCACCGCCGCCAGCGAGTTGGCCGAAGCCATGCCCAAGTCGTTGTGGCAATGCGTGGACCAGATCACCTTGTCGCTGTCCGGCACGCGCGCGATCAACTGCTTGAAGCGCTCGCCCCACAACACCGGGATGCTGTAGCCCACGGTATCCGGCACGTTCAGGGTTGTCGCCCCCGCCTTGATGACCGCATCGAAGATGCGCACCAGAAAATCCATATCCGAGCGCACCGCATCTTCGGCGGAAAATTCCACATCGTCGGTGTATTCGCGCGCCCATTTCACCGCCTGCACCGCGCGCTCCACCACCTGATCCTCGGTCATGCGCAACTTGTGCTGCATGTGGATGGGTGAAGTGGCGATGAAAGTATGGATACGCCCGTGCTTGGCCGGTTTGATCGCTTCGCCCGCCGCGCGCACATCCTTTTCGCCGGCGCGTGCCAGCGAGCACACTGTAGAACGCTCGATCACCTTGGCGATGCTGTGGATCGCGTCGGCATCGCCGGGGCTGGCGGCGGCGAAGCCCGCCTCGATCACATCCACGCCCAGTTTTTCCAGTTGGCGCGCAATGCGCAATTTCTCGTCTTTGGTCATGGACGCGCCGGGGCTTTGCTCGCCGTCGCGCAAGGTCGTGTCGAATATGATTAATTTGTCGGTCATTTATTTCTCCAAATGCAATTGTACATCCACGGCTCGCACCAACCGAGCCGCCTGCTTTGATACTTGTGGGGTGGGTTTAGTTTGCGCGCGAGCGCAGCTTCAGCGCCGCCAGCAGACTGAAGGTGGAGTGCAGTTGCGAGATGTGTCTAGAGAAGTGCATGGGCAGGAATATAGCGGCTTTTATTTGGGGGCGCAACCGTTGCCGGGTATCGATACCCCCAAGCATGGACAGACTGCACTCACTCTGCCCCTTCCCGCCGGATTTCTTCTGCTTTTTCCCGCGTTGTTGCCTCAATGAAACCACCGGCAATGATGCTGGTTGGAATCGCAATCAGGGCGACACCGACGAAAACCAGCAAACCGCTTACCACCTTGCCCAGCGTGGTTACGGGAACAATATCGCCGTATCCGATGGTGGTGATGCTAACGACCGCCCACCACAAGGAAGCCGGTATGCTGCTGAACACCTGCGGCTGAGCTTCATTTTCGATCACGTACAGAATCACTGCAGAAATGAATATGTACAAGCAAATCAGCAACCCGCATACCGAGAGTTCCGGACCCTTCGATTTCAACACCCCGCCGATCAGTCGGAAGGCTTTCTGATAGCGCAGCAGTTTGGCCAGTCTGAACAGGGTCAGAACCCGCATGATTCTCAGCAACGACGCATTGCTGTCTGTTCCGATAAGGAATGCCAGGAAGTAAGGGGCAATGGCAAAGAAATCAATCAGGGCAAACCCGGTGAACAGGTAGCGGATTCGCCCGTTCTTGCCGGAATATTGTTCCAGTGTGGGGGCTTTGTACAAGCGCATCGCGTACTCGACAACAAATACGGTCACACAAAAACCCTCGAATATATACAGCCAGGCTCCGATATCGGAATAGATCGTCTTTACCGTCCCCAGGGTAATTGCGGTCACATTCAATATGACGAGGACAATCAGGAACCATTCAACTTTCTGGCTAAACATGAGAACCTCTATTGGTTTGAAGATGCCGCGCCTGGCGATACGGCACCAAGCTCAACCATCACGATACTTGCGCACCAACTCCACCCGCTTCAGGTAAGCCTCGCGCGCAATCTGCACGTCTTCCAGGAAATGCGGCAACTCCTTCAGCAACAGCGCCTGCGGGCCATCCACCAGCGCTTGCGGCGGGGCGGGATGGAAATCCACCAGCACCATGTTCGCCCCGGCCAGCACGCCCTGCGCGGTGGCGTGCATGATGTCGAGGATGCCGTCGGGCGAGGCGGCACGGGTGCCGACCGAATGCGAAGGGTCGACGCACACCGGCATGCGCGTCAGGCGTTTCACCACCGGCACATGGGCGAAATCGACCAGGTTGCGGTGCGGATCGCCCATGTTGGTTTTCATGCCGCGCAGGCCGAACACCACGTTGCGGTTGCCTTCGGAGGCCAGGTATTCGGCGGCGTTCAGCGACTCGTCCAGGGTGATGCCGAAGCCGCGCTTGAGCAGCACGGGGAATTGCTGCTGGCGGCCGACGATCTTGAGCAGTTCGAAGTTTTGCGTGTTGCGCGTGCCGATCTGCAGCATCACGCCGGTCGGGTTGCCGGTCAGTTGCAGTGTCTCGGCGATCTCGTTCAGGTGCGATTCGTGCGTAATCTCCATGGCGATCACCTTGATGCCGTATTTTCCGGCCAGCTCGAACACGTACGGCAGGCAACTCTTGCCGTGTCCCTGGAAGGCATAAGGACTGGTGCGCGGTTTGTAGGCGCCCATGCGGGTGCAGACCTGTCCGTTGTCGCGCAAGGCACGCAGCATGATCTCCACATGTTCGGCGTTGTCCACCGCGCACAGCCCGGCAAAGACGTTGAGCGTGTCCTGCCCGAAACGCACGCCGTTGTAGTCAAAATGGGAGGGACGGGTGTCGTCCTTGTGCCGCCCGAGGATGCGGTATTCCTGCGACACGCGCACCACGCGTTCGACGCAGGGCAGGCTCTGCATGTCTTCGATATCCAGCGCCTTGGTGTTGCCGATGAGGTAGATTTCGGTGAGGGTCTGTTCCGCGCCGCGTTCGGTATGCACCCGCGTGTGCACGCCCTGCAGGCCGGCCAGATGCCCCATCAATTGCCGGTACTCGGCACTGTGCTCTTGCGTGTTCGCATCCAGTATGAGGATCATGCGCCTTCCTTCGACATCGGATCAACGGCAGCGGCCTGAACCCTTGACCGCATCACAAAATCACTTGAACTGCGAGCGGAGAATTCCCCACTGTTGCGGCCACTGCGCCATCGGGTCGCGCATGAAACCGCTCTTGCCAAACTGGTTCCAGCGCCCGACGACGTAGCACAACAGCAGGTTGGCATGCGCGCCGATGTCGTCGCCGGCAGCCAGTTTGCCCTGGGTGTCGGCAATGCGCAGCGCTTGCTTTAACGTGGTCTCGATGCGGTCGAGGAACTGGTTGATGCGCAGTTGCAGGCGCTCGTCTTCGTTCACCAGCGCATCGCCGATGAGCACGCGCGTCATGCCGCGATTCTTCTGGGCAAATCCTAGCAGCAGCGCGAGGATGCCTTCCACCTGCTTCAACCCGTCCTGCTCTTCGGTGGCGATCTTGTTGACCAGCCCGAACACGGTCTGCTCGATGAAATCGATCAGGCCTTCGAACATCTGCGCCTTGCTGGCAAAGTGGCGGTAAAGCGCCGCCTCGGACAAATCCAGCCGCGCGGCCAACGCCGCCGTGGTGATTTTTTCGCCCTTGGGCTGCTCCAGCATCTCGGCGACGGTTTGCAGGATCTGCAATTTTCTTTCGCCCGGTTGTTTGGTTGCCATGATCTTTCCCTCCTAAAGTTTGGACACTGCACGCGGCAGTTCCAGCACGTCGCGAATCTTTACATCCACATAAGCGGGCGCACGCGGCGCGGCACTTACCCACACGGTGAGCATCCCCAGGCGCTTGGCGGTCTGCAGGTTCTCTGCGCTGTCTTCCACCATCACGCAGCGGGACGCCTGCAAGCGGTGCTTGCGCAACAGGCGCCGGAAACCTTCAGCTTGCGGCTTGGGCTTGTAGCGCGAATGCTCGATGGAAAACACGTCGTCGAACATATCGTCAATGCGCAACAGCTTCAGCACGGCCCGCGCATAATGCAGCGGCGCATTGGAGAATACCACCTTGCGGCCCGGCAAATTCCTCAGCGCCTGGCGCAGACGCGGCTCGCGCAGCACCATGTTGGGCAGATCCGGAAACTGGTGCGTGTGCCACAAAAAATGATCCGGGTCGGTGCCGTGGTGTTTCATCAGCCCGGTGAGCGTCGCGCCGTAGCGCTGCCAATAATCAACGCGCAATGCGTTCGCCTCGTCCTCGTTCAACTGCAGGTGTTCCTGCAGGTACGCCGTCATGCTGCGGTTGATGTGCGGGAACACATGCGCCGTGGCGTTGTGCAGCGTGTTATCGAGATCGAATATCCAGACGCGCGCCTCCATCACTTGCTTTTGATCAGCGTGCCGACGCCTTCGTCGGTCAGGATTTCCAGCAACAGCGCATGCTCCACCCGACCGTCGATGATATGCACCGAGCGCACGCCGCCGCGCGCCGCATCCAGCGCCGAGCCGATCTTGGGCAACATGCCGCCGGACAGCGTACCGTCCGCCACCAGATCGTCGATCTGCCTGGGCGTCAACCCGGTGAGCAATTTGCCGTTCTGGTCCAGCACGCCCGGCGTATTGGTCAGCAGCACCAGCTTCTCGGCGCGCAGCACTTCCGCCAGTTTGCCCGCCACCACGTCGGCGTTGATGTTCAGCGTGTCGCCTTCCGGCGATACGCCGATGGGGGCGATGACCGGGATGAAATCGCCTGAGTCGAGGAAGGTGATGATGGAAGGGTCGATCTTGTTGATGTCGCCAACCAGCCCGATGTCCAGCATCTTGCCCGGTTCGGTAATGCTTTCCAGCATCAGCTTCTCGGCGCGGATGAATGCGCCATCCTGGCCGGTCAGCCCGACCGCTTTGCCGCCGTAACGGTTGATCAGGTTGACGATGTCCTTGTTGACCTTGCCCAGCACCATTTCGACCACGTCCATGGTCTCCTCGTCGGTGACGCGCATGCCCTGGACGAACTCGCCCTTCTTGCCGACCTTTTGCAGCAGGTCGTTGATCTGCGGGCCGCCGCCGTGGACGACCACCGGGTTCATGCCGACCAGCTTGAGCAGCACCACGTCGCGCGCGAAGCCCTCCTGCAGTTTGGGATCGGTCATGGCGTTGCCGCCGTATTTGATGACGATGGTTTTGTCGAAGAAACGCTGGATATAGGGCAGCGCTTCGGACAGGGTATGGGCTTTCTGGGCGGCAGTGGCGGCAGTTAATGGCATGTGAGTTCCTTCGAAAAACTGCGCGCATTCTACCGCATACAAAAACGAAACGGGCGGCATCCGGCCGCCCGTTCGCACGGAAGTTAACGCTTACTGGATTACCAGCTTTCTGGAAGAGGCAGCCTTCTTCTTGGGCAGCGTCAGTTCCAGCACCCCTTCGTTATATTTCGCCTGGGCGGAGCCTTCGTCCACATCCTGGGCCAGCGAAAAAGCGCGGGATACGCTGCCGTAATAGCGCTCGCTGCGCAGCAGTTTCTCGCCTTCTTTCACTTCCTTCTCGTTCTTCACTTCGGCGCTGATCGACACCTGGTTGCCTTCGATATTCACATGAATATCCTCTTTCTTCACGCCGGGAATTTCGGCATGAACGGTGTAAGCCTTGTCGTCCTCGCTCACATCCATCCTGATCTGCACATCCGGTTGCCCCTCGAAGCGCACCGGTCGCATGAAGAAACCCCGAAATAAATCATCCAGGACATCGCTGTTCGGGTTGAACCTGGTGATGTTGGCCATTTCTTTCTCCTTTCCTTGAAGTTGGGCGGGATACTCCCCGCGTGGAAGCAATCTGTGGGCGAGACAGCTTTTTTCAAGGGCGAAAAAAAGGGTGGCAGATCGCCACCCTTTTTGGTCAACATTGGCATTGCTTAGCGATGATCCTTGACGTTCGGATCGTTGAAGTGCTGATAGCTCAATTCCAGCGCCCTTACTTCCGCCTCGACTTCAACGGTGCGCGATTTGCCTGCCACTTCCACCTCCAGCATGATCGGCACCCGGTCGCCGACATTCAGCGGTTGCTTCAGCCCAACCAGCGCCAGATAAACGCCGCGCGTGCCAAACAGCGTGGTGCTGTGCGCCGCAAGCTTCATACTGTCGACGGCGCCGGTCTGCGGCTTGCCGCGGTGCATTACCACCCCTTGTATCTCGCCCCGCTCGGCAACCGGACTGCTCACCGACAGCAAGCGCCCTGCCTTGGTGACGCTGAGGTTGAGCATCACCGTGGCCGACTTCTGGCCCGGCACGCTTTCACGCATCCAGACCTTGTCCACCATCACATCATTCGCTCCGGCCCAGGCATTGCCTGCCAGCAAAAGACTCATGCAAAACAGTATGCGCCGCATGGCTGCCTCCTATTGATGATGATGCTCATGTTGCTGCGCTTCTGCCTGGGGCTGTGCCGGCGGTTGCGCCGCCGGCTGCGTGTTCATTGGCTCCGCCATGCCGGTTGTTTCCAGCGGTTTGATCTGGGCCAGCGCCCTGACAAAGGATGTGCGTCCGTTGGAGAATTTCACTTTTATTGCAAATGGAAGTTTGCGTCCCGCCTTGAGCGGGGTTTTCAACCCGATCAGCATCAGATGATTGCCGTCCGCGCCCAATGTAACCGGCGTGTTGGCAGGCAGGGGCAACGATTCGATCGCACGCATCTTCATTACGCCGTCTTCCACAACCATGGAATGCAACTCCCCGCTTTGCGCGGAACCGCTCGCCGCGCCGACCAGGGTTGCATCGTTCTTGCTGGTGATGGTCAGTTGCACGGATGCGCTGTCTTGCCCGGGTGCAGTGGCCCGCGTCCAGGCTTTGGTCACTTTGACATCATCTGCATATGCCGGAGCAACCGCCATCATTGCCAACAAACCCGCGCACAAAATTCCCTTCATCTTCTTCTCCTGGTGAATAAATAATCAAGCGTCACATTGAAGTGTGGCGCATCATTTTAGCCTCATTCCGGAAATCGGACAGCGCCGATTGCCTTCATCGACCTGTTCATCCCGACCAGCCTTGTCGCTTTTTCCCTGCCAACTTGTTGAATCGGATATTAACTTGTTCAAACATCGGGCGAAAAAACAAAGCCGCCGAAAACTTCGGCGGCTTTATCGGCTGCATCGGGATTGCTAGAACTTGACCGTCATTGCCGTATTGATGGAGCGCCCCATTCCCGGCACGGCAGTACCCCACTGCGGATAATTGGGCAGCGCCGGGTTGGTCATGGTCGTACCTTGACCGGTATAGGCACCGCCGGTCGGCAGATAATAGAACTTGTTGAACAGGTTCTCTACGCCAAAATCGACGCGAACCTGCGTCCACGAATAGCTGCCGCGCAGATTGACCAGACTGTAGCCCGGCGTTTTGGTCTCATTGCGCATGTCGGAGACATTATTCTTGGCTTGCACCATCACCAGTTCTGCACTGTTGTCCCAGCCGCCCATTTTCTGGGACAGCGCTAATCTGCCGTTGAGCGGCATGATGTTGTACAGATCATCACCGGTGTCCTGATTGGTGCCCTTGGTATAGTTGATCAACCCCGTCACACCCCACGCCCCCCAGGCACTTTCGGCAAGCAACATGCGGCCCGAAAGATCGATACCGTAGAGCCGCGCCGACTGGTTGGCGTATTTGAGTACGCTAAACTGGTTCGTCACCAGCGTCGTGGCGGGCAGGTTGGTGGTGCCGTTCCACTGCACGGCATCGATGTAATCGCTTACCCGTGTGTAGTAAGGCGTGGCCTTGACCCCCCAGTTACTGTCGGCGGCATGCCAGTCGAAAGTGGCGGACAGGGTGTTGGCTTTTTCCGGCTTCAGGTTGACATCGCCCAGATACCCGTTGCCGTCACCGACAAAGTTGTTCATCAGCGCGGCCATCTGCCAGGTAGACCAGGTGTAACGCTCGTACACATTGGGCGAGCGAACCTTGTGGGCGAAGCCAAACTCCATGTCGTTGCTAACGTTGGCGGTGTAGCGCGCCAGTGCGGTCAGGTCCAGGTTGTTGTCGGTCTTGTTGCGGTCTGCATTGTTGAAGTTTGCCGCATCCCTGATCTGGTTATTCATTCCTGCAGTTGCCGCTGTCGGAAAGGTGTCCTGATTGTAGCCGTGCACGGTGTCGGCTTTCATCCCGATCCTTTCGAGGCGCACACCAACAAGGCTCAGCCACTGCGGGCTGGTACGCTTTTCCCACTCGCCGAACAGCGCCGAGCGGTTGCGTTCTCCATTGCGGATGTTCCAGAAGGTGCTGGGAAACATCATGGCGCCGGAGGCTGTCCAGTAATCGTTGAGCCGGTACTGCTGGACTTCAGCGCCCACGCGCAACAGGTCTTGCGGGGTGAGAGAGATGTCAGCCTTGACGCTACCCCCCGTGGTTTTGCCGTCGGTGTACATCGGCATGCCCGCCGCACAGGTTGCGCTGATCGGGCTGCAGGGTGTGCCGTTAAGCGCTGTGCTGCCGCCCGACGCGGTACCATACCAGTAGCGCTTGTCGGCGCCGAAATCCATGAAGTGATCCACCGTCTCGCGATAGGCGCGCGCCTCCAGCGAACCCCAGTCGAGCTGACCGAGGTAGCGCAGGTTCAGACTCTTCTGGTCGTTATTGAGCATGTCCATGCGCTGATTCGGATAGAGCTGGTAGGGCATGTCCTGCACGCCGAATTTGGCTTCAATCAGGTGGCTGTCGCTCTTGAAAGCGAGCCCCATAATGTGATTGCGGGTGTGATAAGCGGTAGAGCCGACTTCGTCGAGCGGCAGGGTGTGCCCAACGCGTCCGGTGAAGTCATATGTTTTGAAATTTCCGCCTGCGGTGTAGTTGTCGGCTTTGCTGGTCGCACCGCTATAGTTGATGTTGAATTGCTGCGTGGCATAGGTGGCTCCCACATTTCCGCCTCTCGCCTTGTTGTTGCTCCGGTAGAAAACCCCGGCCTCGCCTTTGGCGATATTTTCCTGTCCTTGCGCGGCAAATTCGGGCGCGCGCGACTCGACGACGATGGTGCCGCCTATGCTGTCGCCGCCGACGCTAACCGGCGCGATGCCAGCATAAACCTTGAGCTCCCCGACATTGCTCGGATCCACATAGGAAAGGGGCGGGTTCATGTGGTTGGGGCAGGAGGCGATCAAATCCATGCCATCCAGCTTGGTGCGGATGCGGTCATCGGCTAGGCCGTGGATCGACGGCAGGCTTGATACGCCCCCCGCGCCATTAAGACTCACGCCCGGCTGCCCGTCCAACATGCTCGCCGTATCGCTGGTATTCGCCCGCTTTGATGCAATGCCTTGCTCGCCGATAGTGCTATCGCCCAATGGCGGCAATGACTGCAGCTTGTCTGCCGTGACGACAACTTCCTGCAGCGTGGCCATTTCTTCGGCAAAACCGCCATGCGTGAATGTCAACGCCATTGCCACAACACTCATTTTCAACTTGGAATTCACTGCAAAACCCTCCTGAATTGACCGAAATAAAACCGGCCCGGATTGTAAATATTATTCACGCACCACCCCTGCGACATATTGCCGCACCCCTTGCGCAGAGCGACTCCGGTAGAATCCGGCCTATGAATTCGTCCCTGCTCGCCACCCAGACCGGTCATTCGCATTTGCGCAGATTGTTCCTGTTGCGCTGTGGCACCATCCTTGCGCAGTTTGCGACCCTGATCCTGGTGCACCGTTTTCTCAGTCCCGATTTCGCCTGGATGCCGATGCTGGGTGCCGTAGGATTTTTGGCACTGGTGAATTTGCTGACCTGGTGGAGGCTTTCGCTTGATTTTCCGGTGGGAAGCCTGGAGTTGTTTCTGCAGTTAAGCGTCGATGCGCTGCAATTGACGGTGCTGCTCTATTACGGCGGCGGCTCGACCAATCCTTTTGTGTCGCTTTACCTGCTGCCGCTGGTGATCGCTGCCGCCACGCTGCCGCGCCGCCTGACCTGGGGCATGGCCGCTCTGACGCTGACATGCTACAGCCTGCTGATGGTGTGGTATGTGCCGCTGCCGAACAGCCACGCGCAACATGCCCCCGCCGCCATGCAGCAAATGGATCATTCGCATCACGACATGGCCATCCCCGCCGCACCGGCCACCGTTGTAATCACCTCTCCGCTGGAAGAGGCGTTCAACACGCATGTGCTCGGCATGTGGCTTGGGTTCCTGATCAGCGCGGTGGTGGTGGCCTACTTCGCCGTGGAAATGGCACGCGAGGTGCGCGTCCGCGATGCGCAACTCAACCGGGTGCGAGAGGAAATTTTGCGCAATGAACGCATCGTGGCACTGGGCACCCAGGCTGCCGGTGCTGCGCACGAACTGGGAACGCCGCTTTCCACCATGTCGGTCATCATCGGCGAGATGCGTCGCGATTGCAGCGACCCGGAACACCAGGACAACCTGAACATCCTCAACGACCAGGTGCGCAACTGCAAACGCATCCTCGATTCGCTGCTCGCGCACGCGCAGGAAACCAGCAGCGAATTGTCGCTGGAAGAATTCATCCGCAACGTGCTGGACGAATGGCAGTTGCTGCGACCGACCGTGCATTACCGCTTTCGGGTCAAGGGGCTGCAGCCCTCCCCGCGCATGCGCGCCGATCTTGCGCTGCGTTCCGCCTTGCTGAACCTGCTGAACAATGCTGCCGATGCCTCGCCGGACGAAATGGAAATTCAACTGGACTGGGACGCGGCCACCCTCACGCTGGAAATTCACGATCACGGCCCCGGCCTCACCTCGGAGGCCGCTTCCCGTGCCGGCTCGGCATTTTTCACCACCAAGCAGGAAGGGCGCGGCCTGGGCTTGTTCCTCGCCAACGCCACCATGGAAAGGCTGGGCGGCAGCGTACGGCTGACCAACCGCGAAGGCGGCGGCGCAACCACCGAAGTGAAGCTGCCGTTAAGGAGCGTATCGGCATGATACCGACCGAAAAGCCCTCTCTGCTGCTGGTGGACGATGATGCGACCTTCAGGACAGTGCTGTCGCGCGCGCTGGAGAAACGCGGATTCGCAGTTACCGCGGCAAGCAGCGTCGAACAGGCGCTGCCGCTCGCCAACGCCAACCCGCCGGAATATGCCGTGCTGGACCTGAAAATGGACGGCGCTTCGGGGCTGGTGCTGGTGCAAAAGCTGCGGGAACTCGACGCGGCCACGCGCATCGTGATGCTGACCGGCTACGCCAGCATCGCGACTGCGGTGGAAGCGATCAAGCTGGGCGCGACGCAATATCTTTCCAAACCGGCCAATGCCGACGAAATCGTCGCCGCCTTCGGCCACAATGCCAGCGCCGATGTGCCGCTCGAAGCGCAACCCGCCACGGTGGAACGGCTGGAATGGGAGCATATCCAGCGCGTGCTGCACGAGCACGGCGACAACATTTCCGCCACTGCGCGCGTACTCAACATGCACCGCCGCACCCTGCAGCGCAAACTGGCAAAACGACCCTCCGGACTCTAGGGGCACACGGCACGCCGCTGTCGGCCTTCGGTTCGGGTTAGAATGCCCGAAACCAGACTCCATCGCACAATATGAGCTCACCCGTCGATTTGCGGCAAGCCGTCCGCAACCTGAATTCCCTTCCCGCCTTACCCGTCATCGCACAAAAATTATTGGCACTCAAGCTGGACAGCGAGGAGGGCGAGCGGCAAATGCTGTTGTTGATTGCGCAAGATCCCATGATTTCGGCCAAGATCATCGGTCTGGCAAATTCCCCACTGCTCGGCACAACGCGCCATATCTCCGCAGTCAAGGATGCCGCCATGCTGCTCGGGTTGACCCGGGTAAAGTCAGTCGCAACCGGTATTGCCGTCATTTCACTGGTGAGCAAACCCATCGGACGTTTCAACCCGCAGGAATTGTGGATGCACAGCATGGGAGTGGCTTTTGCCATGCTGGCAGTAGTGCGCGCGATGCCCGTCAAGAAGCGCCCGCCCGACGACATCATTTTTCTATCGGGTATGTTGCACGATATCGGCTATCTCGCACTCGCGCATCTTGATACCCGGAGCAGCGACGATTTGCACACCCGCCTAGTTATCGAACCAGACAGGCTGGCGATTGAAGTGGAACGGGAACTGCATGAAGTGACGCATGACGAGTTGGGGGCGGAACTGGCCAAGTACTGGAATTTGCCGAGCGAGATCGTCGCCGTGATACGTTACCACCATACACCGGATGCGCCGCAGTCTGCAGAAGGGCAACCGCTGGCCCGCATCATCAACGTCACCGAAAAGTTGCTGCCTACACTGGGTTTGCGTGAATTCGTCGGCAACACGGTCACCCCGGAAGAATGGATCGAACTGGGAATAGAGCCGGATCGGGCGGCGGAAATCGCGGAGCAGGCCGTCGAACAGGCCAATCAGGCCGCCCAGTTTGCCGATTCATTCAACTGACACTAAATTCCTGCTTGTTGATCGACTCATTCAGCTCTGTGAGCGTGATCAACACACGCCGCAAGGCTTGGGATAATTCGCTTTTACGCATGTGTTCGGCGGAAATCCAGCTTCCCGCATGAATCTTCGCCAACACTTCCGAGGCGTGACGGTGAAATTCAACGTGCGCATCGTGCAGCCGGCTGAAAGAACGTAACTGCCCGAATCGGGAAGCACCGGCACCCTTCAACCAATCTTCCAGTTCGCAGGCTTGCTTGAACTCCGAAAGATCCTCTTTGGATTCAGGCAATTCGCCATGCACGAAATCCTTTACTCGCCCGAAAAAAAGCACATGCGATTCAGCCACCCCCACAAAATCGATGCCGATATCCGTGGGGTTCTGTGTTTGATCGATCCGGTTCGGCAACCTGCCGATTTCCTGTCCCAATTTTTCGCTGATCAGTTGCATCGCAGTCTCCTTAAAAACGTTTCCCCTGAGGTTGGCTTTGTATCCCCTAAAACAGGCGGAAACAATATGCCTAAAGGACTAGACCGTGCCTATAACTACCTGTCCGCCGTCTATACCTTCCCGCGCCCCGTCGCCCGGCGAGCCCCGTCCTTGCTATAATTCGCGCGTCACCAACCCGTATATATCCATGAAGTCAGCACTGATATTCCTGTTTACCCTGTTCCCCTCGTTCGCATTTTCGCAAGAGCAAGTCCCTCCCCCCCCTGTCCTTGCCGCCAGTTCGCACGCTTTGTACGACTTCACCAGCGAGCAGTTCCTGCTTGAGCAAAACGCCAACGCCCATATCCCGCCTGCCCACCTGACCAAGCTGATGACGGCCTACGTCGTGTTCGGCGCCATCAAACAGGGCAAGTTATCGCTCACCCAGCGCATCATCCCTTCGGCCTATGCCACGCGCATGCAGACCGACGAATCGCGCATGTTCCTGAATGCAGGCAAGGAAGTGACCGTGGAAGAACTGCTGCGCGGCCTGATCGTGCAATCCGCCAACGATGCGGCGCGGGTACTGGCGGAAGTGCTTGCCAATCACGAAATGGCGCTTGCCGATACGATGAACAGCGAAGCCGTGCGGCTGGGATTGAAAGACACGCATTTCGTCAACGCCACCGGAGTGCCCGATGCGCAGCACTTCAGCAGCGCGCATGATCTGGCTTTGACCGCCGCCGCGCTGGTGCGCGATTTCCCGCAGTTTTACTACATCTACGCACAGCGCGAGTACCAATACAACGGCATCAACCAGTTCAACCGCAACCGCCTGCTGTGGCTGGATCCATTTGTGGACGGCATGGCGACGGGTTACAGCGAAACCGGCGAATTCTCCCTGATCGCCTCGGCCAAGCGCGACGAACACCGCCTGATCGCGGTGGTAATCGGCACCGCAACGGAAAAACTGCGCAGCAGCGAAAGCCAGCGCCTGCTGAACTACGGCTTCCAGAACTTCGAGACCATCAAACTCTATTCCAGGGAACAAGCGGTCAGCACCAAGCGTATTTGGAAAGGCACCTCGAAACGGCTCAACATCGGCTTCCGCACGGATCGTTACATCACCATCCCCAAAGGACAGCGCGACGCGCTCAAGGCCACGCTGGAGACGCGGCAACCGATGCTCGCGCCGGTTGGCCGTAACCAGCAGATCGGCACCTTGCACCTGATGCTGAACGACAAACCTTATCTCGACCTTCCCGTGGTCGCGCTGGACGATATACCATTGGCGAACGTATTCTCGCGCGGCGTGGACAACATCCGACTGCTGTTCCAATAAGGAGCAAGTGATGACGATTTATTTGAATGGCGCCTTCATGCCGATTGAAGAGGCCAGGGTATCGGTACTGGATCGCGGCTTCATCTTCGGCGACGGCGTTTACGAAGTCATCCCCGTCTATTCGCGCCGCGCCTTCCGCATGCCGGAACACCTCAAACGCCTGCAACACAGCCTGGACGGCATCAAACTGCCGAATCCGCATAACGAGAGCGAATGGGCGGGCATCCTCAACGAAATCATCAAACTCAATACGCCGGAAGACCAATACCTCTACCTGCATATCACGCGCGGCGTCGCCAAACGCGACCATGCCTTCCCCGTTCCTCCGGTGCCGCCCACCGTATTCGTACTGAGCAACCCGCTTCCCGTGCCGCCCGCCGAGTTGCTGCAGAGCGGCATCGCCTGCATCACCGTTGCCGACAACCGCTGGCTGCGTTGCGACATCAAATCCATCGCGCTGCTCCCGAATGTGCTGTTGCGTCAGGCTGCCGTCGAAGCGGGTTGTGCCGAGGCCATCCTGATCCGCGACGATGCTTTCCTCACCGAGGGCGCGGCCAGCAACATCTTCGTGGTAAAGAACGGCAAACTGCTCGCGCCGCCCAAGGACAACCTCATGCTGCCCGGCATCACCTACGACGTCATCCTCGAACTCGCCGCCGCCAACGGCATCCCGCATGAAGTGCGGCGCATATCGAATGCCGAAGTATTCGGCGCCGACGAACTGCTGCTCACCTCCAGCACCCGGGAAGTGCTCGCCATCACCACGCTGGACGGCAAGCCGGTGGGCAACGGCAAGCCCGGCCCGATGTTCGCCAAATTGCATCCGCTGTACCAGACCTTCAAACGCGAAGTGATGCGCAAATGACCACCCCGAAAGATTCGCTCATCGAATACCCGTGCGACTTTCCCATCAAGGTATTCGGCGAAGCCGGGCCGGATTTTGCGCAGGCCATTGCCGTCGTGGTACAAGTACATGCGCCGGACTTCGACGCCGCCTCCATCGAGATGCGCAGCAGCAGCAACGCGAAATACATCAGCCTCACCTGCACCATCCGCGCCACCTCGCGCGAGCAGCTCGACAACCTGTACCGCGACCTGACTTCGCACCCGATGGTTAAAATGGTGCTGTAATAAGCATTGCCTTCCTCGTTCGCCCCCTCTCCCGCAACGCCGGGGAGGGTTTGGGAGGGGGTTAAAGAGGAGAAACGCTCCATGCAACACCCACCCATACACATCAGGGCACTGGGCATGGTCGAATACGAACCGACCTGGCGCGCCATGCAGCGCTTCACCGCCGAGCGCACCGCCGACACCGTGGACGAAATCTGGCTGGTGCAGCATCCCCCCACCTACACGCAAGGCCAGGCCGGCAAACCGGAACACCTGCTGAATCCAACCTCCATCCCCGTGGTAAAGATCGACCGCGGCGGCCAGATCACCTACCACGGCCCCGGCCAGATCGTCGCCTACCTGCTGCTCGACCTGCGCCGCTGGAAGATCAACGTGCGCGAACTGGTGCGCCTGATGGAACAGGCCGTCATCGACCTGCTTGCGGAATACGGCGTGAAGGCGGAAGGTCGCGAAGAGGCGCCCGGCGTGTATGTCGGTGACGCCAAGATCGCCGCGCTCGGGTTAAAGATCAAAAACAGTTGCAGCTACCATGGACTTGCGTTCAACGTTGACATGGACCTGTCGCCCTTCGACAACATCAACCCGTGCGGTTACGAAGGACTTGAAGTCACGCAATGCATTGGGCAAGGCGTCACCGTGCCGCTGGAAGAACTGCAAGCCGAACTCACGCAGAATCTGGTGCATGGCCTGCAGCGGCATCTGGAAAGAAAGCGATTGCTTCAACCGCAATAAGCTGTTCTATTGCCGGCATCAACTCGACCAGGCTCCTCTGAACATTCAACAGGAGGTGAACGTGAGTGAACAAGACATCCACGACGACATTTACGCAGGCCTACGCCAACTGGCAGACTCGGCCTTCCCGAAGCGCTGCAAATTCTGCGGTCGCGAATACCTGAACTCCGCCGAATTCCTGGCTGCCACGCAGCCCTTGCGTGCGAATGCCAGCGGATTGAAGCAAAGCCGCGACGACGAAGGTCACGCTATCGTGGAACTGTTCCGCAACTGCGTGTGCGGCTCAACCCTGCTCGAGAGTTACTGGAACCGCCGCGACCTCAGCGAGGCCGGAATCATGCGCCGCAAGCGATTCCAGGACATGGTCGGCAAACTGGTCGCAACAGGCTGCCCCGCCGAAACGGCACGCGGCGAACTGCTTAAATTCATGCACGGACAACCGAACGACCTGATGAATCTGGCGAAGCGCCATAGAACTGAAGAGAAGTGATACTTTGCCGATACCTTTTCACTTGCAAACCTGAAGCGCTGCCCCAGCGAACTGGTTCATAAGACATTTCAGCGAAAGCACTCGCGAGACTTTCCGGCTGCGGCTGTTCGGCCTCCTGCCGTCATAAGTGATGAACTGGTGGCCAGGTTCAAGCTGTCGATTTCGTTGAAGAGGCGAGCATGAAATTCGAGGTCTGCTCCTCGGCCGGAACCGCCCTTCACGAACGGCAGCTTTAGCGAAGGCAATTTCGCAACTTGAGTTACTGCAATGTGCCAGTAGGAGACATTCGCGCCTGCCCATACTATTATTACGAACCGGTGGGTTCATCCATCTACTGTTAGGTGCCAGCTATGTACGATATTTACTCGAATGCCAAAAATGATCATTGGCGCTTTACGTTGGGCAAGTCAGGGAGTCGGAATCTCATCACGATTGGGCTAAATCCAAGCACCGCGACAAAGGAGAAGTCCGACACCACAATCGCTAAAGTTGAAGGGGCTGCAAGGCAAGCTGGCTTTAATGGTTTCATCATGCTCAACCTCTACCCAGTTCGCTCGACAGACTTCAACGCTTTGCCCGAGGAGGTGAATGCTGAAGCATTCACAGAGAACCTGGCGAAAATCGAGGTAGTTGTGGCCGCCGAGTCTAAACCGGTGGTCTGGGCAGCATGGGGAGAGAATATCGTTGCAAGAACGTTTTTCATTGCTGCGGGTAAAGAATTGTTTGGTCGCTTGGAAAAGTATGGCACTTTGTGGCAACAGTTTGGTTCACTAACGCAGTCTGGGCATCCGCGTCACCCATCACGTTTGCATTACGCATGGGAATTTTCGACGTTTGACACGAAAAACTATGCACAAAAACTCAGCACCTAACGCGGCAGTCGAGTGGGCATAGCGACGCGGCTGTGCGACGCCATTGATGTCTGCTTTGGTTAAGCTGCCAGATCCAATGCGTGATGCGTTGGCTGCTAAGGCCGAGCTTGTGATGGTCTGAAATTCGTACATTTCGTAGGCCTGTGAATGTTTCGAATCTGGTAGTTGTGTTTTAGTGCCACATCAACGAATTACTATATGAGACCAGTATGAATCTAAAGGAAACAGCCGACTTTTTTGAAAAGCTTTGGTTTGAAAAAAGAGGGCTAGTAGCAGCAACTATCATTTCTACTGCGGGAATATTTGCAATATTGATAGGTCAGGTTGGTCTGGTCTGGAGTCTCGTATGTACAGTATTCGTGGGATTTGCAATTGCAATATCGTGGTGGTGGTCAAGACAACCCCCAGTTACTGATTTCAACAGAATAGGGTTTTTAATATGCATTAGTTGCAGCGACGACAACGAAAGTCAAAAGCTCGAGGAAGACTTCATCCGTCCACTCTCCGAACTTTTAAAATCGGGAAGAGCGGGAGATACTATTCAAGTTATTGAAATGCCGCAGCATATAGCAGCCACCATAAAAAGTACTGAACAGGCGACTGCCCTTCGCATTAAATGCCGCGCTCATTTTATTATTCATGGGCGCGCCCGCGTTAGACTAATAAATGGCAAAGAAGTCCATGTCCTCGATCTAGAGGGCGGGGTATCTCACTCGCCCGTAACAACCACCTTTTCAAAAACATTCGCACAAGAATTCACCGAGTTGATGCCAAGGAAATTACAACTCGCAAAAGAGAATGATCTATTAACTTTCCAATTCACATCAGAATGGGCAGACGTTGTTGCACGTTACATTATTGGCATTGCATCTTCAATTTCGGGGGATTTGGATTACGCAGAAAAGTTATTTTTGGATGTAAAAGATCGTCTGCATAGTAAAGATTCAAAATTTCCCATATACATGAAACTCAAGGAGCGGACACCTCAAAGGCTGTTTGAGATTACCCTATCTCGAATTCGTGGTATGTATTTCGAATGGGCTGAAACCAAGGACTCTAGCTACTTGTCGCAGGCAGAAAACTGTATTAATCACTTGGCGCCCGAGTATATTAGAACCAAAGATGTATTAAATTTTCGAGCAATTATCGCGTTTGTGTTAAGACATGACGTTGATGAAGCAGTCTCTCTAATCAAGGCAATAGGAGCCAGCGGGCAACCTCAATGGCATTTGAATTTAGCATTCCTGCTTGCCTATAAAGGTCAATTTAAAAATGCAATTAGACATTACCGGATGGCAGCAGAATTACCTGATATACCACCAGAAATTCTTGCTCAAATTGAAGACTTCATTGTCTGGATTTTGACGAAAGAACCAGATAAGTATCAACTCTATTATTGCCTTGGTTACTTTAACTGGAAAATAAAAGGTGATTTGGCAGGTGCAGCCAAAGACTTTGAATGTTTCCTTGCAAATGCCCCGGCAATTCCAATGGAGAAGGAGAAACAATTAGCCCAAAGCTGGATCGAAGAAATCCAAGAACAGCTAGCTATTGCCCCGTAAAACATGTGGCCCAAATTTCTCCATTTGGAACCGTACCCCACCCCCTAAGCAATGCCTAGCAGCAAGTGTAGTCAGCATTGGATGCCAAAGCAGATAAAAATCCTGGTAGTTGAAGCGATCGCTATGGCCGAGAAATGTGCCTTCATTGAAATTCTCTTGACAGTCTGCTACGGGTCGGAAGTGTGAGTTCGCCAGCGTCCGGTTTGCGGCAACGAATTCGTTAAGAGCTATAACTGGAGTGGCCAACAAGCAGAAGTCACAGCACGCCTGACGTCGATATGGGGTCGGAATAAATTTACAAGCCTTGTCGCAGTGCCATTGGGGTCAACATCACAAATCACCTGCGAAATAGCTTGCATGGTGGCGTCACGCAGCCAGCGAGTCCCCCGTCAATGAAACATTCAGCACCACATCTTTCCACGGCACATAGACTTTCCCGTCTTCATCACGCGCCAGGAGTTCAAGCTCCAGCAGTTTGTTCACGTCGCGATGCACGTTCGAGTAGTTGCGCCCCAGCGCCTTGGCTAAAGCATAAACACTGAGCGCACCGAGTTGCTTGGAGGTTTCGATCACCTGCATTCGCGCGGGGGTGATGTCCGAGAAAAGACTCGCCATTGAATCAAAATCGAGGTGGTAATCGGCCGAGACAGGCTTGCCTGCGTCGGCTCTTTTGGCTGCGCGCACGGCACGCGCCTGGGTAGTTTTCCAACTGGTCAGTTCAATGATCGCTTTCATCTTTTCCTCCTAACAGGCGGATGACATCCGCCTCAAAATCCAAAATCAGTTGTTCCAGCGTGGTGAACAGGTAGGCTTGCTGGCGTTCATTCTTGCCCAGATGTCGATGATCGCCTTTGCCGGATTCATTGTCATAGCGCACCACGGTTGCGCCATTCTGCCCGCAGTACAGCCGGTACTTGAAGCGGTGCGAACAACCCCTCACAGGAGCGGGAACCACCCAGACAACCCGCTCGATGAGCGCATCGCCTTTGCGTACTCTGTCCTTGATGACGAGTTGCGTTTCCATATATGGCATTCTAGCAATATATTGCCGGGAGGCAATAGCCTGGATAATCACTTCGGGGTTAATAAGGGGGCTGGCTTGCAAGCGATATGCGATATGAGACTGGGCGATATGGGCATCGCAATGGTCTTGAGCAACGGCCTGTTGGGGCTGAAAGAAGAAGTAGCGCTTCTGGGATTAAAGTGGCTGAAATGGCCGAATGGCAGTCATGCATAACTCGCACTGCAACCGTCTCTCATGGGTCAAGCAGTCATTCAGATTTACCACTAAACCACCTCACTCAACGCCCCCTCCGCAAACACCAGCGCGCACCTGACGATCTTGCTTGCATGCACCGTCTGCATCGCAGTTCGATATTCCTGCATCTGCGCACGATAACGCGCTGCATCTTCCGAATCGCCCAGCTTGTAATCCAGCACCCACACTTCGTCATCGAATTCGACCAAGCGGTCGATGCGTTTCAGTTCGCCTTTGGCGTTGACGTAGGGCATCTCGTTGCAGGCGGTGCGGTATTGCCTGGCGTCGAAGAAACGGGCGAGTTGGGGCGTGGTGAGCAGGCTTTGGGCTTGTTGCCAGAGGGGGTCGAACGCTTCGGCGGGGATGACCAGGCGGTGCTGGAGTTCGGCGCGCTGGATTGTCGAGTACGCCCTCACCCCCAGCCCCGTGAGAACTCCCTCTCCCTTCGGGAGAGGGCATGGGGTGAGGGGCGGGAGAGGGGAGTCTGAGGCGGTGAGGTGTTGCAGCAACGCGTGCAGCCAGATGCCGCGCTGTTGTTGCGGGGTGTTGCGGGGGGCGCGCTTTCCGGTTGGGGTAATGGTCGGCAGCACAAAGTTCCCTCCCCCATGCAGGGGGAGGGCCAGGGTGGGGGGAGCGTCGGTGAGGGCCAGCGATTCAACCCCCATCCCAGCCTTCCCCCTGAGAGGGGGAAGGGGTTGATCGGCGTTGCGAGGGATCGCCACCGCCGCGATACGCCCGTACCAGGTGAGTTGTTTGGTTTCCCTTGCCCCCTGGTTGCCGCTGACGATGAGCGCCTGCTGCGCGCGGGTCATGGCGACATAAAGCAGGTTCATCTCTTCGCGGGCTTGCTGGGCAGCGTCTTGCTCGAACAGCGGCGCGCGTCTCTTGCCGCGCGAGGCCTGGTCGGTGTAGAGAGAGAAATGCAGCGGGCGTTCTTCGTGGGTCGGCCAGTCGAGCAACACGTCGTTGCCATCCCGGTTCTTCTTTTCTTCATTCGCATCCAGCAGCCAGACGATGGGGGCTTCCAGACCTTTCGATTCATGCACGGTGAAGATGCGCACCGCGTCGCCTGCGGCGCCAAGCTTGCCTTCATCCGGCGCGTCGTCACTGCTGTCGCGCAACTCGCGCAGTTCCTGCAGGAAGCGCGGCAGGCTGGGATAACGACCGGCATCGACGCTCAGCGCGATCTCCATGAAGGCGTGCAGGTTGGCGGTGACCTTGGCGCGCATCTCGGGCGGCAGCACAGCACTGTAGCGCGCGATTACGTCGCCCTCGAAATAGATGCGGTCGAGCAGGTCGTGCACGGGAAGTTTGTCGGCGAGGGCTAGCCAGCGCTGCAACAGTTCGGCGGCGCGCTGCAGGGCGGGAGAGGGATGCTCCAGATTTTGCAGGCAAGACCACCAGCTTCTACCCCCACCCCATCCCTCCCCCTGCAAGGGGGAGGGAGTGGTTGCGGTGAGGCGCATCAAATCGGCATCGCTGCACGCGAAGACGGGCGTGCGCAGCACTTGCGCCAGCGCGAGATCGGCGAAAGGGGTGATGAGGAACAGCAGCAGCGCCTGTATGTCCTCCGCTTCCAGCGTATCGAGCAGCCCGCCGCGGCGCGAACTGATGAAGGGGATATGTCTTGCGCGCAGGGCCTCCTCATATACCGCAAGGTGGGTGCGGGTGCGCACCAGCGCCATGATGTCGCCCCAGGTGGCGCGGCGCGGATTTCCATCATTGTTCACCGACCAGTCGCGGGTGATGGTTTGCAGTTGTGCGGCGAACTGTTCGGCTTCCTTGTGGCGCGCGCCCTCGCCTGCTTCTTCTCTTTTGGTGGTGAGGGGATTGCGGAGTTGCAGCACTTTCTCAGAACCCTCTCCCCCAGCCCCTCCCCCGCCTGCGGGGGAGGGGAGTTCATCGGTGACCGCCAGCGGTAGCACCAGCACATGGCCGGGCAGTTCCTTGTGATGGGTCTGGTGCTCGATAAACTCGAAGCCGTCCGGCTGTTCCCTGAACACGGCATTTACCGCATCGACGACAGCTTGCGAGTTGCGGCGCGTGAGGCTGTTGCCCAAGGTCTCGGCCAGGAAGTGTTCTTGCAGGTATTCGCGCGCCACGCCGAACAGGCGCGCGTCGGCACGGCGGAAGCGGTAGATGGATTGCTTGGGGTCGCCGACGACGAACACGGTCGGCTGCGATTCCACCGCCACCGCCGCATCGAACCATGCGCGCAGTATCTGCCATTGCAGCGGGTTGGTGTCCTGGAACTCGTCCAGCAGCACATGGCGATAGCGGCTGTCGAGCTTGTACTGCATGGTCTCGGCGTGTTCGCTCTGCTGCAGCAGGCGGCACAGTTGCCATTCCAGGTCGGAGAAATCCATCTGCTGCTTCTGCGCCTTGAGCGACTGATAGCGCTCAAGCAAGGCGACACCGCAATGCAGCACGGCGATGTTGAGGCGATAGGCCTGTTGATCGGCCAGAATATCGCGCACCATCTGCATGTTGGCGTGCAGCAGGGAAAGCGCCCTGGTAAAGATGCCCGCATCCTGGCTCCTGGTCGGCTTGAACTTGCGCGGCTCGTTCTTCTGCGTGAACAACAGCGGCCAGATCGCGTTGAAGCGCTCTCCGGGAGCAGTATCCGTCCAGGAGCGTTCCAGCTCGGCGGCATTCGCCTTCTGGGTATCGGTGCCCTTGCTGCCGAGATGGTGCATGAAGGCGAACAGCGATTCTTCGCTGATGCCGCACATCCCCCAGTCTTCCACCGGGTCGAACTCCAGGTCGACGTCGAGATAGGTATGCAGTCCCTCCAGCACGGACTTCAGTGCATCCTGCCTCCCCTGTGTATACGCCCACCATTCGGCGCGCTTGCCAAGGAAGTTGAACAGCAGCTTGCGCGTGGTGAACAGGCCGCACTCGCCGAACAGCCATTGCATGTGGCCGGCTTCGGCGCTGTCCGGTTGCTTGCGCATCTGCTCCAGCAACTCTTCCCAGGCTTCCTCCTGCTCGCTGCCCGCGCGTTCCAGCAGAGACGAGCCCTGCATCGCGTCGGCATTCAACGGCGCACGCTGCATGACTTGCATGAACCAGCCGTGGAAAGTGCTGATGGTGATGCCGGGCTGGGCCAGCAATACGCTGCTGTAGAGACTGCGGGCGCGCTGCAATTGCCCGGCGCTCATTTCCGGAATGCCGCGTTCGGCGAAGAACTTGCGCACAGCGGCCTCGTCGCCCCTCGCCAGATAACATAGCCACTGCTGCAGACGGAACTGCATCTCCTGCGCCGCCTTGCGCGTGAAGGTGATGGCAAGTATCTGCGACGGCTGTGCGCCGTCCAGCAACAACCGCACGATGCGCGACACCAGCAGCCAGGTCTTGCCGCTGCCGGCGCAGGCTTCGACGACGACGCTGCGTTTGGGATCGAGGGCGATGTGGTTGGTCACAACCATTCTCCCTTGCGGCACACACCGCGCATCTCGCAATGCGCGCATGCCGCATCGATGCCGTTCGCGGGCAACCCTGCCCCGGCACGAATACTGGCCATCGCGTGCTCTAGGCGCTCGGCATTGAGCTGGGCCAGCAACGGTACATCATCCTTGGGCGCGACCAGTTTCACCTTGCCGTTATCGATGCTGACGAATGCCGCATCGGCTGCTTCATGCGCGTAGGCGTAGCAGGCAAGTTGCACATCCTCGCCCGGCTCTTTCAGCTTATTGCGCAATAGTTGCTCATTTTGCGTCTTGTAATCGAGCACAAGCTTTTCATCCGCTTTCACATCCAGCCGGTCGATGCGTCCGCGCAGGCGGATGCCTTCCAGCGGCCATTCGAATTTCTGTTCGGATCCGGCATAACGCCACCCCCCGGCTTCCCATTCCGTTTGCCATTCGAGATACGCAGGCACGGACTTGTTCCACTGCGCCAACCAGGCACGCGCCGCGAAATCCTGCGCCAGCAGGTCAGCAAATTCTTCTTCGCCGATGCTGCGCAGAGCAGCCGCCATCTCCTCCGCAGCGTGTCCGCTCACTTGCGGATAACGCTCGTGGAAGCGCTGCAGGATGCCGTGCACGCGCTCGCCGTAGTCGCGTTTCTCGATGACCTCCTGCACCTCGTCCAGTTCATTCAGGCGCAGGATGTGGCGCGCATAAAACTGGTAGGGGCAGGCCACCAGCGAGTTGTAGCCGCTGATGGAGACGCTTGCGGGCACGGTTTCCGCCGATACACTCGGTGCGGGCAGCGCCGCCAGCGGTAATGCCACGCTGCGTTCGTCTTCTATTTCCAGCAAAGCTATTAATTCGACCTCACCCCCTCCCCCTTGCAGGGGGAGGGCTGGGGTGGGGGTAGAGTCGTTCCCTACCTCGGCGTCTACCCCCATCCCAACCTTCCCCCTGCATGGGGGAAGGAGTAAAGACGCCGCAGCTATTTCATCACGCAGTATCTGCAGGAACGGACTCAGCAAGCGCGCTTCGCCGTCCTTGTCCTTCTGCCAGGTGACCAGTACGCAATCGTTCAGCGCAAGCAGCGCACGCAGGTCATCGTGCTGACGTGCAGCGTGGGTGCTGCGCGTGGGCAGGTTAAGCGCGGAGCGTACCGCATCGTTGAACCAGCGCCCGCCGTTTGCAGCACTCGGCAGGTGGTCGGCATCGCAACCGAGCAGCAGCACCGCATCGAAGGCGCGCCAGCGCGTGGCCGCCAGATGGGTGAAGCGCACTGTACTGTCGATGCTGCTGTCGCGGAACGTCTCGGTGTCCAGTTGTTGCGCCAGCCAGCGGCGCCATTCGGCGAAACGGTAGCGGCCCTCGTCCCCTCGCAGCTCCTGCTGCCAGTTGTCGAGCGCACGCAGCAATTGCTGGCCCGCGTCGTCTTGCTGCAATCCCCTGTCGATACCCAGTACCTCCAGGCTCTGCCGCAATGCGGAGAGCCACTCCGCCAGGGTGTGTTTCCTATTCTGTTCCAGCAGCGCCGCCGCCTGGCGCAGGCGCGCCAGCGGCTGGTGCAATGCCACTTCATGCGCGGCGAGTGCGACGAATTTCTCCAGCCCCGCCACAACGCCCTGCTTGCGCAGCAACTGCTCCAGTTGATACACCGCCGACTTGCGCTCGCCCGCCGTCATGTCGGCGAAGATGAACGGCGACTTGAGCAGGTCGAGCAGGTCGACATGGTAGAAATCGCTTTGCAGCGCGGTGAGCCAGCGGTCCAGCACGGTGCTCACCGACAGCGTGGCGAAGGTCCAGCCGGTCTCGTCCGCCACCAGCACTTCGGCGCGTTCCAGCAAAGCGCGCGCGCGCCTTGCCACCACGCGATCCTGCGCCACGATGGCGATGTCGCGCTTGCCCGCGGCGAGCCAGCGGCGCACTTGCATGGCGGCGGCGCGGGCTTCTTGTTCGAGAGAGGTGGCGGCGAAGAACTTAATCTTCCCTCCCCCTTGCAGGGAGAGGGCTGGGGAGGGGGTAGGCTCGGTGATGTTTCCCGACTCTACCCCCATCCCACCCTTCCCCCTGCAAGGGGGAAGGAACTGACTTTGTACCATCTCTCTCAGGTCGAATATCTTCACCGCCGCACGCTGCTCATATTCATCCAGAAAGCGCTGCTCCAGCGCCGTCCATTCCGAAGTTCGCAGCACATACAAGGGCTGCTGTGCCTTTGCGGCCAGTTGCGCCAGCCGCTGCTGATAAGCGCGCGCCGTATCCAGTTCTGCTCCGCTCTGCATGGCGTTCCACAGCTCGAACACCAGCCGCGCTTCCAGTTGCAGCGTGCTGTTCTGCCGCGCCTGATAGGCTTTCTGCACGGCGGCAGCGAAGGCTTCCGCGTTGTCGGGCAAGCCGGTGAGCGAATGCGTCAGTTCGTCGAACAGCGTCAGCAGTTCCTGCGTCATGCTCCACAGGTCGGCATGCTCGAACCATTGCAGTTTGTGCAACTGCTGGTACAGCAATGCGCTGCGCTGGCTGTCGGTGACGACGGGCGCCTCCAGTGCAACGCTTTGCGCCCATCCGTTCAGGGTTACCATCTGCGGCAGCAGCAATGCGGGACGTCGCGCACCGCGCATCAGCGCCTGTGCCAGCGGCTGCGCCGCATGGTAGTTGGGCAGGAGGACGGTGATGCCGCGCAGATCGGGAAGTGCGGCCGCGTGGGCAGTCAGGATGCGCTGCGCGACGCGGTCGAAGAAATCGGCAGCCTGGCTCACCGCTTCAACAGATGGAGTTTGTCTTTCACGTTCAGCCACGCGTCCGCATCGTCGGGAGCGGCTTTCTTTTCGACGATGGGCTTCCACTTTTTGGCAAGCTCGGCGTTCAGCGCAAGGAACTGGTGCTGGTTTTCCGGCAGGTCTTCCTCGGCAAAGATCGCGCCTGCCGGGCATTCGGGCACGCACAGTGCGCAATCGATGCATTCGTCGGGATCGATTACGAGAAAATTTTCGCCCTCGCGGAAGCAGTCCACCGGACACACCTCGACGCAATCGGTGTATTTGCAGCGAATGCAGTTTTCAGCAACGACGTAAGTCATGGAGCACCTCTAATTTGCCAAACCGTGCAGCCAGTGCCGGTAAAGCCGGTCAGCCACGCGATGCAATTCGTCCAACTTGTCATGCATCTGATCCTGCATCGCCTGGGCCGATTGTACCGCCGGACTGGCGGCGTGGGCAGCAAGTTCTGCCGCTCCGACCTGGCACCATTCGCGGATCATGGACTCGGTCATTTCGACATGGCATTGCAAGGCCAGATGTTTGCCGATGGCAAAGGCCTGGTTGGCACAGTGCGCGCTGGAGAGCAGGTGCACCGCATCCTGCGGCAGGCTGAAGGTTTCGCCGTGCCAGTGGAAAGAATCGAATGCGCGGATGTCGCCGAACCACTCGCGCGCTGCGGCGTTGGCGGCAACTTCGGTCCGGCCCCAACCCAGTTCCTTCACCGGGTTCTTGGTCACCACGCCGCCCAGCGCCTTGGACATGAGCTGACCGCCGAGGCAGTGGCCGAGCAGCGGAATATCCTTGGCATACGCATCGCGGATCAGCGCCAGCGCCTTGGGTATCCACGGCAAGTCATCGTTCACGCTCATCGTCCCGCCCATGAACACAAGGCCGGAATATTCGCGCACGTCGAATGGCACCGCCTCGCCCTCGTCGATGCGAATCAGCACCCACGGGACCGAGTGCTCATTGAGAAAGGCCGCGAAGTAGCCGGAGCCTTCGGTGGGAGAGTGACGGAAGATGGCGATGGGTTTCATGGTGAAGGCAAGTGGAAGTTGGCTTTCCTTATTTTAATGGGCTTTGAAAGTTGCCGCCATTGAAGGCTATTTTTCGAGCACGCGAGATGGGTATCGCCACGCCCATCCTGCCGCGCTGAAGAATCAATAGGTGCTGAACACCTGGCCGTAGAACGGCGGCCTGCGATGGTTCATCCATTCCAGCATGATGAGTTCATCATCGGTATGGTTTATGGGTTGGGCGACAGCCATGGCAGGCATACCCTTATCGGCATGAATAAAAATAGGGTGGTCGTGATGCCGGGTCGAAATGCGCTCCATACGCCCCGGTTCGGCAACAGGTTCAATCTCGGCAGTGCCATAGCAGAGACAGAAATACACTTTCCTGGGTTCAGCCTCGATGTAGCAAGCGGTGCCGCGAATGCCGATGGTAGCGGTGGGCACAACCAACCGCTTGCTGCCGGGTTCGAACACCGAAAGGATGCGACCGGTGACCACACGAAAGAATTCCTTTGCCGCCTCCTTGCCGAACTCCACCACACTGTTACTGCGCTGCAGAAATGCGTTCCGGTCGATGACATAGATGGCCTCGCCATCCGTGCCAGTCGTGACCTTGTCGCCCGGCAGCACGGCTTGTCTTTCACGCGCCGGTTTGCCATTGATGCGGACATCGCCCTTGATCTTGTGCATACCCTGCACGGAAGGATAGTTGCCCGCCGCGAGCGCGGAACGGATCAAGCCAGGGATGCCCGGACCGGACAGCAAACCCAGAACGGAAAGTTGCTTCAGCAAACGTCGGCGTGATTTGTTCATTGCGCATACTCCCTTTCCATGATCGGAAGACCCCGGTAACAATGATAGTCCGCGTGATACTGTTTTCTCCGTCAACCGGGACAAATGAATTTGGCTGGAAGCGCCGACGTCCCGTCGGCCTTGGCGCGCAACCCTGCCGACGAGGACGTCGGCGCTCCCATTACTTCAGTCCATATAGATACTGTTATTTTCCCATCTCCAGCATCAACTGGTTCACCCGCTTCACAAACCCTGCGGGATCGTCGAGCTGGCCACCCTCGGCCAGCAATGCCTGGTCGAACAACACCGCCGCCCAGTCGTCGAAGCGTTTCTCCTCATTCTTGAGTCGCTGCACCACGGGGTGCGAGGGATTGATCTCGAGGATGGGTTGCGAGGTCGGGGCTTTTTGTCCGGCGGCTTTCATCAGGCGCGCGAGGTTGCCGCTCATGTCGTGCTTGTCCGCAACCAGGCAGGCGGGTGAATCGGTGAGGCGGTGGGTGACACGCACTTCCTTCACCTTGTCGGCCAGACTGATCTTGATCTTGTCGGTCAGCCCCTTGAACTCGTTGGCCTGCTTTTCCTGCTCCTGCTTCTCGGCTGCATCTTCCAACGCGCCCAGATCAAGGCCTCCCTTGGCGACGGACACCAGTTGCTTGCCTTCGAATTCGTGCAAGTTGCTCACCACCCATTCGTCCACGCGGTCGGACAGCAGCAGCACTTCGATGCCTTTCTTGCGGAACACTTCGAGGTGCGGGCTGTTTTTGGCGGCGTTGAAGCTGTCGGCGGTGACGTAGTAGATCTTTTCCTGGCCGTCTTTCATGCGCGCGATGTATTCCTTCAGCGAGACGATCTGCTCGACCGTGTCGGCCTTGGTGGTGGCGAAGCGCATGAGCGCGGCGATCTTGTCCTTGTTGGCGAAGTCTTCGCCTACGCCCTCTTTCAGCACCTGGCCGAACTCGCCCCAGAACTTGGCGTACTTCTCCTTGTCGTTCTCGGCCAGATCAGCCAAGAGGCCCAGCACCTTGCCGGTGCAGCCTTTGCGGATGGCTTCGATATCCTTGGACTCTTGCAGAATTTCACGCGAGACGTTGAGCGGCAGGTCGGCCGAGTCCACCACGCCGCGCACGAAACGCATGTATTGCGGCATCAGTTGTTCGGCATCGTCCATGATGAACACGCGGCGCACATAGAGCTTGATGCCGTGGCGTGCCTGACGGTCGTACATATCAAATGGAGCGCGGCCCGGGATGTACAGCAGTTGGGTGTATTCCTGCTTGCCTTCGACGCGCGCATGCGTCCACGCCAGCGGATCGTCGAAGTCGTGGCCGACGTGTTTGTAGAATTCCTTGTACTGCTCTTCGGTGATTTCGTTCTTGCTGCGCGCCCACAGCGCGGATGCCTGGTTGACGGTCTCGTCTTCGTCCAGCGTTTCGTACTTGCCGTCCTTCCACTCTTCCTTCTGCATCAGGATGGGTTGCACGATGTGGTTGGAATATTTCTTGATGATCTCGCGCAGCTTGTAGCCTGCCAGCAGGTCGTCCTGGCCTTCGCGCAGGTGCAACGTGATCTCGGTACCGCGCACGGCCCTGTCCACCATCTCGATGGAGAACTCGCCGCCGCCGTCGGATTCCCAGCGCACGCCCTGATCGGCCTTTTCGCCCGCTCGGCGCGTCAGCACCGACACCTTGTCGGCCACGATGAAGGCGGAATAGAAACCCACGCCGAACTGGCCGATGAGGTGCGCGTCCTTTTGCTGGTCGCCGGACAGTTTGGTGAAAAACTCGCGCGTGCCGGATTTGGCGATGGTGCCGAGGTTGGCGATCACCTCGTCGCGGCTCATGCCGATGCCGCTGTCGGCAATGGTCAGCGTGCGCGCTTCCTTGTTGAAGCTCACGCGGATGTTCAGGTCCGATGCATTCTCGTACAGCGCGTCGTTGTGCAGCGCCTCGAAGCGCAGCTTGTCGCAGGCGTCGGACGCGTTGGAAACCAGTTCTCTCAGGAATATCTCGCGGTTGGAATACAGCGAGTGGATCATCAGATGTAGCAGTTGTTTGACTTCGGTCTGGAATCCCAGCGTTTCGCGGCTGGCGGTGGTGCTTGCGGTCATAGGAGCCTCCATGGAAAAAGTGTGCAGGCTATTTGAGGATGGAAGGCTGTTTTTCAAGCGGCGCGATACTGGAAAAAAACCTTTTTGTCCGCAGATTACGCAGATTTCACAGATTTAGAAACAAATCATTCTGGAATTGCGACTTGTCTGTTGCGCCTGAAAATCAGCGTAATCTGTGTAATCTGCGGATGAAGCATTTTCCTTTTATTCTTTCGTTTTGTCCCGCTCAATCAGCGCATAAGCCGAATGGTTGTGGATCGACTCGAAATTCTCCGACTCGACGATATAGGCCTCGATACGGTCGTCCGCATTCAGCACGGCCGCCACGTCGCGCACCATGTCTTCGACGAACTTGGGGTTGTCGTAAGCGCGTTCGGTGATGAATTTCTCGTCGGGACGTTTCAGCAGGCCGTACAACTCGCTGGACGCCTGCTCTTCGGCAAAGCGCACCACCTCTTCGATCCAGACCGAGCGCTTGGTGCGCACGGTGATGGTGACGTGCGAACGCTGGTTGTGGGCGCCGCGGTCCGAAATCTCCTTGGAGCAGGGGCACAGGCTGGTTACCGGCACCAATACCTTCATATTGAATCGGTAGACGCCGTCCACGATCTCGCCGATGAAGGTGACGTCGTAATCCAACAGGCTCTGCACGCCGGAGACCGGCGCGGTTTTGTTGACGAAGTAGGGAAACGTCATCTCGATGTAGCCGGATTGCGCTTCGAGTTTGTCCACCATATCGCGCAGGATGCTTTCGAAGGACTCGACCGATATTTCCCTTCCGTGCTGGTTCAGAATCTGCACGAAGCGCGACATGTGCGTGCCTTTGAAGTTGTGCGGCAAATGCACATACATGTTGAAAGTGGCAATGGTGTGCTGCACGCCCACGCTCTTGTCCCTGACCACAACGGGATGGCGAATGCTCTTGATGCCGACCTTGTTGATCGCCAGTTGGCGGGTATCGGCACTGCTTTGCACGTCGGCGATGGGTGTGACGGAATTCATGGCGAACTCTCTGTAATAATGTTTGTAAACGAATTATACCAAATTACCCGACAATTATTGTCTGGTAATTTCAATTGACCGATCTCTCCTGGATGGCACGCGCGATGCCAGCCCCGTCCAGGCCGCAATCGGCCAGCATTTGCGCCGGATTGCCCTGCTCCAGGAACTCGTCCGGCAGCCCCAGGTGCAACATGGTGATATGCAGGCCATGGCGCGCCAGGCACTCGGCCACGGCGCTGCCCGCCCCGCCCTGCACGACGTTTTCTTCCACCGTGACCAGCAGCGCATGCTCGCGCGCGAGCTTCAGTACCAGTTCCTCATCCAGCGGCTTGACAAAGCGCATGTTGGCGACGGTGGCATCAAGCTGGTCGGCGGCTTGCAGCGCCGGCGCCAGCATGGAACCAAACGCGAGGATGGCGACATGGTGTCCCTCGCGCCGCACTTCGCCTTTGCCTATGGGCAAGTCCTGCAAATTCGGTTGAATTGCCACGCCGGGGCCGGTGCCGCGCGGGTAACGCACCGCGCTCGGCGTGCCGAGCCGGAACGCGGTACTTAACATTTGCCGGCATTCGTTTTCGTCTGCCGGTGCCATCACCGTCAGGTTGGGAATGCAGCGCAAATAGGAAAGATCGAAACTGCCGGCATGGGTCGCACCATCCGCGCCGACCAGGCCGCCACGGTCGATGGCCAGCATGACCGGCAGGTTCTGGATAGCGATGTCGTGGATGAGTTGGTCGTAGGCGCGCTGCAGGAAAGTGGAATAGATCGCCACTACGGGTTTATAGCCCTCGCACGCCAGACCGGCGGCAAAAGTGAGCGCGTGCTGCTCGGCGATGCCGACATCGAAATACCGATCGGGAAATTTCTCCGCGAATTCGACCATGCCCGAGCCTTCGCACATGGCGGGGGTGATGCCAACCAGTTTCTCGTCCTGCCCCGCCATGTCGCACAACCAGTTGCCGAACACTTCGGTATAGGTCGGGTGCGTGCCGGGCTTGGACACAATGCCGTTGCTGCGGTCGAACTTGCCGACGCCGTGATACAACTGGCAATCCTCTTCCGCCAGCGGATAGCCCTTGCCCTTCTGCGTGACGATATGCAGGAACTGTGGGCCTTCCAGTTTGCGGATGTTGCTCAGGGTATCCAGCAGCACATCGATATCGTGCCCGTCGATGGGACCGATGTAGTTGAAGCCGAACTCTTCGAACATCGTGCCGGGCGTGACCATGCCTTTAATATGCTCTTCGGCACGTTTGGTGAATTCCAGCATGGGCGGCATGCCCTTCAGCATCTTTTCGCTGCCGCGCCGCATCGCCGCGTAGAAACGGCCCGACATCAATTTCGCCAGGTAGTTGTTCAGCGCGCCGACCGGGCGCGAGATGGACATGTCGTTGTCGTTGAGGATCACCAGCAGGTTCGCGTCGATCGCGCCCGCGTTGTTCAAGGCCTCGAACGCCATGCCGCCGGTCATCGCACCGTCGCCGATGATGGCCACCGCACGCTCGTCCGAGCCGCGCAGCTTGGCGGCGACCGCCATGCCGAGCGCCGCGGAAATGGAGGTGCTGGAATGGCCGGTGCCGAACGTGTCGTAGGGACTCTCGTCGCGCTTGGGAAATCCGGCAATGCCGCCTTTCATGCGCAGGCCGCTCATTGCGGCGCGGCGTCCGGTCAGCATTTTGTGCACGTAGGTCTGGTGGCCCACATCCCACACCAGTTTGTCTTCCGGCGTGTTGAAAATAGTGTGCAGCGCGATGGTCAGTTCGACCGTGCCAAGATTGGACGAAAGATGTCCGCCGGTCTTGCTCACCGATTCGATCAGGAATTCGCGCAGTTCGGCCGCCAGTTGCGGCAACTGGTCGCGCTCCAGCTTGCGCAGGTCGTCGGGGGAATTGATGGTTTCCAGCAGTTTGAACATTAATACTTTCTCATCACGATGAAGTCGGCCAACTCTCGCAAGCGCCGGGCGGCCGCTCCGAATTCAGTCAAAGCGTCCAGCGCATCGCGGTGCAGTTCCGCCGCCATCTTTTTCGCCTCAGCCACCCCGAGCAGGGTGACATAGGTCGGCTTGTTGTTGTCGGCATCCTTGCCCGCCGTCTTGCCCAGCGTGGCCGTATCCGCTTCGCTGTCCAGCACGTCGTCCACCACCTGGAACGCCAGTCCCATGCATTTGCCGAAGCGGTCGAGCTTGTCGAGTTGCGCCTGGGTCAAATTGCCGCGATTATTTTCGGCACCACACTGGGCGCCGAGCAAAACGGCGGCGCGAATCAAGGCGCCGGTCTTGTGGATATGCATCTGCTCCAGTTCCGGCAGCGAGAGCTGTTTGCCCACACTGGCGAGGTCGATGGCCTGTCCGCCGGCCATGCCGCGCGAACCGCTGGCCACGGCCAATAATTTGACCATTTGCAACTGTCTGGCGGCATCGTCGTTCAGGCGGTGCTCGGACAACAACTGGAACGCCAGACTTTGCAGCGCATCGCCCACCAGCAGTGCAGTGGCTTCGTCGTATTCGACATGGCAGGTCGGTTTGCCGCGGCGCAGCACATCGTCGTCCATGCAGGGCATGTCGTCATGCACCAGCGAATAGGCGTGGATAAGCTCCACGGCAGCGGCGGCGATCTCGACGCGCTCGACCGGAGCTCCGCTCAGTTCGCCAGCAGCATAAGCCAGCAACGGGCGCACGCGCTTGCCGCCATCGAGCACGCTGTAACGCATCGCGGCATGCAGGCGTTGCGGCATGGCATCGGCCTGCGGCAGCAGGCGCTTCAACACTTCTTCAAAACGGGATTGATGGGTGGATACCCAGGAAATAAAGTCGGACATCGTTAATTCGCATCGCCCGATGCGGAAAAATCCTTCAGCACACCTTCTTCCAGCACGCGCACCTGCTGCTGCGCATCGTCCAGACGGGAACGGCAAAACGACAACAGTTCCGCACCGCGCTTGTAGGCTGCCAGCGAATCCTCAAGGGCCAGCTTGCCGGACTCCATGTCCGCCACCACCTGCTCCAGCTCGGCCAGCGCCGTTTCGAAACTCTGCGTCTTGTTGGTTTTCGCAACCATTTAGATTCCCTTGTGCGCCAATTCCAGCGTAAGGGCGGCATTTTACCCAAGCGCCCGACACAGAGCCAATTTTTGTTGCCCCTGCTTTTGATTTCGGGGACAATCCCAGCCCCCTAAAACCGTATTCACAGAAAGAGTGGGTATGTCCGAAATCGCCAAACCACAGCAATTCAACTCGATATCTGCACAACCGCCCCTGCGCTGGTATTTCGATCCGAAAGTTCTGGAGATCGAACAGCGCGTGCTGCTCGATGCGGGGCCGCAATACGTTGGCCACGAATTGATGGTGCCCAATCTTGGCGATTACCACGTGATCGAGTGGATGGACAAAGCCAAGATGCTGGTGCGCAACGAAAATGGCGTCGAACTGCTGTCCAACATCTGCCGCCACCGCCAGGCCACCATGCTGGAAGGTCGCGGCACTGCCAAAAATATCGTGTGCCCGCTGCACCGCTGGACTTACAAGAACGACGGCGAACTGATCGGCGCGCCGCATTTCCCCGACAACCCCTGCCTGCACCTGAACAAGACGCCGCTGCAAAACTGGAACGGCCTGTTGTTCGCGGGCAAGCGCGACATCGCCAGGGATCTGGAGAACATGCCCGCGTTCAACGAGATCGACTTTTCCGGCTACATGCTGGATCGCGTGGAGATCGACGAATACAACTTCAACTGGAAGACCTTCATCGAGGTCTACCAGGAGGACTACCACGTCGTGCCTTTCCACCCCGGGCTGGGCCAATTGGTCAATTGCGACGACCTCAAGTGGACCTTCGGCGAGCAGTTCAGCGTGCAGACCGTGGGCATCAACGACCTGCACAAGAAGGCGGGCAGCCCGGTCTACGAACAATGGGCCAAACAGATCCACCGCTACAGCAAGGGCGAGATGCCGAAGTACGGCGCGATCTGGCTGACCTACTACCCCAACATCACGGTCGAGTGGTACCCGAACACGCTGGTGGTGAGCACCGTCGTGCCGCGCGGCGTCGATGCCTGCACCAACATCGTGGAGTTCTACTATCCGGAAGACATCGTGCTGTTCGAGCGCGAGTACATCGAAGCCGAAAAGAAGGCCTACCGCGAAACGGCGATAGAAGACGACGTCATCTGCCTGCGCATGCACCAGGGCCGCCGCGCCCTGTACAAGCAGGGCGTCGAGGAAGTCGGCCCGTACCAGTCGCCGACCGAGGACGGCATGCTGCACTACCACGAGTTCCTGCGCCGCAACCTCGAACCGCACCTGAAATAACCGAAGTGGGTGCATTGTGGATGCTGGTCGCAGGCCTGCTGTTTGCCTGCATGGGGGTGCTCGTCAAGCTCGGCGGCCCCCATTTCTCCACCAGCGAGCTCGTTTTCTACCGCTCCCTGTTCGGGCTGTTCATCGTATTTGCGATGCAGCACCGCCAGCAAGTCCCGCTCGCCACCGCGCTTTGGCAGGGGCATTTATGGCGCGGCTTGTCCGGCACCTTCGCCATGATGCTGTTCTTCTATTGCATCAGCGTCCTGCCGCTGGCCACCGCCATCACGCTCAACTATACCTCTTCGCTGTTCCTCACCATCCTCACCCTGGTCGTGTACAAGGACCGCCTGCACTGGCCGCTCATCGCCAGCCTGACGCTGGGCTTTGTGGGCGTGGTGTTGCTGCTGCACCCCACCCTGGAACGCGACCAATTCGTCAGCGGCCTGCTGGGGCTGGCTTCCGGCTTCCTCGCCGGATTCGCCTTGTTGAACGTGCGCCAGCTTGGATTGATGGGCGAACCGGCAGTGCGCGTGGTGTTCTACTTTAACCTGGTCGCCACGCTGGTCAGCGGCGCATGGGTGACGCAAACCGAAATCCACGCGGTCGCCTGGAGCGACCTGCCGCTGCTGGTCGCCCTCGGCGCCTCCGCCACCTTCGCCCAGCTCGCCATGACGCGCGCCTACCGCATCGGCCAGACGCAGGTCGTGAGCACGCTTTCCTACAGCACCATCGTGTTCTCCGCCCTGTTCGGATTGCTGTTCTGGCAGGAACTGCTCCCGCCCGTCGCCTGGCTCGGCATCGCACTCATCATCGCCAGCGGCGTGATAAGCTTGCGCCTGGCCCCCACACACAAAGAGGCAAGCAAATGATCACCATCGAAGAAAAAAACAACCTGGTCAACATCGCCGTCATGGGCGAATTCACCATCGCCGATTTCAAGCAGTTCGAGGAACACGCGCTGTACAAGCTCAAGAGCGGCGGCAAAGTGAATCTGTTGTTCGACCTGCGCGGCATGCTGGCCTACACCCCCGATGTCGCCTGGGAAGAGATCAAATTCTTCAGCCGCCAGCACAACCACGACTTCAACAAGATCGCCGTCGTCACCGACGACCAGTGGCTGACCTGGCAGGCCTGGCTGTCGCGCCTGTTTGTGGATGCGGATATCCGTGCCTTCGGCGATTACAGCGAAGCGCAGGGGTGGGCCGCAGTTTAAGCGCCCGCAACAGACAATAAAAAACCCGCTTGCGCGGGTTTTCTTTTGCCTGCCGGAACTGCGCCGAATTACTTCAGCTTGGTTTCCTTGTAGGCCACGTGCTTGCGTGCCACCGGGTCGAACTTCATGAATTCAAGCTTTTCCGGGGTGGTGCGCTTGTTCTTGTTGGTGGTGTAGAAATGCCCCGTACCAGCGGAGGATTCCAGTTTGATCTTTTCGCGTGCGCCTTTTGCCACAGTAATTCTCCTTTATACCTTCTCGCCACGGGCACGCATTTCGAACAGGACGGCGTCGATGCCGTTCTTGTCGATGGTGCGCAGTGCGGCATTGGTCAGGCGCAAAGACACCCAACGATTTTCAGATTCCACCCACAAGCGGCGGCGTTGCAGATTCGGCAAGAAACGGCGCTTGGTTTTGTTGTTCGCGTGGGAGATGTTGTTGCCCACCATTGGGGCTTTTCCCGTTACCTGACAGACACGTGCCATGACAATCACTCCAACCAGTTTTTCAAAGAGGCGCGATTCTACCTAAACACCCCCAAAGACACAACCCTACTTTCCTTTTCGGTAGAGGGCCGACTGCGCGTGCGCCTGCAAACCCTCGCCAAACGCCAGAATCGAGGCAATTTCGCCTAATTTTTGGGCACCCTGGGGGGAAACCTGGATCAGGCTGCTGCGTTTCTGGAAGTCGTACACCCCCAACGGCGAGGAAAAGCGCGCCGTCCCGGAGGTGGGCAACACGTGGTTGGGGCCGGCACAGTAGTCGCCCAGCGATTCGGAGGTGTAGCGCCCCATGAAGATGGCCCCGGCATGTTTGAGCTTGGGCAAGCAGGTCTGCGGGTCGCCGACCGACAGTTCCAGGTGTTCCGGGGCGATGCGGTTGCTGATATGGCAGGCTTCGTCCATGTCGGCGACATGGATCAGCGCGCCGCGGTTCTCCAACGCGGTGCGGATGATGGCCTTGCGCGGCATTTGTTCCAGCAGTTTGTTGGCGCTCGCCGCGACGGCTTCGATGAAGGCGGCATCCGGCGACAGCAGGATGGCCTGCGCCAGTTCGTCGTGCTCGGCCTGCGAGAACATATCCATCGCCACCCAATCCGGGTCGGTCTTGCCGTCGCAGATGACCAGAATCTCGGACGGCCCGGCGATCATGTCGATGCCGCAGGCGCCGAACACGCGGCGTTTGGCAGAGGCCACATAGGCGTTGCCGGGGCCGACGATCTTGTCGACCTTGGGAATGCTTGCCGTTCCGTAAGCCAGCGCGGCCACGGCTTGGGCGCCGCCGATGGTGAACACGCGATCCACGCCGGACAAATACGCCGCGGCCAGCACCAGTTGGTTCTTCACCCCGTCCGGCGTGGGTACGACCATGAGGAGTTCGGCAACGCCGGCCACCTTGGCGGGCAGGGCATTCATCAGCACGGAAGAGGGATAGGCCGCCTTGCCGCCGGGCACATAGAGGCCCACCCGATCCAGCGCTGTAATCTGTTGCCCAAGCATCGTGCCATCCGCCTCGGTGTAACTCCACGAGCTTTGTACTTGTTTCTGATGATAGGCAGTGACGCGCTGCGCGGCCTGTTCCAGCGCATTCTTCTGATCAGCGGGAAGTCCCTCGAAGGCAGCCTGCAATTCGGATTTCGGCAACTCCATTGCGGCGGCGTTTGCCAGCGGCAGGCGGTCGAATTTGCGCGTGTATTCCAGCACGGCGTCATCGCCGCGTTTTTTTACGTCGGCCAGAATGGCGGCGACGGTCGCTTCCAGTTTCTCATCGGCCGTTTCTTCGAAGGCCAGCAGCTTTCCCAGGCGGGCGTCGAAGTCGGGTTGTTGGGTCGAAAGTCGTGTGATGTTCATAAACCGTACACTATATTATATGTTAACCGCTTGCGCGAAAGCGTCCAGCACCGGCTGGATGGTCGCGCGCTTGAGTTTCAGCGAGGCCTGGTTCACCACCAGACGCGAGGATATCTGCACGATCTCCTCCACCGCCTTGAGGTCGTTCGCCTTCAGGGTCGCGCCGCTGCTCACCAGGTCGACGATGGCGTCGGACAGCCCCACCAGCGGCGCCAGTTCCATCGAACCGTACAGTTTGATGAGATCGACATGCACGCCCTTGGAGGCGAAATGCTCGCGCGCGGTTTTCACGTATTTGGTGGCGACGCGCAGACGTGCGCCCTGCTTCACCGCCGACTCATAATCGAAACCGTTGCGCACCGCGACCATCATGCGGCACTTGGCGATGTTGAGGTCGATCGGCTGGTATAGCCCCTCGCCGCCATGCTCGTTGAGCACGTCCTTGCCCGCCACCCCGAGGTCGGCAGCGCCGTATTGCACATAGGTCGGCACGTCGGAAGCGCGCACGATGATCAGGCGCACGTCGTCGCGGTTGGTCGGCAGGATGAGCTTGCGCGAAGACTCCGGGTCTTCCAACGGCGTGATCCCTGCCGCTTTCAGCAGCGGCAGGGTCTCTTCGAAGATGCGGCCTTTGGATAAGGCGATGGTGATCATGGTTTCAGTCTTTCGTTTACATTACCCTCTCCCCCAGCCCCTCTCCCGCTTGCGGGAGAGGGTGGCGCGTCAGCGCCGGGAGAGGGTGTTATTTCAATCTGCGGATGTTAGCACCGAGCTGCCATGCGGTCGATCACGGTTTCGCCCTGCGCCACCAGTCCGGCGATGACCAGACAGGCGGAGGCGCGCAGGTCGGTCGCCATCACGGTCGCCCCTTCCAGGTGATCGACACCGCGCACCACCGAGGTGTTGCCTTCCACGTCGATCATTGCACCCAGACGGCGCAGTTCCTGCACGTGCATGAAGCGGTTCTCGAAGATGGTCTCCACCACCATCGCACTGCCTTCGGCGATGCAGTTGAGCGCCATGAACTGCGCCTGCATGTCGGTGGGGAAAGCCGGGTGCGGCGCGGTGCGCACGTTCACTGCCTTGGGGCGGCCGCTCATCTCCAGATGGATGGTGTCGCCCGCGACTGTGATCTTCGCACCGGCTTCGGTGAGTTTCTCCAGCACCGTTTCCAGGATGTCGGCGCGCGTCTCGCGCAGGGTGATGCTGCCGCCGGTCGCGGCCGCTGCCACCAGGAAGGTGCCGCTTTCGATGCGGTCCGGCATGATGCGGTGAGTGGCACCGTTCAATTTTTCCACACCGGTAATGGTGATGGCATCGGTGCCATCGCCGGTGATCTGCGCCCCCATCGCACGCAGGCAGTTGGCCAGGTCGACCACTTCCGGTTCGCGTGCCGCGTTTTCCAGCACGGTCACGCCGTCGGCCAAAGCCGCCGCCATCATCAGGTTCTCGGTGCCGGTGACGCTGACGATGTCGAAGAAGATGCGCGCACCTTTTAATTTCCTGGCCTTGGCGTGGATATAACCGTGCTCGATGGCGATCTCGGCGCCCATCGCCTGCAGGCCTTTGATGTGCAGGTCGACCGGGCGCGAACCGATGGCGCAGCCGCCGGGCAGGGACACCTTGGCATCGCCGAAGCGCGCCACCAGCGGGCCCAGCACGAGGATGGCCGCGCGCATGGTCTTCACCATGTCGTAGGGTGCTTCCCAGTTATTGACCTTGTCGCCCTTGAAAGCGATCTCGCCAGTCGCCATTTCCGCGCTCAAACCCATTTGTTGCAGCAGTTTGCGCATGGTACCCACGTCATGCAGGTCGGGCAGGTTGGTGAGGCGCAGGGTGTCTGCGGTGAGCAGACCGGCGCACATGATGGGCAGCGCCGCATTCTTGGCGCCGGAGATGCGCACTTCTCCGCGCAATGGAGTGCCGCCCTGGATAGCTAGTTTTTGCATTTGGTGTTCTTCTCGCCGCTGCAGCGGCGTTTATTGTGATGAATGGTTCAATGACAGCGCCTCGGCCACCCCATACAGGCCGGCGAGACTGCGCAAATTGTCCGGGACGTTGACGAAGGCAAGCTTCGCGTCATGCCGTTGCGCGTTGCGCATCCAGGATAACAGCATGCTTACCGCTGCAGAATCCGCCGCTTCAACCCCTGCGAGATCCACCGTCCAGGTTTTCCCTTCGGGCGGCTGCATGGCCTCTTCAAACGAGGTTCCGATGGAATCCATGGTCAATCGGCCGGAAACCAGCAGGCGCTCGCCTTCGCGTCGAATCATTTGGACTCCGCCTTTTCAGCCAGCGCGGCGTTGCTCGCTGCTGTCCGGTTCTTGTCCTCGAGTGTCTTGATCAGGCCGTCGATGCCGACTTGCTGGATCTGATCGGCAAAAGTGCCGCGATAACTGGTCACCAGACTTACCCCCTCCACCGTCAGGTCATACACCTTCCAGCCGTCCGGCATCTTCTCCATGTCGTAATCCACCAGTATCGGCTGTTGCGAACCCGGTTTGACGATGGCGGTTTTGACGGTCACCTCGGTTGCGGCGGGATCCAGCTTGAATGGCTTGACCTCGACAATCTGGTCGCGATAGGAGGTGAACGCCTTGGTATAAGTTCGCACCAGCAGGATGCGGAACTCGCTCATCAGTTCCTGCTTCTGTTCCGGCGTTGCCTTTTTCCACGACTTGCCCACGGCCAGTTTCGTCATGTGTTCGAAATTGAAGTGCGGCAGGACTTTTGCGTCCACCAGTTCCAGCATTTTCTTCTGGTTGCCGGAACGCAACTCCTTGTCGGCACGCACGATATCGAGCACTTCGCGCACCGTGCTCTTGATCAACACATCCGGCTCCGGCACGTCGGCGCGCGCACCCGCCGCTGCGCACAACAGCAATGCCCCGCACACCAAAGAAAATGTTCTTTTCATGTTTTATGTCTTCCGTCTATCACTTTGCATCGACGCTGGTGGTGAAGAACTTGCCGATCAAGTCTTCCAGCACCACGGCCGATTGCGTCTTCTTGAATTCGTCCCCGTTCTTCAGCATCGCATCGTCGCCGCCGGGCAGCAGGCCGATGTATTGCTCGCCCAGCAGGCCGGAGGTCAGGATATTTGCAAACGTATCCTTGGGAAACTGGTAGCGTTTGTCGATGCTCATGGTTACCTTGGCTTCGTAACGCTCGGTATCCAGCACGATGCTGGTCACCCGCCCCACCAGCACGCCGGAGCTGCGCACCGAAGCGGTCGGCTTCAGGCCGCCCACGTTGGTAAAATGCGCCTGCAACTCGTACGATTCCGACACATTATAAGTGCTCAAGTTTCCGACCTTGAGCGCCAGCACCACCAGCGCCGCGAGACCCGCCACCACGAAAGCGCCCACCCATAGATCCAATGTCGTACGTTCCATAACCCTAAGCTCCTTGAAACATGAATGCGGTCAAAATGAAATCCAGCATCAATATCGCCAGCGACGACTGCACCACGGTGCGCGTGGTCGCGCCCGACACGCCTTCCGCCGTGGGCGGCGCATCGTATCCTTCGAACAGGGCGATGGCGGTGACCGCCAGGCCGAACACGAAACTCTTGATCACGCCGTTCAGCACGTCATGCTGGAAATCCACCGAGGCCTGCATCTGCGACCAGAACGAACCCTCGTCCACGCCGATGACCACCACGCCGACCACATAGCCGCCGAACACGCCCATCGCCGAGAACATCGCCGCCAGCAACGGCATGGAGATCACGCCGGCCCAGAAGCGTGGCGCCACCACGCGCGCGATCGGGTTGACCGCCATCATCTCCATCGCGGCGATCTGCTCGGTCGCCTTCATCAGGCCGATCTCGGCGGTCATCGCCGATCCGGCGCGGCTGGCGAACAGCAGCGCCGCCAGCACCGGGCCCAGTTCGCGCACCAGACTCAGCGCCACCAGCGAGCCCAGCGCCGATTCCGAGCCATAGCGCTTCAGCGTCTCGTATCCCTGCAAGCCCAGCACCATGCCGACGAACATGCCCGCCACCAGGATGATGATGAGCGACATCACGCCGCTGGAGAACATCTCCTTCACGATCAGGCGGAAGCGCTTGAAGCTGGTGCCGGAATAGAACAGCGTCATCACGAAGAAGCGCGAGGCATAGCCCGTGCGCCATACCGCATTGACGCTGCGGCGGCCGATGGTCCTCAGACTGTTTGCAATAGGCATCAGGCGGCCACTCCCAGATCTTGGCGGTAATCCCCGCCCGGATAATGGAACGGCACCGGGCCGTCCATCTCGCCGTGCACGAACTGGTGCACGAACGGCTTGTCGGACGCGCGTATCTCGTCCGGCGTGCCTTCGGCCACGATCACGCCGTCGGCGACGAAATAAATGTAATCGACGATTTTCAGCGATTCCTGCACGTCATGGGTCACGATCACCGAGGTCGCGCCCAGCGCGTCGTTCAACTTGCGGATCAACTGCCCCACCACGGTGAGCGAGATCGGGTCGAGCCCGGCGAACGGCTCGTCGTACAGGATCAGCATCGGGTCGAGCGCCACGGTGCGCGCCAGCGCCACCCGCCGCGCCATGCCGCCCGACAATTCGGCGGGCATCAGGTCGTGGGTGCCGCGCAGACCGACCGCGTGCAGCTTCATCATCACCAGATCGCGGATGACTTCTTCCGGCAAATCGGTGTGCTCGCGCATCTGGAACGCCACGTTGTCGAATACCGACATATCGGTAAATAACGCGCCAAACTGGAACAGCACGCCCATCTTGCGGCGCATGTCGTACAAACCCTGCTGGTCCAGCTCGTGCATGACCTGCCCGTCTATCCTGACCTCCCCCCGGGTGGGCTTGATCGCACCGCCGATCAGGCGGAACAGGGTAGTCTTGCCGCAACCGCTGCCACCCATGATGGCGATGAGCTTGCCCTTGTGGAAGGACATGTTGATGCCCTTGAGGATGGGGCGGCTGTCGTAGGCAAAGTTGACGTCGCGGACTTCTACCAGGGGGGCGGACACTTATGAACCAATCGCGGGTTGAAGAGGGGCGCATTCTAAACCACGCCGCCGCAACTTGGAAACCAGCCATTACTTGAGCTCAACGCGATTGCGGGCTATCCTGCGCCTGTTACACATATCCCGTGGCTAATTTCAGGACAACAGCGTGACACTCCCAGCCCTGCTCATCGTCGATGACGATCCGCTTATCCGCGATTCGCTGCGCCTCATCCTGGGTGACGAATTCGACATCCACCTCGCGGAAGACCGCCCTCAAGCCATCCGGCTGGTGCGCGACATGGCGCAACCGCCGCAATTGGCGCTGGTCGACCTGGGCCTGCCCCCCACCCCGCACCGCCCGGACGAAGGGTTTCGCCTCATCACCGAACTGCTGGCGCATTCGCCCAACATCAAGGTCATCACGCTCTCCGGCCAGAACCAGGAGAGCAATGCACGGCATGCGCGCACCCTCGGTGCCATCGAATTCGTCGCCAAGCCCTGCGGCCCGGAGACATTGCGCGCCCTGATGCACGACGCCCTGCGTTTCCAGCAGGGCGAACAAGCCGAACCGGCAGACAGCCAATCCCAGTTCGGCATCATCGGCGACAGCCAGCCCATCCAGGCGATGCGCAGCCAGATCGAACTCTATGCAAAAACTCCCTACCCGGTATTGATCGAAGGCGAATCGGGCAGCGGCAAGGAGCTGGTCGCTGCCGCCCTGCACCTTCTGAGCGGCAAACCCGATGCGTCGTATGTTGTGCTGAATTGCGCCGCCATTTCCCCCAACCTGCTCGAATCCACCCTGTTCGGCCACGCCAAGGGCGCCTTCACCGGCGCCACCAACGCCCAGGTCGGGTTCTTCGAGAAAGCCGAGAACGGCACGCTGTTCCTCGACGAGATCGGCGAGATGCCGCAGGAACTGCAGGCCAAAATGCTGCGCGTGCTGGAGAACGGCGAGTACCAGCGCGTCGGCGAGGCCACCACGCGCAGGAGCAACGCGCGCATCATCGCCGCCACCAACCGCGACCTGAAGCTCGCCGTGCGCAACGGAAATTTCCGCACCGATCTCTACCATCGCCTGAGCATCTTCACCATCCAGGTGCCGCCGTTGCGCACCCTGGGCGAAGACAAAGTGATGCTGCTGGAACACTTCAGGTACTTCTACGCAACACAGGCCCAGTGCCCCCCGTTCCGGCTCGACGAAGCCGCGCTGGCTGCGTGGAAGCTTTATTCCTTTCCCGGCAACACCCGCGAACTGCGCAACATCGTCATCCGCCTGACCACCAAGTATCCCGGTAACGAAATCAACATCAGGCAACTGGAAGCCGAGTTCGATCCGCAACCGGAATCGACCGGAACGACACCAGCCGATACCTCCGCCGAAATCCGGCAAGCCTTGCAACAGGGCGGTTTCGATCTGGACGAGTTGCTGATGGGCTATACTGCCCGCTATATCGACGCCGCGATGGAACTGGCGCATGGCAACATCAGCGAAGCGGCCAAGTTGCTGGGCATTGCGCGCACCACACTCTACAGCCGAATAGAAGCGGTGCAAAAACACAAGGCGCAAAAAGTACAATAAAGGGGAAATAGATGTATCTGGAGCACTTCGGCCTGACCGAGCCACCGTTCAAGATCACTCCGGTCACCGATTTTTTCTTCTCTGGAGCCAATCGCGGCGAAATCCTCGACGCGCTGATCTACGCCATCACCGACGGCGAGGGCATCGTCAAAGTCAGCGGCGAAGTCGGCAGCGGCAAGACCATGCTGTGCCGCATGTTGCTGGATCGCCTGCCTTCCAACATCAAGGCCATCTATCTCGCCAACCCCAGCATGTCGCGCGACGAGTTGCTGTACGCCATCGCCGACCGGCTCGACCTCAACCTCGAAGGACAGCGCGTCAACATCATCCTGCAAAGCCTGCAGAATCACCTGGAGGCCATGTACGAGCGCGGCGAGCGCTGCGTCGTGCTGGTGGACGAGGCGCATGCCATGCCGCTGGAAACGCTGGAGGAGTTGCGCCTGCTGTACAACCTGCAGGTCGGCAAACACAAGCTGATCCAGATCCTGCTGTTCGGCCAGCCCGAATTGGACGAGAAGCTCGACCAGAGCAACATGCGCCAATTGAAAGACCGCATCGTGCACCACTTCAGCATCCAGCCGATCTCGCGCAAGGTGATCGACGACTACCTGATGTTCCGCCTGCGCGCCGCGGGATACAAGGGACCGGATGTCTTTTCCGCCGCCGCCGTATTGCTCATCGGCAAAGCCTCGCAGGGATTGATGCGGCGCGTCAACATCCTCGCCGACAAGGCGCTGCTTGCCGCCTTCGTCGAGAATACCCACAACATACAGGTGCGCCACGTGCAAGCCGCGATCCGCGACAGCGAAATGGTTCCCATGAAGAATCTGCTCAACCGCAAGATCGTTTCAATGGTCGGGGGAGTCACCCTGTTCGTGGCCACGCTGGCGGGCGCCGGCTGGTTCATCGGGCAAAGTACGGTTCTTTCCGGCAAATCCGAAGCGCCGCAGAGCGTCGCGCCCGAAACCATCGCGGCCAGTGCCGTGGCTTCGCAACCGGAAGATTCGGCCCCGGCAGTCGCCGCCTCCGAGGTCATGGCGGCTTCCGCTGTCGCCGACATTTCGAATGTCACGATCCTGCCGCTGGAAAGAACGCTCACGCTGCCGGCGGAACCCCCTGCCGCTGCCCCGCGCCAGCCTTCCCCGCGCGTTGCCAAGGCACCCCGCGAAACCGTAGCAGCCCAACCGGCTCCGCCGGCGCCGGAGGCTCCCCTCCTGCAGCAAAGGCTGGACTCGACCCAGGCCATGCTGTCCGCGCCGGGGCACGGGAGCGTCAGCATCCAGTTGTTCTATACCGATGATATCCGGCCCGAACGCATGGAGCGCTTTCTCGGGCGGGCTCAGCGATTGGGAATACTTGCCGAGATCTATATCGTGCCGATCAAGTTGAACGGCAGAGACGGATACCGCGTGCTGTTTGGCACCTATGCCAATAGCGACACGGCCCGCGCCGGTATGGAAGAATTGCCGCAACGCTACAAGGATGCTTTCGCGCCGACTTTGTACATGCTGCAAGACTCGTAGAAGATGTTCTAAGCGATTGAAGGGACAAGTATATAGTTCCAAAGGCATATTGCCGTGGTCGGGAAATGATGTTACCTTTCGCCGAAATAATAGGGGAGAAATGGGAATGAGGGTCACTCACGTACTGCTGTGTTCGGTTTGCATCTCGTTTGTCGCCTGCTCCACGGGCTCATTCGAGCCCTCCGACAAACACATCCAGCAGAGCAGCGCTCCCCCCGTTGCGGCTGGCGATATCCCGCAACCCAGCAAGCGCGCCGTCGTCCTCCCGCCGCCCAAACCCGCCGTCAAGGTTGAAACCTACAGCGTCGTCGTCACCAACGTTTCGGCCCGCGAAATTCTGTTCGCGCTGGCGCGCGATGCCAAGATCAATATCGACATCGGCCCGGGAATCGAGGGGCTGGTCACGCTCAACGCCATCGACCAGACGCTGCCGCAGATTCTGGATCGCATCTCCAAGCAAGTCGACATGCGCTACTCGATCGAGAATGGCAACCTGTTTGTGGAAGCGGACAAGCCATACCTGAAGACCTACAAGATCGACTTCATCAACATGTCGCGCTCGGTATCGAGCAAGATTTTCACCAGCAGCCAAATCGGCGGCGCGGGTGATAGCAAGGGCTCAGGGGCAAGCGGGAACACCGCTTCCACCACCGTCACCAGCGAGACCAAAAACAACCTGATGGACAGTCTGGTTGAAAACGTCCGCTCCATCATCGCCGACGAAGACCGGATCAGGCACGCGGAGCTAATCGAGCGTCGCGCCGATGAAGCGCTCAAAGAACAATCGGCGATTGAGCAATCCAATGCCACATCCGGCTCGGGCGATGAAAAAGACAGCGCGCAATCCGACAAGAACAAGCAAGTGCAACGAACGACGAGCAAATACGAGCCCGCGGTGAACATCAACGCCAACAAGGAAACCGGCGTGCTGCTCGTGCGCGCCACGGGACGCCAGCACAGGAAAGTGCAGGAATTCATCGACAAGGTCATGACGACGGCGCGACGCCAGGTACTGATAGAAGCGACCATTGCCGAAGTTGCGCTGAACAGGAATTTCCAGCAGGGCATCGACTGGTCGCGTCTGCGCGCCACCGGCGCCACCAAAGGATTCCAGGTAACCCAGGCCGGTTCGGCCGGACTGCAATCCGCCAATACCGGCAACATGCTGCTGCTCAACTACATCAACCCGACCAGCGCCCTGGGCAACCTGAGCTCCAGCGTCTCGCTGCTGGATTCCTTCGGCGATGTCAAAGTGCTGTCCAGCCCCAAGCTGAGCGTGATGAACAACCAGACCGCCACCCTCAAGGTCGTGGATAACAAAGTCTACTTCACCGTCAGCTCCGACATTACGCCGGCCACCACGACCAGTTCGGCCATCATTACCTACACCACCACGGTGCATCCCGTTTCGGTCGGCTTCACCATGAACGTCACGCCCGAAATCAACGATACCGATTATGTGACCATCAACGTGCGCCCGACCATCACGCGCATCATCGGCTACGTGAACGACCCCAACCCCGCCCTGGCCAACCCGTGCGGAAATAACTTGAGTGGAAACTGCAGCATTGCTTCCATCGTGAACCGGATACCCGAGATCAGGACGCGCGAAATGGAATCCATCATCCGCGTGAACAGCGGACAGATCGCCGTGCTGGGCGGCTTGATGCAGGACGAGATCAACAACCTGAGCGACGGCATCCCGCTGCTCGACGAAATCCCGGTCGCCGGCAGCATCTTCAAGAACCGCAACGACACCAAGACCAAGACCGAACTGGTGATTTTCCTGCGCCCGGTCGTCATCAAGGATGCCAGCCTCAACGGCGACTACAGCAGCTTCCGCGACAACCTGCCGGATGCGGCCTTCCTCAAACCCGAAAGCGAGAAGGCGAAACCATGAGTCTGTTACTCGACGCCCTCAAGAAGTCCGGCGACCAGCAGCACGGCACCGGGCTTTCGAATTTGACGCTCGAGGATGCCAATCCCTCGCGTTCCGGCTCGTCCGGCGGAGCGTCTGCGCGCAGCGCCGGCGAATCGCTGTTTGCGGCCAAGAAGAAGAAACCCGCCGGCATGCGCTGGTCGCTGGGGCTGGTTCCCACCACCTTGTTGATCGCCCTGGTGTTCGGTTCGGGTTACGGTTATTACGTTTGGGTGCAGATACAGCCGCCGAAACAGCAACGCATTGCGCAACGCACGACGCCACGTCCGCCGTCCCCGTTGCCCGCCCCGGTGGTGGCCGCGCCTGCCCTGGTTCCTTCCATCCCTCAGCAGGACGCAACCCCGGCGCCGATGCAATCCGAGCCACCCGTGGTCACGGCGCGCAACGAGGATTTCGATGCGCCGCGCAACAAACCTAAAGCACGCAAGCCCCGCAGCAACACGGCCACAGCAGGCGTCGACATCCAGCGCAAGATCGCGACCGACGGCATCACGCCTGCATTGCTCGACGCCTACCAGGCCTATCAGCGCGGCGACTACGTCACTGCCGCCCAAGGCTACCGCCAGGTTCTGGGCCGGGACATCCACAACCGCGATGCACTCCTCGGACTGGCGGCAATCGCGCAACAACAGGGACAGGACGAAGTTGCGCAGCACTACTACCGTCAAATGCTGGTTACCGATCCGCGTGACCCCGATGCGCAGGCCGCGCTGATGACTTATTCCACCGAAACGGACAATACGGAAAGCCGTCTCAAGTCGATGCTGGCGGAACAACCGCGTTCCGGCGCTTTGCATTTTGCGCTGGGCAACTATTACGCCGAAATCTCCAGTTGGGGCGATGCGCAGCAATATTATTTCAACGCGCGCACCCTGGAACCGACCAATGCCCAATTCGCTTTCAATCTGGCGGTGAGCCTGGATCATCTGGGACAGGGCAAGCTCGCGGCACAGTATTATCAGCAAGCGCTGCAACTCGACAGTTCCGGCAATTCCGGATTCGACCACGCCCAAGCGCAAAAACGTCTGGATGAACTGACTCCCTCCCACTAAGGAAGAAGATGGCTGCACCGCAACAACAGACCCAGCAGCCCATCGGGCACCTGCTGATAGCAAAAGGGGTGATCAGTGAAGACCAACTTCGCATCGCCACCCAAGAGCAGAACAAAACCCCGCAACCGCTAGGCCGGTTGCTGGTGCGTCTCGGCTTTTTGTCCGAGGCGACCATCCGCGACGTGCTGTCCGAAAACCTGGGGCAGGAAAGCGTAGACCTGACCACCGTCCTCGTCGATCCGGCCGCGATCACGCTGGTACCGAAGGAAATCGCGCGCCGCTATATCCTGTTGCCGCTGTCGGTCGATACCACCAACAAGAGCCTGACCATCGCGATCGCCGACCCGGACAACATCATCGCGCTCGACCAGGTACGCGCGCTGTTGCGCGACGAGTACCGCCTGGTCACCCAGCTCGCCAGCGAATCCGACATCCTGCGCTCCATCGACCAGTACTACGGCTTCGAGTTGTCCATCGACGGCATCCTGCACGAAATCGAACCGGGCGAGATGGAGCACCAGAACCTGCAGCAGGGGGTGAACGAATTCAGCCAGCCGGTGGTGCGGCTGATCGACGCCCTGCTCACCGAAGCCGTGCAACTGGGCGCTTCGGACATCCACTTCGAGCCGGAAAGCAGCTTCCTGCGCATCCGCTACCGCGTCGACGGCGTGTTGCGCCAGGTGCGCAGCCTGCACAAGAGCTTCTGGCCCGCGATGGTGGTGCGCCTGAAGGTGATGAGCGGCATGAACATCGCCGAGACGCGCGCGCCGCAGGACGGCCGCATCTCGCTGCGCCTGTCCGGCCGCCCCATCGATTTCCGCGTCGCCTCGCACCCGACCTCCTACGGCGAAAACCTGGTGCTGCGTATCCTGGACCGGCTCAAAGGCCTGGTGCCGATCAACCAGATCGGCCTGGACGAAACCGCGCTCAACACGCTCAAGGCCATCATCGCCAAACCGGAAGGGATCGTGCTGGTGACGGGCCCGACGGGTAGCGGCAAGACGACCACGCTGTATTCGGTGCTGAACCACGTCAACACCGAGTCGGTCAACATCATGACCCTGGAAGACCCGGTGGAATACCCGATCCCGCTGATCCGCCAGAGCTCGGTGAACGAAGCGGCGAAACTGGATTTCGTCAGCGGCATCCGCTCCCTGATGCGGCAAGACCCGGACATCATCCTGGTCGGCGAAATCCGCGACCACCCGACCGCCGAAATGGCGTTCCGCGCCGCCATGACCGGCCACCAGGTGTATTCCACGCTGCACACCAACTCGGCCATCGGCGCCATCCCGCGCCTGCTCGACATCGGCATCCTGCCGGACATCATGGCCGGCAACATCATCGGCATCATCGCCCAGCGGCTGGTGCGCATCCTGTGCCGCCACTGCAAATACCCGTACCACCCCGATCATGCCGAATGCAAGATGCTGGGCGTGCGCCACGACGAAAACATCACCATCTACCGCGCCGCCGGTTGCGACATCTGCCAGCACCAGGGCTACAGCGGGCGCCAGGCGATCATGGAGATCCTCAAGCTGGACAGCGACATGGACGATTTGATCGCGCGCCGCGCCAGCATCCGCGACCTGAAAAACAATGCGCTCGACCGCGGCTTCCGTCCGCTGGCGCAAGACGGCATCCGCCGCATCCTGCAGGGCGTGACCTCCATCGCCGAAGTTTCGCGCGTGGTCGACCTCAGCGACCGGATGTAATCACGCCATGGCGCTCTATTCCTACAAGGCCGTCGACAGCGCCGGCAAAACCACCAAAGGCCTGCAGGATGCCGCCAACATCATCGATCTCGAACAGCGCCTGAAGCGCGGCGGGCTCGACCTCATCAGCGCCAGGGAACAGGAAGACCAGATCTCCTTCGGCAGCAGCAGGATCAAGCGCGCCGACCTCATTACATTCTTCTTCAATCTCGAACAACTCGTGCGCGCCGGCGTTCCGCTGCTGGAATGCCTGGGCGACCTGCGCGACACCATGGAGGAACCCGCTTTCCGCGAGATCATCGGCAGCATGGTGGAATCCATCGAGAGCGGTAAAAAACTCTCGCAAGCGATGGCGGAGCATCCCAATGCATTCGACAAGATCACCATCAGCCTGACCCACGCGGGCGAGGAAAGCGGACGCCTGGTCGATGTGTTCTCCCACCTCACCGAATCGCTCAAATGGCAGGACGAAATGGCCTCGCAGACCAAAACCATGATGATCTATCCGGCTTTCGTCGGCACTGTGGTATTGGCCATCACCTTCTTCCTGATGATCTACCTGGTGCCGCAACTGGTCGGCTTCATCAAGGGCATGGGGCAGGAAATCCCCATCCAGACGCGCATCCTGCTGGCGACTTCCGCCTTCTTCGTCAACTACTGGTACGCCATCCTGCTCACGCCGCCCATCCTGTTCGGCATCTTCAAACTGGCGCTCATCAGCAACCCCGGGCTGCAATACCATCTGGACAACTTCAAGCTGCATGTCTGGCCGACCGGCCCCATCCTGCGCAAAATCATCCTGGCGCGTTTCGCCAACACCTTCGCCATGATGTACAGTTCGGGCATCAGCATCCTGGATTGCATCGCCAATTCGCGCGACCTGGTCAACAACCAGGTTATTGCCCAAAGCCTGCAAAACGTGATGCGCGAGATCGAGGCGGGCAAGAACCTGACGCAGAGCTTCCAGCAGACCGGCATCTTCCCGCCGCTGGTCGTGCGCATGCTGAAAGTGGGCGAAGCCACCGGACAATTGGACCAGGCGTTGCTCAACGTCAGCTATTTTTACGACCGCGACGTGAAAGACTCGATCAAAAAGGTACAAGTGATGATCGAACCGACCATGACCATCATTCTCGGCGCGTTACTGGGATGGGTAATGCTGTCGGTACTTACGCCCATCTACGACATCATCAGCAAGGTGAAAATGTAAATGGCACGCACCCTGTTATTCCTCAGCGCCGAATCCTTCCACGCCACCATCTGGCATGGCGGCAAGATGGGCGCACCGCTGTACTTCTCCAACGACGCCAACGGGCGCGAGTATTTTTCCGCATTCCTGAAGCAGCACCGCGACCCCGCCTACCTGCTGGTGGACGTCATCGAAGAAGACTTCCGCCTGGAAACCGTGCCGCACCTGACCGGCTCCGCCCGCCGGGACTTGCGCATGCGGAAGTTCGAACAGTTCTATCGCGGCACGCAGTTCCGCCAGGCCACCCTGATCCACCGCCACGAGGAAGGGCGCCGCGACGACGACATGCTGTTCTCGGCACTGACCAACCCGCAACGCATCTCGCCCTGGCTGGACGCATTGCAGGCAAACCACATTCCGCTGGTCGGCATCTACTCGCTGCCCAACATCAGCACGCCGCTGCTCAAGGAAATCCCGTCCGATCATGTATTGCTGCTGTCGTGGGAAAAGGATTCCGGGCTGCGGCAAACCTACTTCAACAACAAGAGCCTGCATTTTTCGCGCCTGATCCCGATCAACGACAACGAATCGTTCAGCGCTTCCGTCGCCAGCGAAACGCCGCGCACCCAGCAATACCTGAAAAGCCTGAGCCTGCCGCCTCCGGGCGAGATGCTGGACGTTTACATCATCTGCCACGCCAGGGACCGGAACGACCTGCAAGCCAAACTGGAAAGCAGCAACGAGCTGCGTTACACCTACCTGGACATCCAGGAACTGGGCAAACGCATCAAGGCCAAAGCTGCTTTTGCCGATTCGGACGCCACTTCCCTGTTCCTGCACCTGCTTGCCAGCAAGCCGCCGGGCAGCCATTACGCCAACGCGGAGCACACGCATTTTCATTCGCTGTGGCAACTGCGCCGCATCCTGTTCGGTCTCGCAGCCGCGATCATCGCCATCAGCGCGCTCTGGAGCGGCATGGCCTTCTGGCAGGGCCAACAATATGTAGAAGAAACCGAGCCGCTCAACGTGCAGAAAGAGCGCGTCAAAGAACAAGCCCAACAAATCCAGCACAGCTTCGCCAACAACATGGCCCCGGCCGCCGACATGAAGACCGCGGTATTGCTGACACGCAAGCTGAACGAATACACGCCTCCGCCGGAAAGCATCCTGCAAGACCTGAGCCTGGTGCTGGATAAGTTCGCGCAGATCAGGGTCGACAAGCTTTCCTGGCAGGCCAGCGCAACGGATGCAGCGCCCTCAATCTATCCGGCACAGGTCATCACTTTCGAAGGCAGCATTGCCTCGTTCGGCACCGACTATCGCAAGGCGCTCGGCTACCTCGAACGCTTCCAACAAGCGCTTGCCCAGCAGGGGTATACTGTGATCGCGCAGAAAATGCCGTTGGACATCAGCTCCAAAGGCAGCATCAGCGGCGATATCCAGAATATCACCGGCGGCCCTGCGTTATTCACGCTGAAAATCATCTGGAGACAGAAAGAATGAGCTTCTCCAAAGCCGATCTGCCGGAACTCAAATGGAGCCTGGGGGCGCTAACCCTCAGTCTCGCGCTGAGCGGCGGCATGATTTCCCTCAGCAACGGTTATATAGAAAGCTCCCTCAAAAACCGCCAGACGGCACAGCAGCAACTCGCCGACGCGCGCGGCCAGCTGATTTCCGCGCAAAGCGACCAGGAAAACATGTCCGCCTACGCGCTGGAATACAACGCCCTGCTGGCGCAAAAAGTCATCGGCGACGAACAGCGCCTCGACTGGATCGAAGGCCTGGACAAACTGCGCCAGCAAGGCAGCGTCCTCGACTTCAAATACACCATCGCGCCGCAACAAGGTTACACGCCCAATCCGCCGCTGGAGGCAGGCAACTACAAACTCAGCCGCAGCAGCATGACACTGCAAATCGACCTGCTGCACGAAGAACAACTGCTCAACCTCTTTTCCGACATGCGCAAGCAAATGAACGGCTGGTTCATGCTCGATGGCTGCATCCTCTCGCGCACCAGCACCACCGAAGAAATCGCCCCGCTCAAGGCGGAATGCACCGGCGGCTGGTTCACCTTGAAGAACAAGAGCGCGCCATGAACAACTCCCGTCATTCCGGCCCTTCGACAAGCTCAGGACAGGCTGCCCTTCGGTCAGGCCGGAATCCAGCAAATAAAATAATGCTATTGGCTTTTGCGCTGATGGCAGCTTCCGCGTGGCATGAAAGCGTTAATGCAGGCGAACTCGGCCGCCTGTTCTTCACACCGCAACAGCGCCAACAACTGGAATTCCAGGAAACCCGCAGCAGCAACAGCGAGGACGGCAGCGAGCGCCGCAACTACATCATGGTCAACGGCGTCGTGCAAAAGAAAGGCGGCAACCGCACGATCTGGGTCAACGGCACCGCGCAAGCCGCCGGACAAAGCAACGACAAAGCCCCAGCTACCGTCCCGGTCACCATTCCGGGCAAATCGCAGCCGGTGCAACTCAAGGTCGGGCAACGCTTGATGCTGGATACGCCGGCGCCGGGTGCGGAAGAACGCAAGCCCGCCAATTCCGCCCCGTCCGAAGACGATTAAGCCATGTCGTGCGCGCGATTAAATCACGCATTCCATCACCCGGGCGGCACGCAAAGGGGCGCCGCGTTGATGGTCATGCTGGTCATCATGGTTCTCGGCTTTGCGGCTCTTCTGGTCAAATCGCTCAGTTCGGCAGACATCCGCAACGAGCGTCAGGCGCAGACATCGGCGGCGCTGGCGCAAGCCAAAGAAGCCTTGATCGGCTACGCCATCACCTACGGCGACATGCCAGGTCACATCGGCGAAGTACATGGTTACCTGCCCTGCCCGGATTTAAACGGCGGCAACCCGGAAGGAACTGCCGAACCAGTCTGCGGTGCCAAGGACGTAAGCCAGATCGGTCGCCTGCCATGGAGAACGCTGGTGCTTGCCCCGCTGCGCGACGGGGATGGCGAATGCCTGTGGTATGCAGTCTCGGGCACTTACAAGAACAACCCCAAAACTGGCCTGATGAACTGGGACACCAATGGGCAGTTGCAAGCATACGCCATGGACGGCACCCGACTGGACAGCAATAACAACCAGGTCGTTGCCGTCATATTTGGACCCGGGACAGCACAGGATGGCGAAGACCGGAGCGGCAATACAGCCCCGACCTGCGGTGGCAATTACAATGCAGCAAACTATCTCGATAACGACACCGTCCACAACATCAACAATGCCGACATCGCGACAGGCAAATTTATTCAGGGCGAAAGGAATGGATTGGTGAACGACAACATGGTCTTCATTACTCGCCAAGACCTGTGGAACGCGATGCTGAAGCGGTCCGATTTTGCCGATACGCTGGATCGGTTAACGAAGCGCACGGCTGAATGTTTGGCTGACTATGGCAAACACAACGACAACCTTTTGATCGCAGATCCGAATAAGAACAAAAGTCTTCCACGCCCCGCCTTAAGAGTGTTGGCGGACTACGGTCTTAACTCGAACTATGATGACACTCTGAATAATGCTTCATCTCCCTATTATTCGCGGTATTCAGGCCGAATTCCCTATTCGATAGGCTTTTCAAACTCACAAACCGGCAACACAACAATGGTTGGAGATTTATTAATAGTTGACGAGCCCCCCATAGGTAACCCACCCCGCCCACTTAATGGTCTTGCCTGTCCAACCTACTCAGCAGCTCCCACCTCTGAATTGCAACTTCTCTATCCATGGTGGAAAAACTGGAAAGACCACCTGTTTTATGCGCTGTCGAGAGAATACCGCCCCGACAATGACCCGACCGGCCCCTGCGGCGATTGCGTGAAAGTCGATGGCAGTGCGACTGGGTACGCTGCGATCGTGATGTTCGGCGGCAGCGCACTCTCTGGTGTCAACCGCGCAAGCACCACAACAAACAATGCGGAACGCAGTGTCCTCAGCAACTATCTGGAAGTAGCCAATGCCACCAACCATCCCAATGCCGGTGGCGACAGCACCTACCGGACCGATCCGGCCGGTCCCGCTTTCAACGATGTGCTTTACTGCATCCGCACAGACCTTAGCGTGATCCCATGCCCATAACGTCAGCCAGGTTCTCATTCATTGCCAACCGCGGTTTCACTCTGGTCGAAATAGCCATTGTGATACTCATCGTCACGCTATTGCTGACCGGATTGATACCAACCATATCCAGCCAGATCGAGCAACGTCAAACAAATGAGACGCGGAAGCAACTGGACGAAATCCGGGACTCGCTTTTGGGTTTCGCGGTAACCCAGGGCAGGTTGCCTTGCCCGGCCAGCGACACCAGCAACGGCAAGGAGAGTTTTTGCACAAATGCTTTGGGGGCGTGTGGCGCAGAAATTTTCTTTCCGGCAGCACTTCCAATCCACGGGCGCTGCGCCAAACCCTACGACGGTCTGGTGCCTGCCGTAACCATTGGCATCACGCAAACCGACGACGAGGGTTATATGCTGGACGGCTGGTCTAACCGCATTCATTATGCCGTTACCATTGCAAACAACAACGCCTTCACCAAAGCCAACGGGATGAAAGCCCTCGGTATGGTCGCGCTGGCTCCCGATCTTTTTGTATGCGCCAGCGCCACGGGTCTCCCGGCATTTCCGTCTGCCGACTGCGGCGCCGCCACCATCCTCACCAGCAATGGCGTGACCGTGATTTATTCGGTTGGAATGAAACCGGTTGCCGGAGGAATCGATGAGGCGGCAAATCTGAATGACGATCAGGTGTTCGTGAACCATGTTCCCAGCCCGGCAACCGCACCCAACGGGGAATTCGACGATATCGTCACCTGGATATCCCCGAATATTTTGTTCAACCGCATGGTCATGGCTGGCCAGTTGCCCTGAACTTCGAGCCAGTCCAACCATGATGCGCCTCTCCCTGCTTGCCCTGTTGACCCTGCTATTCGCTCCGGCGGCCAGCGCCGCCGGGCAAACCATTGCGGGCACCGTGGTGCAGATACGCGGGGCGGCATTTGCCAACCATCTTTCCTCTTCCGAAAGCCTGGCCAAGGGCACCAAAGTGCTGATCGGCGACCGCATCGTGACCGGTCGCAATGCGCGTCTGGCGTTGAAAATGAAGGATGGCGCCGTATTGACGCTGGGAGCGGACACCGAATTCGCCATCAACGAATACCGCTACTCGCCGCGCAAGAAGCAAGGATCGGCCAGCCTGGAATTGATCAAGGGCGCATTCCGCGCGGTGACCGGCGCCATCGGCAAGCTCAAGGGGCGCGATTTCAAGGTCAAGACCGCGGCGGGCGTGATCGGCATCCGAGGCACCGATTTCTGGGGCGGATTCCATTTCTCCGAGGCACTGGATGTCGCCCTGCTCGGCGGCGCGGGCATCTACATTGAAAACGCGGCGGGACGCATCGAGATCACCCAGCCGGGTGACGGCACCACGGTGCAGAACGCCAACACCGCCCCCTCCGCTCCGGTGCACTGGGGCGACCAGAAGCTGAATGCGGCGAAACAGTCGGTGTCCTGGGATTAGGAAACGGGGGCTGTTGCATCACCCTTGGATCAGGCGTGTCTCCACGTTGTGCCTTGCTGCATTACCGTAGGAGCCCGATTTATCGGGCGAATAGAAATTTTCGCGCAATGAATTGCGTTCCTACAGCCATATCGCATCCCAATGCGGGTATTCACCAGCGCTCTTAGCCAAACCAGAGCGCAACGGGTTAGCTATGATGTAACGGGCAATGTCACGCACATCTTCGTCGTCGCGTAATGCATGGTCATGAAATCCCCTCTGCCAAATCCGCTGTCCAAGAATACGCGATACCTTGGCTTTGAATAGACGGACGCTTTCGGGCAAGTTTCCACCATCCCCAAGTTGAAGCAACCAATGGATATGATCGGGCATGACGACAAAGGCCAAAGCTTGTGCATGACGCACAACATCCTTGTCATGGAAACACCGTATCACCAGACGTGCGGCGGCAAAGGAAACAAAAACCGGTTTGCGAGATGCGGCGACGATAGTCACCAAATAGGCATGGTTGGGCAGGGAAACGCGGCCTTTGCGAAGGTTCTTTCCATGGGGTTGTTTTGCCGCATCGTCCATGACGAAAGCCTCTCGTATGAATCGAACAACATTCGCGCAAATAAATTGCACTCCTGCAAATCGCTACAACGTAGGAGCCCGATTCATCGGGCGATTTTGAAATTATCGCGCAATGAATTGCGCTCCTACAACTACGCGCGCCGCCAAGTCGTGCCGGCGGGGGTATCTTCCAGCACGATTCCAGCTTTCAGTAGTTCAGAGCGTCCAATATGGATTGTTACGGCGTCGAAACGTGCAAAGATATCAGGCACGCCGCCAAGTCGTACCCTGCGCAGTATCTTCCAGCACGATTCCAGCTTCCAGCAATTCCTTGCGGATACGGTCGGCTTCGGCGAAGTTCTTTGCTTTCTTGGCGGCGATGCGGGCTTCGATCTGGGCGTTGATCGCGGCATCATCCATCCCGCCATCACTTGAGTCACCCTGCAGGAATTGCTGTGCGTCACGCTGCAGCAGGCCGAGTACGCCCGCCAGCGCCTTGAGTTGTGCTGCTGCCTGCGCAGACTGATTGCGGTTCACTTCGTTGGCAAGGTCGAACAGCACAGCGACGGCTTCGGGGGTGTTGAGGTCGTCGTCCATGGCGGCTTTGAAGCGGGCGGCGTAGGGGGTGTTCCAGTCAACAACACCCTCTCCCTCAATCCCTCTCCCACTTGTGGGAGAGGGAAGCTGATTCCCCTCTCCCGCTTGCGGGAGAGGGGCCTGGGGAGAGGGAACTCCCTTCAGCGCCGTATAGAGCCGCGTCAGCGCCCCCTTCGCATCGTCCAGATGCTGGTCTGAATAATTCAGCGGGCTGCGGTAGTGCGCGCGCAGGATGAAGAAGCGCACCACTTCGGCGTCGTATTTTTTCAGCACTTCGCGGATGGTGAAGAAGTTGCCCAGGCTCTTGGACATCTTCTCGTTGTCCACGCGCACGAAGCCGTTGTGCATCCAGTAGTTCACGAACTGGCACTGGTGCGCACCTTCGCTCTGGGCGATTTCGTTTTCGTGGTGGGGGAACTGCAGGTCGGCACCGCCGCCGTGGATGTCAAAATGCTTGCCCAGCAGTTCCGAGCCCATCGCGGAACACTCGAGGTGCCAGCCGGGACGGCCCTTGCCCCACTTGGAATCCCATTTCACCTCGTCCGCTTCGCTGTCCTTGGCGTGCTTCCACAGCACGAAGTCGAGCGGATCGTTCTTGTCCGAGGCGACTTCCACGCGCTCACCGGCGCGCAGGTCTTCCAGCGATTTACCGGAAAGCTTGCCGTAGCCGTCGAACTTGCGCACGGCGTAATTCACGTCGCCGTCCGCCGCCTGGTAGGCCAGGCCGTTCTTTTCCAGTTGCGCGATCATGTCCAGCATCTGCGGCACGAATTGCGTCGCGCGCGGCTCGTGGTCGGGGCGTTGCACCCCCAGCGCGTCGGCATCCTGGTGCATCGCGTCGATGAAGCGCTGCGTGAGCGTATGGATGGATTCCTTGTTCTCGGACGCGCGCTTGATGATCTTGTCGTCGATGTCGGTGATGTTGCGCACGTAGGTGACGTCATATCCGCTCGCCTTGAGCCAGCGGTAAACCATGTCGAACACCACCATCACGCGCGCATGGCCCAGGTGGCAGTAGTCGTACACCGTCATGCCGCACACGTACATCCGGACTTTGTTGGGCTCGATCGGTTTGAAGTCCTGCTTGTCGCGGGCGAGGGTGTTGTAGATTTTCAGCATTTCCGGTTTTTACCTGTGCCGTCATACCGGCGCAGGCCGGTATCCAGCGGGTTCATTTAATATGCAGTTGGTTTTGTCCGCGCTTTGCGCGGGTTATTTTTTCACTGGATACCGGCCTACGCCGGTATGACGGCTTTCATCCAAAACTACGAGCCGCGCACCAGCAACACCGGCATGTTCGCCGTGCGCATCACGCCTTCGGCCACGCTACCCATCAGCAAATGGTTGATCCCTTTGCGTCCATGCGTTCCGATCACCAGCAAATCGGCCAGCCATTGCTCGGCTTCCTGGCTGATCACGGCGCCAATGCGCCCTTTGTAGTCTTCAACCAGCCTGGTCTCCACCTCGACCCCGGACTCCGCCACGCTCGCCCTGTCCTGCTGCAGCAATTGCTTGCCTGCATCGATGAACGCTTGCGTCACTTCCTCGATCGGAAACGGCGTCATCCCGTCCGCATTCCAGACGACCGGCATTTCCTCGCAGACATAAAGCAGCAGCAGCGTCGAATTCATCACCTTGGCGAGTTTGACGGCCTCGTTCATGGCAATTTTCGAGGTTTCGCTTCCATCCACGGCAACGGCAATTCGTTTGTACATGCGAACCTCCTTCAGCTTTGCTCTTTCGCCCAGGAATCGCGCAGCGTTACTGTGCGATTGAATACCAGCTTGCCGCCGGGTTGATGGTCGCGACGGTCGGTCACAAAATAGCCCAGACGCTCGAACTGGTAGCGCGTTTCCGGCGCGGCATCGCGCACGGCGGCTTCCACCCAGCCCTGCACCACGGTGAGCGAGGCCGGGTTCAGGTGGGTGCAGAAATCCACGTCCTTGTCGGCATCCGGTTCCGGCACGTTGAACAGGCGGTCGTACAGGCGTATCTCCGCGGGCAAGGCATGTTCGCGCGACAGGAAGTGGATCACGCCCTTGACCTTGCGGCCTTCCGGATTCTTGCCCAGCGTGTCGTGGTCAATGCTGCACTTGAGTTCGACCACCTTGCCGGATGCATCCTTCACCGCCTCGTCGCAGCGCATCACGTAGCTATGGCGCAGGCGGATTTCGCCGCCGAGGGTGAGGCGCTTCCAGCCGGGCGGCGGCACTTCAGCGAAATCGTCGGCCTCGATGAGCAGTGAGTTGCCGAACGGCACGACGCGCTTGCCCAGTTCCGGCATGTTGGGATGGAAATCCGCTTCGCGCGCCTGCGCGCCTTCGGCGTTGGTGATGGTCACCTTGAGCGGGTTGATGATCGCCATCACGCGCGGGGCGCGCAGCTCCAGGTCTTCGCGGATTGCACCCTCCATGATCGCCATGTCGACGACGTTCTCGCTCTTGGACACGCCGACGCGCTTGGCAAATTCGCGGATGCCTTCGGGCGTGTAGCCGCGCCTTCTCATGCCGGAGATGGTGGGCATGCGCGGGTCATCCCAGCCGCTCACCTTCTTCTCGTTCACCAGTTGCAGCAGCTTGCGCTTGCTGGTGATGGTGTAGTGCAGTTCCAGCCGCGAGAACTCGTACTGGCGCGGGTGGCAGGGGATGGTGATGTTGTCCAACACCCAGTCGTAGAGCGGGCGGTGGTCTTCGAACTCCAGCGTGCAGATGGAATGGGTGATGCCTTCCAGCGCGTCGGAGATGCAATGGGTGTAGTCGTACATCGGGTAGATGCACCACTTGTCGCCGGTGCGGATGTGGTGGGAGCGTTTGATGCGGTAGATGACAGGGTCGCGCATGTTGATGTTGGGCGAGGCCATGTCGATCTTGGCGCGCAGCACCATGCTGCCGTCAGCGAACTCGCCGTTCCTCATGCGGGTAAACAGGTCGAGATTTTCCTTTGCCGCACGGTCGCGGTTGGGGCTGTTCTTGCCGGGCTGGGTCAGCGTGCCGCGGTATTCGCGCATCTGTTCCGGCGTGAGGTCGTCCACGTAGGCGAGGCCTTTGTTGATCAATTCCACCGCGTAGTCGTACAAAGCATCGAAATAATCCGACGCCCAGCGCACCGGGCCGTTCCATTCGAAACCCAGCCAGCGCACGTCGTCCTGGATGGATTGCGCGTATTCCTCGCTTTCCTTTTCCGGGTTGGTGTCGTCGAAGCGCAGGTTGCACTTGCCGTTGTAGTCCCTGGCCAGCCCGAAGTTGAGGCAGATGGATTTGGCGTGACCGACATGCAAATAACCGTTCGGCTCGGGCGGGAAACGGGTGACGATGTTCTGGTGTTTGCCGCTGGCGAGGTCGCCGTCGATGATCGTACGGATGAAATTGGAGACGGGGGCGGGAGTGGTGGGCGCGTTGCTGCTCATTTTTTGGTCAAAAAAGTGTCGGCGATGAAGGATTGGAATTCTACCCGAAAACCGCCGCGGCCACGCCGTGGCGCTTCCTGTGTAAGCCTGCCGCTTATTTGGTAGAATCGCGCACTCTCTGAATCGGCGAAAGCCTTTCAATTTATCAGGAAATTACCACACGATGAAAATGCTTAAACTGTTTAGCCGCGCTGCCGTACTGGGCCTTCTGTTTGCGATCACCCTGCCCGTCCAGGCAGACGAGCTGCAGGATGCCAATAAACTGTTCAAGCAAGGGTTGCACTCCCAAGCCATGGAGAAGGTCAACGCCTTCCTCGCCGCCAAACCCAAGGATGCACAAGCGCGCTTCCTCAAAGGACTCATCCTCGCCGAGCAGGGCAACACGGAAGATGCCATCACGGTTTTCACCGGCCTCACCGAGGACTACCCCGAATTGCCCGAGCCGTACAACAACCTGGCGGTGCTTTACGCCGGCCAAGGCCAATACGAAAAGGCCAAGAGCTCCCTGGAAATGGCGATCCGCACCCATCCCAGCTACGCCACGGCGCACGAGAATCTGGGCGACATCTACGCCAAAATGGCGAGCCAGGCCTATGACCGCGCGCTGCAACTGGACAAGGGCAATACCAATACCAAAACCAAGCTGGCGCTGATCCGCGAACTGTTCAGCCGGAACACCCGCACCGCAAGCAAGCCGGTTGTTACCGCGCAGGCCGATTCCGCCCCGGCGGCTGCACCCGTCGCTGCCGCCGCCCCGGTGGCGACGCAGGCTGCAGCGCCCAAGCCCGACGTCGCCGCGGTTGCGGCCGATCCCGCTGCCGACGCGCTGAAGGCCACCGGCGACTGGGCAGCGGCCTGGTCTGCCAAGAACACCAAGCAATACCTCGCGTTTTACGCCAGGGAATTCAAGGCGCCGGGCGGCAGCCGTAGCGCCTGGGAAGCGCAGCGCAAGGCGCGCATCGCCGCCCCGAAATCCATCCATGTCGAAATCCGCAATGCCAAGGCGACGGTCACGGACGACAATCATGTGAGCGTCACTTTCATCCAGTATTACCGCGCCAGCCATCTGATCAGCAACTCCGGCAAGACGCTGGTGTGGGTGAAGGTGGACGGGCAATGGCTGATTGCAGAAGAGCGCTCAGGGAAGTAAGCCATGCCAAACCGTCTGCTCGTCCTGCTGCTGCTCCCCTTTTCGTTGCCGGTTTGGGCGGACGGATCGGACTCGCGCAATCTGGAGATCGGCCTGGCCAAGAGCCTGCACGCAGTCAGCGAGAACCGCCTGGATGTGGCGCTGAACGAAGTCGATTCGCTGCTCAAGATCAATCCCAATTTCAAGCTGGCGCAACTGGTCAGGGGCGATCTGTTGCTGGCGCGCTCCAGGCCGATCAGCGATTTCGGCGATGCCCCCAACGCCCCGCGCGACCGGGTGCAGGATTTGCGCGAAGAGGCCAATGCGCGGTTGCAGCGCGCGCAGCAACAGCAGCCTGTCGCCATCCCGAAATACCTGTGGCAACTCTCGCCCCAGCAGCGTTATGCCGTGGTGGTGGATACCGACAAATCCACGCTTTACCTGTACGAGAACGTGAAGGGTGAGCCGCGCTATGTCGCCGACTTCTACATCAGCGTCGGCAAGAAAGGCGCGGACAAGCTCGCCGAGGGCGACCAGAAAACGCCGCTCGGCGTGTATTTCGTCAATGCCCATTTGAGCAAAGACAAACTCACCGATTTCTACGGTTCCGGCGCCTATCCGATCAGCTACCCGAACGAGTGGGACAGGCGCCTGGGACGCGACGGCCACGGCATCTGGCTGCACGGCACACCGAGCGACACCTACAGCCGCCCGCCGCGCGCCAGCAACGGCTGCGTGGTGCTCGCCAACAACGACCTCACCCAACTCGGCAGCCATCTGCAAATCGGGCTCACGCCGGTCATTATCACCAGCAAGATCGACTGGAGCGACGAGGCGGATCGCGCCGAGCGCGCCGAACTGCAGAAATCGATCGAACAATGGCGCAGCGACTGGGCCAGCCGCAACACCGACGCCTACCTCACGCATTACTCGGGGGAGTTTTCCACCGGCAGCATGAACCTTGCGGCGTTCGCGCAGCAGAAGCGCCTGGTCAATTCCGGCAAGACCTGGATCAAGGTCAAGCTGTCGAACGTCAGCATTTTCCCCTACCCCAGCCAGCCGAACCTGGTGGTGGTCAATTTCGAGCAGGATTACGACAGCAACAACCTTTCCAACCGCATGCACAAGCGCCAGTACTGGATGAAGCAGAACGGGCGCTGGCAAATTGTCTATGAAGGAGCCGCATAAAATGAAACTCGTACGCATCGTTCTCGCATTCTTGCTGGTCGGACTCTGCGTCCTGCCCGCACAAGCCGCATCTACACCCGCAACCAAAGGAAAATTGAAAATGGTAAAACTGCATACCAACCAAGGCATCATCACCCTGCAACTCGACGCCGAAAAAGCGCCGGTCACCGTCCAGAACTTCCTCGACTACGTGAACAGCGGCTTCTTCAGCAACACCATCTTCCATCGCGTGATCCCCAACTTCATGATCCAGGGCGGCGGCTTCGAGCCGGGCATGAAGCAGAAGCCCACCAATGCGCCGATCAAGAACGAAGCGGCGAACGGCCTGAAAAACGAGATCTACTCCATCGCCATGGCGCGCACCGGCGACCCGCATTCCGCCACCGCGCAGTTCTTCATCAACACCAAGACCAACGGCTTCCTCGACTATCCGGGACAGGATGGCTGGGGCTACTGCGTGTTCGGCATGGTGGTCGAAGGCAAGGAAGTGGTCGATGCCATCGGCAAGGTGAAGACCGGCAGCAGCGGCTTCCACCAGGACGTGCCCAAGGAAGACGTGATCATCACCAAAGCGGAAGTAGTGAATTAAAACACCCGCCCCCTCTCCCGCAGGCGGGAGAGGGTTGGGGAGAGGGCTGTTGCGCAGGAATCACTTTTTGCGGCAACGCATAAACCCCCACCCTAACCCTCCCCCGGAGGGAGAGGGGATTTACCCCCCACCACATTCATGTCCCACTCCCTCTTCATCTCCGACCTGCACCTGAGCACAGCGCACCCGCGCAGCACCGAATTATTCCTGCGTTTCGCCGCCGACACTGCCCCCAAGGCCGAGGCATTGTTCATTCTGGGTGACCTGTTCGAGTATTGGGCGGGCGACGACGATCTGGACGACCCGTTCCATCTGCGCATATGCGACACCTTGCGCAACCTGGATGCTCACGGTACGCGCATTTTCATCATGCACGGCAACCGCGATTTTCTGATGGATGAAGAACTGGGATCGGCCTGCAATGCCACCCTGCTCGATGACCCCACCATGATCGACCTGTACGGCACCCCCACCCTGCTCACGCACGGCGACACCCTGTGTACAGACGATACCGAGTATCAACGCTTCCGCGCGCAGGTGCGCAACGACGCCTGGCAAGCACAATTCATGGCGCAGCCGCTGGCCCAGCGCAAAGCCCAGATTGAACAACTGCGCATGCAGAGCGAATCACAGAAACGCAGCAAGGAAATGGCGTTGATGGACGTGAACATGGAAGCAGTGAACGAATTGCTGCGCCAGAACAACTACCCCCGCCTGATCCACGGCCACACCCATCGCCCCGCCAGGCATCTGCATCATGTGGACGGGCACACCTGCAAGCGCTGGGTATTGGGGGATTGGGACAACCAGGCCAACGCCCTGCATTGCGACCGTAGCGGCATCAGGTGGGCCGACATCCCTGCCTGATTCAACGCTCCACTCGCCTTTTCCTGCACTGAAGCGCTTGGCGAACTATTCATCCTGGATCATCCATCAGCTTGTCATACCGGCGCAGGCCGGTATCCAGTATAAATAATACACACTGCGAAGCAGACAAAATCCTGGTGTTGTCCCACCTGAGTGGGTATTTCCCAATTATCTGGATACCGGCCTGCGCCGGTATGACGTACGTTTTACTAGTGGACTGTTCGGCTTCAATCGATCCGGCGAACCTTAAACTTTCCGGGCATTCCGCACCGCAGACGGGGATAATTGCGCATGACCAAACCGACCACACCTTCTCCCATGCCCGCAACCGACGTTGCCGGACGCTCCTTCAACGAACTTCCGCTGTCGCCCGCCATGCTGGCGAACCTGCAACAGCTCGAATACCGCACCATGACGCCCATCCAGGCCGCCAGCCTGCCGATCACGCTGGCCGGGCACGATCTCATCGCGCAGGCCAAGACCGGCAGTGGCAAGACGGCGGCATTTGGCTTGCCGCTGCTGACCAAACTTAACCCGCGCCACTTCGGCGTACAGGCCATGGTGCTGTGCCCCACGCGCGAGCTGGCCGATCAGGTGACAACGGAACTGCGCCGTCTGGCGCGCTTCGCCGACAACATCAAGATATTGGCACTGGTCGGCGGCAGCACCCTGCGCCCGCAGGCCGACAGCCTGGAACACGGCGCGCACATCGTCGTCGGCACGCCGGGCCGCATCATGGACCACATCGAGCGCGGCAACCTGAAACTGGATGCGATCGACACGCTGGTGCTGGACGAAGCCGACCGCATGCTGGACATGGGCTTCTACGACGACATCGCCTTCGTGGTGAAGCAATGCCCGACCCAGCGCCAGACCCTGCTGTTCTCGGCGACCTATCCGGAAGGTGTTACGCGGCTGGCGCAAAAGTTCATGCGCAACCCGCAGGAAGTGAAGCTGCTGGAACAGCACGAAGGCAGCAAAATTCGCCAGCGTTTCTACGAAATCAAACACGAGGATCGTTTGCAGGCCGTCTCCGTCCTGCTCAAGCACTACCGCCCGGTCAGCACGCTGGCCTTCTGCAACACCAAGCAGCAATGCCGCGACCTGGTGGACATCCTGCATGCCAAAGGCATACACGCGCTGACGCTGAACGGCGACATGGAGCAGCGCGAACGCGACCAGGTACTCATCCAGTTCGCCAACCGCAGTTGCTCGGTGCTGGTGGCGACCGATGTGGCGGCGCGCGGTCTGGACATCGCGCAACTCGAAGCCGTCATCAATGTCGATGTCACGCCCGATCCCGAAATCCACATCCACCGCATCGGCCGCACCGGACGTGCCGATGAAGACGGCTGGGCGCTGAGCCTGTGCAGCCCGGCCGACATGAACCGCGTTTCCAACATCGCCAAGGCGACGGGCATAACACCCGAATGGCACACGATGGATTCGCTGGTAAACGAAAAGAAAGGACCGCTGGTACCACCCATGGTCACCCTGCAAATCCTCGGCGGACGCAAAGAAAAGATCCGCCCCGGCGACGTGCTGGGTGCCTTGACCGGCGAAGCCGGATTCACGCGCGAACAGGTCGGCAAGATCACCGTCACCGACATGTCCACCTACGTTGCCGTCGCGCGCGATATTGCACGCGAGGCAGTAAAAAGATTGTCGGCGGGCAAGGTGAAGGGGAAGACGGTGAAGGTTAGGGCGCTGGAAGACTGAAGGCAACAGACAGTAGTGAATGGCTGCTTTAAGTTGGTAAGAACTCTGAGTAGACTTCCGCTTCCGGCTGATCTGCGGTCGCTCGATTAGCAATGATTTTTTATCTCTTGAAACCCGATGCGGTCGTAGCAGCTTTCCGATAACGTTCAGTGATGCACAGCCTGACATTCCTTGAATATCCTGGCCTTGCAGTTACGGCAGATTTCGGGGTCGAGGGTTTTGTAGATCGCCGAAATAACGTTCGATTTGGCGGGGAAGATGCAGTCTTTGCCGATGTCCTTCAGGTAGTGTCCCTGTTTCAGGAAATTGTACACAGACTCCTTGAGGCGGTAGAAATACAGGCCACCGCCCATTTTGCGGCGGCGCTTTGCCTCCTGTGCCAGCATTTCCGCTCCTGCCACGTCCACGAAGTTGATGCCGCTGCCGACCACGAGCACGTTTTTTTGTTGCGGATTTAGTTCGTCGATCTGCTGCAGGCTGCGTTGCACGTGATCGACCGCTCCAAAGAAGATTGATCCGTTGATGCGCGCCATGCTGAACTGCGGGCACTCCGCGTGCCCCTTGGCATCCTCGAAATGGTAGGCACCTTCCTCTGCGGAGGGCACCACCTGCACGACGGTGGGCTGGGAAGTGCGCGCAAGGTAGAGCATCATCGACAGCATCACACCCACATAAATCGCGAATTCCAGTTCGACGAACAGAGTCGAAAGCAGCGTGGTGACCAGCACTGCGGTTTCCGCACGGCTGGTGTGAAAAATGGAGTGGATGTGGTGGAAGTCGATCAGCCCCCACGCGACCAGGAACAGGATCGCCGCCATGGCAGGGATCGGCAGGTAAGCGGCGAGCGGTGCCACCAGAAGCAGAGTTGCGGCGAGGAATATGGCGGAAAACACCGCAGCCAGCGGGGTGCGCGCACCGGCGGCATAGTTGAGGCCGCTACGATTAAAGGAGCCGCTTGAGGCATAACCGGAGAACAGGCTGCCGAAAATATTCGACAGACCCTGTCCGACGAATTCCTGGTTGCCGTCGATGCGTTGTTCCGAGCGCACTGCAACAGCGCGCGCGATCGAAACCGCCTCGGTGAGCGCCAGCATGGTCACGGCCAAGGCGCTGGGGGCCATTTTCTTGATCATGTCCAGCGACAGATCGGGCATGGAGAATGGCGGCAGGTGCGCGGGCAGCGCACCGACGGTCATGATGTGGGTGACGGCGTTGCCGAAATAGCCATTCAGCCCAAGCGCGAAAAAGCTGCCGACCAGCATGGCGGCAATCATGTACGGAATCCATGGCCAGAATTTTTTCACCAGAATGCCCGTAGCCAGGGTAACCAGCGCAACCGAGACGACGTAAGGATTGATGTCGCCAACTTGCAGCACCAGTTGGTGAACAATCTCGTAAAAATGCGAACCGCGCGGGATGTTGATGCCGAAAAAATTCTTGATCTGGCTGGCCGCGATCAGCACTGCGGCACCGGCGGTGAAGCCGATCACCACCGTGTGAGAAATGAAGTTGACCAGCACGCCCATGCGCGCCAAGCCCATGATGAGTTGGAACACCCCGGTAAGGAAGGTCAGGGTCAGCACCAGGCTGATGAACTGGGCACTGCCGGGTTCGGCGAGCGGGCTGACTGTGGCGAAAACCACAATGGAAATTGCAGTGGTCGGCCCCGAAACCAGGTGCCAACTGGAACCGAATAGTGCGCCAATAATGGCCGGCACCATTGCTGCATACAGCCCATATTCCGGCGGCAGCCCGGCGATGGTGGCGAAAGCCACACCCTGCGGTAGCACGATTATGGCACCGGTCAGCCCGGCAATCAGGTCGGCACGGGTGGTTTGCTTGTCCTGCATCGGCCACCAGCGCAGGAAGGGGAAGACTTTATGGAGCCAGAGATTGCGGGTGGGGGCTACCTTCAACGAACTTTCAGACATGTTTCAATTTGTAACATACGTGTTTTACTATGAATCACATAATACAGGGTGCTTCTAAAAATTCAAAGTTCTGATGGATGTACCAGCCCTTTTGATGAGGGTGAGTTCATTGTGGCAGGTCTTGCCGGTGGCGGATTGCGTCTGTCTGTATGCGCCAATGCGTTTTTGACCCAAGCTACCTGAATTCGTTGAACCAGCCGAATGCCAAGCAATCGATTGACCATTAAATGACCTCCGGCAAAGCCGGAGGCTTATTGGGTGAGCCCCTCAAAGGGGGCGATATAACCTTGAGCCGCCTGAAGGAGGCTGAGTTTCACTCCTTCCCCCTCTCAGGGGGAAGGTTGGGATGGGGGTACAAGCGATTGACTGAGCACATATTCAATTTCCACCCCCTCCCTAACCCTCCCCCTGCAAGGGGGGAGGGGATGAGGTTGCTGAATTTTTGTTGCTGTTTAATGACCGCTGGAACGGTCAAACCTAACGGAGTCCCCCGGCATAGCCGGGGGTTTACCTCACCGAATTATGGATTTTTGAAAATATATATGGTGCAGCCGGAATCGGCTGAGTGGGTCAAAAACGCGTCGGCGACACCAGGAAAGCTTCACTTGACCAATGCATACAGCATCGTTCCGTTCTCTCGGTACTTGTGCATAACTACCGAAACTATGGAACAATGCCGACATGGCATCCACTCAATCCCAAATTCAGACTCTCCTGCGCAAGGCAGGTACTGCACGATCACGAGAACTGGTCGCGGCAGGCATTACGCGCAGCCAAATTTCGCGAATGGTGGCGGCGAACCAACTGCTGCGAGTGGCGCGAGGACTGTATGCCATGCCCGGCTACCAGAGCGGTGAGCATGGCGCGCTGGTGGAAGTGGCGAAGCGCGCACCCGATGCGCTGTTTTGCCTGCTCACGGCACTGCGCATTCACGATCTGACAACCCAGTCGCCATTCGAAGTCTGGATCGCCATCGGCAACAAAAGTCATCCGCCGCGAATGGAATATCCGCCGCTGCGCACGACGCGATTCTCCGCTGCTGCGCTGACTACAGGCGTTGAGACGCGCCGGGTTGATGGCGTGAAAATTCAAGTCACCAGTGTGGCCAAGACGGTGGCGGACTGTTTCAAGTTTCGCAACAAGGTCGGGCTGGACGTGGCGCTGGAGGCGCTACGCGAGGCGCGCCGCGCGAAGAAAGCGAGTGCCGATGAACTGTGGCGCTATGCGAAGATCAATCGCGTGACCAATGTGATGCGCCCTTATCTGGAGGCAGTCGCGTGACCGCGGATTTGCCTGCATCGATTCATGCGCGATTGTTGAATCGGGCCAAGATGCGCGGCGAGGACTTTAGGGCGCCTCTAATAATTCAAAGTTCTAAGCAAGACAAGGCGCGAGCAAAAAATTGCGACGCGGCATATGTGTGATATGTAAGGAGTAATTTTTTGTGAGCAACGCAGTATTGCGACGAAATTTGGATTATTAGAGGTGCCCTTTAACCTGATCCTGACTCGCTATGCGAAGAGCGCTTTCTGTATCGTCTCTCCCTTGTTCCGGCGCGCGATGTTTTCTGGTTGAAAGGTGCGTTGCTGTTTGATCTGTGGTTCGACCTACCCCACCGGCCCACGCGCGATGCGGACTTTCTCGGGTTTGGCTCCATGGATATTGAGGCGCTCACGCGCACGGTACGCGAAATCTGCGACACCGCCGTGGAAGATGGCATGAAGTTCGAACCCGCATCAATCACGGTTGAGGAAATTCGCGAGGAAGCCCGTTATGGCGGTTTGCGTGTGCGGCTGGTGGCCAGGCTTGGAAATGCACGTTGTACTGTGCAGCTCGATGTTGGTTATGGCGACGCGGTAACGCCGGGTCCGGAGGAGGCGGTGTACCCTACTCTGCTGAACGATCAGCCCGCGCCGCACTTGCGCGTGTATCCGCGTGCAACAGTGGCGGCTGAAAAGCTAGAGGCGATAGTAAGTCTCGGTATGGCAAATAGCCGGATGAAAGACTATTTTGATTTGCGCGCGCTTGCGCATGAGGGAGTGCTGGACGCCGGGCAATTGGGCGATGCGCTTGCGGCCACGTTTCAGCGCCGTAAAACATTGCTGCCGGAAGAAATGCCGCTCGGCCTGAGTGATGAGTTTGCGCACGATGCGACCAAGAAAGCACAGTGGAACGCATTCCTTGGCAAAAACCAGCTTGATGCGCCGACGCTGCAAGAAGTGGTTGTTGAGGTTCGCAGTTTTGCCACGGAGCCTTTCAAGTTGGCTCGGCAAAGGAAAGCGTGACCCGGTGGGATTGATGGTAGGTCGACTGCGCTACAAATCTAGACCTGACCCTCGCGGTTACTCCTACAGGGTGAGGGTATTCTAATGGACAATTTGGGATGAAACTACTGGTGAAACAACTAGGAACCGACATAAAACTGACCATGATTGATCGGCACCGCTGACTATCCCCACAAGCGTTATCGCGGTTTGACCAGTCTCGCGTCGTAAGTCCAACTGCGCACCTTGGTGGCAGCAATGCGGGAAGTATCGGCGTGTTTTGGATTGATCAGAATGACGCAATCTTCCGGCACGATGGCGGAGGGCACAACCAATACCGCCGACTGATTGGACGCCGCCCACTGGCTGCCAAAATCAACACTGGCGTTTCCGGCCGGAAAAGTATTCCAACCCGTTTTAAGCGATTGCACCGTCGCAATCGTCCGCGCTTTCCACACCTTTTCGGGAATATCGATTGCCACCAGAAAGCGATATAGCGGCAGGCCGCCAACATCCAGATGAACCAAGGTCTCAAGGCAAGCAAGCGAAGGCGTATCGGAGCAATACAAGACAGGCACGCCCCTTTGATTCCAGCGACCACCCGTGATTTTCGCGCCCGTACCCGAAAGGTCGTCAGCGGCGTAGTCCGGCGTTTGCGTTGCGATACGCCAAACCCGCATCAGGCATACGCCCCGGACTGCGATTGCGCCAGGAAGCGGGCAACCAGATTTTGGCCTTCCATCGTATCCATAAATTCGGCGGGCCTTTTGCCACCCAGCGCAGGCAATGGCCGTTGCAGCCAATCACCCACCCAGCGCCCCGCATCGAAACCTTCGGGGTTGCCGGACTGCTTCACCATCGCCTCCACCTGCCCCACCAAACGCTCCAACCCCACCACCCGTTCTGATTGCTCGGCGGACAACACCTCATTGTTTTGAATCTTGCGCACCACCGTTGACCGGGGCAGCGCCAGCGTGGAAAACAACAGATCGTTAGACATATCCATTGCGCTACCAATTTGTACCAGCATATTCGCGGGCACACCCTGGCGAATGATCGTCACGCGCTCCAGCTCCGTAGCGTAATACAAGCCGGAAGCGGTCAAAGCTTTAGGCCGTGCGGGCGACGCCTTGCCAACGCCGGACTGTCTAACTGACTTTGATCGTGCTGCAGCTGCCTTCACTCGTTTTCTAGCGGGAGCTCTTTTTGCCGCCGTCGGCGCAGCAACGGCAGCAGGTGCCTTTGTCGGCTTGGAGCTTGTGCCGGTACGAGATGAAACTTTTTTGGCCTTAACCGTTACCGCTGTTTGCTTATCCATGACGCACTCCTGCTCAAATGAGCCTTAATTATAGCCCATTTGGCCTAAACTAGTTTGTGTATTTACGGTGAGCGCCGGGAGGCAATCAACCGCGTTGAAGCAGGTGCATTTCCAGTGCCGCAAAGTTGACCTGCTCGATTGCAGTCTCAACCATACAACTGTTGCGGGTCAGATCTTCAAAGCGGGCGTGATATGCAATTTCACAAACGCCCACTTATCATCATTCGCGCTTTTGGTATCGGGGGCGAATTCTCCCCAGTATCTCCAAAAACAATTTCACTCCGGCACCTTTGGTTTTTTGATGGTTGATTCAGATTTGTGATGAGCGACTCAAATCGACCCACACCCGACCCTCGATGTAAAACCTCTGGTCGTCTGCTTTACTGCTAATAGCAGACGTTAATCTGATGGGATTTGTGAGCTTGTATGACTCTTGATAACCCCAACCGGTCAGTGCAACTTCCCGAAAACGGACAATGGCAACATAGAAATATTGCTATTTCACATAAGATGTTCGTACAGAGATTAATTTCCCATTCGTGCCAACATACAGCCAGCCTGTGCTTGCTAGCACCATGCTCCCGATGTTTACACCAAAGCTATATCTTGCAGTTGGCAAGAAACCACCAGCAGCATCGAGCGTTGACAACGCGACTTCATTACCGAAAGTGGCTGCAAGAATGCCCAGTTGATTATTAATGTACAAATTGCTTGCGCTTCCGCTCCAAGACGAAATTTTCGTTAATGTGTCCGCAATCTTGTAACTAGCTACCCCACCCCCTACAGTAATAACTGTTCGATGTGCATATCCAATTATTGGATTACCCAATTTTTCGTCGGATGTTTGAAGCAATTTTTTCGCATTACATGAATTGGTAACATCATAAAGATTTACCCCTCCCATTTGCTCATTTATTGCAATCAACGCCTCATCAGGAAACGTTGCGAATGAATATGCAAAGGGGCGCCGTTTATATTTAGTTTCACCAAATGGATTGCTGCAGAGTAAATTAGCCTTCTCTTGTTCGGTGGAAAACACCATGAGGCCGCGCGAGGGACTACTAGGTAAATCGCGCTCTTGAAGGTATAGGCGCTTGCCACCATACGAAAGATGCATAGTCATAAAATCCCCCGCTATGAAATCGATAAGTCGGGGTGTCGCTGGATTGCTAATATCAATCACTAAGAGCCCATATTTCCGATCAACAGGAGCGCCATTGAAGCCCATGTTCATCACATAGGCGGTTTTACCGTCAGGACTGAGAGCAAAGTCCGAGGGCTTAATTAATGGGAAATGAGCTAACGGTTGAGGTTGGTTAGGATTTAAGATTGAGAATATGTATAAGCCATGATTTTCATCGGGAACGAGCTTGTCGTATGGAATTATAGATGCCACCAGAATGCCAGGTCTTTGAGGGGAAATTGCTAATTTGTTTATATATCCATTAGTAAGCACGCTTGATGACGAGGATGGCACACTAATGGGAAGCTCCTGATTTGCAGCATCCGACGGATAAATGGGGTTGCTAAGTCTTCCACCAATTGCTTTTAGATATGCTGTATTTTCAGGCTTGGCTCCCATAATCGCGTAGTCAAAGGCAGAGAACTCAATTTCATCAACATCATTTAAGCGAGCCCCATTCTTCAACAACAGCTTTAACATTTCGACATCACTATTTTGTGCAGCATGCATCAATGGTGTGCGCTTTGTGTGTTTTATGTAGGTGTCGGCACCACATGAATCATTGTCTGGATTTAACTCTTTTGCTGATTTGTAGGTGTGATTTACGTTAGCTCCCCTGCGCAATAAAGTTGATACCAGCTCATGATCATTGAATTGTATTGCGTAGTACAAGGCAGTTTTGCCGAAGCTATTGGCGTAATCTATGGATTCACCTTTATTGAGGAGTAATTCTACAAAATGGCGATTTGCCAATGTGGCAAACAACGCCGACTCATCTCCTACCTCAATTTCATTGTTCTGCGCTTTTCCAATGTATGACGTCAACATGGAAATGAAAGCTTCTGGCTTATTGCTATACAGCGCGATTTTTAGCGCGTAATAAGCCTGATCTTTTGAATCTTGCTCTTGCGGGAGATTGGCAAGGACACTTTTCAAGTCAGACAGTGTGCTTTTTTCACTATGCGCCACATCAATGAGTTCTGACGGTTCGTTTAGTATGCTTGCAGGAAAGGTACCTGCCGCCCGGTCTGCGATGATCATGAGCGCGGCTCGGGCCAGTTTTTGAGACTCTTGAACTGAGAAATGAAACTGCTTCCGATAGTGTTCTGCGAGCACAGGAAGGGCTTTGTCGAATTCTGAAAAGAACTCCTTATATAGCTTGTTGTTGTACGGACTTTCCCAAGACCACTGTTCAAAATATTTCAAAACATCTGAATCGTGTTCGTGTTCGATTAGATTTGGCGCATATCCAGCGCGTGCCAAGTCAAAATGGTAGTACCTCCAGTGCGCATGAATAATAGAACCGGTACATAGTTGCGGTCCATCTTCACTACGAATGGTCTCCGCAAGTGCTCGCAGTTTGGTGACATAGGGTAAAGAAGCCAGACTTTCTGGGCAGCGGTAATCAACGGCTGTAGGGGAGCCATGCCCAGATCCCAAATCAATGCCTTCTTGAAAAACGATATCTGGAAACTTCCTCATTTCCTCGCAAGTAATGTTGCTATCTGCAAGAGGGTCTAGATCATTAATTTCTTTAATTCTGGTGGAGTAGGCCTGAATAAGACAAGCTTCATTTTGGCATTTATTGCGTTTTGTTTTTAACCAACTGCGTTGTGCTAAAACCAGTTGCGCACTACCAGAAGGGCTGCCGTTCAGGATATATTTGTATGCCTTATCTAGCTCATCATCCAACTCGGAAATTTTTGGATTAGTGCAGATCAACTTTTCTGGCACCGTTTCCGCTTTTGCACAATCAAAACTAGCTGCTTGTGCCGTTGCAAGAATAGCCAGCCATCCCAAAATTACCCAAGCGAATCGTTTCATATTGCCCCTTTTAGTACTGAAACTCATAATTGGAGAACACTCTGAAGGTCTCCACCGGCCGACAATTGCCGGATTGTCCTCGCAATTCAGAATGGCAGCAATGTGACGGTGAGCGGACATTGATTATCCCAATTCGAAGTTCCGCTATTGGCACAACTGAGACACTCACAATCATAGCAAATCAACACGAATGCAAATTTCTATGTAAAACGGTTCTCGGCCTGTATCAACCACAGATTACGGATACCCGATTTTTAGAAGTGCCCTGTAGAGTTCACGGTGTTTCATCAAGAAACGTTCCCTCGTCAATTTCGTAGCTCTTCAGTTTGCGCCACAGGGAAACGCGGCTGATCCCCAGCATCTGCGCGGCAACAGTCTGGTTTCCGCCTGCCTCGTTGAGTACCCAGCGGATATAGTCTTTTTCCTGCCCTTCGAGGGAGGGAATGCGCCCCTCTTTTTTCCTGAACAGGCGCGGGACGGATTCGCGCAATTTCTCCGGCAAGTGCGCGACCTCGATGGCATGGCCGGTATTGATCGCCACCCCGCGCTCGATGATGTTTTCCAGTTCGCGCACGTTGCCGGGAAAGTCATGGTTTTCCAGAAGTGAGATTGCTTCCGGCGAAATACTGGTGACTTCCTTCTTCATCAGCAGGGCGAACTTGTTCAGGAAATAATAGCTGAGCAGGGCCACATCCCCTTTGCGCTCGCACAGGGGCGGAATGTGGAGGTTCACGACGTTAAGGCGGAAGAACAAGTCCTGGCGCAACGAGCCGTCCTTGGTGAAGGCCGCAACGTCGCGGTTGGTGGCGGCGATATAGCGCGCGTCGGTCTTGACCGGCACGGTACCGCCCAGGCGCAGCACTTCGTGTTCCTGAATTACGCGCAGCAATTTGACCTGCATCGCCGGCGACATCTCGGTAATCTCGTCGAGGAATAGTGTGCCGCCCTGGGCCGATTCGATCAGTCCTTTTTTCAGTGTCAGCGCGCCGGTGAAGGCACCTTTCTCGTGGCCGAACATTTCGTTGGACAGCAGCTCCTCGCCGAATGCGCCGCAGTTTAGCGCCAGGAAGGAGCTATCAGCACGGCCGCTGTTGTAGTGCAGGTAGCGCGCGAACAGTTCCTTGCCCGTGCCGGATTCGCCGGTGATGAGTACGTTGCAGTCGGTCGGTGCCACCTGGCGGGCCATTTCCAGCAGCTTCAACATGACCGAATCTTGGGTGATGATCTTGACCTTGCCTTCATAGCCTTCTATCTGTTCGCGCAGCTGACTGTTCTCGCGCTTCAAGCGGATTTTTTCCAGTGCTTCGTCAACCACCTTGCGCACTTCGTCAAGCCGGAAGGGTTTGACGATGTAATAAAAAGCGCCGTGCTTCATGGCCTCCACCGCCGATTCCGGCGACGCATAGCCGGTGATCATGATGACCTCGGTATCCGGGCTGCGTTCGCGGCACTTTTTCAGCACCTGCATGCCGTCCACTTTTTCCATCCTGAGATCCGTCAGCACCACGTCGAACGACTGGTTCTCGATCCAGCCCAGGGCGGTGGCTCCGCTCTGGGTTCCGGCAACATCGTAACCTTCCTTGGTCATGACGTGGATGAGGCCCTTCAGGGCGACCTTCTCGTCTTCGACGATCAGGAGTTTTCCTTTGTTTTGCATGTTTTCCTTTAGTCTCTTACCAGTCAAATGATGTCAAAACGTGACGCGATTTTGTCGCGAACGACACCCCATCCCCACCCCAGCCCTCCCCTTGAAGGGGAGGGAGCAGAATTCCTTCCGCATGGGTATCTACACATCTTGCAGCCATTGTTTCAACTCCCCTCGCCCGCTTGCGGGAGAGGGGCTGGGGGAGAGGGTGTGGTTTTGAAGTATGCTGTAATTTCAACGGCTTTCCCCTCTCCCTAACCCTCTCCCGCAAGCGGGCGAGGGGACTTGTGTAGATACCGATGCCTTTAAGGGGAAGGTTAGGAGGGGGGTGGTTGTGCTTTTCCATTTTGGTTCCGGCTCGTCCGGTTTAGGTGTTTGCTTCGCCGACGCGTTCCAGCGGTAGCCGGATATGGAACGCTGTTCCCCGTCCGACTTCACTCTCGGCTGAAATGCAGCCGCCATGTTCCTCGATGATCCCATACGCGATGAACAGCCCCAGCCCCATGCCGCGTCCGACATCCTTGGTGGTGAAAAAGGGGTCGAAAATGCGCGGCAAAATCTCGGCTGGAATACCCGGACCGTTGTCGCTGATCTCGATGTCCACTACATCCCCATCAAAGGAACACTTACCGAGCGATTTGCCGCCCTCGTCGAACCGGGGCACGGCGCTATCGCGGCTCGGATCTCGCCTGACGGCGCTGATGCGGATTTCACCCGTTTCGCCCATCGCCTCCAGCGCATTCTTGATAAGGTTGAGAAAGGCCTGCTCCAGTCTTTGCCGGTCCGCCGGAAGCTCGATGTCGGCTGCAATCTCGGTCACGATTCGCACATCGGAGGCTGTTTCGCGCCTGAGAAACAGGATGACCTCGTCGAACAGGGGTGCCAGCAGCACGTTTTTGCGATTGACCGGTTTGTCGCGGGCAAAATCCAGCAGATCACGGACGATGTTGCGCGCTCTTACCGTCTGCTCTTCGACTTGTTGCAGCAATTCCTTGCGCCGCGCCGCGTCATTTTCTTCGACTTCCTCCAGCAGTATCTGGGTCGTGAGAAAAGTATTCGAGAGCGGATTATTCAGTTCGTGCGCCACGCCTGCCAACATGGTGCCCAGTGAGGCAAGTTTCTCGGAGCGCAGGAGCATTTTCTGGCGCAGTTCAAGCTCGTCCAGCATGTGATTGAAGGCCTGGGTGATGGAAATGATCTCCCGATCTTCCGAGGGCGTGGCAATCCTGTCCAGGCTGCCGCTGGAAACGGCCTCCACACAGCTATCCATGTGCTTGAGTGGACGAGCCACCATGCGCGACAGCGCCCAGCCTACCGCGATCAGCAGCAGCGAGATCAATACGATCGAAGATAACAGGATGAGGCGGAATCGATCCAGAGTAGCGCGAATTTTGCGTCTTTCCGTCCCCGCGATCTCTTCAGCGACGGTAACGACATCCTTGCCGGCTTGCCTGATCTGCGCATCCAGCAACTCGGTTTGCACTGCATCTTTAGTGCCCGTACCGGCGTACTCATCCATCAGGGCGAGGTAGGCGCGAATATCGTTTTGCAACGCAGAAATTCGGGATGCCGAGACAAGCTTGGCAAAATCAGCGGCGTTGCTCTCGATCAGGTCAATCGCCTTGACGGCATAGCGCTTGCTCTCCTGCAGGTCGGCTTCCTGGCGGTAAAGGAAATAGTTTTTCTCGAAACGCCTGATTTCCAATGTGGCGTCAAATAGCTCCGAAATGTGCTCGCCCAGTGTGACCTTGTTGTCGATCAGACGCAGTTCGAGAAAGGTGAACAAGGAAAGCGCAACAATCAGCAGCGCCATGACGTAATAGCCCAGATAGCCGAGCGTGATTTTCTGGCGGAGCGAGGACTGGAGCTTCATATTCATTATGTTGCTACAGATTGTTACATTATGCAACACCGGAAGATTGCCCTGTAACAGCAGGGATTTAACTCGCATCCGTTAACAGGACTACATCTTGCAGCATATTCCGAAAATGGTGCGCAGGCACATTACAAAATGCAACAGTGCGGCTAGATCCTTGCGGCTGGGAGGTCTAAATATAATTCAACCAATACAACGTGTTGTCAATAATATGTGGCGCGGCATGGATAGTGCTGTGTACCTGTTCAGTAACAGACAAGATACATTTCTTAGTATGGGACAGGAGCCATCGTGAAAAACTTTTTTACCCAACTTAATAACATGCTCACCGCCATTGCCTATGCCGAGGCAGGCGACCTGGATGCGGTCAAGCAGATTCTTCAGGCGCAAGGCAAGCATGTACGGGTGACTGAGGACAAGGAATCCAAGGGAATCTCTAACGATCATGCGGAACTTCCGGTATCCTCGTAAGCACCCGCTACTAGAGTGTTCGGAACAGCGACTTAGTTTGGGCTCGAACACTGGTGTGAACGATACCTTCGTAAGTGCGCTGTCCATCCGTTGCCCCCAAATCAGGTTCATTCCTTCTCCTGATAAGTTTTGAGTTTACGCCATAACGAACTGCGATTGATGCCAAGCACGGTTGCTGCGGCAGTCTGATTGCCGTCCAGTTCGCTCAGCACCCAACGAATATAAATTTCTTCTTGTTCTTCCAGCGTCGGGATTTTTTCGCCTTTGCCCGGCAAGGTAGTGCCATTCTGCAGGCGCAAGTTTTCGGACAGATGGGACAGTTCGATACTGTCGCCGGAACTGACGGCACAGCCGCGCGCAATGATATTTTCCAGTTCGCGCACGTTGCCGGGATAGTTGTAGCGCTGCAAAGCTTCGCTGTGCTTCAGCGGATTCAAGAAGCAAACGCTGGACGTGATCGAACGCACCGGGCTTATCGACAAAATAGGCAGCGAGAATCTGTTCTCAACTGATCAGGCGGCGCTTGAAGCACTGGAACCGCAATTGCGAGGCCAGGCAATTGAACCAGAAATAGTTATAGCCTGAGAAAGTCAGCGCGGCGTCAAGACTAACCGGCAGCAGCCGCTGACCACAATGGCAAACCCTTGGCATCGAGATAAGTCAGGTAAGCCCGCAAGTCAAACTCCAGTTGCGGATAATCCGGTTCCATATGCCGGCACAATTGATAGAACGCCTTGTCGTGCTCACGTTCTTTCATGTGCGAAAACTCATGCACCACGATCATGCGCAAAAACTCCTGCGGCATTTCCCTGAATAGCGTCGCCACCCGAATCTCGCGCTTGGTCTTGAGGTTCGCGCCTTGCACCCGCGAAATACTGGTATGCATGCCCAGCGCGTTCTTGATCACATGCAGCTTGCTGTCGAACGCCACCTTGCTCAATTGCCCTGCGTTGCGCAGATACTCATTCTTGATTTCAAGCACGTAGTCATACAGCGCCTTGTCCGTACGCACGCCGTGCGCCAGCGGGTACCTCTGCCGCAACAGGTCGGCCAACCGGTCTTGCGCGATCAGTTGCCGCACTTGCTCAACCAGCGCGGTGGGGTAGCCCGCAAGATAATTCGTCGTTGGTTTAGGGTGCATGGCGAAATTCAGGGCAGTACCAAGCCGCCGGTTTGTTCCAGCCAGTCTGCGATTTCGTCGGCGGCTTTCGGCACATTGCTGTCGGAGATGTCCAGCGTGAAGGTTGGCAGCGTGGATTCGCCGATCAACATGCGCATGCATTCCTGTTCGTCCAGGAATATCTGCAAGTCGTCGTACTGCGACGGATTGCCGGAGACCTTGAGCCGCTCGGCCCTGGCTGCCGCGAACGACTCAGGCGTGCGCGTGCAAAACACCAGGCGAAACCCCAGGGGCAGCAACCTGTCCTCCAGCCACCTGAAGTCATAATGCTTGCCGTACTTGCGTAATTGGTACATCTGGGTGGAGATGTGGAAGCGGTCGATGATCCAGGAGTAGTAGCGCTGCAACTCGAACAATCGCACCCAGGTGCGGTACGTTTCCATGGCCATTTCTTCTTCCTGCGGCTCGAAGTTGATCAGGCCGCGCCCCCAGGGGAAATTGGTGAAGGCGCACCATTCCGCGGAGATCAATGGCGAGTGATAGCGGTATTTGCGCGGGCCGACAATGCGCGGATGCTCGTTGAGCGCGAAGGCGATCTCGGTCTTGTGGGTAAGGCGTGTGCCTTCGAGGATGATTTTCGGGCAGAGTTTTGTCATGGGCCGACCTCTCTTCCGCTGTTCGCTGCAAGCCGCCCGGCTTGCAGGTTGTTGCCATTGCGGCAACAACCTGCGTGCGCTTCAGATTGCAGGCGTCGGTTTCTTTTTGGGCTTCTTCGCTTCCTTGGTTTTGCGTTGCTGTCCTTTGGCCATGATCGTTCTCCTTGGTTGGGTAAATGTGCGCAGGGAAGATTTCGTTCAGCCGGCATCCCCGCACGCAATGTACCCGAGTCGAATCGCTTTGACCATCCGAAACAATCCTGCCCGGTGCAGGCAGGGCGGGGTTATCCGCGCTTCCGGAGCGGATCCAGCAAAGCGGAAAGGCCGTTGTGATCCATTTCCTGCATCAATGCCAGGAGCATGCCGATCTCGCCCGGCGGAAATCCTTTGCGCGCAAACCAGTTCAGGTAATTTCCCGGCAAGTCGGCGATCAGCCGCCCCTTGTACTTGCCGTAGGGCATGACGCGGGTAACCAGCAGTTGCAGGTGTTCTGGATTCATTGTTGCCGAAATTGTTGGGATTGCTTAGGGGTATGCCGATCGAAACAGGAACTCGACCTATTGTTCTGGAACGCCTATCCGACTTTCCTGGTTGTCTTGCATTAACCCGGGCAATTCCCGCGGGTATCGCAGCAACGCATTCAAAACATAGTCTGCAATTTCCCCGGGAAGCGAGTGACTGACCTCGCGGAAAGCCGAATGAACGCGAGGTGAATCGAAGAAGCCGTCCGGAATCAGGATTGGCGACGCCTTGTATTTTCCCGGCCTGTGCTCGCCGTCGTCCACGGCCATGTGTCTGAATCCGCCGTTGCTCCATGAGATGGACCGCTCCAAACCGCGCTTGTCGTAGCACAGCTCGAACCCGATACAACTCAGTTCATCCGATAACCAGACGATGAGGTCGAAATCATCCGAGAAAAACCAGCGCCGCCGGGCCTCGCCGGGAATTTGCCGGACATTGATGCGTTCTTTCATCGCTATTCCGAACTTCGCATGCTGCGGGCTGATTATTTTGCCTCATCCCAGGTATCGCCCGAGCTCACTTCCGGAATCAGCGTGCTGTGGTACTCATGCAATAGCATCAATGCGGAAACGACGGGCATGGGAAAGCCTTGCCGACCGCCGCGTTCGTCGAAGATGGTTTTGCTGAGATATTCCTGCAGCACGACGCTTCCCCACATCTTCGCTATTTTTTCGCCCACCTTCGGGAATTTCTCCTGGACCAGCGCGAAGGCAGGAGCAATTCCCGGGGGTAACGCGGGTGCCATGGGTGCCTTGGGTGTCACTATGTTGATAGCCATATCCATTCATCCTTCAAACATCCGATTTAATGAAGTGATCAAGACAGGAATTTTCCCCTGCCAAGCCGTACGACGCTCCCTCTTCCCTTGATGCCGGAATGAATCCATCCGTGCCCGGCATTGCCAGAGTGAACCAATAGGTTGTCCCATAATACGCTTCGACCGGATAGACAGGAACATAGCGGGAGACGGATACGCCGGGCGGCAATCTAGCACCAAAGCCCCTTTCGACCTATAGGCCAAAAGATATAGGCCGGTATCTATACCTTATTGGAATCCATCCCCCGCCGGAGTGGGCTTCAGAAAATTCCGGCGCGCCCCGGCAACTGATTACTTGCCGCCGCACAGGCTTTCGCACGGTATGCCGTCGCGATTGCCATCCAGCGTTTGAATGCCGCAATTGGCAAGGTAGAAGCGGGCTTCGTCGCACGAGCGCATTTCCCGGCATCGGCTCTTTTTCCCGCATTCCAATTCGTCCGTTCCGGCTGTGCCGTGTCGGCTGGCGAATGCATCGGGTTTGGCCCAGGGATGCTGCTTGCGCCATTGCCACGGCGCCTGCGGGTCGGTTTGCGACCATAGTCCGCGACGGGCTTGCCGGGCGGCATTTTGCAACTTCAGGTAAATATTGCCGGAGTCGCGCGATGGGATGTGGGCGTCGCCGGGGGCTTGTTCTTTTGCTTCGGGCGTTGGCCTGCGATTTTGCCACTGCTCGGCCCACGCCATGCCACGTTGCACCTGTTCCTGATTGACGTTGCGGCCGCCCACCCAAACCGTCCCGACGATGCGTCCATACTGGTCGACTGCCCGGCTGTCGATACGCACCGGTTTTTTCCCGATCAGTTCCTGCAGCGAATCGCGCGACTGCTTGCCAAAGGCCTGGGCTTTTTCCGGCGCGTCGATATGAACCAGACGAACTTTTATTTTCTGCCTGCCGCGCGAGAGGGACGTCGGCGGCCGCCCGGCAGCTTCGCTGCCACCCTCCCGCAGCACCCGCGAGGGGTACGCCGGTGGGTGCCCGGCAGCTTCGCTGCCACCCTCCCGCAGCACCACAACGGTATCGCCGTCAATCACCACGATTACTTCGGCATCGAAGCTCTCGGCCTGTGCGCCCAAAGCGATGCCACAACACAGGGCGAGCAGCGCTCTCACCACAGGATGCTTTTGATCACCGCCAAACACAGGAGAGTGTAGCCGGCAGCGAGAATGTCGTCGAACATCACGCCCAATCCGCCGTGCCAGGTCCTGTCGAAATGACGAATGGGTTCCGGTTTTGCGATATCGAAGTAGCGGAACAGCGCGAACGCCAGCACCTGCCAGACCAGTCCTTCCGGGGTAAAAAACAGCACCAGCGTGAACGCGACGATCTCGTCCCATACGATGCCGCCGTAGTCGGCCACGCCCAGCGCCTTGCCGGTGATGTCGCACACCCAAACGCCGAAGGCGAACGCCCAGATCAACACCAGCAGGAACAGCGCATCGGTCAGCCGGGGCGCAAGATACCAATACATGGGAAAGGCGACCAGCGTGCCCGCGGTGCCCGGCCCTTTCGGCAGCAGCCCGGCGCCGAAGCCGAAGGAAAGAAAATGCGCGGGGTGGCTGAACAGGAATCCCCAGGTGGGTTGAAATTTCAATCGGTCATTTGAAGTGGTCATAGCCGCTTTCCGTTATTTTTATCTCGCTGCCGTCCCCGGCCCGCACCATACAACCCTGTTTCGCGCAGATACTGCCGATGCGCGCGAGCGGCAATTGAAGTTTCCCGGCAACCGCCTCGATCTCCCCGCGTCTTTCTGCGGAGGCGGTAAAGCACAATTCGTAATCGTCGCCGCCGGCCAGCACGCATTGCCGGAACAGCACCTCGTCGATACCTTCACCCCCCGCTTTCGGGATGAGCTCGAATTGTATCTCCGCGCCCAGTTGCGAGCATTCCAGAATATGGCCGAGATCGGCCAGCAAGCCGTCGGAAATGTCGATGGCAGCGTGCGCGATGTCGCGCAACGCCATACCCAACGCGACGCGCGGTTGCGGCCGATGCAAAGCCGCCAGGCAGGCGCTACGGGTGTCTTCAGGCAATACCACCCTGCCCTGCAGGTGCGCCAGCCCCAGCGCCGCCATACCCAGGCGACCGGACACCCAGATGTCATCCCCGGCCCTGGCTCCGCTACGGCGCAACGCTTTGCCAGCGGGCACTTCGCCCATAATGGCGACGCACAGGTTGAGCGGGCCGCGCGTGGTATCCCCACCGACGAGTTCGACGCCGTGTTCGTCCGCCAATGCAAAGAAGCCGGCACTGAATTGCTGCAGCCAGTCTTCGTCCGCTTTCGGCAGCGATAAGGCCAGCGTCGCCCAGCGCGGGTCTGCGCCCATTGCGGCCAGGTCGGACAGATTCACCGCCAGTGTTTTATGCCCCAACAGGAAGGGATCGGTATCGGGCAGGAAGTGGGTGCCGCTCACCAGTATATCGGTGGACACCGCCAACTCCATGCCGTCTGCAATGCGCAACAGTGCAGCATCGTCGCCCACGCCCAAGGTGGCGCCCGGCGCGGGGCGGGTGAAATAGCGTTTGATGAGGTCGAATTCGGACATAAGATCAGTCGTTTGTCTCTTGTCTTTAGGGAAATGGTGATTTATTCGGTTTCGTCGTTCCGTCGCTGCGTGTGTTGTTGGGACTTCAGCCCCTTACAACCACGGCGTACCCCTTGCGGGTGAAAGCCGGAACCCAGTTAAATAAAGGCACTGGATACCGGCCTTCGCCGGTATGACGAATTAATCAGCGCTGCCCAGTTTTTTAGTTGAAAGCCGCACCGGACTTTTGTAACCAACGTCTAAGGACCAGCGACTTGCTATTTTGCTTTCACTTCCGCCGCGCGCACTTGCGCCGCAAGTTTATCCAGCACGCCGTTGACGAACTTGTGCCCGTCGCTGCCGCCGAAGGTCTTGGCCAGCTCGACCGCCTCGTTGATCACGACGCGGTAGGGCACTTCGGGATGCCGGGTCAACTCGTAAGTACCCAGCAACAGCACGGAGTATTCGACCGGGCTCAGTTCCTTCACGGCACGATCCAGGTGCGGGGCGATCTGCGCTGCCAATTCCTCGTTCTGCGCGATAACGCCGTGCAGCAATTGCCCGAAGAATTCGCTGTCGTAGCGTCCCAGACTTTTCTCGTCGCGCGTTGCCTTCTCGATCAGCGCCGCGCTCTTGCCGGAAAGGCGCCATTCGTAAATGCCCTGCATCGCCAGTTCGCGCGCCCGATGGCGCACGCTCCTGGCCGGATTGCTCTGCTTGGCCTCGCTCATGCAAGGGCCTTCAGCAGGTGCACCATTTCGATGGCAACCAGGGCAGCTTCCGCCCCTTTCACGTTCATGCGCACTTCGGCCTGTTCGTCGGTGTCGGTGGTCAGGATCGCGTTGGCAACGGGCACGCCGCTATGCAGCTGCACTTCGCCCACGCCGCGCGCCGATTCGTTGGAAACCACTTCGAAGTGATAAGTGTCGCCGCGTATCACCGCCCCCAGCGCGATGAGCGCATCGAACTTTTTGCTCTGCGCCATGGTTTGCAACACCAGCGGAATCTCCAACGCGCCCGGTACATTGGCCAGCGTGATGTCGCTTTCGCCCACGCCGCTTTTCACCAGTTGTGCACGGCATGCCGCCAGCAGGCCCTCGCACACCACTTCGTTGAAGCGGCTCTGCACAATGCCGATGCGCAGGCCTTTGCCGTTCAGGTTCTGTTCGATTTCTTTCATTTCGTTTCCTTGCATTGACAATAGCGCACCACCTCAAGACCGAAGCCGGCCATGCTGGGGAGTTTGCGCGGGGTGGCGATCAGGCACATCTTGCCGACGTTGAGATCGCGCAGGATCTGGGCGCCGATACCGTAACTGCGCGGATCCCATTGCGCATGATGCGGCTCGGGCTTGGCCGCGGCACGCGCCAGCAGGCTGGCCGAGGTCTCCGGATGGTGCATCAGCACCAGTACACCCGCTGGCGACTGGCTGATCTTTTTCAACGCATCGTGCACGCTGGTGGTGTTGGGGGAACTGACCTGTTCCAGGAAATCCAGCGCGGACAGCGGCTCGTGCACGCGCACCACCGTCTCGACCTGCGGCTGAATGTCGCCCTTCACCAGTGCCAGATGGGTGCGTTGCGTGGTCTTGTCGGTATATGTCACCAGGTCGAATTCGCCATAGGCTGTCTGCACCTTGCGTCGCGCGACGCGCTCGACCAGCGTCTCGTTGTGGCTGCGGTATTCGATCAGGTCGGCGATGGTGCCGATCTTCAGGCCGTGTTCCTTGGCAAACGGGATCAGGTCGGGCAGGCGCGCCATTTCGCCGTCTTCCTTGAGTATCTCGCAGATCACCGATGCCGGCGTCACGCCCGCCAGTTGCGCCAGGTCGCAGCCTGCCTCGGTATGCCCGGCGCGCACCAGCACACCGCCGTTCTGCGCGCGCAAGGGGAAGATATGGCCCGGATGCACGATGTCGCTCGGTTTGCTGTGCTTGTCCACCGCCACCTGGATGGTACGTGAGCGATCGGCGGCCGAAATGCCGGTGGTTACGCCGGTCGCGGCCTCGATGGAAACGGTGAAGTTGGTCGCCAGCGACAGGCCGTTGTCGCGCACCATCAGCGGCAAATTGAGTTGCTGGCAGTGCTCTTGCGTGAGCGTCAGGCAGACCAGCCCGCGCCCGTGCTTGGCCATGAAATTGATCTTTTCCGGCGTGACGAATTCGGCGGCGAACAGCAGGTCGCCCTCGTTCTCGCGGTCTTCCTCGTCGACCAGTACAACCATACGCCCGGCGCGTATTTCTTCGATGATTTCGGTTATTGGTGCTATGTCTGTCATGGGTGCGGCTCTGGCGTTCAATGTAAAGGGTACGGATTCTATCATCTTCACTGCAACTCCAGCCCGGACGCGTGTACTATTGGCAGCTATCGAATTTTGGGAATGACTGCTTATGCTGGAGTGGCTTGCCTTTTTCACCGGAACCGCATTTCTGTACCATGTCTCGCGCGCCTCGTTGCGCGTACCGAAGTCGCACGGTTTCTACCGTTTTTTTGCCTGGGAATTGATGCTGCTGCTGATCGTGCTGAATATGGACGGCTGGTATAGCGCGCCGCTCAACCTCGACCAGAGCATCAGCGGCGTATTGATGGGAATTTCGTTAATACTGGTCATCTCAAGCTACGAGTCGCTGCGCCGGTTCGGGAAACGGGATGATTCGCGCGACGACTCTCACCTGCTGCAATTCGAGAAAACCACCGCGCTGGTGAGCCAGGGGATCTACCGCCATATCCGCCACCCCATGTACAGTTCGCTCATCCTGCTGGACTGGGGCTTGTTCTTCAAGCACGCCGCCTGGCTGAACGGCGGCATTGCGCTGGCTGCCAATATCCTTCTGGTATTCGCTGCGCTTGCGGAAGAACGGGAGAATATCCGTTACTTCGGCATCCGGTACCGGGAATACATGCAACGCACGCGGCGCTTTGTGCCTTTTCTGGCTTGAATTCCGGTTCGATAACGGAGCCGAAGGACGGGATCGCCCCGCCCGATTACTTTTCTTCCGCCGTCATCATGCGCTCGACATAGCGCGCGATGAGGTCGATCTCCAGATTCACCCTGGAGCCGACCTTCAGTTCGTTCAGCGTCGTCACATCCAGTGTATGCGGAATCAGGTTCACCTCGAATTCCGCGCCTGCGACCCGGTTCACCGTGAGGCTGACGCCGTTGATGGTGATGGAACCCTTCATTGCGATGTACTTGGCCAGTTCGTGCGGCGCGCGCACCACCAGGCGCCAGCTCTCGCCAATGTCGTTGAACGCGATGACCTCGCCCACGCCATCCACATGGCCGCTCACCATATGCCCGCCCAAGCGGTCGGACAGACGCAGGGCTTTTTCCAGGTTGACGTGACCTCCCTGGGCTCCCAGCCCGGCAGTGCAATTCAACGTCTCGCGCGAGACATCCACGGTGAAGTCGTTGCCGTCCAGTTTTACCACGGTGAGGCACACCCCGTTCACCGCGATGCTGTCGCCGAGCTGCACATCGTCCATACCAAGCGCTTCGGCGGCCACGGTCAGGCGCAAGCCGCCTTCGCGATCCTGCGCCGATTTGATCAGACCGACATCGGCCACGATTCCGCTGAACATATTCATTTCTCCTTTGCCAGTTTTGCCACGATGCGCAAATCGTTGCCGACTTGCCGCACCTCATTCCACTGCAATGCCACGCGTTGCTGCAATTGCGTGAGTTCACCCAAATCCGCCAGTCCGCGCGCCGCATCGCCCAGCAACTGCGGCGCCAGATACAATACCAGTTCGTCCACCAGCCCCGCTTTCAGCAGCGCGCCATTCAGTTCGCGTCCCGCTTCCACCAGCACCTCGTTGATTCCGCGCTGTCCCAGATCGCGCAGCACGGCCGGCAAATCCACTTTCCCGTCCGCTCCCGCCAGCGTCACCACCTCCGCGCCGCCCGCCTTTAATGCGTGCAGCTTTGCCGCATCGGAGCTGGCGGTATAGACCAGCACCTGCCCGCTCTGCAGTATTTTGGCAGCGGGCGAAATGCGCAACCCGCTGTCCACCACCACGCGCAGCGGTTGCCGCCCGGTCGCAATTTCCCGCACATTGAGTTGCGGATCGTCCGCCAGAACCGTACCGATGCCGGTCAGCACAGCGCACGAGCGCGCCCGCCAGTGCTGCGCGTCGCGCCGGGCCGCTTCGCCGGTAATCCATTTGCTGGCGCCATTCGCCAGTGCGGTGCGTCCATCCAGGCTCGCGGCGATCTTGCTGCGTACCCAGGGAGTGCCGCGCGTCATGCGCGAAACAAAACCGGTGTTCAATTCGCGCGCCGCCGTTTCCATCAATCCGCATTCAACTGCGATTCCGGCGGCGCGCAACCTGGCGACGCCCTGTCCGGCCACCAGGGGGTTCGGGTCTTGCATCGCAACCACCGCGCGCGCGACGCCCGCCGCGATCAGCGCATCGGCACAGGGCGGCGTGCGTCCAAAATGGCTGCAGGGTTCCAAAGTGACATACGCCGTTGCGCCTTTCGCCGATTTTCCGGCCTCGCGCAAGGCATGCACTTCAGCATGGGGCTCGCCGGCGCGTTCGTGCCAGCCTTCGCCGACGACCTTGCCGTCATGCACCAGGACACAGCCGACGCGCGGATTGGGTGAAGTCGTATACAGCCCGCGTTCGGCAAGGCGTAGCGCCAGCGCCATCCATTGACTGTCGACAGCGTTCACTGTTTATCGCTCTTGCGGCGCCGGGCATTCTTGACCGCGTCGATGGCATCGGAGAAATCGCCGACATCCTGGAAACTCTTGTAAACGGAGGCGAAGCGGATGTAGGCGACCTTGTCGAGTTTCAGCAATTCCTTCATCACCATCTCGCCGATCTGGCGCGAGCCGATCTCTCGTTCGCCCAGCGCGAATACCTTCTGGGTGACGTGGTCGATGGCAGCATCGACCAGTTCGGTGGGAACCGGACGCTTGTGCAGCGCGCGGGTAAAACTGGTGCGCAGTTTCTCGTCGTCGAACTCGCTGCGCATGCCGTTCTGCTTGACCACCTGCGGCATGCGCAACTCCACCATCTCATAGGTGGTGAAGCGCTTGTCGCACGACAGGCAGCGACGGCGGCGGCGGATGCTGTCGCCCTCCTCGCTTTCGCGCGTGTCTACCACCTGGGTGGTGGGATGTTTGCAGAAAGGACACTTCATTGGTAAGTGGCAAGTGGGAAGTGGGAAGTGGGAGGGCAATGCAAGACTGGGAGAAGGCGTGCCGCCCACTCGCCTCTTCCCACTCCCCACTGACCAGATTTATTGCCCATACACCGGAAACTGCGTCGTCAGCTTCTTCACTTCGCCAACCACACGTGCGATCACGGCTTCATCGTTAGGCGCATCCAGCACGTCGGCGATGAGGTGCGCCAGCTTTTCGGCTTCCAGTTCCTTGAAACCGCGGGTAGTCATCGCGGGAGAACCGATGCGGATACCGGAGGTCACGAAGGGTTTTTCCGGATCGTTCGGGATGGCGTTCTTGTTCACGGTGATATGCGCTTTGCCCAGCGCGGCTTCGGCATCCTTGCCGGTCAGCTTCTTGGCACGCAGATCGACCAGGAACACGTGGCTGTCGGTGCGGCCGGACACGATGCGCAGGCCGCGCTCGGTCAGCACTTTCGCCATCACGCGGGCGTTGTCGATGACCTGCTTCTGGTAAACCTTGAACTCCTTGCCCGCCGCTTCCTTGAACGCCACCGCCTTGGCCGCGATGACGTGCATCAGCGGTCCGCCTTGCAGCGCGGGAAAGATGGCGGAATTGAGCGCTTTTTCATGCTCGGCCTTGGCCAGGATCAGGCCGCCGCGCGGACCGCGCAGGGTTTTGTGGGTGGTGGTGGTCACGAAGTCGGCAATGCCGACCGGGCTGGGGTAGTAGCCGGCGGCAACCAGACCGGCATAGTGCGCCATGTCCACGAACAGGTAGGCGCCGACGCTGTCGGCAATGGCGCGGAAACGCTTCCAGTCGATGACCAGCGCGTAGGCGGAGGCGCCCGCCACGATCATCTTGGGTTTGTGCTCGTTGGCCAGCTTCTGCACCTGGTCGTAGTCGATCTCTTCCTTGTCGTTCAGTCCGTACTGGATGGCGTTGTACAGCTTGCCGCTGATGTTTACCGAGGCACCGTGGGTCAAGTGGCCGCCGTGCGCCAGGCTCATGCCGAGAATGGTGTCGCCAGGTTTCAGGACGGAAACGTACACGCCCTGGTTGGCCTGCGAGCCGGAATGCGGCTGCACGTTGGCGTATTCGGCGCCGAACAGGGCCTTGGCGCGATCGATGGCCAACTGTTCGGCCACGTCGACGAACTCACAGCCGCCGTAATAGCGCTTGCCGGGGTAGCCCTCGGCATACTTATTGGTTAGCTGGCTGCCTTGCGCTTCCATTACCGCCGGGCTGGTGTAGTTTTCCGAGGCAATCAGTTCGATGTGATCCTCCTGGCGGCGGTTCTCGTTCTGAATCGCGGCCCAAAGTTCGGGATCGGTCACGGCAATGGTGTTTTTGGCGGAGAACATGGCAAGTATCCTAAAAATATAGTTGTAAAACAGGAAGGCGCGGATTCTACCATGCCAGGCTATGGGCCTTACAAATGCTGCCAGCCACCTCGACCCGGCGCCAGGAGACGAACCTTTTTTGCCGTTGGCACTCCAACCGCGCGAGTGCTAGAATCACGCCAAATCAGGAGGAATTGCCATGAATGCAACCATGAGTCTACCGATACCGTCTGCCGTTGGCAGCATTGAAGGGTATGTGCAGGCCGTGAATCGCTTTCCCGTGCTGACGCATGAGGAGGAGTTGTCCCTGGCGACGCGTTTCAGGATGCAGAACGATCTGGATGCGGCGCGTCAATTAGTGCTTTCCCACTTGCGTGTGGTGGTCAGCGTGGCGCGGGGCTATGCCGGTTATGGCCTGCCGCAGGCCGACTTGATCCAGGAAGGCAATGTCGGCCTGATGAAGGCCGTGAAACGCTATGACCCGGCAAGGGGTGTGCGCCTGGTGTCGTTTGCCCTGCATTGGATACGCGCCGAAATCCACGAATACGTGATCCGCAACTGGCGCATGGTCAAGATCGCCACCACCAAGGCACAGCGCAAACTGTTCTTCAATCTGCGCAGCATGAAGCAGGGCCTGGAGCCGCTCAAGCCGCAACAGGTCAGTGAAATTGCCCAACAGTTGAACGTCAGCGAGCACGATGTGGTGGAAATGGAGGCGCGCTTCGCCGGGCATGAGATGGCGCTGGAGCCGCTAGCCGGGGAGGAAGATGAGGGCTACGCCCCCATCAATTACCTCGCCGACAACGCCGAACACGAACCTTCCAGCATATTGGAAGCATCCGAGCGTGAGCACCTGCACACCGCCGGCCTGGCGCAAGCCTTGGCGAGTCTGGACGAACGCAGCCGCCGCATTGTCGAAGCACGCTGGCTGCGCGAGGAAAATGGGGCAACCCTGCACGAACTGGCCGCTGAGTTCAACGTTTCCGCCGAGCGCATCCGCCAGATCGAGCAGAAAGCCTTGGGCAAGATGCAGACACAGTTGGCGCTGCCCGCAACTATTTAGCGTATCCACCAATAAAAAGCCGCAGAGCGATCTGCGGCTTTTTTTATTACTTCACAACCCGGAGCGTCGGCTTGCCCTGGGGCGGCGGTTCGTCGTCCGGGGACTTCGCACCACTCGCCACCGCCGCCCCCACCGGCGAGGATTCCTGCCCCTGGAATACCAGCCCCTGCCCGGTTTCCTTGGCAAAAATGCCGATGACCGCGGACATCGGGACGATCAGTTGATGCGCCACGCCGCCAAAACGCCCGCCGCAGGTGATGTCCTCGTTGCCCAGTTGCAGGTTGCGCACGGCATCCATGCCGATGTTCAGCACGATCTTGCCGTCTTTCACATAAGCCATCGGCACTTGGGTGTACTCATCCACCTGCACTGCCAGATACGGGGTATATCCGGCATCGGCGCACCAGTCGAAAATGGCACGGATCAGGTAGGGTTTGGTGGACGGCTCGCTCATGCGACGCGTGAAATCACTTGCGCATCGCTTTTTCGGCCGGCGTCATCGCTTCGATGTAAGCCGGGCGCGAAAACAGGCGCTCGGCGTACTTCATCAGCGGAGCCGCTTCCTTGTCGAGCTGGATGCCGTAATGATCCAGACGCCAAAGCAAAGGGGCTATTGCCACGTCCAGCATGGAGAACTCGTCGCCCAGCATATATTTCTGCTTGGTGAACACCGGCGCGATCTGGGTCAGGTTCTCGCGCACGGCTGCGCGCGCTTTCTCCGCAACCTTGGCATTGCTGTTTTCCAGGCCCGGAATGTGGCAGAACAATTCGTTCTCGAAACGATGCAGAAACAGGCGCGCACGCGCACGCATCACCGGATCGGGCGGCATCAATTGCGGATGCGGAAACCGCTCGTCGATGTATTCGTTGATGATATTGGCCTCATACAGGATCAGGTCGCGTTCGACCAGCACCGGCACGGTGTTATACGGGTTCATCACCGCCAGATCTTCCGGCTTGTTGAACACATCCACGTCGATAACCTGAAAATCCATGCCCTTTTCGAACAGGACAAAGCGGCAACGGTGGCTGTAGGGATCGGTTGTCCCGGAATAAAGTGTCATCATTAAAAACCACCTACACGATAAACGCTACGACAAAAAAACCAAAAGGCGGAGCTTCTGAAGCTCCGCCGTTTGGCACTAGGTGAAACGGGTTGCGGAAGTTACCACAAATGAACCCGGGAATTCAATCCGGGTTCATCTAATCCATGGAATTAATGGATATCTTTCCAGAATTCTTTCTTCAGCAGGTAAGTCAGAATCAAGAGAATGAACAGGAATCCCAGCACGATATATCCCAGTTTATAGCGCACCAGCTTGGCCGGCTCGCTCATATAGTCGAGGAAATTGACCAGGTCGCCTACCGTTGCATCGAACTCTTTGGTGCTCATGGTACCCGGAGTCGTCAGCTTCAATGTTTCCACTTCATGGCCGCCTTCGTGTTTTACCACTTCCAATGCCTGGTCGCCCTGCAATGGCCCCAGAATGTTGGGCATCGCCACCAGCGGGAACACTACGTTGTTCACGCCGGAAGGACGATTGGTGTCCACATAAAAGCTGCGCAGGTAGGTGTACACCCAGTCTGCACCGCGCGCGCGCACTTCCACGCTCAGGTCAGGCGGCGCAGCGCCGAAAGCCGCTTTTGCGGATTCCGAATCCATCATGGCCTTCATGGTCGAGCCCGGCTTGCTGCCTTCCGGCAGCAATTTCCTGATCTCGTCCTCGCTCATCCCGATGTCCATCAGACGGTTGTAGCGCATGTAGGCGGCGCTGTGGCAAGCCAGACAGTTGGCAACAAAGAATTGCGCACCGCGCTGCAGCGAAGCCTTGTCATTCAGGTTGCCGGGGGCTGCGTCCAAATGCACGCCAGTGCTGGCAAACGCCATCGCCGGTACCATCAGCAGCACCAGCATCCATAATTTATTGATTAGTTTCATGTCAACGAATCCCTCACAGTTATTCTATTTGAACGTCACACGATCAGGCTCGGGCTTGCACTTGTCGATCTTGGTGTACCACGGCATCAAAATGAAGAATGCAAAGTACACCACCGACAGCACCTGAGAGATCAATGTGTAGGTGGGGGTTACCGGCATCATGCCCAGGTAGCCCAGACCGATGAAACTGATCACGAAAGAAGCCAGGAATGCCTTGTAGATCGGACCGCGATAGCGGATCGACTTGACCTTGCCGCGATCCAGCCATGGAAGGAATACGATAGCGATTGCGCCGATACCCATCGCGATCACACCCGGGAATTGCGAACCAAACATGGGCGGTACCGCGCGCAGGATGGCGTAATAGGGAGTGAAATACCAGACAGGCGCAATATGGGCCGGCGTCTGCATCGGATTGGCCGGCATGAAATTATTGGCTTCGAGGAAATATCCGCCCATATCCGGCGCAAAGAACACGATCGCGCAGAACACCATGAGGAAAATCACCACCGCCACCATATCTTTCACGGTGTAGTAAGGATGGAACGGAATGCCATCAAGCGGAATACCGTTGGAACCTTTATTCTTCTTGATTTCGATGCCGTCAGGATTGTTCGAACCGACCGCATGCAAGGCAATGAGATGCACGAAAACGATGCCCGCCAGAACCAGCGGAATCGCGGCCACGTGCAACGCAAAGAAGCGATTCAGCGTCGCATCCGAAATCACGTAATCGCCGCGGATCAGCACGGACAGCTCATTGCCGACGAAAGGCACGGAAGAGAACAGGTTGACGATCACCTGCGCGCCCCAGAACGACATCTGGCCCCACGGCAACAGGTAGCCCATGAAAGCTTCGGCCATCAGCGCCAGATAAATGACCACACCGATGATCCACAGCAATTCGCGCGGCTTGCGGTAGGAGCCGTACATCATACCGCGGAACATATGCAGGTACACAACCACGAAGAACAATGAAGCACCGGTGGAGTGAATGTAGCGCATCAGCCAGCCCGACTGCACGTCGCGCATGATGTATTCGACCGATGCGAAGGCAAATAGCGCGTCCGGCTTGTAACTCATGGTCAGGAAGATGCCGCTCAACACCTGGATGACGAACACCAGCAGCGACAGGGAGCCGAAGAAATACCAGAAATTGAAGTTTTTCGGGGCGTAGTATTCGGACAGGTGGTACTTCCAGGTTTCGATCAGCGGGAAACGCTCATCGACCCAGCCAATAAAATCGTTCAATAATTTCATTATGCAGCTCCCTTTTTCTTGTCATCACCAATCAACAGCAGGTTGTCGCTGAGGTATTGGTGCGGGGGAATGATCAGATTGGTCGGTGCGGGCGAACCCTTGTAAACGCGTGCGGCCATATCGAAACGCGAACCGTGGCACGGGCAGAACCAGCCGCCGGCCCAAGCGGTTCCCAAGTCGGCAGGCGCCACTTCGGGACGGTAGCTTGGCGAGCAGCCCAGATGGGTGCAGATACCGATCACGACAAAAATCTCGGGTTTGATGGAGCGGTTGGGGTTGTTGCAGTAGTCCGGCTGTTGCGGCACCGAACCGGTCGGGTCGGTCAACTCTTCGTCATGCTTGGGCAACAAATCGAGCATTTCCTGATTGCGGCGCACGATCCAAACCGGCTTGCCTTGCCATTCGACGACTTTCATCGTTCCAGGCTCGATAGCGCCGATATCCACTTCCACAGGCGCTCCCGCAGCCTTGGCGCGTTCGCTGGGCATAAAACTCATTACAAACGGCGTTGCAACGCCCACTGCTGCCACCCCACCTGCCGCCGAGGTAGCGGCAAGCAATAATCGCCGCTTGCTGCGATCTACTTTGTCAGTCATGACACTCATCCCTTCCTAAAATAAAAAAACGCTTCACTTTCAGCCAACGCATATATTCGGGCTGATAACAATACTGGCCTGCCTATCAACTTGTTTTAACGACATCGGGAACAGAACGGATCATGCCAATCGAGCTCCCCAGGGAGCGCCCCACATCGCGACCATCACCACAACCAGCAATGTTACCCAGTAACACCCCCTGCCGCAAGCACACGCTTAGAAAATCAGATAATTCCATTCCTCATACCCTGTTTGGCTTTCATTACGCCCCTCTTGGTCGAATTCGGCCAAATAAACAACCACAATACAAAATGCCTTGAATTTTAATCCCCCCGACGCCACGCAGAAAACCTTGCCCGATTCTTGTACACTCTCGACCACAATGAATACAGGGAGAACGGTAATGAACGCTCTATCGTTTACGAATCTGTCCACATACTGGTCTGCCCAGGAAATGGCGACCAACGCAGTAGTGTTCCTGAATCTGCTCGGCGCGCTCGTACTCGGATTGGTCGTTGGCTATGAACGCTCCTATCACGGACGAGCCGCTGGAATGCGCACTTACGGCCTCGTCTGCATGGCCGCGGCGGCGCTTACCGTCATTGCCGGCTACCCCTCCTATTGGTATGGCGGCCAGACGAACACCTTTCTCGCAGCAGATCCCACTCGCGTCATCCAGGGCATTGTTACCGGCATCGGCTTTCTCGGCGCCGGGGTCATCATGCGGGACGGACTCAATATCAGCGGCCTTACCACCGCCGCCTCCATCTGGGCCTGTTCGGTCATCGGGATTATGGTCGGTGTCGGTTTCTACGCATCCGCAATTTTGCTCACTTTCCTTTCAGCGATGAGCATGATGTGGATATCGAAACTGGAAAACTGGCTACCTTCCCGCCCTGCCATCGCCATCACGCTCGAATTCGAGCGAAATTTTGTGCCTCAGGAAAATACCCTGCGCGCCGTCGTCTCCTCCCACGGTTACGAAGTTGCCACCGGCTCCTTCTCCATCCGCTCCAGCAATGAAAAACTGGAATGGCATTTCGTGGCCATCGCCCTCAGCAAGAATAGTGGCGTGGCAATGAACGAATTAGCCAGCGGGCTGAGTACGCTGCAAGGCGTTGAAGACTTCTCTCTCTCTCACGCCAGAAACTAAGCTCGAAAATTCGTTTTTCGGTTACGCCTGAACCCCCAATGTTCTCTCGAATTTGGCATGCAACTGCTCGTTGCTTTCCACATGGTTCGGATCCTGAATGATGCAATCGACCGGACAAACCTCTATGCATTGCGGCTCATCGAAATGACCCACGCATTCGGTGCACAAGGCGGGGTCGATAATGTAGATGTCCTCACCTTGCGACAGCGCTCCATTCGGGCATTCCGGTTCGCAGACATCGCAGTTGATACATTCTTCAGTGATCATTAGTGCCATTTCTCAGTCCTCCTTTGCATTGACCATACTCTGTTGCCGGCTGAACCGGCCCAGACGGCAAAATTTTGAATTTTTAGCGACCGACGCAGGTAGCGATGCGCAGACATTTGCGCCTGACATCCTTAAGTACAAGACCCGGGCTCCCCGCACTCCAAAAAAAAACTGTGGCGCATTGCGCCACAGTTCGAAGCTGACGGACGGGAGCGTCCAGTCAGGGAGAATTGAACCTGCGTTACTTCAATCTGTCCGTAAAGCTTATTTTATTAATAGCAATCACTGTGCCACTTCTCTCGTGTTTTGCTAATTTTGATTTCTATCAGCCGGATACTGTCTGTCGGCCGGGATGAAACAGGAAATAAAGGTTGATAGTTACGCCACAAATGACATAACATAACTGCCATGACCGCCACAAATAACAGCGTACCTGTCCAGCCCGAAATCCCCGCAAACTTGCTCAACTTGCTCGACAGCTTCCCCGATCCCAAGATTTTGCTTGATGGGCAATATCGAATCATTGCTGCCAACGCGGCCTACCAGCGGGAATTCGGTCCTCAACGGAAAATCGAAGGAAAGTTCTGTTATGAACTCTCCCATCACTACGACAAGCCCTGCGACCAGGTTGGGGAAAATTGCCCGTTGCGGGACTCAATCGAAAGCGGGGAACCCAACCGCGTCCTGCACGTACATCACACCTCGTCCGGCAGGGAACATGTGGAAGTGGAGGTAGTGCCCGTCAAAGACGAAACAGGAACCACGATCTATTTCATGGAAACGATGCACTCCCTGCGCCGCGCCCGGGATGGCGCGCGCGACAGGGAAATGGTTGGATACTCGCGCCCGTTCAACCGCATGCTCGAGCTCGCAAAACGAGTCGCCGTTCGGGAGAGCTCAGTACTGCTTCTAGGGGAGTCCGGCACGGGCAAGGAACTGGTTGCCCATGCCATCCATGACATGAGTCCAAGAGCGTCCGCGCCGTTCGTGGCGGTGGAATGCTCCGGACTCACGGAAACACTATTTGAAAGTGAAATGTTCGGTTATGAAAAAGGGGCTTTTACCGGCGCCGTGGGTCGCAAGATCGGGTTAGTGGAGGCGGTGTGCGGCGGCACCCTGTTTCTGGACGAGGTGGGCGACATTCCCCTGTCGCTTCAGGTCAAGTTGTTGCGCTTGATGGAGGCCGGGACTTACCGCCGCATCGGCGGTCTGGAGCCGCTGCGCGCCGATTTCCGCCTGGTTGCCGCAACCCACCGGAATCTGGCGGAAATGGTGCAGCAAGGCACTTTCCGCCAGGATTTGTTTTTCCGCATCAATGTCTTCCCCATCCAGTTGCCGCCGTTGCGCGAGCGTACGGAAGACTTGCCAATGCTGATTACCAGCCTGCTTTCGCGTCTGGAACCGGGTCGAAAAATCACGCTCAGCGAAGAAGCCCTGGATACGCTGAAGCACCACGTCTTCCCCGGCAACGTGCGGGAACTGCGCAACATCCTGGAACGCGCGCTGATCATGGTGGACGGCAACACCATCCAGCCCCAGCACCTTTTTCTGGACACCATGAAAAACGGCAAGGCGATTTCGGAAACGGCCCCCCTGGAAGAAATAGCCCCATTGGACAGCCTGGAAAGGCGCTACCTGACCTGGGCTGCAAATCACTTCCAGGGCGACCGCAAAACCCTGGCAGATAAACTGGGCATCAGCGAGCGCACTTTGTACCGGAAACTCAAGAGTCTGGATTCAAACCCGGCCTGAGGAAAGCGCAACACGGCATCCTTGCCGGGCCAGATCGCATCGAATGCCGGTAGTTGAGCCGCTTATTCTCCCGTCAGGCTCCCGGTATCGCCGCGGCCTTCGATTATATCGACCAAACGATTCACGAAATACGGCGCGACACGACCCGCAAAAGCCGAACCTGGATGAGAATCCGAACTGTCGGCATTTTCATCGAGCAGGTAATTGGTTCCCCCCGTTTCAAGTTCGTAAAAATCCCAGACATAGATATTGTCGCCGGACTCATCCCAAGTGCCTTTCACCCAATCAAAAAAGATTCTGGCACGCGCGGCCTTCGCCACTGTCGTATCGGCGGCCCGCAGGGCGGCTCCGGTCCAGACGATAAATTTCTTGTCCGGAAACTGGAGCATTCTCGTTTTGAGCGCAGCATACTGAAGGTAGTAGTTCTCCAAAGTCTGGCCTCCCGAGCTCACATCCGGCGTTCCGGAATCCGGTTCAATGTCGCTTACCGGGAAACAATGCTTGAACACGATGACGTCGTAATTTTGCGTTAATGCTTCCAAATCGAACTGTCCGGACGTATCAGTGGTATTTACCCACAGGTTCCAGTAATCATATGGGTTGTTGCTTCCCAAAGGATAGGTATTGGACGGGTACCAAAGCTCATCTATCACGTAATTTGTTCCATGAGCCGTATTGTAGGTATCCAACCCACCTGGAATGGTCTGTATTCCATCTCCCTCCCAAATATAGAAACCGGTACTGTGATGAAGAAGGAGAATGCGCACAGTTCCTGCCGGAGGAGCCGCCCGCGTAGTGAACCTCCATACGCGATTGTTTGCCATGGCATTGCCTGCCGCATCCCTGACTCCCGTAGTCACGGTGGCAGTGTATTGAGTTGAATATGCGAGCGCGCTTGACGGGGTCAAGGTTGCGGTGGTGCCACTGTATGCGACCGTGCCTGTCACGCCGTTATTCAGACTGAAGGTTGCAGTGGTCACTGTCGATGCATTCATGTTCTCGCTAAAGGTGGCGCTCACCGCTGTGTTTACCGCAACGCCGGTTGCGTTATTTGCAGGGTTTGTCGCCGTGATGGTCGGCGGGGTGCTATCCGGTGCGGTGCCGGTCGTGAATGTCCACACGCGGTTGCTTGCCATGGCATTTCCTGCCGCATCCCTGACTCCCGTGGTCACGGTGGCGGTATACGGGGTTGAATAGGCAAGCGCGCTTGACGGGGTAAAGGTCGCCGTGGTGCCGTTGTAGGCGACCGTGCCTGGCACGCTGGTCGCACCGTTTTTCAAGGTAACGTTGCTGGTGGTCAAAGTCGACGCGTTCATGTTCTCGCTGAAGGTGGCGGTGACCGCCGCATTTACGGCAACTCCGGTGGCGTTATTTGCCGGGCTTGTCGCCGTGACGGTGGGAGCAGTGGTGTCGGCGGCTGTACCGGTTGTGAACGACCACGCGTAGGGGCTTTCCATCGCATTTCCGGCAGCGTCCCTGACACCTGTGGTTATTGTGGCTGTGTACGTTGTCGAATTAGCCAGATTTCCTGAAGGAGTAAAAGTGGCGGTCGTGCCGGTGACGGCGACCGAACCTGTCACACCGTTATTCAAGGTAAAAGTGGCTGATGAAACAGTGGATGCAGTCATCGCCTCGCTGAAAGTGGCGGTGACAGCACCATTTATGGCAAAGGCGGTGTCGCTTGCCGCCGGACTGGTCGATGTCACTGTAGGCGCAATTAAATCTGTCGGCATTACGGGATCCGCTTTCTTTCCAACATCGCCCGCTCCGCCACCGCACCCCGACAACACCCAAGCAAATATAAAAGCAAAGACGATAAAGAATTTTGAAAAGTTGGAATTCATTTTGCGCACCCCAATATTGTATGAAATCAAATTATTAACAGGTTTGTCGTAAAACAGGCACGGCGAAAATCCGCAGAGCGGCCTTGCCGCAGCGACTCGATTCAGACCATTCAACCACATACCCATACTTATTGACAGGTTATTGGGACAATGACAGTCGCACGAGGTTCAAGAAAAAAGCTACAGGTCCAACTTGCAGGTGAAAACCAGAGGAAAGAAGTAGGGTATGAAAATCGCGTATCGAAGGCGACTGCTGGCTAAACCGGAATGTCCTGATCGAAGAAGCGGTGCTCCAACCCGAACCGCGCAGCCAAATGCTCGCCCAAAGCCTGTACCCCGTAGCGCTCGGTGGCGTGATGTCCGGCCGCAATGAAGGCAACGCCGGTCTCTTGTGCGACATGCACGTTCTGCTCCGAAATCTCCCCCGTCAGGAAGGCATCCACCCCCAGCGCCACGGCCTGCTCGAAATAGCTCTGACCGCCGCCGCTGCACCATGCGATGCGGGCGATGTTGGGATTGGCATGGCCAATGACCTGGGGGGAGCGTTGCAGGATGTGCTCGATATGCCGGGTGAGTTGCTGCAGAGTCTGCGGTTGAACCAGCGCCCCGTATACGGCGATATCCTGCTCGCCGAAGCGCCCCTGCTCGACGAAGCCGAGCATCTCGCCGAGTTGGGCGTTGTTCCCAAATTCGGGGTGGGCATCGAGCGGCAGATGATAGGCCAGCAGACTGACGTCATGCTTGAGCAAGTGGGCAACTCGGCGCTTCTTGATACCGCTGATGGCGAAATCTTCGCTGCGCCAGAAATACCCGTGATGCACGAGGATGGCGTCCGCCCCCCAGGCTGTGGCCGCCTCCAGCACGGCTTGCGAGGCGGTGACGCCGGAAGCAATACGCCGCACTTCGGCGCGTCCTTCGACTTGCAGCCCATTTGGGCAGTAGTCACGAAAACGGCTGACTGTCAGCGCGCTTTCGATATAATCTCGCAATTCCATCAATCGCATCGGGTTCGCCCCATCAATTTAGCGGTTTAATCATATCATGCGCAAATTCTGGCTTTTGTTCGCCCAAGCTACCACCGTCGGTCTGGCAATGCTGTTCGTTATCCATACGCTCAGGCCGTCGCTGCTGCCCAATGCCGCTCGCAGCGGTGTAGTCACGTTGTATGAAAGCGCCATAAACGGTGGCGGCGACCTGCCGACAGTGGGTTTCAGCAAGGCTGCGCAAAAAGTCATGCCCGCGGTGGTCAACATTTTCACCAGCAGCGAGGTCAAGACCCCTTCTGCCCCCTTCATGGACGATCCGCGCTTCCGTTTCTTTTTCGGCGACGAATTCGACAACAACATCCCGCAGCAGAGCTCCAGCCTCGGTTCCGGCGTTATCGTCAGCCACGACGGCTACATTCTCACCAACCATCACGTCGTTGAAGCGGCCGACGAGATTGAGGTTGCACTTGCCGACGGGCGGACAGCTAAAGGACATATCATCGGTTCGGATCCCGACACCGATCTGGCCGTCATCAAGGTGGATATCGGCGAGAACCTGCCCGCCATTACGTTCGGGCAATCGGACCAGGCGCATGTGGGCGATATCGTGCTGGCCATCGGCAATCCGTTCGGCGTCGGGCAGACGGTCACTATGGGCATCATCAGCGCATTGAAGCGCAACCACTTGGGACTGAGCACTTTCGAAAACTTCATCCAGACCGATGCCGCCATCAACCCCGGCAACTCGGGCGGTGCGCTGGCGGATGTGGAAGGCAACCTGCTCGGCATCAACAGCGCGATCTATTCCCCCAACGGCGGTTCGCTCGGCATCGGCTTTGCCATCCCGACCAGCACGGCCAAAAAGGTCATGGAACAGATCATCCAGAGCGGTTCGGTAACGCGCGGCTGGGTGGGAATTGCGGTACAGGAACTCACGCCGGAACTGGCCGAATCGTTCAAGCTGAAAGACACCCAGGGCGTACTGATCGCGGAAGTCGTGCGCGGAAGCCCGGCAGACAAGGCCGGTATCAAGGCCGGAGATATTCTGGTCAGCATCGACGGCAAGCCGCTGGCCGATTCCACCGTCATGCTGGAGACCATCTCGGCGCTGGCGCCGGGGAAAGTGGCTTTGCTCAAGCTGATGCGCAACCAGTCGGAGGTCGCGATCCAGGTCAAGGTGGGCAAACGACCCAAGCCCAAGGCTCAGGAATAAGGCAACAACGGAAGACGCCTCATTTGCTGCGCGGGGTCACCCAGGCAGCCACCACGATCCCGGCCTCGTAGAGCAACCAGAGCGGAATCGCCAGCATGAGTTGCGAGACGACATCGGGCGGGGTAAATATCGCCCCGACCACAAAAGCGCCGACGATGACATAAGAACGTATCTCGCGCAGCTTCGCCACCGACACCACGCCCATCCGCACCAGCACCACCACGGCCACCGGCACCTGAAAGGTGATGCCGAACGCCATGAACATGCCGAGCACGAAGCTGAGATATTTGTCGATATCGGTCATGACCGCCACGCCTTGCGGCGCTGCCGCGACAATGAAACCGAACACCACGGGAAATACCACGAAATAGGCGAAGGCCATGCCGCAGAAAAACAGCAGCGTGCTGGCGACGATGAGCGGCAGCACCAGTTTTTTCTCGTGCGCATACAATCCGGGCGCGACGAAGCGCCAGCCCTGGTACAGGACATAAGGCAATACGATGAGGAAGGCCGCCATCATCGTCACCTTGAGCGGCACGAAGAACGGCGTCGTTACATCGGTGGCGATCATCTGGCCGCCCTGCGGCAGCTTGGCCAGCAACGGGTGCGCCAGCATGGCATAGAGGTCGGATGCCCACGGAAACAAACATACGAACACCAGCAACAGCGCGATCACGACGTTCATCAAGCGTGAACGCAACTCGATCAGATGGGCAATTAAGGATTCGCTCGTGCTCATTGGGTGGGTATCTGGGTGAAACGGGTTGTGCGGCCTGTCCGTCGCCGGCAGGTACATCCGCAAATCAGGCGGCTTTAACTGTTCGAGTTGGTTTTATCTTTGACTTCGCCTTCGATGGTTTTGGTGTCCTGTGGCCTGGATGGCTCCTCTTCCCCCTTCATGCCTTCCTTGAAGCCTTTTACCGCCCCGCCCAGGTCGCTGCCGATATTGCGCAGTTTTTTGGTGCCGAAAATCAGCACCACGACCAGCAATACAATCAACCAATGCCAGATACTGAATGAACCCATTTTGCTCTCCTCGATTAATCCCGTTTAACCATGGGCGGGATGTTGCCGCCGCCGATAACGTGAACATGTAAGTGAAACACTTCCTGCCCGCCGCCTTTGCCGCTATTGATGACGGTGCGGAAACCGTTCTCCAGCCCCTGCTCTCGCGCCAGCCTGGGGGCAAGCAACAGCATCTTGCCGAGCAGGGCGGCGTGCTTCTCGTTGGCATCCAGCAACGAACCCAGATGCAGTTTTGGAACAAGCATGAAATGTACCGGCGCGACCGGATTGATGTCATGGAAGGCGAACACATCGCCATCCTCGTAAACTTTGCGGCTCGGGATTTCGCCACGCGCGATCTTGCAGAAAAGGCAGTTTTCGCTCATTTTCGGCTCGCTTTCTCCTCGATGCCGGACACGCCTTCGCGGCGCGCCAGCTCTTTCAGCACATCGTCGGCACTCAACCCTTTGTGCGCCAGCAGCACCAGGCTGTGGAACCAGAGATCGGCAACTTCGTATACCAAATGTTGACTGTCTGCATCCTTGGCTGCCAGCAATACTTCGCCCGCCTCCTCGATCACTTTCTTCAGGATGGCATCGTCACCCTTGCTGAACAGTTTCGCGGCGTAAGAGGACTCGGGCGCGGCGTGCTTGCGCGCCTCCAGCGTCTCGGTCAGTCGTTGCAGAATGTCGCTGCTCATCGCTTGTATATCTCGTCCGGGTTCTTCAACACCGCATCCGTTTCCACCCACGCGCCGTTTTCCAGCTTGCTGTAAAAACAGCTTTCGCGCCCGGTGTGGCAGGCAATGCCGCCTTTCTGCTCCACTTGCAGCAGGATCACATCGGCATCGCAGTCGATGCGAATCTCTTTCACCTTCTGCGTGTGCCCGGACTCTTCGCCCTTGTGCCACAGTTTCTTGCGCGAGCGCGACCAGTATATCGCCTCACCGGTCTCGGCCGTGCGTTTAAGCGCCTCGCGGTTCATCCAGGCAACCATGAGTACGCGACCGGTGGCCGCGTCCTGTGCGATGGCGGGAACCAGGCCGTCTGCCGACCAATTTACTTTATTCAGCCAGCTTTCGGTCATTTAAACCCCAATTCAGCCACAGAGAACACAGAGTTCACAGAGAATGCAGCTAATCCTTCAAGTGCAGCGGGTTTTCTCTGTGTGCTCTGTGGCAAATTGTTTTTCGTATTCACAGTCGCACCTCGATACCCTGTTTCGCCATGTACTCCTTCGCCTGCTGCACCGTGTATTCGCCGAAGTGAAAGATGCTGGCCGCCAGCACCGCATCCGCACCACCAATCTTCACGCCGTCGGCGAGATGCTGCAGGTTGCCTACGCCGCCGCTGGCGATCACCGGAATCTCCAGCGCATCGGTCACGGCGCGCGTCAGCGCCAGGTCAAAACCTTTCTTCTGCCCGTCCTGATCCATGCTGGTCAGCAGGATCTCGCCCGCGCCCAGCGTCTGCATCTTCTTTGCCCACTCCACCGCATCCAGTCCGGTCGCCTTGCGGCCGCCGTGGGTGAACACCTCCCACTTGCCCGGCGCGACCTGCTTGGCGTCGATGGCCACCACGATGCATTGCGAACCATAGCGCGCCGACGCATCTGCCACCAGTTGCGGATTGACCACGGCAGAAGTGTTGATGCTCACTTTGTCCGCCCCGGCATTGAGCAGGTTGCGCACATCCTGCACTTCGCGCACGCCGCCGCCGACGGTCAGCGGGATGAACACCTGCTCCGCCACTTTTTCGATGATATGGAAAATGATGCTGCGGTCGTCGGAACTGGCGGTGATGTCGAGGAAGGTGAGCTCGTCGGCCCCCTGATCGTCATAACGCTTGGCGATCTCGACCGGGTCGCCCGCGTCGCGCAGTTCGACGAAGCTGACGCCCTTGACCACGCGACCGGCGGTCACGTCCAGACAGGGAATGATGCGTTTTGCCAGCATCAGATCACCGCGGGCGACAGCTCGTCCGCCAGCGCTTGCGCCGCCTTGAAATCCAGCGTGCCTTCGTAAATGGCGCGGCCGGTAATGGCGGCAGTGATGCCCTCGGAGCGCACGGCACACAGGGCGCGTACGTCATCCAGGTTGGTGATGCCGCCGCTGGCGATGACCGGCACGTGCAATGGCCGCGCCAGTTCCACCGTGGCTTCGATGTTCACGCCGGTCATCATGCCGTCGCGTCCGATGTCGGTATAGATGATGGCTTCCACGCCGTAACCCTCGAAGCGCTGCGCCAGGTCGGCCACGTCGTGGCCGGTGAGCTTGGACCAGCCGTCCACCGCCACCTTGCCGCCCTTGGCGTCGAGGCCGACCATGATGTGGCCGGGGAACGCGTCGCAGGCTTCGTGCAGGAAGCCCGGCACCTTCACCGCGGCGGTGCCGATGATGACGTAGGTCACACCGATATCGAGGTAACGTTCGATGGTCTCCAGGTCGCGAATGCCGCCGCCCAGTTGCACCGGAATCTCGCCGCCCACAGCCTCGACGATGCCGCGCACGGCGGCTTCATTCTTGGGTTTGCCGGCAAAAGCGCCGTTCAGGTCGACCAGGTGCAACCGGCGCGCGCCCTGTGCCAGCCAGTGCCTGGCCATGGCGGAGGGATCGTCGGAGAACACGGTCGCGCCCTCCATCACGCCCTGGCGCAGGCGCACGCATTGGCCGTCTTTCAAATCGATCGCGGGAATGATCAGCGTTTTAGTATCCATGATTGATTTCGGTGAATTATGAATAGCTACAAAGGATTCCAGTTAATGAAATTCTGCAGCAGCTTCAAGCCTGCTGCAGCGCTTTTTTCCGGGTGGAACTGAACGGCAAACAAGTTATCACGCGCCGCCGCGCAGACAAAGGGCTGCGGATAGTCGCTGGTGGCTTGCACCAGACCCGCATCACCCGGCTGCACATGGTAGCTGTGCACGAAATAGAAGCGCGCGTCCTGATCGATGCCGCGCCACAACGGATGATCGCCATGATGAACCTGGTTCCAGCCCATGTGCGGCACCTTCAGCTTGTTGCCTTGCGCATCGTGCAAACCGGAGGCGAAGCGTTTGACCGGCCCCTGAAACATGCCGAGGCATGGCGTATCGCCTTCCTCGCTGTGCTCGAACAGTACTTGCAATCCCATGCAAATCCCCAGGAAGGGCTTGCCTTCGCTGACCACCCCGGCGATCACCCGGTCGAGGTGGCGGGCACGGATTTCGCGCATGCAGTCGGGTGCAGCCCCCTGGCCGGGAAATACCACCCTTGCGGCTGATGCGATCACGTCGGGCTCGCCCGTCACGATGATGTTTGCGCCCGGCGCCACCTTGCGCACGGCCTGTTGCACCGAGCGCAAGTTGCCCATGCCGTAATCTACGACTGCGATATCAACCATGATTGGTTATAGCGTTCCCTTGGTGGAAGGCATGACGCCCGTCATGCGCGGATCAAGCTCCAGCGCGACGCGCAGGGCACGGCCGAACGCCTTGAAGATGGTCTCGGCCTGATGGTGGGCGTTGTCGCCCGCCAAGTTGTCGATGTGCAGCGTCACCAGGGCGTGATTGACGAAGCCCTGGAAGAATTCACGTATCAGGTCGACCTCGAATTCGCCGACATTGGAGCGCACGAACTCGGCATTGAACACCAGCCCGGGACGGCCGGAGATGTCCAGCACCACGCGCGACAAGGCCTCGTCCAGCGGCACATAGGCATGGCCGTAACGGCGCAGGCCCTTCTTGTCGCCGATGGCCTGGGTGAACGCCTGCCCCAGCGTAATGCCGATGTCTTCCACGGTGTGGTGCGCGTCGATGTGCAGATCGCCCTTGGCATCGATGGCCAGATCGAGCAAACCGTGGCGTGCAATCTGGTCCAGCATGTGCTCGAGGAACGGCAGGCCGGTGTCCAGCTTGACCTTGCCGGAGCCGTCCAGATTCAGCTCGACGTCGATTCTGGTCTCCAGGGTGTTGCGTGTGACTTTTGCGCTGCGCATGTTTCGCCTTATGCGAGTTGGTTAATGGTGTCCTGCAATGCCGCAACAAATTTCTTGTTCTCGTCCGGCGCTCCCACCGTGACGCGCAGGCAATCGGTCAGGGCCGGGTGCCCGCCGTTCAGGTTCTTGATCAGCACGCCGCGCCGTTTCAACCCCTCAAATACCTGCGTTGCCTTGCCCACGCGGAACAGGATGAAATTGGCTTCGCTGGAATACGTCCGCACCCCGACAACCGCATTCAAAGCCGCCAACAGTTTGGCGCGCTCCTGTTTGATGCGTTCCGCCTGCGCCAGCAGCACATCGTGATGCTGCAGCAACCTGGCCGCGACCAGTTGCGGCAGAACGCCCACATTATACGGTAAGCGCAGTTTTTCCAACTGCTCCAGCCAGGCCCCGGAACCCGCGAGAAAACCCAGACGCAACCCCGCCATCCCCAGCTTGGAGAAAGTCCGCATGACCAGCAGGTTGTCGTACTGCGCCAGGAGCGGAATGAAACTGTCGCGGGCAAAGGCGTAATAGGCCTCGTCCACCACCACCAGGCCGGGAGCCGCCTCGATAATCTGCTTGATCGCCGCCGCGTCGAACAGGTTGCCGGTCGGGTTGTTGGGATAGGCCAAAAATACCAGGGCGGGCTGCTCGCGCTGGATGGCATCCAGCATCGCTTTGCGGTCGAGCGCAAAATCTTCGTCCAGCGGCACGCCGACATATTTCATGCCGACAAAGGTGGCGATCATCCTGTACATGACAAACGACGGCTCGACGCTCAGCAGCACCGCACCGGGCCTGGCAACGGCCAGCGCCAGCAACTGGATGATCTCGTCGGAACCGTTGCCGAGCAGAACCTCCATGCCGGGCGGCAGATTCGTCACCTGGCCGATAGCGGCTTTGAGTTGTTGCGCCCCGGCGTCGGGATAGCGGTTGATCTCGGCATCCGCAACCAGCCGCGCGATTTCGTCGCGCAATGCCTGCGGCAACAGGTAGGGATTTTCCATCGCATCCAGCTTGATCATGCCGCTGGCAGGGGGTACATGGTATGCATTCAGCCCCAGCAGTTCCGGGCGGAGCAGGTTGGCGGGAACGACGGGGCGGGCGGAAGACATAAAGTGGCGGATTCGGTAACAGCCGGTATTCTACCGAAATATCCCGCCTAGTGCGCAGCGCGGGCGCCGCTTATAATCCGGACACCCATATGGAAAATAATGAATGACTGCCAAAAAACTCAGCGTATTGCTGGTCGAGTCTTCGAGCGCCGATGCACAGCACACCCTGAACAAACTTACTCAGGCAGGCTATCTGTTGGAGCATCGCCGCGTAGACAGCGCCAGGAGCATGAAGGCGGCCCTCCACAAGGGGCAGTTCGATGTCGTGCTGTGCAGCTACGATCCCCCGGGCTTCGGCGGGTTGCCTGCGCTCGAACTGCTGCAAAACAGCGGCGTGGACATCCCCTTCCTTTTCCTCTCGCACGATTTGCGCGAGGAGACCATCATCTACACCATGCAGCACGGCGCTGACGACTACATCTTCAAGGGCAGCCTGAACCGCCTCGCACCGGCGATCGAACACAACCTGCGCGAAGCGCGCATCCGCCAGGAACACCGTTCCGCCCAATTGGCGCTGCAGGAAAACCAGACCCGCCTGCATGCCTTTGTCGCCGATTTGCCGGGCATGGCCTACCAGATGCTGATGAAGAGCGACGGCAGCATCTCATACCCCTACATCAGCGAAGGTTGCCAGGCATTGCTGGGGATCACCCCGCAGGATTTGACCCATGTCGTCATGCTGTTCGAGGCGCTGTTGCACCCCGACGATTTGACGTCCTACCAGAACAGCATGCAGGCCTCCGCCCGAAATCTTTCGTTCTGGAACTGGGAAGGCCGCATCCTCACCATGCCGGATAACGAAGTCAAATGGATCAACCTGCGCTGCAGCCCGCGCAAGACGCCGCAGGGAATCCAGTGGGAAGGCATCATCTTCAACATCACGCAAAGCAAGGAAGCGGAACTGGAAATCAAGCGTTCCAAGGTGCAACTGCGCGAACTCTCCTCGCACATCCAGGACGTGCGCGAGCAGGAACGCATCGCCATCGCCCGCGAGATACACGACGACATGGGCAGCACGCTGACCGCCATCAAACTGGATATCGCCTGGATGGGCAGCCGCCTGAAGAATGATCCGGCCCTCGCCGAAAAAGCCAAAAGCATCGAGACCCTGGTGGACAAATGCACCGAAGCGGCCGGCAACATCTCGCGCAGCCTGCGGCCGAGCGTGCTGGATACGTTCGGCATCGTGGCGGCGATCGAAATGGAAGCGGATGAGTTCGAGCAGCGCACCCGCATCTCCTGCATCTTCGAATCGAAGGACGAAGGGCCGGCGCTCCCGCCGGACATTTCCATCGCCCTGTTCCGCATCCTGCAGGAAGCTTTGGCCAACATCATCAAACATGCCTCAGCCAGCGAGGTCGCCGTAAATATCCACAACCACAAAGATGGCGTTGTGCTGACAGTTCAAGACAATGGCAAGGGACTCACCGACGCAGACCGCGCCAAGCCCCGCTCATTCGGCTTACGCGGCATCCGCGAACGGGTAGAATGCTTCGGCGGGGAAGTCCGGGTGGACAGCCAACCCGGGCGCGGAACGCAGATCGGCGTTTATATCCCCCACGAGGCCAGCAACAAATCGGCTGACAGCCTGTTGGCGCAACAAAACCTATTCTGAAGAGCGACACCGATGATAAAAGTGTTGATAGCCGACGATCACGCGCTCATCCGCAAGGGTCTGAAGCAATTGCTGGACGACACCGACGACATGCGCGTCACGGGCGAAGCCGAGAACGGCATGCAAACCATACGCATGGTGGATGAAACGCCTTTCGACGTGGTTCTGCTCGACATCAGCATGCCGGACAAGCATGGCGTCGACGTGCTCAAGCAGCTCAAGATCAACCATCCGCAACTGCCGGTGCTGATGCTCAGCATGCACCCGGAAGAACAATACGCCCTGCGCTCCATGAAGGCCGGGGCGGCGGGCTATCTCAACAAGCAGAGCGCGCCGGCACAACTGGTGACCGCCATCCGCCAGGTCGCCAGCGGCAAAAAGTACATCAGCACCGAACTGGCCGAACAACTGGCCAACGGCCTGTCGCAGGGCTACCAGGAGTTGTTGCACCAGACGCTGTCCAACCGCGAATACCAGACGCTGTGCCTGATGGCCTCCGGCAAGAAACTCAGCGAGATGGCGGACATCATGTCGCTCAGCCCCAAGACGGTCAGCGTATACCGCTCGCGCCTGCTGGAAAAAATGAAACTGAAAAACAACGCCGAAGCCATCCACTACGCCATCAGCAACCACCTGATCGAGTAGCCGGAGCGGAACAACATCCATGCGCACGCGGCCGAACTGGAGTCTTCCCGAAATTAGCCCGGTAAACTGCCGCTTTTCGTCGCTTGATGCCTGCCCCGCTGCCGGATAATGTGCACCATGAACTTATTCCGCATGCCGGCACATGACTAACCCAAAGTCTCCCTCGGATATCGCGCGCGAAACGCTCACGGCGCTCGCCTCGAAGAAACTTGCGCCAACGCCGGAGAACTACTCGCAGATGTACCACGAGATCGGCGGCGAACCGGCACCGGTTCCGTCAGTCGAGACGGGTGCAACCACCAGCAAAGGCCAGCTCGTTCCGGCCTGGTCGGAACTGATACGCGACCTGCTGCGCCAACTGGAAACACCGCACAAAGGCATCACCATCACACGCAAGAAAGACGGACTGGAAACGGTATTGACCCGTTTTTCCCGGGATCCGGAAGTGCTGTTCGGCAAATTGCAGGGGCTACTACGCTCCTGGTCGGCGGCACCCACCGCCCCCGGCCCCGACGAACTGGTTCCTGCCGTCACGCCGGGGCCGGGGGCGGCTCCGGCAGCCCCTCCCGTTCAGGCATCCACACCCGCTGTCGCCACGTCGGGGGCTGGACACCAGGAACTCATCAATCAACTGCGCGAACTGCTGGCGCAGACGCTGGAAAACACCCTCGCCGCCCAACCCGAACTGGGCGGCGAGATACAGGCGCTGATCGCGCAAGTTCGCGCCACCGACAACAAGGATCGGCTCAACGACCTCGCCAGGCAGTTGCGCCAGTTCTGGCTCAAGCTGGAACTGCGCGGCGGCGACAAGGCCAGGATACAGGAGGGGTTGGTACGCCTGCTGCGCCTGCTCGTGGAAAACGTCAGCGAGATGGTGGAAGACGACAAATGGCTGCACGGCCAGATCGCCGCCTTGCAGGACATCATCTCCCATCCGCTGGACAAACGCTCCATTGCCGACGCCGAACGCAATCTGCGCGATGCCATCATCAAGCAAGGTTCGCTCAAGCAAAGCCTGACCGACGCCAAGGCAACCCTGAAGAGCATGATGACCACCTTCATCGACCGCCTGGGCGACCTGACCGAAAGTACCGGGGAGTACCACAACAAGATCGAGGGCTATACCCAGAAAATCGGCAAGGCGGACAACCTGACCGAACTCAGCCACATCCTCAAGGACGTCATGCACGACACGCGCATCATCCAGGCCAGCGCCATGCGCTCGCACGAGGAATTGCTCAGTTCCAAGAAACAGGCGGACGAGGCCGAGGCACGCATCAAGGAACTGGAACAGGAACTGGAACAGGTCAGCGAACTGGTGCGCGAGGATCAGCTCACCGGCGCACTCAACCGCCGCGGGCTGGACGAAACCATAGAACGCGAACTGAAACGCGCCGACCGCAGCAGATCCGCCGTCAGCGTCGCCCTGCTCGATATCGACAATTTCAAGCAGTTGAACGACACGATCGGGCACCAGGCGGGCGACCGCGCGCTGAAACACCTGACCCAGGTCATTAAAGAAACGCTGCGTCCTGCCGATTCGGTAGGACGCTACGGCGGCGAGGAATTCCTCATCGTGTTGCCGGATACCGACCTGAAGGCGGCCATCGAGGCCATGCAACGCCTGCAACGCGACCTGACCAAGAAGTTCTTTCTGCATAACAATGAACGGATCCTGGTCACATTCAGCGCCGGCGTTGCCCTGCGCGGCCCAGACGAGGATGCCGAAGACCTTGTCGGCCGTGCCGACAAGGCCATGTACAAGGCCAAACTGGCCGGCAAAAACCGGGTGGAGGCTGCGCCATGACCGCCCGCAGGGCGAGTGTCAGGCGGCGTACCCCCTGCGGGTGCTGCGCCATGACCGCCCATTCGGGACGGGCAATTGGCGGCCGCCCCCTTACAGGTGCGGCAACATGAGGCTTTTCCCCCGCTGCAGGCTTCATCCGGCTCTAAAGTTTTCCCCCAACGCTCCGATAACTGGTTCAACGGCGGTTGCCAAGCTTCATGAAACGGCAAACCAAAGTTCGCGGCGAAATGACCGCAAAAGTGGATCAAGCTAAAGGAGAACTAAAATGTCCCTCATTATCAACACCAACGTCGCATCGCTGAACGCCCAGCGCAACCTGAACGCTTCGAAAGACGCGCTGGCAACATCGTTGCAGCGCCTGTCTTCTGGCTTGCGCATCAACAGTGCTCGCGACGACGCTGCCGGTATGGCCATCAGCGAGCGCATGACATCGCAGATCAACGGCCTGAACCAGGCAGCCCGCAACGCCAACGACGGCGTTTCTCTGGCGCAAACTGCTGAGGGCGCGCTGCAACAGTCCAGCGACATTCTGCAGCGTATCCGCGAACTGTCGATTCAATCGGCCAACTCCTCGAACTCCACAACGGACCGTGCCTCGTTGAACTCGGAAGTGAACCAGCTGATTTCCGAACTGGATCGTATCGCCAACTCCACCTCCTTCAACGGCTTGAAGCTGCTGGACGGAACTTATCAAGGCCAGCAATTCCAGGTGGGTGCGGATGCCAACCAGACCATCGGCGTTTCCGTGGCTGGCGCTCGCGCCACCGACTTGCAGAACAATACCGTTGCACTGCAAGGCACCAATACCACCGACTTGGGCGGCGCCATCATCAGCACCGCGACCGGCACCGCTCCGGCCAACACGATCGCCGCGCAAACCCTGACCATCGCGGGTTCTGCCGGTACCGCCGCCGTGACGGTTGCCGTCACCTCTTCTGCAGCCGCAATTGCAACTGCAGTGAATGCCAATACCGCATCCACCGGCGTCAAGGCTTCTGCCACCACCTCGGCGACCTTGAGCGGCCTGACCGCGGGCACCATTTCCTTCGCCCTGAACGGCGGCGGCACAGCCACCACCATCAGCGCGACCGTGGGAGCGGGCGGCACCGTATCCGGAGTTGCAGCCGCGATCAACGCCGTTTCCGGCAAGACCGGCGTAACCGCCACTGCCAACGCCGCCGGCACCGCACTGACGCTGACGCAGGCAGCCGGTAACGACCTGACCCTCACCGGCTTCACCAGTTCGGGCGGCGGTACTGCCACACTGGATGGCGCCAACGCGGCAGCTGCGATCACGTTGACCCCGGCGGCAGCCACCGATTCGGCACGCGTGCTCGGTACCGTATCGCTGTTCTCCGACGCCGGCTTCACTGCGGTATCTTCCGTCGCCGCCGGTGCCGGTAGCGTGTTGGGAACCACCGTGACCGCAGCCACTGCCGCAAACGTCAGCGCGGTGGACATCAGCACCATCGCAGGCGCCAACACCGCAGTCGGCATCGTGGACGCGGCTCTGTCGCAGATCAGCAAGATGCGTGCGGACATGGGTGCGGTGCAAAACCGTTTCACCGCGACCATCGCCAACCTGCAGACTGCGTCCGAGAACCTGAGCGCCGCACGTAGCCGTATCCGCGACGCAGACTTCGCCGCAGAAACCGCGATCATGACCCGTAACCAGATCCTGCAACAAGCCGGTACGGCGATGTTGGCCCAGGCGAATGCGCTGCCCAACACCGTATTGACGCTGTTGAGGTAAGAGGTGAGGTGACGAGTCAGTAAGACCACCCGGTCGGAGCGATCCGGCCGGGCTTTTGAACACAAAGGAGAGGCACCATGCTTATCCAGAATGCAACGAGCAGCTCAGTACCGGCTCCCCGCGTCATGAATGACGGAGGTGGAACGCCGGCTGTCGCCGCTTCAAAGCCGGATGTCGCACCCGTCGATGCGCCCAAGGTCGAGGACAAGGCTGCCCAGCTATCGCCCACGCAACTGCAGGAAGCGGTCGACAAGCTGAACAGTGCAATGAAACAGATCGATTCCGCGCTGACCTTCAGCATAGACCGGGAAACCAAAAGGACGATCATCCGCGTCATCGATTCCAAGACCGGGGATACCATCAAGCAATATCCGTCCGAGGAAGCGCTCGCGCTCACCCGTGCGGTGGACAAGATGCAACAAGGACTTCTGCTCAGGCAAAAGGCCTGATCGACCGAGGATATCGTGGCTACCATTTCATCTGCAGGCGTTGGCTCGGGTCTCGACGTAAACGGCATCGTGACGCAGCTCATGACGCTGGAGCGCCGGCCCATCACGCTGCTGAATACCAAGGAGGCCAGCTACCAGGCGCAGATATCCGCCTACGGTTTGCTCAAGGGGGCGGTAGGAAGCTTCCAGAGCGCATTGTTGGGTCTCAGCAGCGCCGGCAGTTTCCAGAGTTTGTCCGCCACCCCGGCCGACAACTCCATCGTCACCGCTTCGGCTTCCAGCGCGGCAGTCGCAGGCAGCTACACCCTCGAGGTCTCCCAATTGGCGAAGTCGCAGAATCTGGTCGCCACGGGGCAGGCCAGCACCACCGCCAGCATCGGCAACGGAACCGTCACCATCGATTTCGGCACGATCAGTATCGGCAGCGGCTCATTCGATGCGGTTACCGGAAAATATACCGGCGCGTCGTTCACCTCGAACGGCAACGGCGCCAAGACGCTGACCATCGATGCGTCCAACAACTCGCTTTCCGGGATTCGCGACGCCATCAATGCGGCCAATATCGGCGTCACCGCGACCATCATCAACGACGGCAGCACGACGCCATACCGGCTTTCGCTGAGTTCCAACAACATGGGGCAGAGCAACAGCCTGAAAATCTCGGTTGCGGGAGATGCCGCGCTCGCCAACCTGCTCGGCCAGGACCCGGCCGGCGTGCAGAACATGTCCGAAGTAGCGACGGCGCAGAACGCCTCGCTCAAAGTCAACGGCGTTGCCATCAGCAAAACATCGAACACAGTCACCGACGTGATCCCCGGCGTGACGCTCAACTTGCTGAAGCAGACCACCAGCGCAACGTCGCTGACCGTGGCAAGAGACAGCGCCTCCGTGCAATCCTCGGTCGGCAACTTCGTCCAGGCCTATAACGACCTGAACAGCACCCTGAAGAACCTGTCCGGCTACGATGCCGCCACGCAAAAGGGCGGCATCCTGCAGGGCGACTCAACGGTGTTGCAGTTGCAATCGCAGATACGCTCGATCCTCACGCGCTCCATCACCAACACTTCCGGCAGCCTCACCACCCTGTCGCAGATCGGCGTCTCGTTCCAGCGCGACGGATCGCTGGCGCTGGATTCGACCAAATTGAGCAGCGCGATCGCCAGCAACTTCAGCGACATCGCCGCGCTGTTCGCCGAAACCGGCAGAACGACCGACAGCCTGGTCAGCTTCACCTCGAACACCGGCAGCACCAAGGTCGGCACCTACGCCGTGAACATCACCCGGCTGGCGACCCAGGGTTCGCTGACAGGATCCGCTGCGCCGGTTTCGACCACCATCGTCGCCGGCGTAAACGATGCGCTGGATATTTCGCTGAACGGCAAGGCCGCCAGCATCGTGCTGGCGGCAGGAAGTTACACCGCCGCCGCGCTGGCAGCCGAATTGCAATCCAAAATCAACGGCGTCAGCGATTTCGCCAGCAACGCTCTGGCGGTCACCGTCACCCAGAGCGGCGGGGCTTTTACCTTGACTTCCACAACCTACGGCGCCAGTTCCGCGGTAGCCGCAACCGGCGGCAACGGTCTGGCCAACCTGCTCGGAACCCCCACCCAGGTTTTCGGCGTGGATGTCGAAGGCACCCTGGGCGGACAGGCAGCGACCGCGTCCGGACAGAGCCTGATCGGCACAGGCGATGCCGAGGGCCTGAAGATATTGGTGAGCGGCGGCGCATTGGGCGACCGCGGCAACGTGAGTTATTCGCAAGGCTATGCGTACAACCTGAACGTGCTTGCCACCAACCTGCTCAGTTCGGACGGCGCGCTCAACAGCCGCACCACCGGCATCACTTCCACAATCGACGAGATCGGCAAACAACGCACGGCGCTGGAAAGGCGCATGGTTGCGATTGAAGCGCGCTATCGCGCGCAGTTTACCCAACTGGATACCCTGCTGAGCAGCATGAACCAGACCAGCACTTATCTGACACAGCAACTGAATGCGTTGCAATCGCTAAATTAACTGCAAAAACCTTTAGGAGCAGATCATGAACGCAGCCGCCGGAATCAAAGCATATTCTAACGTCAGCCTTGAATCGAGCCTGGGCGCTGCCGATCCGCACAAACTGGTGCTGATGTTGTACCAGGGCGCTTTGCTCGCGATCGCCGCGGCCAAAAACCACATGCTGCGCAGCGAAACCGCCGCCAAGGGCGCTTCCGTCAGCAAAGCCATCATGATCATCGACGAGGGCCTGAAATCGATCCTCAACATGGAAGCCGGGGGCGCGCTTGCCCAGAACCTCGCCGACCTGTACGACTATATGGACCGGCGCCTGCTGCAGGCCAACCTCAACAACGACCCGGCCATGCTGGACGAGGTCAGCAAGCTGCTCACCGAACTCAAGGGTGCGTGGGAAGCCATACGCCAGCCGGATGCCGCGCCGGTGCCTGCCGTGCCGCAACCGCCCGCTGCGGCTGCCCAGAAGCAGGCCGCGCTCGTTTACGGAAGGGGCTGAGGAATGTCCTTACTCCTTGAGGATTACCAGCGCCTTTCCGGCATTACCGGACAGATGCGCGAAGCTGCCGTCGGCGGCGATTGGGATCGCCTGATCTCGCTGGAGCAGGAATGCCATCGCAAGGTCGAAGAAATCAAGCCGCGCGACATCATCCCGGCCAACGCGGACGAACGTGCGCAGAAGATCGCGCTGCTCAAGAAAATCCTTGCCGACGATGCCGACATACGCAGCCGCACCGAAAGCTGGATGGAACAGTTGCAGCGCATCATGCAAAGCAGCCGCAGCGAGCAGCGCCTGCAAAAAACCTATCTGGCCAATTACTGATCGTTCCAACGATGCATGCTGCCCGCCAACCTCATCTCCACGCTCAAGGCGCTCGCGCTCAACGATAAGCCGCTCATCACGGCCACGCCGGACAAGAACGTCCCGAACGCGGCCAAGCAATTCGAACCCGGGCAAAAAGTGCAGGGCACGGTGCAGGCGCAAATTTCGCCCAGCGTATACAACGTGCGCGTCGCCAACCAGTTGCTGCAGATGCAACTCCCGAATTCCATACGCTCCGGCGACATCATCACCCTGCAAGTCGTGTCCCTGCAGCCGCGCCTGACTTTTACGCTGGCCGCCTCGTCCAATCCGGTCTCCACACCCGAGTCGCTCAGCGCCACTTCGCGCCTGCTCTCTTCGCTATCGCAGCAGCCGCTGGAAAAAAGCTATGTGCGCCCCCTCCAGAGTTCGCCGCTATGGACGGGCGAACAGCCGCTGCCCGACACGACACTGCTTGCCGGCAAACTGCACGATGCGCTGAGCCACAGCGGGCTGTTCTACGAATCGCATCAGGCGCAATGGATCGCGGGAACGCGCCCCACCACGCAGTTGTTGCTGGAGCCGCAAAACAAGCTGCCCCCGAATCAATCCGCCCAGCCCGCTGCGCCGCAAACCCTGCCCGCGCAAAACCAGGACGCCCGGACTGTCGACACGCCCGGAAAAACACCCGCACCCGTCCCGGCCGGGAGCGAACAGCGCATTGCCGCGCCCAATATCCCGGAACACCTGCAACCGCTGGTCCAGCAGCAGTTGAACGCACTGGAAACGCATCAGGTGCTGTGGCAAGGGCAAGTATGGCAAGGCCAGGAGATGCGCTGGGAAGTGCACGAGGAATCGCCCCATCGCAACGCGCAAGGAGTCGAAGAGGGTCAGTGGATCACCCGCATCAGCTTGGACTTGCCCAATCTCGGCGGCATCTCGGCGCGCCTGAGTTTCAACGGCAATGCCCTGAATCTGTCGTTCGACGTGGCCGATGCGCAAACCCGCGACAAGCTGGGCAGCGCCAGTTCGCAACTGATCGCCGCCCTGTCCGAACGCGGCATTCCCGTCACCCATACCCAGATTACCCGGAATGAGTACGCCGGATAAAAGCCCAACCAGGCAGATGGCGGTCGCCCTCGCCTACCGCAACGGCGATGCCGCCCCCAAGGTGGTTGCCAGCGGCCGCGGCCTGATCGCGCAGGCCATCATCGAGCGCGCCCGGGAACACGGCGTCTATGTGCACGAGTCCGAAGAACTGGTCGGCATGCTGATGCAGGTGGAACTGGATCAGCACATCCCGCCGCAGCTTTATCTGGCCGTGGCGGAACTGCTGGCCTGGCTATACCGTTTGGAACGGGGCGAAACCACCGCAATTCCCCGTACTGCACCAATTGCAAACCCGCTACAATCTGCTCAGGTAAAACCACGTTGACGATAGCCCCATGCGCACCAAAGAGATTCCGCTGAAGATAGAGCTGTTTTCCAAAGACGACGAAAACGACTACCTGATCGGCAACCCCAAAGAGATCGTATCCATCCTGCAAACAATCGCGCAGCGCAAGTCGCGCGTCGCCCTGTACTACAACGAAGGCATCAGCATGGTATTGACCCTGATCCTGGCCGCCGACGAAAACGGCGTCTGGATCGATGCCGCCTCCAACCCGCTCGACAACCGCCTCATCGAGCGCAGCAAGCGCATCATCTTCGTGAGCACCCACAATCAGGCCAAGGTGCAGTTCGTCGCCGACGATGTCGTGCTGGGAACGTATGAAGGCGCACCCGCTTTCAGCCTGGCCTTGCCGCGAAAACTGCTGCGCCTGCAACGGCGCGACTATTACCGCCTGGTCGCCCCGGAAGCGAATGCACCCAAATGCATCATTCACCCTGTCCCCAATCAGGCACATGTCCAGCAGGAAATCACCATCATGGATATCAGCATCGGCGGCGTTGCGCTGGTGTGCGAGGCCAGCGGGATCGAACTGCAACCGGGCATGGTGTACGAACACTGCCGCATCGAACTCCCCGATATCGGGGGAGTGGAGGCCACCATCGAGGTGAAGAACAGCCTTGAAATTACCGACCGCAACGGCAAGGTAAAGCGCCGCGCAGGCTGCGTGTTTGTCAAACCGGACGGCAAGACCACCATGCTGTTGCAGCGCTATGTCGCGCAATTGCAGCAGCAGCTTGCCAGCCTGAAACGCTGACTGCCCCCATCTTGGCTTTGGCTCAATCGCCTGTGGACAATTGAATAAACAACGCGCTCCCCATTACAAAGGCGGTGGCAACCCTGGATCGATTGCTTTCAAGAAACTCGTCGCTAACCCGTTGTGGCCCATCGCCAAAAGGCCAGACATAGTCGTCAAAGACAATCCATCCGCCATCGACTACAAACTCTCCCCACGCTTCGATATCGGCTTTCGCCGAGTCGTAGCTGTGATTGCCGTCGATATGCAGGATCGCGATATGGCCGCAATAATCCGTCGTCCCGAATGACGGGGTTGCGGCACGGCGGTGCTCGCGATAATACTTTGCGCCATCCGTCGAAAGCATGCGCAAATAATTGACATGATTTGAATTGTAAGGAAGCAGGTTCATCTCGAAAACGATTAGCGCTTCCCCGGCATCTACCTGGGAAAATGCCCGATCGACCATTGCATTTGCATCCTTGGAGACAATGCCTTCGTTCGTCCAGGGATCCACGCACAGCAACTTCCCGATCCCGTAACAACGCGCCAGCCTGGCCAATATAAAAGCGGACTTTCCCCACCAGCTTCCAATCTCGACGATATCTCCCGTTGCGGAATATCGGGCAATTTCGCATAAGGCGCAGATTTTTTCATGATCGCACATGCCGGGGATCAACTCCGCGTGCCGGAACAAGGCGGCGAGTTCGATTTCCGACATTGGCGGTCTGATTGCCTTGTCGGCCGAAATCGAAAGCGGCCTGTTGAGCAAGGCACTGGCATGGTTCCGCGCCGCTCGATACCCGCTCAATTCCGCGTTGACCGGCGAGTCATTCATTAAATGCACCCCGGGGGCCACATCCTTCAGAACGCGATTCAGGTGATCCCACACCACAGCATTGGGCGAGAAAATCCCGCCTATATCGAATTTTAAAATAGCCTGCTTAAGCGCCTCGTCAAACCCGGGCTGCGTGACATAGGGAAGAAATGCCCAGTCGGGATATTGTTCGCGCGAAACATCGTACTCGAGCGAAGAAGCGCCAATGACGGCTCTTCCCTCGCTGCGGCATTTCTGCAGATATTCAAGCGAACGCGGCATTCCGCCGGGAAAAACCAAAATTGGCTTGCTTGCGTTTCCAGTCGGTTCGGTGTGGCTCGTCATGTTTCACCCAATTCAGGAATGTACGTTGCGGCAAACCTGCAAAATCCGGCGTTTTGATCACCCATGCCCTGCCGCGCCCGGCAAATACAGGCTCATGCATACGAATGATTCCTTCACCCCGTTTACGACAAACCCGTTCTTCCGGTACAAGGCGATGGCCGGCATATTGTCGCCCGCGACCTCCAGGCTGACCTGCTGCATCCCGGTCTTTTTCGCATATTCCATGCACTGCTTCAGCAAATTCGCGGCGATGCCTTTGCCCGTCCACGCTTTCAGCACGCTGACAGTCGAGATGAAAGCAATATGCCGTTCCCGGTCGTTGCAGTAGGCCGCCACCAATCCGACCAGCAGACCGCCCGACCACGCTTCGAACCGCATCGACTTGCTTGCGAGTTTTTCCGCATAGTCGCTTATCGCAACCCGGCTGCTCAGAGCTGGCATGAAATCGGCATCGCAACTCGACAGATGCCCTGCGATTTGCTCCGCAGAAGCCTTGTTCAAAACGTATTCGAGCTCCGTTGTCATCGCTCCAATACCGCCAGCCCGAAACCGAAGCGTCCGAACTCATTGCCGTTGTAGAGCAGATACACCCTGCCGTCGCACTCGAACGCATGCGGATAGCACAGCATGTCCGCATCCCAAGCGCCCGGCGTGGTATTCAGCCGCGGATTCGTGTCGTCGCGTGTCCAGTTCGCCAGATCGTCCGACCAGGCATGGCCGATGCGGTAGCCGCGCGCCGCGTTCTTCCTGAAATCGAAAGACTGCCGGTAACAGAAGAACATGTGGAAACGGCCGTCGATTTCGATCACCGACGGCAATGCCTGGCTTTCATCCGCGCCCAGACGATCGGGGATGATTTGCCGCGCCTCCTCCTTGACCCAGTCGACCCCGTCGCCGGAAACCGCATGCCCGATCTTGTAGGTGCGATCCGGCGGCATTTCCGGCGAGAAGCGCTTCCAGCCGGTGCCGAATATGTACCACATGTGGAATACGCCGCCGATGACCTTCACGAAGCCGTCGCCCACCAGACAGGGCTCATGCAGCGATGCCGCCAGCACGGGCCCGTTGCCCAGGCGCTGGAAGCTGAGGCCGTTATCGCGGCTGACCGCCAGGCCGATGGCCGTATCCACCGACACCGATACGCGGCGATTCCAGCCGCAGGTATAGCCGTATACGGCATCGCCGTGACGCATGACGCTCATCGGGAAAATGCCGTGTTCGTCGAAGCAGCCCAGTTCGCCCAGCGGGATCACGGTCCGGTCGGACACGCGGATCACCTCGCGCAGGTTCTTCTGCATGTCAACGAAGGCAATATGGCTGAGGTATTTGCCGTTGCGCTTGTCCACGGCGCGGGTGGAGAAATAAATGCGCACGAAATCGTCGAACACCAGGGCCTGGGGCGATTGCGCGAATTCAACGCAGTCGTCCGGCAACCGATGTTGGGTCGGGTCGAAAATCCGGCCCAGCTTGTTCCACTTCATTGCCGTCATCGCTATGGCCTTGGCCGCGCAATCGCATAGATGTCGGCACACATATCGGGATATTCATGCCCGAGCTTGTACAACCCCTCGCATTGCGCTGCGCCCAGAATTCCCGAATCGATCATTTTGTCCATCTGAAAGTCGGCCAGGAATTTGAAGAAGATGCCACCCTGCGCAATGATTTCGAATCCGGCCGACTCCAGCTCCCGATTCAGCGTGACCCTGTCGTAGACGCGGCGATGCCCGCCCCGCAGGTCATTGGGGGTCAAGTCGTAGAGGTCTTCGATCAGCCCCATATGCCGTGCCAGTTGCCTCGACAAAGCTCGCGCATTCGGCACAGCCGCGATGAAGCAGCCCTGGGGCTTGAGTGCCTTCCTGACCATTTCCAGAACTGCCGGCACGTCGAACAGGTGTTCCAGGACATGCGAGGCAAATACCGAATCGTATTTATCCCCCGGTTTGAACTCCTCGAACAGGCTGCAAAAATACGCCGCATTGGGGATATTCCTCTGCCTGGTCTGCTTGATGAATTCTTCGGAACCGTCGACGATATCCAGGCGATCCACCAGGGGAGCGATCAGCTCGGACATGTAGCCGATTTCGCAGCCCAGCTCCAGCGCCCTGCCACCATTCATGTACGGCTTGAATGTGCGCATCTCCAGTTCGCGCATCAGCCGTTGCTGGCTGGAGTCGTTGGAGGTAATGTAATTCGAGGCATAACCCTCGATCAGCTTTTTCTCGTTCGCGTTATCCATGGTCTTCCTTCATGCCTGAGAAATTAAAATCGTAAGCGCCTTCTTCAGTTCCCGCTGTCCGCCTCATATCGCTCCAGCCTGGCCAGGCCAAAGCCGTACTTTCCCATTTGATTGCCCAGATAGAGCATGTAAACGTCGCCATCAAGTTCGAACACGTGCGGGAACGAAACCATTTCCGAATCCCAGCCTTCCTCCGAAATGTCGATGCCCGCCTTCGAATCGTCCCTGACCCAGTTCACCAGATCGTCCGAACAGGCATAACCGATCCGGTAACCGCCCTCCTTGCACCGGTAGTTCACGCTATACCGGTAGCAGAAAAACATGTGGTATTTGCCTTCGAAGAACAGCACGTCCGGACTTGCCTGACACTCGTTTTCTTCGATCTTCCACGGTATGATGTTCCGGTCCAGCTTCTTCCAGTTGATCGCATCGGCCGAAGTCGCCATGCGGATTTGATAGACCGGCTCCGGCCTGCCATCCCCCGCGACCCATTTTTTTCCGGCGCTATACCAGAGATACCATTGGCCGTTGAATTTCCTGATTTTTGGCACCGTCAGGAAAAACGGTTCGTTGAGGGAGCAGGACAACGCCGGGCCATTGCCCAGCCGGGCGAACGTTTCTCCCCCGTCACGACTGATGGCCGCGCCGATCGAAATCGTGAAAGGCACCGATTCGCACCGCGTGTATCCGACGTAATACGCGAGCACGTCTTCTTCTTTCCTGGTGACCGAAGTGAAATACGTGCCGAATTCGTCGAACGTCCCCAACTCCCCCAACTCCAGCAACGGGTTCTCGCTTATCCGCACGATCTCAGACAGGTTGTTCCGGTTCAGTTCGACGAAGGCGGAAAGGCTCACGTAATTCCCGGCGGCATCCGCCGGCGGCCGGCACGCAAAATAGACGCGCACGACATCGTCAAGCACCAGCGCCGAGGGAGCCTGCGCAAACTCCTTCAGCCAGCTGCGCCCCTGCACGTCCTGCGGCGTGAATACCTTGCCCAGTTTTTTCCAGTGGAACATGGTTCAGACCAATTCGTAGTTGGCGGCGACCTGATGCCGGAGGGCATCGGGCGCATTGAACATCATCGCGTCGACTATCGACAATGCCGGAACGAACGCACCGCCAAACTGCGGATACTCGAACCGCCCGGATTTTATGAATTTCAAGTCGATGCCTTTGTCCCGGAACGCCTCTTTCGAGTACAGCTCGACTCCGCCGATGGCGTTCACGTAAGTGCCCGCCCCCATTGCCTCGCACAGCGCCAGCACCTTGTCCTGGTTTTTCAGTCCGTGATCGATGGCAATGCCGGAGGAAACCAGAATCCTTGTCGGGATTCCCAGGTGCTCGCATATCCTGGTTATCGAGTGATGCAGGAATCGAAACAGATTCGGGTCTTCAAACCGCACGATCTGCTCCAGCAAGGGGAACGTCTGCTCGAAACAGGGCGCGCGCCGGTATGCCTCCCTGAATTGATTCAGCAGTTTGTCGCGGTTGAAATCGGCCGCCAGCTCCCGCTCGCACACATCCAGTGAATCCGAATCGCTTTTCAGCGGCAGCGAGAACATCGCGTCCCTGCCGTTCCGCAGCATGCGGTTGCGGTTGATCCACCCCTTCTTGGTGTACTTGATGTTGTCGTATACGACGAAGGTGTCCACCGCGGCGATCAGTTGGAAATAGCCGGGGTAAGGAAGGAAGTACGGCTGCATGATGGCCAGGCTCTTCATGCCCGGTTCAGTTCCTGATCAGGTCGACAATGGCATCGACCTGTTCGTCGGCGAGTGCGGGGTAAATCGGCAGGCAGATCACCTGCTCCGCCACCTTCTTTGCCACCGGCAGGTTTGCATGAGCCGCCGACGGCATGCCGCGATACATCGGAAAATCGCTGATCAGCGGGTAGAAATAGCGGCGCACATATACCCCGTTATCCCGCAACTTCTGGTACAGGACATCGCGGCTGAGCGGATAGTCGGGCTGCACCAGAACCGGGAAGTAGGCATAGTTGGACACTTTTTCGCCTGCGGCCGCCAGGCAGTGAATGCCCTTTGCCCCGGCCAGCGCCTCCCGGTACCGGGCGTCGATGACTTTGCGCTGCTGCAGCGCCGCATCGATCCCTTTCAATTGCAGCAAACCGAAAGCCGCATTGATCTCGCTCATCTTGCCGTTGATGCCGGCGGCCACCACCGTCACCTCGTCCACAAAACCGAAGTTCTTCAGGTGGTCGATCCGCAGTTTGGTCTTGGCATCGTGGCAAATGATGGCGCCGCCCTCGAAGGTGTTGAACACCTTGGTGGCATGGAAACTCAGCACCGACAGATCGCCGTGGTTGAGCACGCTGTCGTTGCGGTACTGCACGCCGAACGCGTGCGCCGCATCGTAGATGACTTTCAGCCCGTAGTTGTCCGCGATTTTCTCGATGCGATCCACGTCGCAGGGATGGCCGTAGCAATGCACCGGCATGATGGCCGTGGTTTGCGGCGTGATCGCCGCTTCGATCTTGTCCGGATCGAGATTGAGCGTGACCGGGTCGATGTCCACAAACACCGGCTTGATCCCGTTCCACAGCAGGGAGTGCGCCGTCGCCACGAACGAATACGGCGTGGTGATCACCTCCCCGGTGATGCGCAACGATTGCAGCGCGGTAATGAGCGCCATGGTGCCGCTGGTGAACAGGGCCACGTGTTTGACGCCCAGGTATCCGCACAGCGCCTGCTCCAGTTGCTGGTGAAAGGGGCCGTTGTTGGTCAGCCACTTGCTGTCCCAGATCTGCTGCAGGTAAGGAATGAATTCCTCCAGCGGCGGCAACAATGGTTGCGTCACATAGATCGGCGTTGTCGCTTTGCGTCCCGTCATTTCCCGCCCTCTCTGTCCACTTCAATCACCTGTTGCCGGGTCACGCCGAACGGCACCGGCATCAAGCCCGCGCACCAGCGCGCCCACTTGCCCCGAAAGGCCGTTTCCAGGTCTCGAGTATACGCAACCGGATCGCTATTCGTTTTCGACATCATCAGCTCGCGCAGCCCCTGCCGGGTCGCATCCAGCCCGGTCAACTCATGCGTCATCCGGATGGCCAGCGCTTCATAGCCGGCTTCGTCCTGCGCCACGAATTGCGGCAATCCGGCAATGCCCATGACCGCGGCACCGACGCGCGAAATCGCGCGGTCTCCCGCCAGCGTCACCACCGGAACCCCCATCCACAGCGCATGCAGCGACGTCGTTCCGCCGTTGTAGGGAAAAGGATCGAGCGCCAGGTCGACCTGATGGTGCAGGGCGAGATACTCTTTCATGTGCAGGCGCGGCTGCAGCAGCAGGCGCTCCGCGCCCACCCCGTATTTGGCGAACAGGTCGAGCAGCCATTTCTCCTGCGTGGCATGCGCATTGCCCAGCATCATGCGCGCGGCCGGTGCCGCCTTGAGGATGCGCGCCCACAAGGCGATGACCTTCTCGTTGAATTTGGACGGATTGTTGAGGCTGGCAAAGGTGAACGGCGCCCCGGCCAATGCCGGAAGTTTGTTCACCGGCGGCGCATTCACATCCGGCCGAAACACCGCGGAAGCCGACAGCCGCACCACGCTTTCGGTATGGAATGCATCGGTCAGGCCGGGCGGGTCGAGGTACGCATCGGTCAAGCGGTAATCCATTGCCACCAACCCGGTCGTTCCGCAATAGCCCATCCAGGTAACCTGCAACGGCGCCGGTTTGCGCGCAAACAGCGGCAGCCGGTTGCCCGCCGTGTGCCCCGACAGATCCACCAGGATGTCGATCCCGTCCGCCCGTATCTGCGCATCCAGTTGCGCATCACTCATCCTGTCGCACTGGCGCCAACGATCCGCCAAACTGCGCAGGCGCGCACTCATGGCGTCCTGTTGCGCATGGTTGTAATAGCAATAGACCTCGAACTTCGCCTTGTCGTGATTCGCCAGGATGGGCTCGATGAAATATGCCATGGCATGGTCGCGCAGATCGGCGGAGACGTAGCCGACCTTCAGGCGGCGCCCCGCCTCGCGCGAATTGCCGTGAGGCAGCCGGGCATTTTTCGACGCCGCCTCGAATTGCTCGCCAAACTTGCGGCTTTCCGCAAACATCGCCGCCGGGGTCAATTTGTCGTCGTACAGCAGCGTCAGCAGCAGGTTGCTCCACGCCACCGCATGATCCGGCTTCAGTTCCAGCGCCTTGCGATAGGCCCGCACCGATTCGTCGATTCGCCCCAGCCAGGGCAGCGCATTGCCGATATTGATATAAGGCTCGACGTAGTCCGGCGCCAGTTCGATCGCCCGTTCGCTCGCCTCGATGGATTCCCGATGCCGCCCGATCTCTCTCAGCACCACACCGAGGTTGTTGTGCGCCGCCACATGCGCGGGCGACACCTGGATCGCTTTCCGGTAATACTCTATCGCCTCAATGCGTTTGCCCTGTTCCGACAGCACGCAGCCCATGTTGTACCAGGCCTCCGCATACTCCGGCCTGAGCAGCGATGCGCGGCGATAGTATTCGAGCGCGTCATCCGGTTGGCCCCGGTCTTTGGCTATGTTCCCCAGCGTGCACAGCGCTTCGACAAAGTCCGGCTTGAGTGCCAGCGCCAGGGCGCCATGCCTGGCCGCCTCGTCGAATCGCCCCATGTCCTTCAGCGCGTTGGCCAGGTTGTTGTGCGCCGACGCGTGATCGGGACGCAACGCCAGCGCTTTCCGGTAATTCAGTTCCGCCTCTTCGCCTCGCCCCGTTTCGGCCAGCAGCAATCCGATGTTGTTATAGGCGTCCGGGAAATCGGGCTTGTACCTCAGCGCTTCCAGATTGCTCGCCAGCGCCGCTTCGCGCTGCCCCTGATTTCTCAGCGTGATGCCAAGGTTGTAGTGGGCTTCGGCATAATCCGGCTTGAGTTCGAGCGCCTTGCGGTAATGCGCCTGCGCCTCGTCGTTCCGTCCCAGCACGTTGAACAGGTGCCCCAGGTTGTTGTAGGCCTCGAAATTGTCCGGCTGCAATTCGATAATTTTGCGGTAATTGTCAAGGGCTGCGTCATGCAGCCCCAGCGCGATATACACCGGGCCGATATTGCACAAGTAGAGCGGAATCGAGGGCGCAATCCGGATCGCGCGCTCGATGAGATCGCGCGCCAATTCATGCATGCCGGTCTGGTGCGCAATCAGTCCCAGCAGATGCAACGCATCCGCGTGATCGGGCTGTATCTGGAGCACTTGCTGGTAAATGTCGGCGGCCTGCTGGTACCGTCCCGCCTGCTGGTGTTCCACCGCGGTCTGGATCGCTTCGTTCAGTTCTGCCCGGACGTCCCGAACCGTGCCGCCCGATACGGCGGCTTCGGTTTTACCGAGACAGCATTTCTTGTATTTTTTGCCGCTTCCGCAAGGACACGGGTCGTTCCGTCCCGGTGCATCCATCGTAGCCCCTAAGAGTTGGAATCACACCTGCATGTTCATGATGTCGTTATAGGCCGCCACCACCTTGTTGCGCACCTGCACCGCCGTCTGGAACGAGATGTTGGCCTTCTGCATGGCGATCATCGTATCACTCAGGCTCACCTTGTCGTCGCCCAGCACAAAGGCTTTCTGCAACTCCTCGGCCCGGTGTTGCGCCTGATTGACGCCATCCAGGGAAGACTTCAGCACATTGGCAAAATCCACACCACCCGCCGCCGGCGCCTGCGCCGGTTGCCCCTGGGCAGCAGCCATTGCGGCACGCATCTGGGCCAGCAAACTATCTACATTGGAAACGTTCATGGTCACAGTAACCTCCTTTTGCCATGGAGGCACTGTACGCGCCGGACCGGCCGGCCTAGCACCGGAAAAGCGCCCGATTTACCCCGCTTTTCGGCATACTGATCTTGCCTCGCAGGCAGATAATGCGCAGCGTGAGGGAGTGACCCTTGTTCCACCTGGAAGATAAGCATGGCTGATACCAACCCCAATTCGAATGCTTCCCTGACCCGGCTGCTCTTCGGCATGCCCAACCAGCAAAAGCTCGGTCTTATCGTTGCCGTCGCCTCGACAGTCGCACTGCTGGCAGGGTTGTTCATGTGGGGACAGACGCCGGATTACCGCGTGCTCTACGCCAACATGTCCGAACGCGATGGCGGCGCGGTCATTGAGGCGCTGCAACAACAAAACGTTCCCTACAAGTTCTCCGAGGGCGGCACGCTGATGGTGCCCGCCGACAAAGTGCACGAGATGCGCCTGCAAATGGCCGCCAAAGGCCTGCCCAAGGGCGGCACGGTCGGCTTCGAACTGATGGAAAACCAGAAATTCGGCACCAGCCAGTTCCTGGAGCAGGTGAATTACCAGCGCGCGCTGGAGGGTGAATTGGCGCGCTCGGTGGAAACCATGGCCTCGGTCGCCAGTGCGCGCGTGCATCTGGCCATTCCCAAGCAGACGGTGTTTGCCCGGGAGCAGCAAAAGCCCAGCGCCTCGGTCGTGCTCGCGCTGAACGCCGGCCATACCCTGGAGGCGGGGCAGGTCAGTTCGATCGTGCACCTGATCTCCAGCAGCGTTCCCAACATGCCGTCGCAGGCCGTGACCGTGGTAGACCAGAACGGAACCCTGCTGAGTTCGGCGCGCGACAGCGCCGCCGAGCAATTGATGGACGCCACCCAGCTCAAGTACGTGCGCCAGATCGAGCAGGATTACGTCAAGCGCATCGAGGATATCCTGATCCCGATCACGGGCTTGCAGAACGTGCGCGCGCAAGTGACCGCCAGCCTCGATTTCGCGCAGACCGAGCAGACCGCCGAATTGTATAAACCCAACCAGCCGCCCAACCAGGCCGCAGTGCGCAGCCTGCAAACGCTGGAGACGCTGAACGGCACGACCGGCACCGGCGGCGTGCCCGGGGCGCTCTCCAACCAGCCGCCGGTTCCCGCGACCGCACCCATCGTCGCTCCTGCCACCGCCCTGCCCGGAGTAGCCGGCACCAATAATGCCGCCAGCAACACGCACAAGGAACTGACCACCAACTACGAAGTGGATCGCACCATCCAGCACACCAAGCAGCCGGTGGGCAGCATCCAGCGGCTGTCCATTGCCGTGGTGGTGAACAACCCCAGCATTACCGCCAAGGACGGCAAGGTTACTACCCGCCCCTACACCGACGCCGAAAAAGCGCAGATCACTGCACTGGTGAAGGAAACGGTCGGCTTCGACGCGAAGCGCGGCGACAGCTTCAACCTGCTCAACAGCGCCTTCAACAATACCCAGCCGGAAGCCCTGCCGGAAATTCCGCTATGGAAACAGCCCGACATCATTGCCATGGCCAAGGATGCCCTCAAGTTCGTGCTGATCGCGGGCGGTATCGGCTTCCTTTTGTTCGGCGTCATTAAACCTGCGTTCAAAACCATTGTCGAACAAAGCGCGGCGCAGGAAGAAGCATGGGCGACCAATCAGGTCACGCATCACGCGGGCAATGCCAGCGGGATGTATGCGGCCCAGCAAAATGCCAACTCCTACGAGGACAACCTGCAGCTCGCCAAACAGTTGGCGAAGGAAGACCCCAAGATCGTCGCCTCGGTGGTCAAGGAATGGGTGAACAAAGATGAGTGATGCCGGAGTCAACAAGAGCGCCATCCTGCTCATGACGCTGGGCGCCAACGAGGCGGCAGATGTGATGAAATATCTGGAGCCGAAAGAGGTGCAAAAAATCAGCACCGCCATGGTGACGCTGCGCAACCTGTCGCGCGAACAGATATCCAACGTGTTCGACGAATTCCATCAGGTTGCCTCCGAAAAAACCACCATCGGCATGGACTCCAGCGAATACATCCGCGACATGCTGACCAAGGCGCTGGGCGACGACAAGGCCGCCGGCCTGCTCGACCGCATCCTGCACAACAGCGACACCAGCGGCATTGAGAGCCTGAAATGGATGGATCCGGCTTCCGTATCCGACCTGATCGCCAACGAGCACCCGCAAATCATCGCCACCATCATGGTGCACCTGGAACCGGAACAGGCGGCCGCCGTGATGGCGCTGCTGCCCGAGCGCATCCGCAACGACGTGATGCTGCGCATCGCCACGCTGGACAGCGTGCAACCGGCCGCGCTGCAGGAACTGAACGACGTGCTGGTCAAACTGCTTGCCGGCAATGCGGTGGGCAAGAAGAGTATACGCGGCGGCATCAAGACCGCAGCCGAAATCCTCAACTACATGGGCAACCAGGAAGCGGTGCTGGAATCGGTGCGCGGCCACGATGCCGAACTGGCGCAGAAGATGATGGACGAGATGTTCGTGTTCGAGGACCTGCTCGAAGTGGAAGACCGCGGCATCCAGCTTATCCTGCGCGAGGTGCAATCCGAATCGCTCATCGTCGCACTCAAGGGCGCCAGCGAAGAATTGCGCGAAAAGATTTTCAAGAACATGTCGCAACGCGCCGCCGAGATGCTGCGCGAAGACCTGGAAGCCAAGGGCCCGGTCCGGCTCAGCGAAGTGGAGTCCGAGCAGAAGGAAATTCTCAAGGTCGTGCGCCGCCTGGCCGACGAAGGCCAGGTAATGCTCGGCGGCAAGGGAGAGGAAGCCTATGTCTGACCTCGACACCGCAGCGGAAACCGCTCCCGAAAAACTCACAGCGTGGCAGCGCTGGGAACTGCCCTCGTTCGAGTCCCAGCGCGGCTTGCGCCCGGGCGAAGTGACGCTGACCACGGCCGCACAGGTCGAGGCCATACAACGCCAGGCGCGCGACGAAGGCTTCCGCAACGGCTACGCCGAAGGCGTGCAAAAGGCAGCCCAGGAAAACCAGCGCCTCGCTGCGTTGATCGACGCGCTGGCACAGCAGGTGGACGAACAAATCGCGCACGAATTGCTCGACCTGTCGCTGGATGTCGCACGCCAGATGCTGCACCAGGCGCTCAGGGTGAACCCGGAACTGGTGCTCGGCGTGGTGCGCGAAGCCATCGGCTCGCTGCCGCACTTCAACCAGGGTGCGCATCTGGTATTGCATCCGGACGATGCCGCCCTGGTGCGCGAACGCATGGGCGAGCAGCTCACGCATGCCGGCTGGAAGATTTTCGAGGATGCCCGTATCGAGCGCGGCGGAGCGCGCTTCGAGACGGCCAACAGCCAGATCGACGCCTCGCCGGAAGCGCGCTGGAAACGCGTGGTCGCCGCGCTGGGGCAAGACACGACGTGGTTGATAGAAGAATGAACAAACACTCAGCCACAGAGCACACAGAGATCGGGCAACAGCATCTCTCCCGCAGTGGTTTTCTCTGTGAACTCTGTGTCCTCTGTGGCAAAAAGGGTTTTTGATGAACCTCCACCAACAACGCTGGCAAGACGTGCTGCACCTGAACCGCGACATGGTCGCGCAGAGTACGCCTTTGCTGGTGAGCGGCCGCCTGACCAAGGTGACCGGGCTGGTGATGGAAGCGGTCGGCCTGCGCATGGCAGTGGGCAGCACCTGCTGGATCGAATTGCCGAACAACCGCATCGAAGCGGAAGTCGTCGGGTTTGCCGGGGACAAGTTGTTCCTGATGCCGGAAAACGACGTGCAGGGCCTGGTGCCCGGTGCGCGCGTGGCCCCCTCCGAACCGGTGCGCGCCCCTGTCGCCATCGGGCAGCGGCAGCCGCCGCGCAGGCGCAGCGCCGACCTGGCGCGGCATCTTCCGGTCGGCGAGCATTTGCTGGGACGCGTGCTCGACGGCGCCGGCCGTCCGCTCGACCAATACGGGGCGCTGCTGGACAGCAGGAGCGCACCGCTGCAGAGCCGCCCGATCAACCCGCTGGAACGCGCCGCGATCAAGGACGCGCTGGATGTCGGCGTGCGCGCCATCAACAGCCTGCTCACCGTCGGCCGCGGTCAGCGCATGGGCCTGTTCTCCGGTTCCGGCGTCGGCAAGAGCGTGCTGCTCGGCATGATGGCGCGCTACACCAGCGCCGACGTGATCGTGGTCGGGCTGATCGGCGAGCGCGGGCGCGAAGTGAAGGAATTCATCACCGACATCCTGGGCAAGGAAGGCCTCAAGCGCTCGGTGGTGGTCGCCGCGCCGGCCGACACCAGCCCGCTGATGCGATTGCAGGGGGCGGCCTATGCCACCACCATCGCCGAATATTTCCGCGATCAGGGCAAGAACGTGCTGCTGATCATGGATTCGCTCACCCGCTACGCGATGGCGCAACGCGAAATCGCGCTGGCCATCGGCGAACCGCCCGCCACCAAGGGCTATCCGCCCTCGGTGTTTGCCAAGTTGCCGCAACTGGTCGAACGCGCGGGCAACGGTGCCGAAGGCGGCGGCTCCATTACCGCGTTCTACACCGTGCTGACCGAGGGCGACGACCAGCAGGATCCCATCGCCGACAGCGCCCGCGCGATCCTCGACGGGCACATCGTGCTGTCGCGGCGCCTGGCCGAAGCGGGACATTACCCGGCCATCGATATCGAAGCGTCGATCAGCCGCGCCATGAACCATCTGGTCAGCCCGCAGCATTTTCAGCAGGTGCAACGCTTCAAGCATCTGTATGCGCATTACCAGCGCAACCACGACCTGATCAGCGTCGGCGCCTATGTGCAGGGCAGCGATCCGTTGCTGGACGAAGCCATCCAGTTGTATCCCCGTCTGGAGCACTTTCTCAAGCAGGGCATGTACGAGTCGGAGGCGTATGCTGCAAGCAAGGGGAAGTTTTCCGAATTGTTCCCGAACGAAAGTTGATGAACCAACATGATCAAGCCCTTTTCACTGCAACCCCTGGTTCACCTGGCGCAACAGCAGAACGATGCCGCCACCAAGAAGCTTGGCCAGCTCAACAAGCAGCATCAGACCGCCCAGCAGAAGCTGGATGCGTTGCAGCAGTACCGCAAGGACTACCAGTTGAAATTCCAGGAGGAAGCCAGGCACGGCATGGCGCCGACGGACATGAAAAATTTCCAGGATTTCATCGCCCGTCTGGATCAGGCCATCCAGCAACAGACTGCGGTGATCGAGAAGGCCAAGGCCGGCGTGCAAAGCGGGCGCACCGAACTGATGGACACGACACGCAAGATGAAATCGTTCGACACCCTGGCGCAGCGCCATTTCGAGGCGGAAAAGAAACAGGAAGCCAAGAGCGAGCAACGCATACAGGATGAATTCACCGGACGCTTCGCCGCCCGCCGGGCAGCGGAAAAAGACGGCGACAAATAATCACAGGAGCAAGCACATGACCAATTTGCCCATCACCTCCAGCGCCCCGCAAACCGCGGCCTCGGTGCAGACCGCCAATGGAGCGGAGAGCGGCGACGCCCAAAGCACCCAACCCTTCGGCGAAGTGCTGGCACGCCAGATCGGCGAACCGGCGGCGAAAGATGCCAAGGCCGGGGACAAGCTGGCCGTCGAGGCGCTGGCGCAACTCGGCGCCGATGCCAACGCCGGCAAGCCGGATGTTGCCGACGACAAGCGGAACGAAATTGCCGCCACGGACAATACGACGACGCTGCCGACCGACATGCTGGCCGCCCTGCTGCCGCAAGTCATGAATTCCTCCAGCGTGAAAACCGCGAGCGCGCCCGCAACGGACGCCAAATCCGGCAGCAGTGCCATCGATGCCGGCGCGGCTACGGGCAAGCGCAGCATTGCCGCAGCGAAGGCGGAATCAAGCGCCGCCGGCGCCGTCATCGATGCCGATACCGCCGCGAAAGCGACCACCGGGGCGAACCCCGCGGCGCAGGTCGCGCAACCCGCTTTTGCCGCGGCACTCGCCGCATCGGCCAACCGCACGGCTCCCGCCGCCGACGCGAGTGCCGCCGTGCGCGCGGCGGTCGCGGAGGTGCCGCAACCGAATACCCCGCTGCAACCGAACGCCGCCGCGCTCGCTTCATTGCAGAATACCGCGGCAAGCATGGCCGCACCGGCCATGCAACCCGTGCAACTGGCAATCGACACGCCGGTCAACCAGAACAAATGGAACGACGAATTCAGCCAGAAGATCACCTGGCTGGCCACTTCCAGCCAGAACCAGACCGCCGAACTGCATCTCAACCCGCCGCAACTGGGGCCGCTGGATGTGGTGATCAAGGTCAGCGGCGACCAGGCCACCGCGCTGTTCACCTCGCCGCACGCCGCCGTGCGCGATGCGGTGGAGCAGGCGCTGCCCCGGCTGCGCGACATGATGGCCGATAACGGCATCATGCGGGGCAATGCCACCGTCAGCGACCAGGCACCGCGCGACCCGAACCAGAGCGGCACGCAACGCGCAGCCGCGACCGGCAACGACATCCGGGAAACGCCCGCGACCGGCACCGGCGCCGCCCGGGTATCCCCAATCTCGCGTCATAACGGTATAGTGGACACCTTCGCCTGAAGGTGAAATAAGGTCGGTTTTCAGCCCTATTCCACTGATGGCAGGTGCAAGTTCGACTCCATAATGCCAATCAACCACAAGGAATTGCGAGATGCAAAAACCACCCGCCAAATCAGCGCCAGCCCCCGCCGCCAAGGAAGAAGCGCCCGCTGCTGCGCCACCGAAAAGCAAGAAGATGCTGGTCATCGTCGGCGCTGTGCTGCTGGTTGCCGCTGCCGTCGGAGCAGGCTGGTTCTTCGGCAAAGGCTCTGCGCCGTCCAGCGAATCCGCAGCAGAACATGAAGAAGGGGCGAAAAATGCCGAACCTGCGCATGAAGCGAAGTTCATCCCGCTGGGCGAGAATTTCACCGTCAACCTGCTGCGCGAAGAGGGCGACCAATACCTGCAGGCCGGCATTACGCTGAAGATCCTGCAGCCGGAACTGGAAGAAAAGATCAAAACCCTGATGCCGGAAATCCGCAGCAAGCTGCTGTTCCTGCTTTCCAGCAAGAAACCTTCCGAACTGCAGACGCTGGAAGGCAAGAAGAAATTGATCTCGGAAATCATCGGTGTCGTCGATGGCGTGCTCGGCCTGGGCGGTGCTCCCGCCGAAGCGGCGGCGCCCGAAGCCGCACCGGCCGGGGAGGGAGCAGCTTCCGCACCGGCTGAAGCCCATCAGGCCGCCGAGGCCAAAACCACAGGCGTGGTAGACGTGCTGTTTACCTCCTTCATCATCCAGTGAGCATGAGCTGACGCCATGAGCAAGGAATTTCTCTCCCAGGACGAAGTCGACTCGCTGCTGCGGGGCGTCACCGGCGAAGCCGAAGAGGCCAAGGCCGAGGTTCCCGAAGGAGAGGTGCGTCCCTACAACATGGCGACGCAGGAGCGCATCGTGCGCGGGCGCATGCCCACCATGGAGATCATCAACGAGCGCTTCGCGCGGCTGTTCCGCATCGCGCTGTACAACTTCATCCACCGCAGTTCCGAGGTTTCGGTCGGGCCGGTGAAGGTGATGAAGTTTTCCGAGTTCATCCGCAACCTGCCGGTTCCCGCCAACCTGAACCTGGTGCAGGTCAAGCCGCTGCGCGGCAATGCCCTGTTCATCTTCGATCCGAACCTGGTGTTCACGGTGGTCGACAGCCTGTTCGGCGGCGACGGGCGTTTCCATACGCGCGTCGAAGGCCGCGAGTTCACCCAGACCGAGCACCGCATCATCCAGAAACTGCTGGAAGTGCTGTTCCAGGCCTACGGCAAGTCGTGGGATCCGGTCTACAAGCTGGATTTCGAGTTCGTGCGCTCGGAGGTGAATCCGCAGTTCGCCAACATCGCCACGCCGAACGAGGTGGTGGTGGTGACCACCTTCGAGGTGGAATTCACCGGCGTCGGCGGCTCCATCCATGTCTGCATGCCCTACGCAATGATCGAGCCGATCCGCGAACTGCTGTACAGCACGATGCAGGGCGATCACGTCATCGCCGACAAGCGCTGGCTGCACATGCTGTCCAAGCAGATTCAGTCTGCCGAAATCGAGCTTACCGCCGTGCTCGGCCACGCCCAGATGAACCTGGACCACGTGCTAAAAATGCATAACGGCGACGTCATCCCGCTGGAGGTGGAAGACAACATCCAGGTGCTGGTCGACGGCGTGCCGGTGATGGAATGCAAGTATGGCGCGTCCAACGGACAGTATGCGCTGAAGGTGGAAAGAATGATGGCTTCCGAACCTGGCGAGCCGCTCAACGGAGGAATTAAACATGGCTGAAGAAACCAAAGAACAGATCAGCGCGGACGACTGGGGCGCCGCCATGGCGGAGCAAGCCTCGTCCACCCCGGCCCAGCCGGCCGTATTCGAGCAATTCGGCGGGGCGGGCGGTGCGACGGCGCACAACGACCTGGACATGATCCTCGACATCCCGGTGCAGCTCACGGTGGAACTGGGACGCACCAAGATGCCGATCAAGAACCTGCTGCAACTGGCACAGGGTTCGGTGGTGGAACTGGCCGGCATGGCGGGCGAACCGCTGGACGTGCTGATCAACGGCTTCCTTATCGCGCAGGGCGAAGTGGTGGTGGTGAACGACAAGCTGGGCATCCGCCTCACCGACATCATCACCCCGTCGGAGCGCCTGCGCCGCATCAACAAATAGCCGGATTACCCTCATGCCGACACGTCTCCTTGCTGCCCTTGCTGCAGCATTTTTCTCCCCGCTCGCCCTGGCCGCAGACACGACGCGCCCGGCCTACGTGCCGCCGCCTGCAGCCGCCTTGTCGTCGGGCAGCGTATTGCAAGTCATCCTGAGCCTGTTGCTGGTGCTGGCCGCCGTGGTGGTGGTTGGCTGGATACTGAAGCGCATCAACCTGCCGCAGCAGGGCGCGGGCAACGCACTCAAGGTTATCAGCGGCGTTGCCGTCGGCCAGCGCGAGCGCATCGTGCTGGTGGAGGTGAACGACACCTGGCTGGTGGTCGGCGTCGCCCCCGGGCAGGTGAATGCGCTGCATACCATGCCGAAAGGCACACTGCCTTCCGCGTCCGGTGCCGCCACCGGCGACGACGGCAAATTCCAGGTTTGGCTGAAGCAGATGATGGAGAAGCGCAATGCGCCCTAGCAGACTGTTCCTGCTTGCCTTGCTGCTCGCGTTCGCCGCAACTGCGCACGCGGCCGAAACCGGCCTGCTCGCGCTGAACAGCACGCCCACCCCGGGCGGCGGTCAGACCTACACGCTCAGCCTGCAAACGCTGATCCTGATTTCCTCGCTAACGTTCCTGCCCGCCATCCTGCTGATGATGACCGGCTTTACGCGAATCATCATCGTGCTGTCGCTGTTGCGCTCCGCGGTCGGCACGCCCTCCTCGCCGCCGAACCAGGTGCTGGTCGGGCTGGCGCTGTTCCTGACCTTTTTCGTGATGGCCCCGGTATTCGACAAGATTTACACCGACGCCTACCTGCCCTACAGCGAAAACAAGATCACGTTGCAGCAGGCTTACGACAAGGGCAGCGCGCCGCTGAAAACCTTCATGCTGCGCCAGACGCGCGAGGCCGATCTCGCATTGTTCGTGCGCATCTCGGAAAGCCCGCCGCTGGAAAGCGCGGAGGATGTGCCGCTCAAGATACTGGTGCCCGCCTATGTCACCAGCGAATTGAAGACCGCGTTCCAGATCGGCTTTGTGGTGTTCATCCCGTTCCTCATCATCGACATGGTGGTGGCGAGCGTGCTGATGTCCATGGGTATGATGATGCTGTCGCCCGCCATCATCTCGCTGCCATTCAAGATCATGCTGTTCGTTTTGGCGGACGGCTGGAACCTGCTGATCGGTTCGCTGGTACAGAGCTTCTATACTTGAAGGCAGTCGCCAGCTATTAGTCGCCGGTTTTTGTTAAAACGAAACCGCGAAGCAACAGCCCCACTGACAACTTACAACTTACAACTTACTACTTACCACTAGAGGTAAACAAAATGACCCCCGAATCGGTAATGACCATAGGTCAGCAAGCGCTGGAACTGACCATGATGGTGTCGGCGCCCATGCTGCTCACCGCGCTTATCATCGGCCTGATCGTCAGCATTTTCCAGGCCGCGACGCAGATCAACGAAATGACGCTGTCGTTTATTCCCAAGCTGGTCGGCATATTCGTCGTGACCATCGTCTCCGGCCCGTGGATGATCGGCATCATGCTCGATTACATGACGCGGCTGTACAGCAGCATTCCGTACATGGTAGGTTAAAACCCCAAGCGGACACCCCGACCTCGCCATGATCAGCTTCACCAGCGCCCAGCTGACTGCTTGGTTCGCCGCCTTCATTTTCCCGCTCGCGCGCATCCTGGCCCTGATTGCCAGCGCGCCCATCCTGGGCAACCGTCAGGTTCCCGCGCGCATCAAAGTCGGACTGGCGTTCGCCATCACCGTCATCGTCGCGCCGACCCTCGACATCCCGGCCGGTCTCGATCCTGCATCGGCGCAGGGCCTGTTTATCCTGATGCAGCAGATCGTCGCCGGGCTCATCATGGGTTTCGCCCTGCGGCTCGTATTTACCGCGGTGGAAATGGCAGGCGATATTGCGGGCTTGCAAATGGGATTGGGGTTTGCCAGCTTTTACGACCCGCAGAACGCCTCGTTCACGCCCATCGTCGCGCAGTTTCTCGGCATCATCGCCGCACTGGTTTTTCTCGCCGCCGACGGCCATCTCTACATGCTGGCGGCAATGTACGACAGCTTCCGCGAATTCCCCATCGGGGCCGGCGTGCCTTCCGCCAATGCGTTCCGCACGATCGCCGAATGGGGCGGCTCCCTGTTCAACAACGCCCTGCAATTCGCGTTGCCGCTGATCGGCGCACTGCTCATCGCCAACCTCGCCCTCGGCATCCTCACGCGCAGCGCACCGCAGCTCAACATCTTCGCGGTCGGCTTCCCGATCACCATCGCCATCGGCTTCGCCGCCCTGATGCTCACCATCCCCTACCTCGCCCCGCTGATGGAGTACTTCACCCACTCTGCGCTGGATTCCGTATCGCGCGCCATGCAGCAGCTTGGCGGGCGTTGAACGAGCGCTTCCCTCTCTACCCATTGATATGAATTGATTTTCCGGCAGGTGCCATTTGCTCCAGCCACATCGGCAACGCATGTACTCGGCCCGATTCGTTGACCAAAGTTTGGTCGAAGAGTAGCCTCGAATGGCAGTGCACCAACGCAGATGCCTGCTGCAAATGCTCCGCAGGAGGACATCATGAAACGTCCAAACGAACCCAGCCGCACCGAGCCAGCGAATTTCCCGAGCGCGGAAAAAAACGGTGCAAAGGCGCCCGAAATACCCGGTTTCGTGTTTCATCCCGCTCGTCGCGCATCCGATACCTGCCCAATCTCCAGGTTGCCTGCCGACTCGGAATGCCCTCCGACTTCCCCAAAAATCCATGAGTTGCGAGAGCGATATGCAGCCCAACAAACGGTAGTTGCTCGCCTGAAATCGCGTCTCCCGAACTAGTTTCGATTTGGAGCAGGCCAATTCTTGTTCGGCAAGCTGCCCGGCCCGCGGTCACGATTCCGTCGAAAACTGTCGCTTATACGTCATCCGAACAGTGACTTAGGCATTTCACCCTTGATTTCATGGCGCGTTTAATATCCACACAGCTGGCACGTGTTTTGCAATAATCAAGCACGTACAGTTAAAATGGTTTCTTTGACTCCCCCGCAAAGCATTAACGACGGTGGAGTCGGGATGAACCGCAATCGACAGGGTAATGCCATGGCCAAGACAATATGGACTTCAAATCTGAACACCGGGATTGAAGCGATCGACAAACAGCACAGAAAGATTGTGGACTACATCAACCAGCTTGACGATGCGATAAGCAGCGGAAGAAAGAAGGAACTCGTCGCCAAAGTGATCGACAGTCTGGCGGACTACACCTATTCCCACTTCAAATATGAAGAAAGATTGCTGGAAGAAGTCAGTTACCCCTTCCTGAAAGCGCACAGGAATATTCACCAGATCTTTATCCGGCGCCTTGGCGAATATCAGGTGCGATTCAAGCGCGGCGAAGACATTTCCGAAGAATTGCACATGATGATGTTCAACTGGTTGTTCGGCCATATCAAGCACGACGATATGGACTATGTAGCAGCCGTAGGCAATCTGTCGCTCCCGGATGATGCGGCGGAAGAAAACAGAAAAGGCTTCTTCGGCAAACTTTTCGGCTGATTGCCCTGCTCCGCAGATGCCGGATTTTTCCATCCGGAATTATTCGACTTGGCGTCACGACTATTTCAATCCCTGCAGCCTGGATAGTAGCGTCGCGCGGCACGCTGCACATTCCCTGTCCAAAACCATTTTACCTTGTCGTCTTTGGCTGGCTCCGGATTGACGATAATCAATAGACTTGGACCCGGGGTGGCTATACTTGCATTCTTTGCACCATGATATTTTTATGCCGCACGCCAACATCCCCCAGCTCATCTGCCCCGCCGGCAGCCTGCCTGCCCTGAAGGCAGCGATCGATAACGGCGCCGACGCCGTCTATCTCGGCTACAAGAACGACACCAACGCGCGCAATTTCGCCGGGCTCAACTTCGACGACAAGGCGCTGCGCGAAGGCATTCGCTATGCGCAATCGAAGCACCGCGAAGTACTGATGGCGATCAACACCTTCGCCCAGCCCGGCCGTGTCGCCGGCTGGCAGCGCGCCGTCGACGGTGCCGCCGCGCTCGGCGTGAACGCGGTGATCCTCGCCGACGTCGGCCTGCTCGACTACGCTTCCAAACGCCACCCCGATCTGCGCCTGCATCTGTCGGTACAGGGCTCGGCCACCAGCTACGAGGCAGTGAATTTTGCACAACGCGAATTCGGGGTGCGCCGTGCGGTGCTGCCGCGCGTGCTGACACTGGCGCAGGTGGAGAACGTGATCAAGCACACCACGGTCGAGATCGAGGTGTTCGGCTTCGGCAGCCTGTGCGTGATGAACGAAGGCCGCTGCTGGCTTTCCTCCTATGCCACCGGCGAATCGCCCAATACAGTGGGCGCGTGCTCACCGGCCAAATACGTCAAATGGGAGAAATCGCCGGGCATGATGTCCACGCGCCTCAACGGCATCCTGATCGACCGCTTCGGCGACAACGAAGCTGCCGGTTACCCGACCCTGTGCAAGGGTCGTTTCGAGGTGAACGGTGCGACCTATTACGCACTGGAAGAACCGACCAGCCTGAACGTGCTGGAAATACTGCCAGAAATCGCCAGGATCGGCGTGGCGGCCATCAAGGTCGAAGGTCGGCAGCGTAGCCCCACCTATGTGGCGCAGGTCACCAAGGCCATGCGTGCCGCGCTGGATACGCTGGCCCGCGATGGCGAGCGTTACCTGGTAAAACAGGCCTGGCAGGCGGAACTGGCCAAAGTATCGGAAGGCAGCCAGGCAACACTGGGGGCCTACAGCCGTCCCTGGAGATAAGCGCATGAAACTCGCTCTTGGTCCCCTGCTGTATTTCTGGCCCAAACAAACCGTGCTCGATTTCTACGCCGAAATGGCGCAGAACCCGGCTCTCGACATCATCTACGTGGGCGAAGTGGTATGCTCGCGCCGCCAGCAATTGCGCGTGGCCGACTGGATCGCGCTGGCGCGCACACTCTCCGATGCAGGCAAAGAAGTCGTCGTCTCGGCGCAGGCGCTGCTCGAATCGGAAAGCGACCTCAAGTCGTTGCGCCGCCTGATGGACGAAGCCAACTGCAAGGTCGAGGCCAACGACCTCGGCGCGGTGAACATCGCCTCCGGCCGCCCCTTCGTCGCCGGGCCGCACCTAAACATCTACAACGAATCCACGCTGGCCACTTACGCACGCTACGGCATGCAGCGCTGGGTGCCGCCGCTGGAAGCCGACCGCAAACTGATCGAGATGCTGCACCGCAGCCGTCCCGCCGGGATGGAAACCGAGGTCTTCGTGTACGGCAAGTTGGCGCTGGCTTTCTCGGCGCGCTGCTTCACCGCGCGGCATTACGACCTCAACAAGGACGACTGCCAGTTCAAGTGCATGGAACACCCGGACGGAATCACCCTGAAAACGCGCGAAGGACAACCGTTCCTGACCATCAACGGCATCCAGACCATGTCGGCGCAGAGCTATAATCTGCTCAACGAAGTGCCGGACATGCTGAAGATGGGCATCGACATCATCCGCGTCAGTCCGCAGTCGCAACATATGCCCGAAATCATTGCCGCATTCGACGCGGCACGAAAAGGCGAAACGCCACATCCGAATACCGGCGCATGGTGCGCCGACGGTCTGGTGGATGGTTACTGGTTTAGCGATGCCGGTATTGCGCAGCATCACTTGGCCTGAATTGACGAACTGCAAGGAGTGAAAAAATGAACATACCGAAATTCAAGTTGCCCGGATTGGTTGCGCGCATCGGTGGTCATCTGCCGCAATGGCCGCACTCCCTGACGCTCATCGCCGGACTGAACGCCGCCGTCAAGATGAAGTTGCTACCGCTGGATAGTCTTGCCTTGCTGGAAGGCCGCACCTTCTTCGTCGAAGTGCTGGATACCGGCGGACAGGCGAACTTCACTTACCGCAACGGTCTGTTCCGTCCGCTGTTCTCGGCATCGCAGACACCGGATCTGTCCTTCCGCGCCAACCTGTCCGCATACATGCAAATGCTGGCCCGCCAGGAAGACCCGGACACCCTGTTCTTCAATCGCGAACTGTCGATCGAGGGCGATACCGAGCTGGGTCTGGTGGTGAAGAATATGCTGGACGCAGTGGAGTGGCCGCAGATGCCGAAGCTGCCCGGCTTTAGCCACTGAGCGGGGGAATTGGTGGGTATCGCTACGCTCAACCCATCCTACAATCCGGATTGCATGCACCAGTTGGAACAGAGAAAAACGTAGGATGGGTTGAGCGTAGCGATACCCATCGAAACCAACCAATGACCAACTACCGCCGCAGCAACGTCGCCGGAGCCAGTTATTTCTTCACCGTCAATCTCGCCGACCGTTCTCAATCCCTGCTGACCGAACACATCGCATCATTACGCAGTGTTTTCGAATATACCCGTCAGCGCCATCCCTTCACCGTCGATGCCTTTGTGATATTGCCGGAGCATATTCATGCAATCTGGACGCTACCCGAAAGTAACAGCGATTTTGCATTGCGCTGGCGTTTGATCAAGTTTGCGTTCTCACGCAGCCTACCGCATGTCGAGAACCGCTCAAAAAGCAGAATAAGCAAAGGCGAACGAGGTATCTGGCAGCGGCGATATTGGGAACACCTCATCCGCGACGAAGCCGATTTTGCGCGGCATGTCGATTACATCCACATCAACCCGGTCAAGCATGGATTGGTGCCTCGAGTGGTGGATTGGCCGCTTTCGTCATTTCATCGTTATGTGCGAGAGGGTGTGGTACCGATAGATTGAGCGGGAGATGCGGGGGCGAGTTGGGAATGTGGGGAGCCACGGGGTGATTGATGGGTATCGCTACGCTCAACCCATCCTACGCTGCTAAGACACCCAGCACTCCGGATTTTCCGATAAGTACAAAGGGCAGAACCGCAGGTTCTGCCCTTTGTAATTCCTGCTGAACAATTCATTTAACCAGCTTCGACAACCTCTTGAACGACTCCGTCCCGGCAATCTTCAACAACTGAAACACGACCGCCTCCGTACACGTAGGCACCGCCCCGGCCAACACCATGGCTTCGATGGCGGTCTGGCGGTTGTCGCTGCTGCGGCTCATCACGGCATCCTTGACCACATGCACGTTGAACCCGCCATCCAGCAATTCGATGACGGTTTGCAGTACGCAGACGTGGGTCTCCATGCCTGCGACAATGATCTGCGTTCTGCCGCTGTCTTTCAGTTGTTTGACGAAAGCCTCATTGCCGCAGCAACTGAACGTCAGTTTTTCATGACAGGGTGCCGCTGGCGCCTTTTCCTTGAGCACGGCCAGGGTTGGCCCCAGCCCTTTGACATACTGCTCGGTGAAGATCACCGGCACGGCCAGTTCCTTGGCGCTTTCCAGGAGAATGCAGGCATTCCTGGTCAGTTGGCGCAATACATCCCGATCCATGGCCGCGCAGAGTTTTTCCTGCACATCGACAACGACCAGCACGGCCCGATCTGGCTCGATCAGGAATTTGCTTTTGACTGACATCGCTTCTCCATCTAAAAACCTCAGTGTCCAGTATAACGCCCCAACGGGACAGCACCGAATTGGCAGGCACTCGGGTGAACCGCTAACCGGCACGCAGCGCGCAAACAAACTGCCCATCCACCGGGCTGCCCGATTCCATCCTGATCACCACGTCATCGATCGTTTGGATATTGAATCCGGAGTTTTTCAGTCTTTCGGCCAGGTAGACCGGATGATGGCTGTACCTGCCGCTGATGTTCAACTGATAGGCAAGATCGTGCGCCCCGGCCAGCTTCTCGGTGCTGAACAGCAGCATGCCGCCGGAGTTGAGATTGCGCCGGATCAGCGCAAGGACTTCGTCCAGCCGCCCCAGGTAGATGAATGTATCCATGCAGGTGATCAGGTCGTACTGTTCGCGCGAGGCTTGCAGGAAATCCGCGATATCCGATTTGTGCAATTGCCGGTACACCTGCTTGGCGGCGCATAACTCCAGCATGGCCTGGCTGAGGTCGACACCCACCAATACCTTCGCGCAGGGCTTCAATACCTCGCCCACCATGCCGGTGCCGCAGCCCAGATCCAGCACGTCCAGGCTGGAGGGAGGAATATCGAGCGCCGCGAGATAATCCTGCACCAGTTGCGGCCCGCAGTATTTCAACCTGCCCAGGACATTTTCAAACGTGTTGGCGAAGGCGTCGAACGTCAGTTCGATAAACTGCTTGCTGCATTGTGCCGGCACTTGTTGTCCGCGATAGGCGGCCAGCAGATGCAGTGCCACCGGGTTGTCCGGTTCCACGATCAGCCATTTTTCGAAGAGCGCAATCGCATCGTCGACCCGCCCCAATTCGTAGTAGGCCTGCCCCAACGCGATCATCGATTTGTTGCTGGCCGGGGCAACGGCAATGCCGCGATAATTGAAATGCCGCGCTTCATCGTAGCGTTCCTGTTTCAGGCATAGCGCCGCCAGCAAATAGAAGGCATCCGCGCAATTGGGGTCGATGCCGGTCGCCGCGAGGTAGCAATGCTCGGCCTGGGCCGGCTGCCGGTTCGATTCGTATGCCGCACCCAGATTGGTCCAGTAAAAATACTTGTCCGGGTCGATTTCAATCGCCCTGGAAAACGCGTCTACAGCCGTCGCAAGTCCCTGCCTGGCAAGCACGATGCCCAGATTGAAATGCCATTCGGCGTGGCTGGCGTCCAGGGCAATGGCGGCGGTTATTTGCTCCAGTGCCTCCGGCAGCCGGTCGGTTTGCTGCAGCAGGTATCCCAGGTAGTGCCGGGCACCCGCATCGGCGGGATTGTCCAGGATGATTTCCCGGTACAGCGTCTCGGCTGCAACCCTGTCTCCGTCAAGATGTTTGCGCAGCGCTGAGGAAAACTTCGGATTGTGTTCTTGCTCGGCCATTGGGAGGTGGTTCGCATATTTGGAGGCGCATTCAGCATAGTGGATGACCCGGGTTGCGTCCACAATTGAATGTGTCTCGCCCCCGCTCCAGCCTGGGTGAAATGCTTTCGTCTTTGAGGATTTTGCAGCGGGGAAAAACGCGGCGCAATTCCCGGCGCCGCCGGGAAAAATGGCGTGACTAGATATAGTTGAACAGCGACAGCTTGGACACCTGCGCGAAGGATTGCTGTGCCGCCTGCAACACCATGTTCTGTTGCGTGAGGTCGCTGATGGCCTTGTTGTAGTCCGTGTCCTGAATCTGCGACAGGGTCTGCTTGAATTGCAGGCTCAGTTCATCGCCCGTGACCTGCAAAGCATCTATCTCGCGCATGCGCGATCCCATGGTGGCGCGTACCCCGAGAATATTGTTCAGCCCCTGGTCAAGATTGCCCATGGCATCGCTCAGCCCCTGGTTGTACGCGGCGGTCGTCACGACGTTGCCCGCCGCCACCGGAGAATTGAGCGTGTTGATCAGATTGGAGAGGGTGGCGAAGATGCTCTGGTTCGAGCTCGGGGTAACGTTAAACGTGTCGCCATTCGCCGGAGCACCCGTCACATCGAACTGAATGCCGTTGAAGGTGATGGCCTGCCCGCTGACATAGGGCACGTTGGTCATCCCCGGCACGGCGACCCCGGGTGGAGCTACCGTGGTCACATCGGTAACGCTGAAGGTCGTCACTGGCGGCACCGTTGCCGTCACGGTGAAGGCAACCTGATAGTCCTGGCCGGTATACAGCGTCGGATTGGTCACCATACCCGGGCTGATCACGCCGCTGCCGGTATTGGTCGCTACAGGCGCCGCCAGGAAGGTTCCGTTTCCGTTGCGCACGCGCATGAACATATCCGAGCCGACATCGGTGCCGGCGATTTGACGCGAAGCGCTGACCTGGATATTGCGTTTGATGTCGTCGCCCTGGTACTGGACGCCGGTCGCGGTTTCGACAAAAGGTTTGGTGCTGCCCTGTGCGCCCGAGAAAAGAAAATTTCCCACGCCATCGGTACTATTGGCCAGGCCCAGCAACTCCTGCAGGCGCCCCTGCAGTTCGGTGGCGAGGGAACGGCGGTCGGACTGATTCAGCGACGAATTGCCTGCATTCAGCGCGACCGTCTTTGCATCCTGCAGCAACAGCGTGACGCTTTGCAGGATGCCTTCGGAAAGGGACAGGGTGTTCATCGCTGCGGTGCGGTTGGTGGCGTATTGGGTGTTCGCCGCGTCGGACTGGTTCAATTCGGTGACGCGGGCCGCGGCCGCAGGATCGTCCGCCGGCGACAGGATGCGCCTGCCGGTCGAGATTTGTTGTTGCGTTTGTCCGATCCTCACCTGAAGATTGTTCAGATTGCTGACATTTTCACTGAAGAGTGTGCTGGTACTGATGCGCATGATAGTCCTAGCCTCCCAGTTGCAATATGGTGTCGAACATGGTGTTGGCGATCTGCATCGCCTTGGCCGCCGCCTGATAGGCCTGCTGATAGCGCAGCAGGTTGGCCGCCTCTTCATCCAGGTTGACGCCGGATACCGATTGCTGCGACTTGGTCACCTGCTCCAGCAGGCTGGTCTGCGCCTGGCTGGTAACCGTCAGTTCGCGCGTCTGGCTGCCCACCTGTCCGATCAATTGCCCGTACGCCCCCTGATAGCTGGTGGTGCCGTTTGCCAGCGTATTGGCGGTCTGCAGCGCAGCCATCAGCAGCATGTTGCTGCCGTCGGTGGTGGCGTTGGTGTTCTGCGAGACGGTAAAGACATCGCCCGCGGATGGAGCGCCGCTGATCTGGGTCGTCCAGCCGTTGATGGTGATCGCGGCACCGGAAGTGTAAGCCTGCGGGCCCACCGGAGCGCCGGTCCCGGTGACGGTATAGGTCGTCGGCGGATTGTCGAAAGTAATGGTGATCGGCTGCTGCAAATTCGCATCCAGCGGCAGTCCGGGAACCACGGTAGCTGCGGCAATGACGCCCGTACCCAGGTTGCTGATCGTTGCATTGGAACGGATCGGGGACGCCGCCGCGATTTTGGTCGGGTCGGCGATGTTGAGCGCGATGACATTCGCACCGTCCACCGTGGGCCGCACGAGGAACGAATCGCCGGTGACGTTGGCGCCGGTCAATTGCAGGGTGATGCCGGTTCCGGCAACAACCTGTCCTGCCGTCATTGCCGCAACGGAGTACGGCCCCCCGACCAGGGCGAAGGTGGCGGAATCGTAAACGTTGTAGTTGGTGCCGTCGAACTGGACGCTGTAGTCTTTGGCGGTCAATGCCGACACGCTGTTGACCGTCGCGGTGATTGCGCCCGCGCCGGTGTTGTTGGAAGAAGGCGTCACGCGCGGCGTGGCCATGCTGAACATGTTGCCGCCCAGCGCGCCCTTCAGGTCGACGCCTTGTTGCTGCTGCTGGTTGATTGTGTCGGCCAGCCCCATGGCGATGCGTCCCAGCGCATTCACTGCGGGATCGAGCACGGTCTGGCGGAAGCCGAGAAACGCCCCGATGTTGCCACCCTGCAAGGCGCTCTGCTGGATGTTGGTCAAGGTTCCGTTGTTGTTGTAGGCAATATCGACCGATGACGGATCGGTGGCGGAGGCGACCGTTTGCAGGGTCGAAGCCTGATTGCCGATCACCAGCGACTGCCCGGTGCCGATGAACACGTTCATCGAGCCGTCCGACTGCTTCATCGTCGAAACGCGCACTTCCTGGCTGAGCTGGAAGACCAGTTGGTCGCGCTGATCCATCAGGTCGTTGGGCGGCTGGTTGGGCGTGTTGGCCTGCAACTGCACGATTTTTTCGTTGAGTGCGGCGATCTGTTTTGCGTAGCTGTTCACCAGCGTCACGCTGTTGGAAATCTGCCCGCTGAGATCCCCGCGAATCTGGTTCAGGTTCCGGTCCAGCGACTGAAAGCGGCTTGCCAGCGTTTGCGCGCTGCCGAGCAGCGCTTGCCGCGCCGGAACGGACTGGGGCGAGTTGGCGACGGAATTCACCGCGCCGAAGAAATCCTGCAGCGCCGGCGTCAGGCCGCCGCTGGAATCCCCCAGCAGATTGCTTAATTGCTGCGACAGGGCGAGCTGGGTGTTCAGGTTGGACGATTGGGTTTGCGCTTCCAGCACCTGGGCGCCGAGAAACTGGTCGTAGCGGCGCAACACGTTCGTCACGCTGACGCCCTGGCCGAAGAATCCGGCACCCGTGTTCTGCGGCAACTGCGCGGCCTGGAGAATCTCCTGGCGCGAATAACCCGGAGTACTGGCATTGGCGATGTTGTGCGTGGTCGTCGCGATTCCCGCCTGCGCGGCATTTAGCGCGCTTACTCCGATGCCGTAGATATTCATATTCGATCCTTTTGCCGCTTGGCAGCTCTACATGGTTTGGCTATCGGCAATAAATTTCTTAACTTTAGGCTCGCGCCCGGATGCCGCCGATCACGCCGACCAATTTTTCCGCATAGCGCGGGTCGGTGGCATAGCCCGCCTGCTGCAGCGCCTGCGCGAATCCGTTGGCGTCCTCCTGCGCCATCACCCCTGCGTAGCGGGGGTTATTGCTCAGCAGTTTTGCGTAATCCCGGAACGACTCGGCATAGGAGCCGTAGGCACGGAAGCGCTCCACCTGCTTGCTCGCGACGCCGTTGCAGTATTCGGTGGTGGTCACTTCGGCCACCTTGCCGTTCCAATCCTTGCCCGCCTTGATGCCGAACAGGTTGTGGCTGTCGCTGCCGTCGGCCATCCTGATTTCGCGCTTGCCCCAGCCGCTTTCCAGCGCGGCCTGCCCCAGGATGAGGTGCGCCGGAACGCCGGTGGCACGGCTGGCCTGCTCGGCCGGAACCCTCAACTTGTCGACGAAGGATTGCTGGACATCCGCCTTGTAAGCGGACGGAATGGCACTCGCTATGACAGTCTCCGGCGCGACCGCCACCGTCGCAGCCGGCTCATTGGCCGGCATCTCCGCGGCCTGCGTGCGGCTGAGTTGTTTCACCATGACTTCCGCCAGGCCCACGCCGCGCGAGGTCGCCATGCTCTGCGCCAACTGCTGGTCGAGCATGCCGGTAAACATCCGCGTCTGTTCGCTGTCGAAAATTCCGTCCTGTGGCGTCGCCTCGCGCATGCTCTTCAGCATCATGTTCAGGAACACCGTCTCGAATTGCTGCGCCGCCAGCTTCAACGCCTGCTCGGGAGACTGTTTGGCCTGCAACCTCAGTTTGTCCAGCCCCTGGCTGTCGATCGCCAAGCCGCCGATGTCTGTGCCGGAGATCGCCATGATGTCTAGATCACTTCCAGTTCCGCGCGCAAAGCGCCCGAGGCCTTCATCGCCTGCAAAATCGCCAGCATGTCCTGCGGCGTCGCGCCGATGGAATTGAGCGCCTTGACCACATCGCCCAGATCCACGCCGCGTTTCAGGAACAGCAGGTTGCCCTTGTCCGCCCTGATGTCGATGGCGGCATTGGTCACTTCCGTGGTCTGCCCCTGCGCCAGCGGCGCGGGCTGGCTCACCGTGTTTTCGGCGCTGATCACCACCGTGAGATTGCCGTGTGCCACCGCGCAGTCGTCCAGCGCGACATGCTGGTTCATCACCACCGATCCGGTGCGCGCGTTGACGATGACCTTGGCGCTGCCGGTTGCCGCATCCACCAGCAGATTCTCGATGCGCGAGATGAACACGACGCGCGCGCTGCCCAGCGGCGCCTTGACTTGTATGGTGCGCGCATCGAGCGCCGCCGCGATTTCCGCCGGCGGCTCGATCTCGCGGTCGATGACATCCGCCAGGCGCGTCGCGGTGGTGAAGTCCGCGGTATTCAGTTCGAGATAGATGTATTCGCCCTGCCCCACCGAAGTCGGCACGGAACGCTCCACCGTCGCGCCGCCGGGTATGCGCCCGACGCTCAGGTGGTTGACCTGCGCCTTGGAGCCACCCGCCGCCGCACCGGCGCCGCTCACCAGCAAATTGCCCTGCGCCATGGCGTACACCTGTCCGTCTGCGCCTTTCAACGGCGTCATGATCAGCGTGCCGCCGCGCAGGCTTTTCGCATTGCCGATGGAGGATACGGTGATATCGATGGTCTGTCCCGGGCGCGCAAACGGCGGCAGCGAAGCCGTCACCGTCACCGCCGCGATATTTTTCAGTTGCAGGCTGGTGCCGGGCGGCAGGGTGACGCCCATCTGCGCCAGCATGGTGATGGTGCTCTGCACCGTGAACGGGGTCTGCGTGGTCTGGTCGCCGCTGCCGTCCAGGCCCACCACCAGCCCGTAACCGAGCAACTGGTTCTCGCGCACGCCCAAGATGGTGGCGATATCCTTGACCCGCTCGGCGGATGCCGCCAGCGAAAGCGCCATCAACAGCGCGGCGGCGAACGATTTGATCCAGGCATTCATGCGACCTCCCTAGAACGGCAGAATGGAGAAGAAGAAGCGGTTGAACATGGTGGTCACCGCCGCCGCATCGATATTCTGCGCGCCCTTGTATTCGACATGCACCTCCGCGACCTGCGTGGATTGCACGGTATTGCTGCTGCTGATGGTGGACGGATTCACCACGCCGGAGAAGCGCACATACTCTTCCGCGTGCTTGATCGCCACCTGCTTTTCGCCCGCAACGCGCAGGTTGCCGTTGGGCAGCACTTCGGTCACGGTCACGGTGATCGCGCCGGAGAAGCTGTTGCTGCCGGAATTGTCGCTCTTGCTGGCGGATTTGACCGCGGTGCTGCCGGTCATGCCCATCGGGAATTCCACGGCCGTGCCCGCTGCCCCGGCGGTGACGGTGGGCGTGCTCAGGGCGATGCTGCCGCTGTTGTCGGCGCTGCTGCCCGATTTGCCGGAAGCAGATGTCGTTTCGACGATATTGATGATGAGCACGTCGCCGACGTTGCGCGCGCGCCTGTCCTCGAACAGGGGACGTTCGCCCGCGCCGGCCTGGAAGATCGCGCCGTTGTTCGCCGGTTCCTGCGCCGCCTGCGATATCGGCCGCGCGGTCAGCGGTTGCTTGATGTTGGTGGAAGGTACGCAGGCGCCCAGCAGCGCCGCCATCGCCACAATCCCCGCCACATTGATCGCCTTACCCATGATGCACCTCACATCTGCGACAATTTCTGCAGCATCTGGTCCGAGGTGGAGATCGCCTTGGAATTGATCTCGTATGCGCGCTGCGCCTGGATCATGTTCACCAGCTCTTCCACCACGTTCACGTTGGATGTCTCGACGTACCCCTGGCTCAATGTTCCCGCGCCGTTGGTGCCCGGCACGTTGGTGCTGGGCGTGCCGGACGCGGCGGTCTCCAGGTACAGGTTCTGGCCTTTGCTTTCCAGTCCGGACGCGTTGATGAACGTCGCCAGTTGCAGGCTGCCGACCTGCACCGGTGCCGCCACTCCCGGCTGCGTGACCGTGACCACGCCGTCCTGACCGATGGTGACGGTGGTGGCGTTGGCGGGAATCGTGATCGCCGGTTGCACCACGAAGCCGTTGGCCGTGACGATCTGTCCCTGGCTGTCGCGCTGGAAAGAGCCGTCGCGGGTATAAGCCGTCGTTCCGTCCGGCATCAATACCTGGAAGAAGCCATCGCCCTGGATCGCCACATCCAGCAGGTTGCTGGTCTGTTGCAGGTTGCCCTGGGTGTGAATGCGCTCGGCCGCAATGGGACGCACGCCGGTGCCGATCTGCAAGCCGGAAGGCACTTGCGTCTGTTGCGACGACTGCGCGCCGGGCTGGCGCAGGTTCTGGTACAGCAAGTCCTCGAACACCGCGCGCGAGCGTTTGAAACCGGTGGTGCTGACGTTGGCCAGGTTGTTGGAGATCACGTCCATCTGCGTCTGTTGCGCTTCCAGGCCGGTCTTCGATATCCACAGGGAACGTATCATGACAAGTATCCTTTTAGTTAACCGCCAATGCTGAGCAGGCTGGCGGCCTGCCTGGCGTTGTTGTCCGCCGTTTGCAGCATCTTCATCTGCATGTCGAACTGGCGTGCCAGCGTGATCATGTTGACCATCGCCTCCACGGTGTTCACGTTGCTGCTTTCCAGGCTGCCCGCCACGACCGTCACATTCGCATCGGCATCGGCAGCGTTGCCGTCTTTGGTGCGGAACAATGCATCTTCGCCGCGCACCAACTGGTTCTCCGGCGGATTGACCAGCTTGAGGCGCCCGACCACCACCACGCTGTTTTTCTGGCTGGTGCTGGGCACGGTCGAGATGGTGCCGTCCTTGGCAATGCTCACCTGCGTGTCGGGCGGAATCGTGATCGGACCGGCATCGCCGACCACGTTCAGCCCGCCGCTCGTCTGCAGGATGCCGCTGGGCAATACCTGAAGCGCGCCGTTGCGGGTATAGGCTTCCTTGCCGCTGGCATCCTCGACGGCAATCCAGCCTTTGCCATCGACGGCCACATCCAGTTCGCGTCCGGTGGATTGCATCACGCCCGGCGAAAAATCGGTCCCCGCCGTCGAGTCGACCACGAAAGAGCGTGTGGGCAACCCCTCCCCGTTCAGCGGCACGCTGCGAAAAGCATCGATGGTGGCGCGAAAACCCGGCGTATTGGTATTGGCCAGATTCTGCGACACCGACGCCTGCTGCTGCAGCGTGTGCGAAGCGCCGGTCATCGCGGTGTAAATCAGCCTGTCCATATCACCCTCCCAGATGCGAATTCATTCGCAGCAAATTATTTATCGCAAGTTGACGATGGTCTGCAGCACCTGGTCCTGCGTCTTCACCGTCTGCGCATTGGCCTGATACACGCGCTGCGCGGTGATCATGTTGACCAGTTCGGCCGTCAGGTCGACGTTGGAATCCTCCACCGCCGAAGTCTGCAGCACGCCCAGGCTGGCCGATCCCGGCGCACCCACCAGCGGCGTGCCCGAAGTCGACGTCTCCGCCCATTGGTTGCCACCCAGGGGCTGCAGGCCTTGTGCGTTGCTGAAATTGGCCAACACCACCTGCCCCAGCGTCCGGGTCTGACCGTTGGAATAACGGCCGGAGATGATGCCGTCGGCACCCGTGCTGAAACCGGTCATATGCCCGGAGGTGAATCCGTCCTGGCTCAGCGAGTTCACGCCGAAGGTGGTGCCGAACTGCGAGGTGCTGGCGAAGTCGATGGTCAACGTCTGCGCGGCAGCGCCTGCCGGCGTGAACGCTGTCGAGGTCACCGCCGCCGCGGGTGTCGCCAGCGTGCCGTTGGTATTGAAGGTCATTGCCGTCAACGGGGCATTGGCCGCCTGCGTGTTGACGCCGTCCACCGTCAGGTAGGCGTTCCATGCATTGGTGCCGGTCTTGGCGAAATACAGCGAGGCCACATGGCTGCCGCCCAGGCTGTCGTAAACCGTCGCCGAAGTGGAATTGTTGAAGGTCGCCGCGTTGGTCGGATCGAATGCGGGCACCGCCGGAATGGTTGCCGAATTCGCGTTCAGGTTGAGTCCGGCGGTAATCGCCGTGGTCGCGTTGGGCAACAGGTCGGCCGTGGAGATCTGGATGTCGGCCGGTGCGGTCGCCACGATCACCCCCGCCGCATTGGGCAGGAACCCCGTCAGGCGATAGCCCTGGTTGTTGACGATATAGCCGTTCCTGTCCAACTGGAACTGGCCGTTGCGCGTGAACGTGATCGAGCCGTTATTGCTCAGCCGGAAGAATCCGCTGCCGCTCACCGCCATATCCAGCGAGTTGTTGGTGGTGGTGATATTGCCCTGGGTGAATTGCTGCGCCACCGTCCCCACGCGCACGCCGATACCCGCCTGCCCGGTACCCGAACCGGCCAGCGAACTCGCATAAACATCGGCGAATTGCGCCTGCGATTGCTTGAAACCCACGGTGCTGGCGTTGGCAATGTTGTTGCCGATCACATCCAGACTCTTGGCTGCTGCATTCAGACCGCTCAAACCTTGTTGGAAACCCATGACAACCTCCTCTTAAAATCGATCACACGCCCTTGGCGCGACGCCCATCACAGAATCTGCAGGACTTCACCCAGCCCCACTTCCCCGAGAGAACCCATGTTCAACATGGCTCCCGCGGAAGTCAACGACACGCTGTTCACAATCCCGTAAGACAAGGTGGTCGGGGTGCTGCTCTTGCCGCCCAACACTGCCGTCGCGCTGAACGTGTATTTCCCGTCTGCCAGCGGTGCGCCGGTACTGTCGGTGCCATCCCACTGGAAGCCGATGACCCCGGCGTCCTGAGCCCCCAGTTCCAGCGTGCGCACGACGTTGCCCTTCGAATCCGTAATCGTCACCGTGACCTTGTCGGCCGGCTGCGCCAGTTGCAGCGCCGCATCGGACTGGCCGCTCAGCAGCGCGATCTCCGAGCCGGGAACCAGCGCCGCATGGCCGATCATGGAAGCCGCCTGCAGCGATTGCGCCGCCGTCATGCTGTCGCTCAACGCCTGCACGGTGGAATTCAATTTGTCGATGCCGCTGACAGTGGAAAGCTGCGCCATCTGCGAGGTGACTTGCGCGTTGTCCATCGGGTTGAGCGGATCCTGGTTCTTCATCTGCGCCACCAGCAACGCCAGGAAACGATCCTGCGTGGCCGCCATTTGCGATGCGGTCGAGGCCGCACTCGCGGCGGCAGCGGAAGAAGTCGTGCTTTGTACTGTGGTCATGGCCTAATCTCCCTTATTGTCCGATGGTCAGTGTTTTGAGCAGCAGGGTCTTGGACGTGTTCATCACGTCCACATTATTTTGGTAAGACCGCGAGGCCGAGATCATGTTCACCATTTCGTCCACCGGATTCACGTTGGGCAGGGTCACGTAACCCTGCTCGTTGGCCATGGGATGCTTGGGGTCGTACACCACTTTCATCGGCGCGGTGTCTTCCACCACGGCCGAGACCTTGACGCCCTCCCCCACCTGCCCCGGAACCGGCGTCGTGCTGAATACCACTTGCTTGGCATGGTAAGGCTTGCCGTCCGGCCCGGTCGTGCTATCGACGTTGGCCAGGTTGCTCGCCACGACATTGAGCCGCTGCGACTGTGCCGTCATGGCGGAACCGGCGATGTTGAATATGTTAAACAGGGACATGATCGAACCTCCATACCGCTATTCTATGAACCTTCAAGCTTGCGCTTCTCTCGCGACCCTCTATCCATCTTTCCCCCGCTGGCGGGAGAAAGGGCAAACGAGAAACCAATTTTCAATTCACCCTTGCAATGCGGCCAGCACATCCTTGGCCTTTTCGCTGACAAATCGCAGGCTGGCCTCGTAACGCAACGCGTTGTCGGCAAATTGCGCCCGCTCCACATCCATTTCAACCGTATTCCCGTCCGCACTGGGCTGCAACGGCTTGCGATACATCACCGGTGCACCCATCACGCTTTCCCCCGCCGCCCCGGCCAGATGACCCGGCGCGGTCGCTGCCACCGTCAACTTGTCGCCGCTGCCCTGCAGCGCGCCTTGCAGGGCGCTGGCGAAATCGATGTCCCTGGCTTTGTAGTTTGGCGTATCGGCATTGGCAATGTTCGACGCGATCAATTCCTGCCGCGCAGCGCGCAGATTCAGCGCCGTCTGGTGCAAGCGAAACATATCGTCTATCCTGCTGCTCATCTCGTTCTCCCGCCTGTTCGGTCTACTTCACGACTTGCATACTAATCACCGCAAGTCTCCCGCTATCCGACGAATAAGGCTGGAAACCCGTTGTATTTCGCGCTTTAAAAATTCCCGCCCGGTTCCACAATATGACCATGAAAAACCTGTGCTTAGCGCTGCTCGTCCTGCTGCATTCCGGGATTTCGCCGGCACACGCAGCAGCACAACAAGATCACGCAACAATACGCGCGACCGCACTTGCTTATCTGCAGGAGCAAACTCAATCGCTGCCCGGCAAAGTCAGCCTCCAGGTCGGCGATATCGACCCGCGCACGGTGCTGCGCGCTTGCGGCGCACTGGAAGCATTCCTCCCCGCCGGGGCACAACTGATCGGCAAGACCAGTGTCGGCGTGCGCTGCAACCGGCAACCGGTCTGGTCCGTCTTCCTGCAAGCAACCGTCCGCGTCAACGCAACGTTGCTGGTCTCAAACCGCCCGCTGGCACAGAACACGGTATTGAGCGCGGACGATTTCAGCCTGCAGAGCGGCGAACTGGGACAGCCCGGCTTGCTCACCGATCCGGCTCAAGCCGTCGGCAAGACACTCAAGTTCGGCATTGGCGCCGGGCAGGCGTTGCGCCAGGACATGCTGCGCGCGCCCTACGTCGTGACTCAAGGGCAAACGACGGAGGTGCGCGTGCAGAGCAAAGGCTTCTCCGTCCGTTCGGCAGGACAAGCGCTCAATAACGGCGCGGCAGGGCAGAAAGTACAAGTGCGCATGGCTTCCGGCCAGGTGATCTCCGGCACGGCAAGGGCGGACGGCAGCGTGGAAGTGCGCCCCTGATGCGGATATAATGCGCGCCAGCAATCTATGCACCCTAAAGTTTCCAGACCGGCTGCCGATGAAGTAATTGACCGAGTCAGTGTAAAGGGGAATACCCAATGAAGATCGAAAAAACCAGCAAACCGTTACCCGCCCAAGTCGGCGAAACGGGTTCGCGCGCCGCCGCTGCGCGAGCAACAGGCAACAAAACCCCGGCCGGCGAAACCAGCGGAACCAGCGTGCATCTGGGTACCAGCACTGCGCAGTTGCGCAGCATGGAAGGCAGCATTGCCAATACGCCGCTGGTGGATGTGCAAAAGGTCGCCGAGATCAAGCAGGCCATCAGCGACGGGCGCTTTCAGGTCAACGCGGGCGTGGTGGCCGATCGCCTGATCGACACCGTGCAAGACCTGATCACTGCGAGCCAGCATTGACCGCAAAACCATCGCCCGCCTCCGCGACAGACTTTCTGTCCAACCTGAACGACGAATGCGCAACCTTGAAGGCATTCGTCGTTTTGCTTGAAGACGAGCAACGCACCCTGCTCGGCCAGCACACCGAAGAACTGCTGTCGCTGGCCGATGCCAAGATACAACTCGCCAACAAGGTCGCCACGCTTTCGGCCGCACGCCGGCGCTTCCTGCCGGAAGGAACCCGCGACATGGCGGAATGGCTGAAAAAGAACGCCCCGCAAGGATTGCCGACCTGGCACGAAGCACGCCAACTGGCGGCCCAAGTGCAACGCCTCAACCAGACCAACGGCGAACTGATCCAGATCAAACTGCGCTACAACCAGCAAGCGCTCGGCGTGCTCTACGGCGCCGTCCAAAGCACCGCCGGCCTGTACGGCGCCGACGGCCAACCCAACCAGCCCAGCGCGAGCCGCACGCTGGGCAGCGTCTGAGTTGTCGCTTCAGTTATTCCTGCCCTGAAGAAGGTTGCGGCGCCGGTTCCGCTTCCGGTTCCGGATTCAGCACGGTGATGGTCACACGCCGGTTGCGGGCGCGACCTTCGGGGGTATCGTTCGCCAGCACGGGGTGGTTGTCCGCGGAGCCGACTGCTTTCAGCCGTTTGGCGGCAATGCCCTGATCGATGAACAGACGCACCACGCTGCTGGCGCGCGCCGAGGACAGTTCCCAGTTGGAAGGGAATTTTACGGTGCCGATGGGAACGTTGTCGGTGTGTCCTTCCACTTCGATGGCGAATTCATTGTCCGCCAGCACTTTGGCTGCATCGGCCAGCGTCTTTTTCGCTTCCGGCTGGATGTCCGCTTCGCCCTGATTGAACAACGCGCTGGCATTGATTTCCAGTTCCACGCCGCGGCCGGTTTGGGAAACGTTCATTTGCCCGCTCTTGACGAAGCTTGCCATGGATTCGTTGAGGTTCCTGGCGAGATTCTGCATGCGTTCGTTCTGCTTGCGTTGCAGCTCCGCCAGGCGCGCGTCGCGCCGGTCGACCAGCGATTTGAAGTAGATTTCCTCTTCGGTCAGGCGGACCGCGCCGCCTTCCGTTGCGCTTGATTTGGTGCCGAATGCCTTGTTGATGGCCGCGCCGAAGACTTTGTATTTGCCCTCGTTCACCGAGGAGATGCCGTACATCACCACGAAGAACGCGAACAGCAGGGTGATGAAGTCGGCGTAGGAGACCATCCAGCGCTCGTGATTGTCGTGCTCGGGTCTTTTCGGACGGCGCGCCATTTCAGGACGGCATGTAGCCTTTGAGTTTGTTTTCGATGAAGCGCGGGTTTTCGGCGTTGGCGATCATGCACAGGCCGTCGATCAGCATCTCGCGCTTGTTCACCTCCTGCGCAATGATGATCTTCAGCTTGCCCGCGATGGGCAGGAACAGCAGGTTGGCGGAGCCGACGCCGTAGATGGTGGCGATGAAGGCAACCGCAATGCCGGCGCCCAATTTGGCCGGTTCGGCCAGGCTCTGCATCACGTGCACCAGGCCCAGCACGGCGCCGAGAATGCCGATGGTCGGTGCGTATCCCGCCGCCGATTCCCACACGCGTGCCGCCTGCCAGCGCAGGGTCTCGTAACTCTGCAGGTCGACATCCATGATCTCGCGGATTTTTTCCGCGCTGTTGCCGTCCACCAGCAGTTGCACGCCTTTGACGGTGAACGGATCGTCGATGTTCCTGAGCTGGCCTTCCAGCGCCAGGATGCCGTCCTTGCGCGCCACGCTGCCCCAGGCCGTGATCTGGTATGCCAGTCTCTGCGTATCGATAACGGGCGTCCGGTGACGGCAACAATCACGCCGAACAGGCTGAGTTTGTCCATCAATACCCTTTCATGGAGGCGCGCAAACGCGCCACGGCCTGGGTATGCAGCTGGCACACGCGCGATTCGGAAACCCCCATTACTTCGCCGATCTCGCGCAAATTCATGTCCTGCTCGTAGTGCATGCCCATCAACTGCCTTTCGCGTTCCGGCAAACGTTCGATGGAGTGGATCAGCGCCTCGCGAAAGCGTTCGTCCTGCAACAGTTCCAGCGGATTGCTGTCGCTATCGAACTCGAAGCGGTCGAAGAAGTCGCCGTCTTCTTCGCCGTGAAAATCCTCGTAATACAGCAACTGCGCGCCGCGCGATTCCTGCAGCATCTGCTGGTACTCGGGCAGCGATACGCCCAACTCCCGCGCAATTTCGCTCTCGCTCGGCGCTTTTCCCAGTTTCTGCTGCAGACGGCTGACCGCCGTTTCGATGCGGCGCATGTCGCGGCGCATGCTGCGCGGCAGCCAGTCGGCACCGCGCAATTCGTCCAGCATCGCGCCGCGTATGCGCTGCGCGGCATAGGTCTCGAACTGCGCGCCGCGCAGCTCGTCGTAACGGCCGGCGGCATCGAGCAGACCCATCATCCCCGCCTGGATGAGGTCGTCCACTTCGACGCTGCCGGGAAGTTTGAGCATCATGTGATGCGCAATACGCTTCACCAGATGCGCATATTCCTTCAGACATTCTTCCTTGTCGCTCAATCCGTTCGGCGTATACATGGCCTTCGTCTTCAGGTTGCTGGCGATTCTCATGTGGTCGTCGCCATTCGGTTGTTCGCCGGGCGCGCTTGGCGCATCAGGCGTTGCATCACGCTGCCCAGCGCATCATGCCCTTCTTCCGTCGTCCGCGGGGCGCGCAATAACCCCTGGGCAATCTCGCGCATGGCATAGGACGACGGCGCCGCCGGAAACGCTTCGATCACCGGGCGGCATAATTGTGTCGCACGTTTGAGCTTTTCATCAACTGGAATGTAGCCCAAATATTCCAGGCGCACCTGCAAATGCCGCCGGGCGACCTGCGCCATATTGTCGAACACCGCCAGCGCCTCGCGTTCGCTACCGACCTTGTTGACCACGATATCGAACGCCTGCCTGCCATTATGCATCGCCATCTGCTTGAGCAAGGCATAACTTTCGGTGATGCCGCTGGCAGTGGCATTCAGTACCAGCAGCAGGGGCTCGTCGCCGGACAGGCTGGCGCAGACGGAATGCCCGTCCCGCGCCGCATCGACCAGCACCACTTCCATGTCTTTCGCGGCCGCGCTCAACGACTCCAGCAGGCGTTCGCGCTGCGCCTCGTCCAGTTTCGGCAGATTCTGCATCGCGCGCGCCACCGGCAGCACATGCACGCCATGCGAACCTTGCAGCGTCACGTCCTGCCAGGTCTTGTCGCCTCGCACCACGTTGAGCAGGTCGTAGCGCGATTTCAGCGCCAGCGTGTTGGCCACGTTATCCTGCGACAGGTTCTCGTCCAGCACCAGCACGTCCTTGCCGGCACTCCCCAGCACGGCCGCCAGGTTCACCACGATGCTGGTCGCTCCCAATCCGTCGCGCGCGCCGATCACCGTCACCACGCGCGAACTGGTGCGCGCCAGCAAGCGGCGCAGCCCGGCCGCCTGATCGGGGATGTTAGAGCGCATATTGGCCTCCCGCCAGCTTCAGGGCGCCGCCCTGACCGGCCATGAACACCGGCAATTCCGCCTCCTGCATGGCAAACGCCGCACTGCCCTTGGCCACATCCTTGAACACGCGATGCAGCAGGTACTCCAGGTTCACTTCGTGCAAATCTTCCGGCACGCGCTGGCCGCTGGCAACATAGTGCATGGTCAGCTTGTGGCGCACCACCACGTCCAGCACCGTGCCCAGCGTCACCGCCTCGTCCAGTTTGGTCGGGATGCAGCCGATCACACCGGTGCCGCCGTACATCTTGACCACGTCGTCCAGCGTGCCGCCGGAGCTGGTGGCGTTCAGCAGCAGCAGGCGCTGCACGCCCACCGTATCGAACATCTGCGCCTGCTCCGCCACGCGGCTGTCGCGCTGGCCGACGCCCATGGTGTCGATGATGACCAGATGCTTGTGCTTGAGGCCGGACAGCGTGAGTTTCAAATCTTCGGTGTCGCGCACCGCATGCACCGAGACGCCGAGGATCTTGCCGTAAATCTTCAGTTGCTCGTGCGCCCCGATACGATAGCTGTCGGTGGTGACCAGCGCCACCTTGTCCGCGCCGTAGCGCACCACGGCACGCGCCGCCAGCTTGGCGGTGGTGGTGGTCTTGCCGACGCCGGTGGGGCCGACCAGCGCATACACGCCGCCGCGCGCCACCACGTCTTCCTGCACGGTCGCCACGCGCAGGTTGTGGCCGAGAATGCGGCGCAGCCAATCGAGTCCGCCGTCGGGGGGGATTTTTTCCAGCAACTGGCGCGACAGCAGCGGGCTGAAGCCGACGTTGAGCATGTCGCGCAGCAATCCGCCGCGCACCGGGTCGCGTTGCTGCATGTCCGACCAGGACAGGCGCGCCATCTGCTCCTGCATCAGGTTGCGCATGGTCTTGATCTCGGACAGCAGCGTTTGCTGTTCGGCACTGGTATCCCTGCCCTCGCGCACGGCGCTGGCTTCCAGCACCCTGGCGCCCAGGGTCGCCGCCTGCGTCGCCCCTTGCGCGCTGAGCTTGCCGGGACGCTCCGCCTGCCGGTCGGCTCTTCCCTTCAGCTCTTCCGCAGGCCGGTTTCCGCGCGGCGCGGCAGCACCCGCTCCGCCCACCCGCGTCTCGCTCAAGTGCGCCAATTCGGCCCCGGCCACCGCCACGATCTCCACGCCTTCCGCCACCTTGCGGTTGGACAGGATCACGGCATCGTCGCCGAGTTCGACACGTACCAGCTTCAGCGCGTCGCGCGAACTGGCTGCAATAAATTTTCTGGCGTTCATGCTCTACCCCCTACCATGGATGTAAACCGTACCGTCTTGAAGCCCGGTACTTCTTCCTGCGAAATCACTTTGAGCTGCGGCAGCGAGCGCTTGAGGAAGCGCGCCAGCAAGTCGCGGATATGTCCCGGCACCAGCAGCACCGTGGGCAGGCCCATCTGCTCCTGCGTCTGGGTGGCGCTGCGCGCTTCGCGCAACAGGGTATTGGCGAGGTTCGGTTCGATGGCCGAGCCGCCCGCCTGCAACGCCTGCGCCAGCACGTATTCGAGTTCCTTGTCCATGCCGATGACTTGCAACTCCTGCGCCGACGGGTAGAACTGCTGCACGATGGCGGCGCCCAGCGCAATGCGCACCAGCCCGGTCAGCACGTTGGTGTCCTGCGTATGCGGCGCATGTTCTGCCAGCGTCTCGAGGATGGTGCGCATGTCGCGGATGTGCATGCCCTCGTCGAGCAGGTTCTGCATCACCTTCTGCACCGTGGCCAGCGAAAGCAACTTGGGCACCAGGTCTTCGGTCAGTTTGGGCGCGATCTTGCCGAGGTGGTCGAGCAGTTGCTGCACTTCCTGGCGTCCCAGCAACTCGGCGGCATGGGTGTGGATGAGGTGGCTCATGTGCGTGGCCACCACGGTGCCCGCATCGACCACCGTATAACCCATGGCTTGCGCCTGTTCGCGCACCGCGGCATCCACCCAGACGGCGGGCAGTCCGAACGCCGGGTCCCGGGTCGGGGTGCCAGGCAATACGCCGGTCACGTTGCCGGGATTGATGGCCAGGAATAAATTGGGAAACGCTTCGCCGCTGCCGATCTCGGCGCCTTTCAGCGTGATGCGGTAGCCGTTGGGCCTGAGGTCGAGATTGTCGCGGATATGCACGGCGGGCGGCAAAAAGCCCATGTCCTGCGTGAATTTCTTGCGGATGCCCTTGATGCGGCGCAGCAGATCGCCGTCCTGCGCCTTGTCCACCAGCGCGATCAGGCGGTAGCCGACTTCCAGTCCCAGCACGTCGACCTGCGCCACGTCTTCCCAGCTCGCCTCCGGCGCTTCCGTGCTCGGGGCCGCCACCGGAGCTTCGGCCGCCGCCGCCTGCTCCTCTTCCTGCCGGGTGCGCTGCAGCAGGTAATAGGCAAACCAGCCCAGCGCGCCCGCCAACAACAGGAAGGCAAAATGCGGCATGCCGGGAATCATGCCCAGCATGCCGATGATGGCGGCGGTGAGGATGAGGACTTGCGGGCTGGAGACCAATTGCTTGGCCAGTTGCTGGCCGATGTTGTCTTCGCTGGCGACGCGGCTCACCACCATGCCGGCGGCGGTGGAGATCACCAGCGCTGGAATCTGCGCCACCAGGCCGTCGCCGATGGTGAGCAGGGTGTAATTTGTGGCCGCCGTGGCGATATCGAGGTTGTGCTGCAGCACCCCGACCACCAGGCCGCCGATGATGTTGATCAGCATGATGATGATGCCGGCCACGGCGTCGCCGCGCACGAATTTGGAGGCGCCGTCCATCGCGCCGTAGAAGTCCGCTTCCTGCGCGATCTCGGCGCGGCGTTTGCGCGCCACGTCTTCGCCGATCAGGCCGGCGTTCAGGTCGGCGTCGATGGCCATCTGCTTGCCCGGCATCGCATCCAGGGTGAAGCGCGCGCCGACTTCGGCGATACGCCCGGCGCCCTTGGTGATGACCACGAAGTTGATGACCACCAGGATCACGAACACCACGATGCCGACGGCGTAGTTGCCGCCGACCAGGAAATGGCCGAACGACTCGATCACCTTGCCGGCCGCGTCCGGGCCGGTATGGCCGTACAGCAGCACCACGCGGGTGGAAGCGACGTTGAGCGACAGGCGCAGCAGTGTGGTGATCAGCAGCACGGTGGGGAATACGGCGAAATCGAGCGGCCTGGTGGTGTTCATCGCCACCAGCAGCACCATGATGGCCAGCGCGATGTTGAAGGTGAACAGGATGTCGAGCAGGAACGGCGGCAGCGGCAGCACCATCATCGCCAGGATCATCACGATCAGGAACGGACCGGCCAGACCGCGCACCCCGCCGCGCAACATCGCCACCTTCAGCATTTCAAACATTTCCGCACTCCCCGGGTCGATTCCTGCAGTCCGCACAGACTGCTTCTCTTGTGCGTATTATCGGGAACGGACGGCAAACCGATGGGGGGAATAGAGGGGGATTTCCGCGGTAATTCAGCAGTGTCAGGAACTGTCTACACCGCTACGCAGGCAAGACAAACTTGTGCCGGACGTACCCACCCGACAAAAACTGCCCCGGATGAAACTCGTCTTTCATTCTTGGACGCAATATCCCCTCCCCCTTGCAGGGGGAGTTGGGGAGGGGGTAGATACGCTGCCGTTCCACAACTCTACCCCCATCCTAACCTTCCCCCTGCAAGGGGGAAGGAACCGGTTCAGCACTATTGGGCAACCCGTGTTCAATTAACTTGCCGCAACATTGGCAGGATCGAGCTCCTTCGGCACCGGCAGTTCGTGCGGCTCCTGCGGAAACTCGCCGCCGAGCTTCCGGTAGCGGCGCAACTGGTAGACGTAGGCCAGCACTTCGGCCACGGCGTTGAACAGCGCCTCGGGGATGGCGTGGCCGAGGTCGCAATGCTTGTGCAGTGCCCGCGCCAGCGGTGGCGCTTCGAGGATGGGCACGTTGTGTTCGCTGGCGATTTCCCTGATCTTCGCCGCCAGCAAATGCGAGCCCTTGGCCACCACGACGGGCGCGCGCATCCGGTTTTCGCTGTATTTGAGCGCCACGGCATAGTGCGTCGGGTTGGTCACCACCACGTCGGCGGTCGGTATCTCGGCCATCATGCGGCGGCGCGCCATCTCGCGCTGCATGCTGCGCACGCGCGCCTTGACCTGCGGGTCGCCCTCGGTCTCCTTGGATTCCTGGCGCACTTCCTCTTTGGTCATCTTCAGTTTCTTGTTGTGTTCCCACAACTGGAACGGTACGTCCACCGCCACGATCAGCAGCATACCGCCCATGATGGCGGCGAAACTGCCCCACACCAGGCTGCCCAGATGCGGAATGGCGAACGCAATGGGTTCGCTCACCAGTTGCAGCACGGCTTCGCGGTTGTGCCACACCACCCAGGCGCCGACGCCGCCCACCACCACCGATTTGGCGATGGCCTTGGCCAGTTCCATCAGGCTGTTGGTAGAGAACATGCGGCCGATGCCGGTAAGCGGGTTGAGCTTGTCGAAATTGGGTTGCAGCGGCTTGAGCGTGAACAGCCAGCCGTTCAGCAGCAACGGCGAGAACATGGCGACCAGCAGCAGCAAGCCCAGCAGCGGCAAGAAGGCCAGCAGCGTCGCCTCGCTCAGTTCGTGCAGTCGCGGCAGCAGCAGTTCGGAATGAAAGGCCAGGCCGCTGTCCAGCGTGAGTCCCTCGCGGATCAGAGTGATGAGTTGACGCCCCAGCATCGAACCCATCATCCAGATGCCGGCTCCGCCTGCCATCATCACCGCAAACGTGGAAAGCTCGCGCGAACGCGCGACTTGCCCTTCCTCGCGCGCCTGATCCAGGCGCCGCTGCGAGGGCGATTCCGTTTTTTCCAGATCGCTGTCTTGTTCGGCCATGACTGAGTCCTTTGTACATGGCGATTATCGGTGAGCAAGAAAAGGCTAAGCCAGAGAATAAGGGGGGAAATCGGGGGTATTTTGGGTAACTGATTTATTACGTCCGGGTATTCCGCGAAGCGAAACAATAATCCGCATCATTACTCACTTTCGCGCAATACATCGCATCGTCTGCCGCATCCAGCAGCGCAATGCCATCCTGTCCGTGGTCCGGGTAAAGAGCGATACCCGCACTGACCCCGAGTCCGATATGCCTGCCACTCACCTCGAACGGCCTGGTAAGTTCAACCACGATCTTGCGCACAACTCTCTCGGCGACGGTGGCTTCCGCAATTGACGTAAGCAGCACGGTGAATTCGTCGCCGCCGATGCGCGCCACCGTATCGCTTTCCCGCACGCAGCCACAAATACGTTCGGCAACTTGATTGAGAACGACATCGCCGATGCGATGTCCGTAGGTATCATTAACCGGTTTGAATCGGTCAAGATCCAGGTAGATCACTGCACAGTTTTTCTTTTCCCTCCTGGCAACAACCAATGCCTGTGCCAACCGATCATGGAATAGCAGACGGCTCGGCAGTCCGGTCAGATGGTCGCGATACGCCATCTGTAGCGGTCTGAGCTGATAGTTGAATAAAAGCGGGATGCACACAACGGCCAGCACTCCGGCATCTACCAAGGCGCGAACCCACTTCGAATAATGAGCCTCTTCCAGTGCCACGTTGACCGTCATCATGAACAGCATTTCGATTGCGGCAATCATTCCCAACAACACAAAAAAATTCCGCATGGGTACCTTCCTGAACATATCCATCATTTGCCCCGATTGTTTTTGGGAAACACCATTTTGGTCGGCTTTACCGTTATGTATTCAGACTGTAGCGCACACACAAAAGAGAAGCAAACTCCGTGGTAACAAACACAACATTGGCGGATTCTGCTCAGCATGTCAAAAAGCACCATTCGCACCAGTAAAAACCAGCCAGCCAACTCGCTAAGAGAGGTGCTCGCCACAAATATCCGGCAACTTCGTCGTGAAATGGAGATTTCGCAGGAGGAATTGGCTTTCCGTTGCGACTTGGACAGGACCTACATCTCGGCTGTTGAACGTTGCGTGTGGAATGTGTCGCTGGGCAATATCGAAAAGATCGCCACAGCGCTTGATACAGAACCGTGGCGTCTGTTACTTCCACCGAAGTAGAATCCTATCCAACGTAAAGGCGCACCAAACTTCGTTCGTCAATCAACCTCCCGCCTGGCCTATGGACTTCTTCGCCTCAGTCGTAACACTTCATGATTGAGAACTTGGGCAATTCGAGCAACAGTAACGCTACCTCTCAAAGAAACCATAATTCTTTTACGGACTAGGGTTCCCGCAAAAGATATATGTATCGGTCTATATCCTTCTGCCTATATGTAAATAGTTTCAGAACTGCTAGCCTGAGGCCGTAATGGCTGTTTTCATAAGTTCAGAATGTAGGCGCCACAGAATGGGGTAAGCATGTTGACCAATTGCTTCCTGGTTGTATTTCGAGAGAGTCTTGTCCTGCGGGACAACTCCTGTTGCGGCATACGATCTAGAAAATCCCAACGACGGAGACAGTTCAATTTCGCCGCGCAGATCAATTCTGCCCCTCCACACTATTCGACAAGGCTCCCCGCCTATTCATTGTTAAAGGTGCCGATATGAAGGTTTCGAATCGAATTTGGCTACGCCCATTGCTGGCGATGTTGCCGCCGATCATCGCATTCGCTTTGCAGTGGACGTTCTGGTCGACCATCCAGCCGTATGTATGGCTTCTTTTCTTTCCCGCAGTCTTCATCAGTTCCTGGATCGGCGGACTGATTCCCGGGCTGCTGTCCACCCTCATATGCGCTGCGCTTGCCACCTGGTTTTTCATCCCGCCGCAATTCACGTTCAGCGACAAGACGCCGATGTCGCTCGTCTCGATCGGCCTGTTCTGCATCATGGGCGTGCTCTTCAGCACCTTTCACGGTCGCCTGAAAAAAACGATTGCCCAATCCGAGAAGGACAACGCCACCCTGCGCGCAAGCGAGGAGCGCTACCGCCTGCTGGTGGACGGCGTCCGGGATGTCGCCAACCTCATGCTCGACGTGAACGGTCGGGTGACGATCTGGAGTCAGGCTGCCGAACGGCTCAAGGGCTACACCGCCGGGGAAATCATCGGGCAGCATTTTTCCATTTTCTCGCCGCCCGACGATGTGGCTTCGGGCAAGCCGGAAGCTGAGCTTGTGCGTGCACTCGAACAAGGCCGTGCCGAAGACGACGGTTGGCGCGTGCGCAAGGATGGCTCTCGCTTCTGGGCTCATGTGGTCATCACCCCCCTCTACAACGACAAGGGAGAATTGCAGGGGTATTCGAAGATCACGCGCGACATCACCGAGCGCAAGATAGCGGAAGATTACTTCAATCGCTTCTTCGAACTCTCGCTGGACATGCTGTGTATCTCCAGTGCGGACGGTTACTTCAAACGCGTCAACCCTGCATTCACGCAGACGCTGGGCTGGAGTACCGAGGAGATACTGGCGCGTCCGTTCCTCGACTTCGTGCATCCGGATGACCACGCCGCCACGCTCAGGGAGGTAGAGAAGCAGGTCGTTGCCGGCAAGAGCGTGCTGCAATTCGAGAACCGTTATCTGCACAAGGACGGTTCGTGGCGTTTGCTATCGTGGGCCTCCGTGCCGTATGCGAACGGACTCATGTTCGCCACCGCGCGCGATGTCACCGAACGCAAGGCGGCGGAGGAACGGCTGCGCGCAAGCGAAGAGAATCTCTCCGTCACGCTCAGATCCATCGGCGACGGCGTGATGACTACCGATGCCGAGGGGCGCGTATTGCGGCTGAACACCGTTGCCGAACAGCTTACCGGCTGGTCCCAGCAGGAAGCAGCCGGCAAGCCGGTGGCCGATATTTTTCACATCATCAATCATGAAACGCGCCAGCCCGCTCCTATCCCGGTGGCTGCGACTCTGGCGCAGGGCGTTATCCACGGTTTGGCAAACGACACAGTGCTGGTTGCGCGCGACGGCAGCGAACGTCCCATCGCCGATAGCTGTGCGCCCGTCCGCAACCGCGATGGCAAAGTAACCGGGGCGGTGCTGGTGTTCCGCGACGTGACCAGGGAGTACGCAGCACAGGCAGCGTTGCGCGACAGTTCCACGCGCATCCAGACGATATTCAATACCGTGGCGGACGGCATCATCAGCATCGACGTGCAAGGGATCGTCGGGACGATAAATCCTGCCGCTGAACGTCTGTTTGGCTACGCCGCTGCCGAGGTCATCGGGCATAACGTCAAAATGCTGATGCCCGAACCTTTTCATAGTGAGCACGACGGCTACCTCAAGCGTTACTGCACCACCGGCGAGGCGCGCGTCATCAACATCGGACGCGATGTCGTGGGCAGGCGCAAGGACGGCAGCACTTTCCCCATGTATCTGTCCGTCAACGAAATGACCCTGAACGGCCAGCGCCACTTCACCGGCATCGTTCGCGACCTCACCGCACGCAAGCAGGCCGAGCGGGAACTTGTCTCCGCCAAGGAGCAGGCTGAGCTTGCGAACCGCGCCAAGGATTCGTTTCTCGCCACCATGAGCCACGAGATACGCACCCCGCTCACCGGCATGCTCGGCATGCTGGAACTGCTTTCCATGTCACACCTTGATAACGAGCAGAATGCGACATTGAATGTGGTGTGGGATTCCGGCAGGAGTCTGCTGCGCATTGTCAGCGATATTCTGGACTGGTCCAAAATCGAAGAGGGCAAGCTGGAGCTTTCCCCGCGCGACACGTCGATAACCCAACTGCTGCAGGATGTCGTCAATACTTATTCGCGCGTAGCCAGCGCCAAGAGTCTGATGCTATGGCAACACGTCGATACGCGGATCAGTTCGGCACATATCGTCGACCCGCTGCGCCTTTCACAAGTGCTGAACAACTTCGTCAGCAATGCGATCAAATTCACGCAGAGCGGAGAAATCGAGCTGCGAGCCGAACTGCTGGAACAACACGATAGCGGCGAAAGAATACGTTTTTCCGTCAAGGACACGGGCATCGGCATCGCCAAAGATGTCCAGGAGCACCTGTTCCAGCGCTACCGGCAGGAAAATGCCGACACCGCGCGCATGTATGGCGGAACCGGGCTGGGGCTGGCGATCTGCCGGCGCCTGGCGGAATTGATGGATGGGCAAGTCGAACTGGAAAGTGAGCCGGGCAAAGGATCCGTCTTCAGCATTACGCTGACCTTGCCGGTTTCCGGCGCAGCGGGGGAAGTGGAGCCAATCCAGAATCTGGCAGTGGAACACAAGAAGGTTTCCCCTTTGCTCCATGGCGATGCGAATGCGCCACTGGTGCTGGCGGTAGACGACCACCCGATCAACCGCGATCTGCTGGCGCGCCAGATCAAGCTGCTCGGGCTGAAGTCGGAAACAGCGGAAAATGGACGGGTAGCACTCTCGATGTGGCAAGAAGGACACTTTGCGCTGGTCATTACCGACTGTCACATGCCGGAGATGGATGGCTACGCGCTCTCGCGGGCGATCCGCAAGATCGAAGCCGAAAAGAGGCTGCCCCGCATCCCGATCATTGCATGGACAGCCAACGCACTTGCCGAGGAATCGGAACATTGCAACGCCGCCGGGATGGATGAGTTGCTGGTCAAGCCGACCAATATGTTGCAATTGAAAAACATGCTGGCCAAGTGGCTGGAGATCACTGAATCGGCGGGAAACCAACCCGCACCATCACTGCAAGAGGCAGACACCGGACAAACAGGCGGCCCGATTGATTATGACGTACTGAATATGGTCGTGCCGAATAGTTCCGAGCAGATTCAGGTGCTGAGAGATTTCCAGTCGCATATTCGCACTGACCACAGCAAGTTGTCTGAAATGCTGGAACGAGGTGGCACGGATGTGCAGGACATCGCCCATCGCATGAAAGGATCCAGCCGCATGATCGGCGCCGTGGATCTGGCTGCAGCAAGTGCAGCCATCGAACAAGCTGCACGGGATGGAGATGTGAAAGGGGCGAGAGCCGCAAAGGCGTCACTGGATGAAGCAATCAAACAGTTTGATGCTTTCCTAACCAAAGCAGGAAAATTAGGGGAGGACCGATGAAAACCGATGAGCTCAATTTCCTGGTTGTCGAGGACGATGACTTCCAGCGCCAGATGCTGGCAAACATGCTGCGTTCGCTGGGGGCGACTTCTGTCATCGGTGCTGGCAATGGCAAGCAGGCACTCGAAATCATTCGTGGGGTAAGCCCCAGTCCGGTGGACATCGCGCTGTGCGACTTGAATATGCCGGAAATGGATGGCATGGAGTTCCTGCGGCACCTGGGCCAGGAGAACCATAACGTCGCCGTCATCATCACCAGTGCGCAGGACAGCAAATTGCTGGCGTCCGTTGCAAAAATGACCACCATGTACGGTATCAAACTGCTGGGCGCGATCGGGAAACCCGTCATGCCAACGCAACTTCAGGAACTGCTGGCGAAATACGGCGATGCGGAGATCAAGCGGCAGCAGCCTGTTGCCGCAAGGAGCTTTACCCTTGATGAGATATTGCAGGGGATACGCGCGAACCAGTTCGAGCCGTTCTTTCAGCCCAAAGTGGATTTGAAAACGGGACAGTTGGTGGGAGCTGAGGCTCTCGCGCGCTGGGTGCATCCCGAGCATGGGGTGATCGGCCCCAATTCCTTCATCCAGCAGCTTGAACAGAGCGGAAACATCGACAACCTGACCTTCCTCATTCTCGAAAAATCTGCGACCGCATGCCGTTCATTCCACGATAAAGGTTTCAAACTGGGCATATCGGTCAATCTCTCACTGGCCTCATTGGACGATGCCACCTTGGCAAACAAAGTTGCCCAAGTGGTGTACAAGGCCGGAATCGAAGCGCAATACATCCTGCTGGAAATCACCGAGTCGGCGGCCATGACCAATGTCGCCCCGGCATTGGAGAATCTGGCGCGTTTGTGCATGAACGGGTTCTCGCTTTCCATCGACGATTACGGGACCGGATATTCCAGCATGCAGCAGCTCACGCGCATCGCCTTCAGAGAATTGAAGATCGACCAGTCCTTCGTGAAGGACTGTGCCGACAATGAGGCATTGCGTATCGTGATCGAGTCCAGCATCGACATGGCGCACAAATTGCAGGTCAAGAGCGTGGCGGAAGGCGTGGAGACCCAACAGGACTGGGATACTCTGAAGAGCATGGGATGCGATACCGTACAGGGGTATTTCATCGCCAAGCCGATGAACGAAACGGTGTTTCGCGATTTCATGGCGAACTACAGCCAAAGAGCCGCACACTTGCTGTCGCCATCCGGCCAGAAAGAAGGCAAGCTGAAGATTCTTGTGGTTGAGGATGACGATTTCACGCGCAGGATCATCCTGCGGGTGCTGCACGATTCAGGATTTCCCGATACCATCGACGTAGACAGTGCGGAAGCAGCGATCAGGCTGTTCGAAGCCAACCTGTTCGATCTGGTCATCACCGATATCAATATGCCGGGGATGAACGGCTTGAGATTCGTCCAACTGATCAGGGCAGGTAAGACGCATGCCAAGCCGGAAACACGGATCGTGGCGCTGACCTCATTCTCCCAGACAGAGATACTCGGGACAGCATTGGCGCTGGATATCAACGGCTTTCTGGTCAAGCCCGTCATCCCCGCCGTGGTTGAGGAAAAGCTAGCGAAAGCCATGTCTGAACGCCTGCACCTTCGCCCCCCGGTGGCCTATGAGATTGTCAAGACTGAATTAGAAAGCCTGTCTGGAAATGAGAATCAACCACCAAAAATTCCGCATGGTGCGGCCATCACCCAAGAGAATCGCAAAGCGCGCAATAGCAACGGGAAACTGAATGTGCATCATCTTGCGCTGCTAAGACTGCGTCCAGGAATGTTGCTGACAGAAGACGTTAATCTCAAAGATGGAACCTTGATCTTGTCGTCCGGCCACACTCTTTCAGAGTTATCGATCAACCGTTTGAACGATCTTAAAGAACTGCTACCTACCTATGGCATCGCTGTTCAAGAAATGTCCAAAGATAGTTGATGATCGTACTGGAAAATAAATTACCCCATCCCTGAACGGCACATTCAAATAATAATTTATCCAGCATATTGCGCGCTAAACTTTCAAAGACAACCCAGACTGGGCAGTAAAATTGGGTTGGATAATTATATTGTGTCGAACTAGATAATCAGTTTTTACGGGATACGTAAAAGTCTTGCCAGCACCCGCTCCGCCATTCTCGCCAAAGGTACTACCTCATCCACCGCGCCCATGGCGATGGCTTCGCGCGGCATGCCGAAAACCACGCAAGAGGCTTCGTCCTGGGCAAAGTTGTAAGCGCCCGCTTTTTTCATCTCCAGCATCGCGGTGGCGCCGTCCTTGCCCATGCCGGTGAGCATGACCCCGATGGCGTCGGCCTTCAGACATTTTGCGGCAGCGCCGAACAATACTTCTACCGAAGGGCGGTGGCGGTTTACCGGGGGTTCCCGGCTCAGCACGGTGCGATATTTCCCCGCGACCCGTTCCAGCAGCAGGTGCGAATGGCCGGGGGCGAGATAAACATGGCCGGCCAGGATGTCTTCATGATGCTCCGCCTCTTTCACCCGCATCGTGCACAAATGATCCAGCCGTTCCGCAAACGACCGGGTGAACAATTCCGGCATATGCTGGGCAATCAGGATGGCCGGCGTGCTTTCCGGCAAGGCGGACAGGAACACCTTGAGCGCTTCGGTGCCGCCAGTGGAGGAGCCGACAAAAATGATTTTTTCGCCCATCACCGCCCCCTGGCCTGTCCGGCCAGCTCGTAAACGGTATGCCCGCGCAATTTGAACAGCGCCCCGGCATGATAAAAATTCTCCGAATGCCCGGCGAACAGCAGGCCGTCCTCGCGCAACAACGGTGCAAACTTCCTGAGCACGGAGAGCTGGGTTTCCTTGTCGAAATAGATCATCACGTTGCGGCAGAAAATCGCATCCAGCGGCGCATGAATCGGCCACGCGCTGTCCAGCAGGTTGATGCAGCGGAAATCGATCATCCGCTGCAGCTCCGGCTTGGCCTGCATGTAGCCCGCATGTTCTCCGGTGCAGCGCAGAAAAAAACGCTCGACCTGCGACGCGGGCAATTTGGCCACCGCATCCGCCCGGTAACGCCCTTCCCGCGCCGTTTGCAGCACCCTGGTATCCAGGTCGGATGCAATGATATGCACCGCACGATCCTGCGCTCCCAATGCTTCCACCGCCGTTATCGCCATCGAATACGCCTCTTCGCCGGTGGAGCAGGCGGAACACCACAGGACAATGGGGCGCGATGCATCCTGTTTGCGCAGGTGCTCGGCGAGCAGGGGAAAATGATGCGGCTCGCGAAAAAACGAGGTGAGATTGGTGGTGAGCGAGTTGGTGAACGCCTCCCACTCGGAGCCGTCGCCGCGTTGCAGATAATCCAGGTAGGCGGAAAAATTCCGGTTGCCGGTGGCACGCAGACGGCGCGCCAGCCGGCTGTACACCAGTTCCTGCTTGTTTTCGCCCAGCGAGATGCCGGCGCGTTCGTAGATCAGCTTGCGGATGCGCTGAAAGTCCTGATCGGTAAATTCGAATTCGCGGGGCCGGGCATCGTTCATGCCGCCATTTTAGCTTGCGGAATGGCAGAGCAGGCTGGCATCTCCTTCTCCCGCCACGGCGATGCGCTCCAGAGCGCCCAGCACTTCCATGCTGTCCGCCTCCATTTTCGCCACCAGTTCCATGCCGCGCAACGGCTCCCCGGCCTGGAAAGCCGCCACTGCATCCTTGCCGTACTGGTGGAAGGCCTGGTGCGGATTGGCCACGTCGGCATAGCCGTCCAGTTTCGAGTAGCACTCCCTGCCTTCGCCGGTGGAATACCATTTGCCCAGGCGGCAATCCGAGTGGGAGGAAAAACTCTCTGCCGTACGCTCCGAGATGCCCATGAACACTTTGTAGATCTCGAATTTGTACAGGATATGGTCGATCTTGGACACCTCGATGAAACTGCGCAACGCCGCCGCCGAGATCGTGCCTTCCATGTTCTGGGCAAGATCGAGCACGTGCTTCATGTTTTCCATCACGCTGCCGACATCGCCGCTGAACACCCGTGACTTCGCCGCCCAATCGTGCATCTGCGCCTGCGTGCGCTCGGTCTCGCCCTGGATGGCAACGACGATGGAGGATATCTCGCTGGTGGCTTTGGCCGTGCGCTCGGCCAGTTTGCGTACCTCGTCCGCCACCACCGCAAAACCGCGACCCTGCTCGCCTGCCCGCGCCGCCTCGATCGCGGCGTTGAGCGCCAGCAGATTGGTCTGGTCGGCGATCTCCTTGATGAGCTGCACGATGCTGCCGATCTGCGCCGCGCGCTCGGTCAGGTTCTTCACGTTCTGCGAGGTCTGCTGGGTATTGCCGGAAAGCGACTCCAGGCTGCTGGCGATCTTCATCACCGATTCGCGGTTGTTGACCGAAACGTTGGCCGCCTCGACCGCGTTCCTTTTCTCTTCGCGCAGGGAATTGGCGGCCGACACTTGCGACTGCTGCATTTCCACAAAGGAGATGCCGAAATTCTGCAGGTTGGCATATATCCCGCGGGCAACCGCAACGGAAGTTGCCCCTGCAACCTCTGCGGCGCGCAAGGCGTCGCGTTCGCTTTTCAGTTGCGTCAATTCGTCGAGCAATGCGGCATTAGCGTGCTCCGACTCGGCCAACCGCTGTGTGGCCGCCTGATATTCCTGCTTGAGTTTTCCGCAAAACACGACTTCCCCCTATCGAACCGAAATGCGCCGTCCCGTCGCTCGTGCAAGCACGCACAGATCGCACCCCCAACACGACACTGGCAGCATGCCCCCCGTCAAACCTTGAACACTTCCACTGCCTGACGCACTTCGCGCGCCTTGGCTTCCAGATCGTTTGCCAGGGCCAGCAAGCCCTGCGCCGCCCCGGAATTCTCTTCCGACATCTGCGACACACGCTCGGTGCTCTTGGCCAACTCGGTTGCCGCGGCATTCTGCTCCACCAGCGCTGCCGCAATATCGTCGATCACCCCGACCACCTCGCTGAAATTGGACTGGATGCTCTTGATCGAGGCTTGCGCGGATTCCGCATCGCCCACCCCTTGCTGTGTGGTTTTCACCACCTTGTCCATGCCGCTGAGGGCATGGCCGACCACTTCGCCGATCTTGCTCGACATCTGGTTGATCTCGTTGGTGGCATTGGCGGTGCGTTCGGCCAGCTTGCGCACTTCGTCCGCCACCACGGCGAAGCCGCGCCCCTGTTCGCCGGCGCGTGCCGCCTCGATCGCGGCGTTGAGCGCCAGCAGATTGGTCTGGTCGGCGATCTCCTTGATGACCTTGACCACGTCGCTGATGTGCGACGCATCTTCGCCCAGGCGCGATACTTCGGTCGAAGCCGTCCCGATTTCGTGCGCCGTTTCCATCAGGCCGGCCACGGTCTTGTTCACCACCTGCGCGCCTTCTTCCGCATTGCTGCGCGAGTTGGCGGAGATGCGCCTGGCGTTTGCGCCCTGATCGCTGATGTGCGTGGTGGAAACGCTCAGTTCTTCGATGGAAGCGGCCATGCCGGATACGTCGTCCGACTCGTGATTGACGTTCTCGGCGATCTGGTTGGCGGAGGTGGCCAGGCTGTGCGCCATGTCGCCGACCTGGTGGGCCCGGTTTTTTACTGCGGCGATCATGTCGCGCAATTGGGCCTGCATCCGGTATGCGTCCGCCAACAAGCTGTCCGGCGCGGGGACTCGCGCGGGTTGCTGCGAAAAATCGCCTGCCGACATGGCATTCACCACTGCCGAGACTTCCTTCGGATCGCCGCCGAGTTGGCGCTGCACGCTGCGGCTGATATAGGCGGCAATCCCGATAATCAGGCAGGCGGTCAGTAGCGAAACCGTCAGCAACAACATGTTCACTTTCCGGATGAACGATCGCCCTTTGGACTCGTCTGCCGAATTGCGTTCATTGGTCATGGTTACCACCCGGTCGATGACCTGGCGGTGCTTCTCGTAGACCGGCTGCATTTCCTGCATCGCGGCTTTCATCCGTTCCCGGTCGCCCGCCCGCACGGCGGGCAGATATTGCTCGTCCAGCGTCTTGAAAAAGTCCAGCGCGAATCCGTGCGCCTCGGCGAGCAGCGCCTTTTTGATGTTTTCTTCCAGGGGCTGTTGCTGCCAGAACGCATGCCTGTCGTCGTAGTCCTTGCGCAATTGCGCCAGCCGCGAGATGGATTTATCCCGCTGTTCGGCTGAAGCGATATCGCGCAATTCGTTTGCGACCAGGTAGGTTTCGATGATGTATTCGGGTGGGGGCAGGATATCGGCGATCAGGTCCTTGCCCTGCACGATGCGTTGGTACAGCGGGCCGTTCACCTTGAGCTCGGATAACGCCCAAAAAGCAGCGCTGCTTGCCGCAATAAAACCGGCCAAACTCAGGACGATCAGAACCACAAACTTTTGCGAAAGTTTTAGATTGCGCATGGTAACTCTCCTCATGGCGATACCGAGACGCTCGTGGTCGTCTCTTTTGTGGGCGCAGCCTTTATTTCAGGTTCCGTTTACACCGCTCAACAACTCTTTGATGTCCAGGATCAGCACAATGTCGCCTTCGCTGGACATGGTCACACCTGCCACGCCCTTGGGACGGAATGTATCCAACGATTTGATGACAACGTCTTCATGTCCGACGAAGCCGTCGGCCGTCAGGATGAAGCTGTTGTTGCCGAATTGCATGAGCACCCCGACTTCGGAGTTCTCGCTGCTGCCCCAGCCGATCAGTTGCGACAGGGGCAGCACCGGCAATACTTCACCGCGCACGACCATGGTTGCCTTGCCGGAAATTTTTTGCAACCCTTCCTGCGTAACGGGCAATATTTCGCGCACCATGGATAACGGCACGGCAAACGATTGGTCGGCCAGCCGCAGCACCAGCACCGGCAGGATCGCCAGCGTAAGCGGCAGCGAAATGGAGAAGGTCGACCCCTTGCCGACTTCGGAATGGATGTTGACGGTACCGTTCAGTTTCTGGATGTTGGTCTTGACCACGTCCATGCCGACGCCGCGCCCGGAAACGCTGGATATCTCGCTCTTGGTGGTAAAGCCGGGCAGCAGGATCAATTCCAGGCAGCGCGTCTCGTCCAGCGTGTTCGCCATCTCGGCGGTAATGAGTCCCTTTTCCACTGCCTTGTTGCGGATCATTTCCGGGCTCATGCCCTTGCCGTCGTCGGAAATGGTGATGAGGATGTGGTCGCCTTCCTGGCGCGCGGAAAGTTCGACGAAGCTCTTTTCCGGCTTGCCTGCTGCCAGGCGCTCTTCCACTGTCTCCACGCCGTGATCCACCGCGTTGCGCACCAGATGCACCAGCGGGTCGTTCAAGTCCTCGATCATGGTCTTGTCCATCTCGGTTTCTTCGCCGGCCAGCACCAGTTCCACATCCTTGCCCAGCGAACGCGCCAGATCGCGCGCCAGGCGCGGGTATTTCTTGAACAGGCGGCCGATGGGCTGCATGCGCGTCTTCATCACGGCGTTCTGCAGGTTCACCACCAGCATATCCAGCTGGCTCACGGATTGGTCCAGTTCGCGCAAGGTGTCGGTATCGTTGCGGCCCTGCAGGATGTCCGAACGCAAATGCGTCAGGCGGTTCTTGGTCAATCCGATCTCGCCGGACAGGTTGAGCACCTGATCCAGGCGGTCGGTATCGACGCGTATGGTCGTTTCCTTCGCTTCGGCAGCGGGAACGTCGCCCGCCCGGCGCCCCACCGTGGCACCCGGCACATCGGTGGAGCGGCGGCCGAAGGCTTTCTTGGTGGACTCTTCCTCGTTGATCGCCTCGGCGATCTTCTTCTCGTCGCGCGTGGCGCCGACTTCCTTGACGATATCGGTACCGCCCGTGATCGCGTTGTACAGCGCGTTCCAGTCCACGTTGTCCGCCCCCGCCGGAGCGGCAGGCGCAGGCGATGCTGCCGGTGCAGCGGGTGCAGCGCCCGCCGTTGCGGGCTTGGCCTGGCTCTTTGCGGTCGCGGCAATCGTCTTGCCGCCCAGCACGTCCTTCAGTGCCTGCAGCACCTCTTCCGGCGCGGCGGCAGGTTGCAGGCTTTGCTGCAGCGCCCCGAACATCTTGCGCACTTCGGCGGTGGCCGCAAAGATCACGTCCATCAATTCCGCGGTCAGCGTCAATTGGTTGTTGCGCAACTTGTCGAACAGGTTTTCCGTGAGGTGGCAGAGCGTGACCAGTTCGTTCGCATTGAGGAACCCGGCGCCGCCCTTGATCGTGTGAAAACCGCGGAACACCTCGTTCAGCAGCGCAGCGTCGCCCGGGTTTTTCTCCAGTTCCATCAATTTGCTGTCCACATCGGACAGCATGTCCCCGGCTTCCATCAAGAAGTCCTGCAGCAGATCTTCCATGCCAACGAAATCGTTCATGCTTTTCTCCTAAAACCAGATAGTGGTGAGTAGAAAGTGGCAAGTGGCAAACCGGATTTTACTGACCACTCGCAAATGACTACTTACTCATCCTGATTAAAAGCCCATGCTCTCCAGCAAATCGTCCACCTGATCCTGGCTGGTCACCACATCCGTGCGCCCTTTTGCGTTGATCACCGGACCGTTCAGCAGGCTGGCGTTGAGCTCCGCTTTCACCGATGCGGGCGCATTCTCCAGCAGCAGCGCCAGCAATTGCTGCTCCATGCTCTGCGTCAGCTCGATGATCTTCTTGATGACCTGCCCGGTCAGATCCTGAAAATCCTGCGCCATCATGATTTCGGTCAGGTAGGCATGGGTGGTCTTGGTCTGCTTCGGTGTCTCGTGCAGGTAGGCGTGGGTCTGGGTAACCAGATCCTTGAACTGCTGCACATCCAGTTTTTTCTCGAACAGCATGTCCCAGCGCCTGGCCAGTTGCTGCGCCTCGCCGCCCAGTTTTTCGACCATGGGCTGTGCCGCCTCGGTGGCGTTCAGCACGCGCTCTGCGGCTTGCTGCGTCAACGTCGCCACGTAGTTCAGCCGGTCGCGCGCATCGGGAATGGTCGCCGCCGCTTTTTCGATCTCCTTGTTCAATCCCAGTTCGCGCAGGGTGTCGTGCAGGGCGCGCGCCATGTGGCCGATCTGGTTGATGACCATGGTCGGAGAGCCGCCGCCCGCCGCCACGGGAGAATTGGCCGCCGCGACTGCCGCCGGCTTGCCTTCTTCCGCGTTCGCCGCAATGATGCTGTCGAACAGCGCTTCGAGATCGTCTGAGTCCTGGGTTGCAGTATTGGTAGCCATGGCATCACTCACTTTTGCATGTTTGCGAATATCTTCTTCAGCTTCTCGTCCAGTGTCGCCGCAGTGAACGGTTTCACCACATAGCCGGAAGCCCCTGCCTTTGCCGCTTCGATGATGTTTTCCTTCTTCGCCTCTGCCGTCACCATCAGCACCGGCAGATGCTTGAGCGCGTCGTCGGCGCGAATCGCGCGCAGCAATTCGATGCCGGTCATGTTCGGCATATTCCAGTCGGACACGACGAAATCGAACGACTCGCCGCGCAGCTTGTTCAGCGCGTCCACACCATCCTCGGCTTCCTGTACGTTGACGAATCCCAGTTCCTTAAGAAGATTGCGCACGATACGCCGCATCGTCGAAAAGTCGTCCACCACCAGGAATTTTGTTTCTTCTAATCCCATTACCATCTCCTAAAATCATCCATGCGGGGCGGGCAGGTCTTTTGTGCCCACCCCGCATTTTATTTCACGTCAGCAACGGGCGCAGCGTTGACGACAACATGATCGAATCGAATTTCGGCACGTAATAGTCCACGCCGACGCGCTTGCCCATGGCGCGGTTCGCGTCCGACGACAGCGACGAGTGCATCACCACCGGAATGTCGTCGAACCGCTGGTCGCTCTTGATGTACTGGGTCAGCACGTATCCGTCCATCTCCGGCATCTCCGCATCGGTGAGGATGACCTGTATCTGGTCGTGCAATTTGGCACCCGCGCTCTGCGCCGCATCCGCCATTGCCTTGAGCCTTTCCCAGGCCTCGCGGCCGTTGTTCGATTGAACGTGCTTGATCCCCATCTTGTCCAGGACTTCGACGATCTTGCGCCGCGCCACCAGCGAGTCGTCGGCGAAGAAAACGCACAATTCATGCTCCGACTCTATCCTTTCGACGTTGCCGACCACGGCTTCGCCGAACGCGTCGGCCAATATCTGCTCCACATCGAGTATGGATACCAGCGAACCGTCTTCCAGCTCCGTGATGGCGGTGATGAGCGCCCCCTTGTCGGAGAGCATGCCTTCGGTGGGGTGCACCTTGTCCCAATCGACGCGGATGATGCGATCGACGCCCTCGACCAGGAAACCCAGAATATGGCGGTTGAATTCCGCAACCAGCATGGTCTCGTGCTTTTTCGCCGGCTTCATGCCCATGAAATTGGCCAGGTTGAGCACCGGCATGACATGGCCGCGCAGGCTCACGATACCGTCCACTCCGCCCGGCATGTTCGGCGTGCGCGTGATCTTGCCGATCTGGCAGACTTCCTTGACCTTGAACACATTGATGCCGAATTTCTCGTTGCTGCCCAGGCCGAACAGCAGGATTTCCATCTTGTTGGTGCCCGCCAGATTGGTGCGCGCATCGATCTGGTCCAGCAGCCCATCCTGCCCCGGGTTCAACATGTCTTCTGCGTAAGTCATTTTCACCCCCAATCAAGCCAGCAGCCGGGTCAACGTCTGTGCCAGTTTCTGCGGTTCGAACTTCGGTACGTACTCGTCCACGCCCACCGTTTTGCCGAGTTGCTGATTGGATGCGCTGGACAAGGACGAGTGCATCAGCACCGGAATGCCGGCGAAACGTTTGTCCGCCTTGATCTTGCGCGTCAGCATGTAACCGTCCATTTCCGGCATTTCCACATCGGTCAGGATCACCTGCACCAAGTCCTTCATCGGCGTGTGCGAGGCATCGGCGTAGTCGGCCATCTTCGACAGCTCCAGCCAGGCCTGGCGGCCGTTGATGGCGGCAATGGACTTGATGCCCATGGCATCCAGCGTGCGCTGGATCTGGTGCCGCGCCACCGACGAATCGTCGGCAAAAAACACGGTGCGATCCTCCTTGCCGAGATGTTTCACGCTCTTGTAGATCATTTCGTCGGCATCGAAGCGGGTGGTTTCGGACAGCACTTTTTCCACGTCCATCATCATCACCAGCCGGCCGTCTTTCAACTCGGTGATCGCCGTGACCAGTCCGCCCATTTCCGCCACCAGCATCGCGGGCGGCACGCGCATTGCCGACCAGTCCAGCCGCAGGATGTTGTCCACCGCCTTGACCAGAAAACCCTGGGTGTGACCGTTGTATTCGGTGACGATCATGATGTCGGCCTTGTCGTCCGTCGGGATGCCCGCGTATTTCGCCAGGTCGATCACCGGCACCAGCACGCCGCGCAAACTCACCATCCCCTCCACCGACTCGGGCATTTCCGGCGCGCGGGTTATTTCGGGGATGCGCATCACCTCGCGCACCTTGAACACGTTGATGCCGTAGGTTTCCTCGCGCCCGGTGCGCTTATCCTTCCCAAGCGTGAACATCAGGATTTCCAGCTTGTTGGTTCCCGCCAGTTTGGTGCGGGCATCGATGTTTTTCAACAGATCAGACATTTTGCTCTCCTTGGGATGACCGGATTTACCGTCATCGCGTCGCCGCCGTCATTTGCCCACCGCGCACTTGGTCAGCGGATACCCTGCCCTGCTTAGTTCATCGGCAGATTTTGCCAATTCTTCAGCCGCCGTCTTGGCTTCCTGCGCCGATTGGGTGTTGCTGTCCACCAGCCCGGTTATGCGTTCCAGGCTCTGCGCCACGCTTTCTCCCGCCACCGACTGCTCCTTCGATGCATTGGCGATGTGATCGACCCGCTCGGATACGTTCATGGTCGCGCTCATGATCTGCTTCAGCCCCTCGCCATTCTTGCGTATCAGCGTAATGCCGTCTTCCACCTCCGATACGGCGCTTTGCATGGAAACCACCGCGGCGTCGGAAATCGAGTTGATTTCGGCGATGGTCCTGGCGATATCCTTGGTGCTGGTCGCCGTGCGCTCGGCCAGCTTGCGCACCTCGTCCGCCACCACCGCAAACCCGCGCCCCTGTTCGCCCGCCCGCGCCGCCTCGATCGCCGCATTCAACGCCAGCAAATTGGTCTGTTCGGCGATCTCCTTGATGGCATTGGCGATGACGCCGATGCGGTGGATGGATTCGCCCAGGTCGGAAATGGTCTTGCTGGACGACTGTACCGTGGTCGCCACCTTGCCGGTCGCCACGATACTCAACTCCATGTTGCGGTTATTCTCATCGACGATTTGCCGCATCGCCCTGGCATCGTCAAGCGAATCCGCCGCCATGTGCGCCACTTCCGCCACAGACTGGCTGAATTGCTCCATGGTCGCGGCGATCTGCTGGATGTGATCCTGCTCGGTCAGGGCATTGTGGGCCACGCCGTTCACCTTGGCGTCCACCTCGCCGATGCGCCCCTGCATCTTCCTCACCGGCGCAACGATCTCGTCCACCATGGTACGCAGATAGGTCTGCAAAGTCTGTATCTCGCACAGCAATTGCCCCATCTCGTCCCGGATCGAAATATCCATCTCGTCGTCGAGGTTGCCCTCCATGATGTGCCTGAACTCGGCGCGCACCATGTCGGCCGGACGGCGCACATAACGCTTCACGCAAAACCCGATGAAAAAGAACAGGAACACGTGCAATGCAACCTGCCCCAGCACTGTCTGCATCTCCATGCGGTTAATGCGGTCGTAGTCCGGCTGCAGGTTGATCAGCACGTCGGAAGCGCCGAGCACCGTATTCTCCTGCGTCGCATGGCAGACCGTGCAATCGGTGCCGTGGAAATCCTTGCTGGCCAGGTAAGGGGTGATCACCCGCAGCGTCGGCGCACCGGCTTCGTCCTTGCCGTACATTACGCTGGTTTTCTTGCTTTCGATCACCCGCCGCTGGGCATCGTCCTTGATCTGTTCTTCCGGCAGCCCGGCCCCGTACAAATCGACCACCTGTTTGGCACGAACAATCTGCGCCGACTTGACGTGCACGCCGGAACTGACCTTCTGGATCAGCAGCTTCCGGTTATTGATGTCGCCGATCTGTCCCGTCACCATCAGCATGTTGGCGCTGTCGATGATCTCGTTGGCAATCTGGGCGCCTTTTTCCTCCGCCAGTGTCCTCGATTCTTCGCGCAGGTTGGAGGAAACGAACACTTGCGCCCCGGTCAGCACGATCAACAGCGAGGACTGGATCAGGAACTGCAGTTTTGAAATCAGGGTCCAGTTCTTGAATTTGTAACGTTCGTATTTTGAAACAACCTGTCTGCCGGTTCGATTCAGCTCCCGATACAACGCTTCGGCTTCCGCCACTTGCTCGCGCGCTGGCTGGCGCCGCACCGACACATAACCGATGACCGAGCCATTCTCGATGATGGGCGCGACGGTGGCGCGCACCCAGTAGTGGTCGCCGTTGTTGCAGCGGTTTTTGACCACCCCGCGCCACGGACGATGCGATTCCAGCGTGTCCCACAACCACTTGAACGCCTGCGGCGGCATGTCCGGGTGGCGCACGATGTTGTGGCTCCTGCCGATCAATTCCTCGCGGCTGTAACCGGAAATCGCCACGAAGGCATCATTGGCGTAGGTGATGACACCCTTGGTATCCGTCTTGGATATCAACACCGCCCCGGCCGGGAACGAAACTTCTCTTTTCGATACGTACGCGTCCTTGTTTTGCATAACATCCTCCCTATGGCAGCTTCACTGCCTTGACGCATCCGGCCGCGTTCCGCAATTCCTGCGCCATCATCCGATCCACGGTCTTTTAAACCCTGAAGCGGGCAACGGCATTCTGAAGCTCGACACCCATGCGCTCCAGCTCGGTAATATCGTGCGCCGTTTGCTCGATGGCAGCATGGTTCTTTTCGGCCATGTTGGCGATTTGTTCGATGTTGCGCGTGATCTCGTTGCTGGCGGCACCTTGTTCGCCTACCGAGACGGCGATCTCGCCGACGCCCACGTTGGACTCCTTTACCGCCGCACCGGCCTCGATCAGTACCGCGGACATCTGTTCGACATGCTTGTGCGTGGTCTGCAGCGACTGTACGCCGGAGGCAATAGCCTGCTCGACGCGGGCCGATTTTTCATCCAGTTTGCTGGTCACTTTGTCGATTTCGCTGGCCGACTGGGCTGACTTCTCCGCCAGTTTGCGCACTTCATCCGCCACCACGGCAAAACCGCGACCCTGCTCGCCGGCACGTGCCGCTTCGATCGCGGCGTTCAGCGCCAGCAAATTGGTCTGGTCGGCGATATCCTTCACTTGCTGAGTCATGTTGGCGATGGTGCGCGCACTCTCGACGAATTCGTTGGCGGAAAGGGCGATTTGCTGCACGGCATGCTCGATGCTCTGTATCTCACGCACCATCTCCGCCACGCTGCGGTTGCCCTGCTCGGTTTGCTGCAGGCTCTTTTCGGACAGTCCGCGCACCACGTTGGTATTTTGCGCAACCGAGTTGATGCTGGAGGTCACCGCACCGACTGCTGCCGCGGTGGACGACACCGCCTCGCTCTGCGCGCGCGAACTATCGGCCACCTCCGACGAGGTGGCGGCAATGTGGCTGGTGGTCCTGTTGATCTTGTCCACCCCGTCCAGCACCTGGCGGATAATGGCGGTGAAACTATCGAGCAAGGCGTTAAACGCCACGGCAGTCTGCCCTACCTCGTCTTTGCTGTGAACCGAGGCGCGGCGCGACAAATCGCCGTCGGCCTGCATCGCCAGCATGATCTGCTGCAATTTGCGGGTCGGCCGCGTCACCTGGTTGATGAGCCAGCCGATGACAAAGAACAGCATCACCTGCACCACGATCTGCCCGATCCACAATATCGCGCTGGCTTTCCCCATCGCCTCATATTCGCCGGTCATATCCAGGCTCACGGTTGCGGCGCCTATCACCGCCCCCTCTTCCACCACATGGCATTGCAGACAATTGGTTCCCGTGCCGCGAAAATCCTTCGCAGCGGCAATAGGTTCCACCACACGCAAGATACGCTTGCCGTCTTTCTCGAAAAGTTCGCTTTGCTGCTTGCCCGAGTTCAGTGCCGCACGATCCAGGTCATCCCTGGCCTGCTCTTCGGCAACGCCCGCGCCGAACTGTGCCTCCACCCCGCGGCCGCGGATGATGCGCAACTCTTCCGCATTGCTGGATGCCGCCATCTTCTTGACGAACAACCGCCGTTGCTCGATATCGGAGATCGTGCCGTTCAGCATCATCATGTTCAATCCGTTGAACACGCCGTCCGCCGGGATCACCGCGCGGTTCCTGGCATCATCCAGCACGCGCAGTTCGTAACGATCGAACGCCCACCGTTGCGCGACAACCATTACCAGCAGCAGTATCAACTGGATGGGTATCTGCAATTTGTTTTTAATTGAAAGACCGCTCCACCATTCGCTCATTTTGTTCACCTCTGATTCAGGGATGCCGATTGCCGTCAGACCTTGAATCGTCCGACGGTCTTGTTCAATTCTTCGGCCAGCACTTCCATCGATTTCACCGCCGTTACCGTTCGCTTGACTACCTCATTGCTTTGATCGGCCATGACCGCGATGTGGTCGACGTTGCGGGTAATATCCTGGCTGGCATCGAGTTGCTTGTTGATGGAGCCGGAAATATTTTCCAGCCCCCGATTGACCTCATCCACGGAAGCATTTGCCTCAACCAGAACGGCGGTAACAGTGCGGATATGCGCCTGGCTGCCCTGCAAAGCGATCAGGCCCCGTTGCACGGTCTTTTCCACCTCTCCGGACTGTGTACCCAGCGATTTGGTCACCTCGTCGATCTGAGTCGCGGACTGCGCTGATTTTTCCGCCAGTTTGCGCACTTCATCGGCTACCACCGCAAAACCGCGCCCCTGCTCTCCGGCGCGTGCCGCCTCGATTGCCGCGTTGAGCGCCAGCAGATTGGTCTGTTCCGCGATATCCCGCACATGCTGCGTCATGTTGGTTATGCTCTGCGTGTTGTCGACAAAATTGCCCACGGCAGTCGCAATCTCCTGCACCGAACCTTCCACACGCCCCAGTTCCTGCATCATTTCCTTCAGGCTCTGCTGGCCGCGGTTGGCCCGCTCCAGGCTTTCGCCGGACGCCTTGGCGACCTGATCCGTGCTTTCCGCGACTTGCGAGATGCTGTCGCTCACCTGCTCCACGGCCCTGGACGTCGATGCCGCGGCATCGCTTTGCTGTTGCGCGCTCTGTGCTATTTGCTCGGCATCCTGCGCCAGGGAATGTGCCGCCTTGCCGACCTGGTGGGCATGCCCGTCGACCTGGGTGACGATGGCCTGAAAACTGCTGGTCAGGTCGTTAAACGCCTTCGCAGTCTGGCCGATCTCGTCCTCGCTGCGCACGACGACGCGCTTCGACAGATCGCCGTCCGCCTGCATCGCCTGCATCGCCTGCTGCAATTCGAGCGTCGGCCCGGTGACAAAACTGATGAGCCAGCCGATGCCGAAATAGAGGAATACCTGGATTCCTATCTGCCCCGCAAAGAGCGCCATGTTCGCGCGATCCATCACGGAATATTCTTCGGATATATCAAGCGTGATACTCGCCGCCCCGTTTACCGTCCCTTCCGGTACCGTATGGCACATCAGGCAATTTGTGCCGCGAAAATCCTTTTTTGCGATAAACGGAACCACTACGCGCAACGCATGCTTGCCGCTTTGCTCGAGCAATCTGGTTTGCAGCTTGGCGGTGGACAATGCCAGCTTGTCCATTTCGTCCTGCACTTGCTCGGAAGGCATACCGGGGCCGAACTGGTCTTGCACCGGCTTGTTGCGCACCACGCGCAACTCCAGCACATTTTCGGACGAACTCATCTTGTCCACATACAATTTGCGCTGATCGCTGTCGCTGATGATGCCGTTGAGCATCAGCATGTTCAGCCCGTTGAGCACGCCGTCGGCGGACACCTCGGCCTTCTGCCGCGCCCCTTCCAGCACATGCTGTTCGAATTTGTTCATCGCAGTCCGCTGCGCCATGACCAGTATCACCAGCAATATGAGCTGGATTGGAATCTGCAACTTGTTCTTCAGCGATAGTCTGCTCCACCAGTTATTCATACCCTGCTCCTGTCGGCCGTTGCTCGTTATATGCCTGCCCTGTGTTCGATAGCGGCAGGTTGCAGTGATACTTTAATGTGCCGCCGGCGACCCACCCGGCGTTACGCCGTTTTCCTGTTCTCCGCCTGTTGCAGTGGCAGGCACCGGTTCCGATGCCGTTGCAGCCACACCCGATTCCGCCAGGGGCATTTCGATCGGGTCGCCCGTTTCGGCATCGATATCAACGCTGCCGCCGTCCTTCAATGCCGCCTCCTCCGCCCGCTTGTTCATGACGATGATGCTGATGCGGCGATTGATCGGGTTGAGCGGTTGGGTGGCGTCGAACAGCACTGCCGAAGACAGGCCGACCACTCTCACCACCTTGTGTTCTGCCAGGCCGCCCTTGATCATTTCGCGGCGCGAGGCATTGCCGCGGTCCGCCGACAGTTCCCAGTTGCTGTAGCGTCCGTCCGCCGTGACATAGGGCTGCGCATCGGTATGACCGGACAGGCTGATCTTGTTGGGCATTTCGTTCAGCATTTTGCCGATCTCGCGCAGGATGTCCTTGGTATAAGGCTCCAGATCGGCGCTGCCGCTTTGAAACATGGGACGGTTTTTCTCGTCCACGATCTGCACGCGCAGGCCTTCGCTGGTGAGGTCGAGCAGGATCTGGTTCTTGAATTTCTTCAGTTTGATGTCGGTGTCGATCGCTTTTTCAATATTGGCTTTCAGTTCCTTGAGCTTTTCCAGTTCCTTTTTGCGCTGTAGCCGCAGGAACTCCTCCTGCGTCGCCTTGATATTGATAATCCGCTTTTCCTGCGGCAGGTCGCCCGACTTCACCTCGCCTTCGCTGCGCGTGAGATCCTGCCCGCCGCCCTTGATGATGCTGGAACTGTCGCCGCTGCCCGAGCCGCCCATCAGGGCGACCTTGAGCGGGGTTTTGAAATATTCGGAAATGCCGTTCAAATCGCCTTTCGAGGTCGATCCCAACAGCCACATGAGCAGGAAAAAAGCCATCATCGCCGTCACAAAGTCGGCGTAGGCGATCTTCCATGCGCCACCGTGCGCTCCGCCCATCACTTTCTTGATGCGCTTGATGACGATGGGTCTTTTTTCTTCGTTCGCCATGGCCTGCTTGTATCTTGTGAATTATGGGTGGCGACTAACGCTTTTGTTTGACGTGCTCTTCCAGCTCAAGGAAACCCGGACGCTCCGACGAGTTCAGCACCTTGCGCCCGAATTCCACCGCCATCGCCGGCGCATAGCCATTGAGGTTGGCCAGCAACACCACCTTGATGGCCTGGAACATCTTCGAGGACTCCTCCGCCTTCTGTTCCAGCGCGGTGGCCAGCGGCCCGACGAAACCGTAGGCCAGCAAAATTCCGAGGAAGGTTCCCACCAGTGCATGCGCGATCAGGATGCCCAATTCGGCAGGCGGGATACCCACCGACTCCATGGTATGCACCACGCCCATCACCGCCGCGACAATACCGAATGCGGGCATGGCATCGCCCAGTTTCGCGATGATATGGGATGGCACCAATGCCTCGTGGTGATGCGTCTCGATTTCCAGATCCATCAGGTTCTCGATCTCCATGGCATTGAGGTTGCCGCTGACCATGATGCGAAGGTAATCCGTCATGAATTCGACTACATGGTGATCGCCCAGGATTTTCGGGTATTTTGCAAACACGGGGCTTTCGTCCGGGTTCTCCACATCGCCTTCGATAGACATCAACCCTTCCTTGCGCACTTTGCCCAGCAGTTCGTACATAAGTGCCATCAACTCCATGTATGACTCTTTGCTGTATTTTGCGCCCTTGAAAACCTGGGGGAACGCCTTGAGGGTCGCCTTGATCGACTTGCCGGTATTGCCCACAAAAAAAGCGCCGAGTGCGGCGCCGCCAATCATCAACAACTCCACCGGTTGCAGCAGCGCAGCCAAATGGCCGCCCGCGAGGGCAAAACCGCCAAACACGGAGGCCGCGACCACGATATAACCAACAATCACCAACATAATGCACTCCCTGGAGTCGATAAATGCCTAAGCTACAACGCCATCGTAGCAGTTGCACGCCGTGTTCATGCCGGGAACAGGACGCGGATTCAGAGGCATTTCCGCTTTTCGCCTCAACGGACACAAAAACGCCGCCACTGCTGATGATACCCACTCGTCAGTAGTAGCGGCGCTTGAAGTAAGAACTTTAGGCAGTTGCCGTTTCGGCTTGCAACGCCTTTTTCGTTTTCCCCGCACGCGAAGGCGGACGGCAGACACCGCAACTGAAGTCGGCACAAAGTTCGTTGGTATGCACCACAAACTCCCCGCCGCACTCCTTGCAACAGGTCAGTTGCAGCATTTTCGCCTCGAAGAAACGGATCAGGAACCAGGCGCGGGTAATGCTCAATACCGATTCACCGGTCGTGACCGCCACCTGTTCCAGGTACAAACGATAACTCTTGATCAAGGCCTCGACACCCGACACATTGGCATTTTTCAGCAGGTATTGATGGATTCCCATGAACAGGGAGGAATGGATATTGGGCAGCCAGCTCATGAACCAGTCGGTCGAATAGGGCAGCATACCCTTTGAGGGCGATTCCCCTTTTACTTCCTTGTACAGACGCAACAGACGCTCCCGGCTCAACCCTGTTTCCTCCTGCAGCAACTGCAGCCGCGCACCCAACCCGATGAGGTCGACCGCAATCTGTATCTCGCGCGCCTCGTTCACTACGCTCTTGTTTCGCATGATCGCCACCCGGCCGCTCAAAGCGCCAATGCTTCGGCAGGTTGTCCAGCCATCAGGATGGTGGCATGCGCCTGCGACATCATCCTGTCCTTGTTGTAGTCGGTGACCATGTTGAGCAACAGGCGTTCGTCAAAACGGAAACGGCACAGCAACATGTTCGAAGCGGCCATCTTGAGCAACTGCGCCGGAGACAGGCCGATAATCAGATCGGCCAGTTCTTCGCTCACCCCCAGGCGGAAAATCGCGCTGGCCTTGTCGTCACGTATCATCTGCTGAGCCAGCAGCATATAAGACAGATTGGTTTCCTTGATTTCTTCATGCAATTGATTCGTGTTCATGGCGGTCCCCTCGCTTAAACAGTGTGATGTCTTGTTACGACGGTTGCATTCTCGGGGAGGCAAGCCAAGGAAAATATCGGAGGTCTTCCGATTATGATGTAGGAATAGTTCTTACGCAGACGCCAGAATACCCCTGCCAGCTTAAGGCTGACAGGGGTAACTCTGGTTGTGCAGACTAACGCGAGGGGACGCAATCAGGCGCACGTACATTGTATCGGCAGACATTCGAGAAACTTTAGGGGGAAATTTCAAAAATTTGAATTTCATCATTTGCGACATTTCTGAATAGACAAGATATACCAAGCGTACGCACATACAAAACAGGGATTCCAAACAATATAATTCGTAGTTACAACAAGTTGACCTGCATTCCGGAACGGGGCATCTCCATGCAGAAATGAATCATCGAGAGTTGAATATGCCTGTTTTGAAGTGGTAAATTATAAAATTATTGGGCGTACTTCGCTTATTCATGGCAATGGGTGGCGGCAGGTTGGCAACATTAATCGTCGGTGTGGATATGGCTCTTGGGCCATTGATTACATTAATAATTTTCGACACCCGAAAAAAAGGTCTTGTCTATGACCTAGCTGTAGTGGTCGCAATTCAACTGGGCGCACTGGGCTACGGAGTTCATACCATGTTCGCTGCTCGACCTGCATTCATCGTGTTTACAGGACAGGAATTGGCGGTAATCTCAGCGGTGGATATTGACGAGAAAAAACTGGCAAAGGCCAAAATTGAAGATTTCCGCCACTTCAGCCTGACCGGCCCTGTGCTTGTGGCAGTAGCCCCCCCAATGATCGAAAAGAACTCTCCGATATTGCCTTTGTAAGCGCATTTGGTCTTGGAATCCAGCACTTCCCGAAATATTACGTTCCCTATGCTGACAAGCGTCAGCAAGCTCTTAAGGAAAGCAGGCCATTGATTGATTTGAAACCTGAACCGCAAGACAAAGAACGACTAAGGAAATATTTGAAACAGTCAAATGATAACAAGTTGCGCTTCTTGCCTGTGACCAGCGACTACAAACAACTGACCGCTATACTTGATCCCGTCAGCGGTGACCTAGTGGAAATTCTCGACATTAGTAGTGCAGGTTACAGGAAGACCGAGTGACCAGCGGCCACGCAGCACGATTGATCGAGCTTTCGGTCAAGGTCCGCCTTGAGAGCCAAAAAAACCCCGCCGTTTGTTGAAGGCGGGGTTGGAGTATTGCCCAAAGCTGGACGAGCGGACAATCGTGCCAAAATTATGTGTGGCGCCGCCCTTTACTCCTTAGGGACAACCGCCTTGACCGGGTTTCAGGCCGCGGATGGAATCGCAAATAGTGCCACTTGCTGCCCATTCCATGTTGGCCGCACCGACCATTGCAGCCGCAGTTGGCGGGGTCAAAACATAAACTAAATTGACACCTGCGGTGGTAGTGGCTCCAGTCGTGGCGGTAATCACGCCGGCAGCAGAAGTTGTTACCGCAGCTGTAATGAACTTCGTTACACCCACAGTGGGAATGCTACCTGCTCCTTGCGTTGCACAGTTCGTCCAAGCGCCTTCCACTTGAAAGCATTCTGCCATCGCAGATTTCAGGGGATTCAATTCCTCTGCTGCTCCGGAAGCGCGAGTGCGCGAAATGTAGTGAGAATACTGAGGTATCGCAATCGCCGCCAGAATGCCGATGATCGCCACCACAATCATTAATTCTATCAAGGTAAAACCTTTTTGAACCTGTTTCATTTTTTTCTCCCGATGCAAATGTTGGTAAAGGAAAAAAGAAGGAGACGTTGGCCTGAAATTTTCGTAACGTTCTTAACACAAAGCCCCACCCCCTTATGAGGGACGGGGCTCGACTGTTACTGAACAACAGAACCGGGGAAATAGATGTCCCCGCTATGGCGCGTTACGGGCAACCGCCTTGACCAGGTTTCAGGCCACGGGTGGGGTTACAAATCGTACCACTGGCGACCCAATCCATGTTGGCCGCACCAACCATTGCTGCTGCAGTTGGCGGGGTCAAGATATAAGTCAAATTGACACCGGCCGTGGTAGTGGCTCCCGTCGTGGCGGTAATCACACCAGCAGCAGAAGTTGTAACAGCGGCTGTGATGAACTTGGTTACGCCCACGGTCGGAATGTTACCGGCACCTTGAGTTGTGCAGTTAGTCCAAGCACCTTCCACTTGGAAGCACTCAGACATGGCCGTCTTCAGGGAATTCAATTCCTCGGCTGCGCCGGAAGCACGGGTACGTGACGTATAGTCAGAATACTGCGGAATCGCGATTGCTGCCAAGATACCGATAATCGCGACTACGATCATCAGTTCGATCAGGGTAAAACCTTTCTGAATTCGTTTCATGTTGAGCTCCTTAGGATATTAAAATTTTGCCGCTGCCCTCGCGGGCTACACACAAGGTGTGCAGTCGGATAGTAGCAGAAGCCGTGCCAAACGGTAAACCCATTGCACAAGGCCTGAAATTGCGGGGTTTGGCGCGTTTTGCTGATGTTTGCACCGCAAAAAGTTTGGCGTAAGCGCAAAAAATGGGCAGGCTGCTGACGCTTTTTGTCACTTGTACCGGCGGGTGTGCATTTTCAGGCTGAATAGCCCGGAATCTTGCTCTCGTCCACTTCGTCGATCTGCTCGGGGGCGAGAAATTGCCTGGCGTAGTCGAGGTAGACCTTTTCGCGTATGAACACGTCGAACAGATCCGGGTCGATATGGCCGTTTTGCTTGAATTTCCCCAGGATGGCCAGCGACTCGGTCAGGGTTTTGCCTTCCTTGTAGGGGCGGTCTTTGGCCGTGAGCGCTTCGAAGATGTCGGCGATGCCCATGACGCGGGCCTGGATCGGCATTTGTTCGCGCGTCAGCCCTTTGGGATAGCCCTTGCCGTCCATGCGCTCGTGATGCCCGCCTGCATATTCCGGCACATGTTTGAGGTGGTTGGGCCAGGGTAGCGCTTCCAGCATTTTGATAGTGACATTGATGTGGTGGTTGATGACCGCGCGCTCCGCCGCCGTGAGCGTGCCAGCGCGGATGGTGAGGTTTTCCAATTCTTCCGCGTTCAGGAAATTGGCCTGTTTGCCCTGCACGTCGCGCCATTGATATTGGGCGATCTGCTGCACGCGGGCGATGTCGGCATCCAGCATCTTCTCCGAACCGATGTTGCTTTGGCGCAAGAAATTCCGGTCATCGTCCAATTGCCGGACAAACGCTTCATACTCGGCCTGCGTCCTGACGCCCCTGAGCACTTCAATCTCGGCATCGCGCTTGAGTACCTCAAAGCGCGTGTCGATCTGGTTAATACGGTCGCAGATGGTCTGCATCTTGGTGGATTTGTCCACCACATGCACCGGTGTGGTGATCTTGCCGCAGTCGTGCAGCAAGCCCGCAATCTTGAGTTCGTAGCGATCCTTGTCGGTCAGGTTGAAATCCTTGAGCGCCCCCAGTTTGGAGCGGTTCGCCGCCTCCGCCAGCATCATGGTCAGCGCGGGAACGCGCGCGCAGTGGCCGCCGGTGTAGGGCGATTTATCGTCGATGGCGGTGTTGATCAGGTTGATCAGGGACTCGAACAGCTTTTCGAGTTGCTGGATCAGGCGCCGGTTGCTCAGCGCGATGGCGGCCTGCGAAGCCAGCGATTCGAGCAACTGCTGGTCGTCCTTGGAGAATTGCTTGACCTCGCCGCTCTTCTCGTCGAGCGCATTGATCAATTGCAGTACGCCGATGATCTCGTGTTCGTGGTTGCGCATCGGGACCGACAGGAACGAGCGCGACCGATAACCGGTCTTGGCATCGAAATTTTTCGTGCCGGAAAAATCGAAGCCTTCGGCGGTATACGCGTCCGGAATGTTGACGGTTGCGTCGCGCAGCACGGAATAGCTCACCACCATCGCCAGGTTCGGCTCATCCTCGTGATAAAGCGCAATCGGGTAAAACGGTATCGGGTTGCCGGAGGTGCCGCCCATGCGGATATTGAGCGAGTCGTTGTGCAGGATTTCAAATGTCAGCACCCGCTTCTCGGCATCCACCAGATACAGCGTCCCGGCATCGGCATTGGTAATCTTCTTGGCCGCATTGAGGATGGTTTCCAGCAGCCGGTTGATGTCGCGTTCGCTGGACAATGCGGCGCCGATTGCGTTGAGGTCGTTCAGGCGATTGAGCAGGCTCTCCAGCATGGCTCGCTGGGCCTGCTCTTGCGCCATGTAGGTTTGAACCTTGGAAGTTTCCACTTCTTCCTCTCTACTTGATACAGACGGCTCGCACCTGATGGATGTCGGTGATGCCGCCCAGTACCTTTTCTATGCCATCCTGCTTCAGCGTGCGCATTCCCTCTTCCAGCGCGAGTGCGAACAACTCGGCAACCCGCGCATGTTCCTGAATGGCCTTCTTGACCGGATCGGTACCGATCAGCAATTCATGCAGGCCGACGCGCCCGCGATAGCCGGTGCCGGAACATTTCTCGCAGCCGACCTTTTCGTACAAGGTGATCTGCCCCTTGTCGTCGCCGAACAGCCTGACCCACTCCGCATATAAATTCTTGAACGCGGCGTTGGGGTCTTTTTTCCAGGTCTCGGTGCTGCGCATTTCCTCGGCATATTCGGTCAGCAGCGCCTTGATCTCGTCCTGAGAGGCAATATGCGCTTTCTTGCAGTCCTTGCATAGCCGCTTGGCCAGGCGTTGCGCCAGGATGCCGAGCAAGGCATCGGCGAAGTTGAACGGATCCATACCCATGTCGAGCAGGCGGATGATGGATTCCGGCGCGCTGTTGGTGTGCAGGGTGGCAAACACCAGGTGACCGGTGAGCGAAGCCTCGATGCCGGTGGACACCGTTTCCTTGTCGCGCATTTCGCCGACCATGATCACGTCCGGGTCGGCACGCAGGAACGAGCGCATGATCGAGGCGAAGTCGAGCCCGGCTTTTTTGTTGACCTGCACCTGGCGCAGGCCTTTCTGCGTGATTTCAACCGGGTCTTCCACCGTCCAGATTTTGGTATCCGGCTTGTTGATGTGCTTCAGGATCGAGTGCAGCGTGGTCGTTTTACCGGAACCGGTCGGGCCGCACACGAAGAACAGGCCATAGGGTTTATTGATGGTCTTTTTCACCAACTCCAGATTGCGCGCCGAGAAACCCATCTGGTCCAGCGGGATGGGTTCGCCGGAGGCGAGGATACGCATCACCACGTCTTCCACGCCGCCCTGCGAGGGAATGGTGGCGACGCGCAGTTCGATGTCCAGCGGGCCGTACTTCTTGAATTTGATCTTGCCGTCCTGCGGCTTGCGTTTTTCGGAGATGTCCAGATCGCACATGATTTTCAGGCGTGTGACCAGCGCATTGCGATAAGTGGCGGGCACTTCGATGTAGTTCAGCAGCGAACCGTCCTTGCGCAGGCGTATGCCGGTCTTGCCCTTGCCCGGCATGGGTTCGACGTGGATATCCGACGCGCCCATCTTGTAGGCGTCGACGATGATCTTGTTGACCAGTTTGACCAGTTCGTTGTCGGCCGCCGCGCTGACATCATCCTGGCTGACGCCGCTGGTGTCTTCTTCTTCGCCACCCAGCGAGGTCAGCAAATCATCCATCGACCCCATATCTTCAAAGCTGCCGGTGGCTTCGCCCACGCTGCTTCCGCCGCCGCCGCCGTAGAACTGGTCGAGCGTGGCCTTGAATTCGCGTTGCGTACAGACTTTGTAGATCAGGCGGTTTTTGGGGAAAATGTTGTTGACCACGCGCGAGGCCTGTATCCGCTCCGGGTCGGTAGTCAGGATGACCACGCCTTCCGCGGTATCGTCCACCGGCACCCAGTGGCTGGTCTCCACATACTCGCGCCTGAGGTTGCGCAACAGTTCGGAGGGTTTGATCCGATCCGATTTGTAGGGCTCGTAAGGCACGCCGAAGAAACTGGACAAGGCCTTGCCCAGGGCATCGGGCTTGACCTGGAATTCGTCCAGCAACACATCCTCGACATCCACCCCTTTGCGCCGCGCGGTACGCGTTGCCAATTCGAATTCCGCGGCCGACATCACCGCATCGGATACGAGGTAATCGTATTTGGTCTTGACCGCGCCGGCCTGTTGCTGGCGCTGCTTGAGCGCGACCGCCAGGGTCTGCGTCAGTTCGCGCACCCCTTCTTCGACCATCGTGGGGAAAGGGATGCCCGCCTTGTTGTTGATGACCTGCATCACCCCGATCAGGTCGCCGCCTTCCACATCGATGATGGGGGCAACCAGCATCTGCTTGGTGCGGTAGCCGGTGCGCCGGTCTACGTCCTGCAGGAATCTCAGGGTCGTGCTGTATGCAGCCAGTTCATGCTCGTCGTACACGTCCTTGAGGTTGAGCAGCTTTTTGTGGAACGCGGCATATCCGGCAATGCTCTGCTCCGCGATTGGCAGCTTGAGATCCTTGAACGAATTCAGGCCGGTCTTGACCTTGGAGATCAGCGATGCCTTGTCGTCACCCACCACGTAGATGGTCAGCCGGTCCGCATTGAATAATGTGCATATGTCCTTGCTGACATCCAGCATGATCTCGTCGATATTGCTGGTGGCGTGGATCTTGTTGGTGACCTGATTAAGGTTCCTGGTGAACTCCAACCGCAAGCCCATGTCGTTCATATTGCCTTGTCCCTGAGTCGCCATTCCTTGTTCTCCTCAACCTTTCGACTGCTATTGTTGCTGCGCCTTGGGCACAGACCACAAACCGTTTTCCAAAACGTATACATCGTAACCCGCTTGCGCCAGGATGAACGCCGCCGCCGAACTGCGGCTGCCGCTCTGGCAATACGCGATGTACGGCGCGGCTTTGCTCAATACGCCAATGGCATTGCGGATGTCGTTAAGCGGCACATTGATCGCGCCCGGCAATTTATCGTAGCGATATTCGGGCGGATGGCGCACATCCAGCCATACCGCGCCTTGCGCCACTTTCTGTTTTGCATCCTTGAAGCCGATGCGATGCAACAACGGTTCCTGCATCAACTCCAGGAAATCCTGTTTCTTCAGCCGCAACAGCACGCCGTTGCTTTTCATGGTGACGGTTGCATTGCGTTTGGAGTCGGAGATCAGCGCCTCCTCCCCGAACACGTCGCCCGCCTTGAGTTCGGCCAGCACCAGGCTGGCCCCGCCGACCAGCCGCGTCACCTGCGCGCGCCCGCTTTCGATCAGGTAGTAATAATCGCCGTCGTCGCCTTCGCGGATGATGACATCCTTGTCCCATACCGCGATGGCCTCGATGCGGTTCAGCAGCTTGCCGATGTTGGCCGACGGCAGGTGCGCGAACGGGCTGTTGCTCAGGTTCTCCGCGCTGAACATGCCCGAATTGAGCAACCGCTTCACCGCGGACTCCGAGCTGTCTTTCAACGCCGTCGCCTTCACGTCGTCGTGATAGGCGAACTGGTCCCACGTCACCATGCGATCCAGCAGATCGTCGTTCACGCGCAAAAACTGCGCGCTGCCGCTCAACACCTGCGCCGAGCGTATCTCCGGCTGGCGCTTGCCGATGGGATGGCGAGCCCATTCCGAATCGGAGCGGATCAGCACGCGGTTCCCGTCTTCGTATTCGACCTCCACCTCTCCGCGCAACAAATAAACCGATTGACCGCTCAGCGGCCGGTCAATGAACGGGTTCTGTCCCTGCGCAACGTTTTCCACATGGCAATAATCGAGCAACTCCCGCAACCGCGCCGGGCTGAACGAAGATATCGGCTCCAACGCGGCGAGCACCCTGATATCCAAAATGTCTAGCATGGTGTTTTCATTTGGCGGTTAAAACTCGAAAATTTGACCGTTCTGCAACATTTTCGGCACGAAATTCCTTACGCATTCTCCGACTTCCTGCATGGTCAGTTCAACCTCGCCCGGTTTCAGGTGCGTGATATAAATCCTGGGGTTGAGCTTGAGCTTGAGCAGTTCCTCGTTCAGCAGCGAAGGACAAAGATGCTTGGAGACGATGGCCAGTTCCTTTTCCGCATTCGAGAATGCGGTTTCGACGATCAGGTATTCCAGGTTGCCGATGCGGTTGACCGATTCCCACAGGGCATCGCAGGTGGTCGTGTCGCCGCTGAATACCAGGCTGGCCTTGCCGCTGTCGATCTGGAAACCGACAGCCGGGACGATATGGTTTGCCGGCAACGGCGTGATCCTGCGCCCCCCCACATCCACCGTTTCCATCAGCACGATGCGCTCGAAGCGCAATATGGGCTGGTTCAGATTGGGTATCTCGGTGAAGTCCGGCCATATCTCCCAGTTGAAGACATGCTCCTTGAGAATATCCAGCGTCGCGTCGGTGGCGTGAATAGTCAGGGGCTTGTCGCGCATGAAACCCACGCTGTCTATCAGCAACGGCAGGCAGGCGATATGATCGAGGTGCGAATGCGTCACGAAGACATGGTTGATCGCGCACATCTCGGCCAGGCTCAGGTCGCCGACGCCGGTACCGGCATCGACCAGCACGTCGTGGTCGAGCAGTAGCGAAGTCGTGCGCAAATTGCCGCCGATACCGCCACTGCACCCCAATATTCTCAGCTTCATCTTTGGCGTCCCCGAATACTCATTTCGTCTTGAAGACGAACACACCGTCCCAGTCTTCACCGGGGGGATTGTTGCGGTAATGGGCAACGCGCCCGGCGTAGACCTCATACAATTTTGCATTGGGAGCGATTTTCAGCAGGTTGAACAACTGAAGTTCCGCCCGATCCCAGTCCTGCTTGCGATACATCCGCAGCGCCTGCTGGAACAACTTGATTTCCTCCAGCACCGACTGGTCGACTTCGCCGACCAAACCCAGCGGCTCGAAAATCGCGACCGGCTTGTCTTTACCCTTGACCCGCACCAGATCAAGCTCGCGATAGACAAATTCGGGCGCTTCCGCCTTTGTTTTCTCCCCCACCAATACGCCGGCGCCGTATTCCTTGGTGATCCCTTCCAGGCGGGACGCCAGATTCACTGCATCGCCCATCACGGTATAGGCCACCCGCACTTCGGATCCCATGTTGCCGACACTCACGCGTCCGGTATTGATGCCCACGCCGATGTGTATTTCCGGCCAACCGCGATCCTTGAAACGAGGCTGCAGCAAACTCAACGTTCGCTGCATCTCCAGTCCCGACAGCACAGCCTGATAGGCATGGCGTGCATCAGGCAAGGGCGCCCCCCAGAACGCCATGATACAGTCGCCCATGTATTTATCAATTGTGCCGCGATGGCTGTAGATCACGCGCGAAAGCGGCGTCAGAAATTCGTTCATCAACAGCGACAAATCCCTGGGCTCCAACCCTTCGGAAATTGTGGTGAAGCCGCGCACGTCGGAGAAGAGAATGGTCATTTCGCGGCTGTCGCCTTCCATCGAGACCTGTTCCGGATTCTTGCTCATCTCGTCCACCAGCTCGCTCGGGACGTACTGGCCGAACAGCCCGGTAAGCTGGCGCTTGGTGCGCGATTCGGTGAAGTAGCCGTAGGTCATGTTCAGGGCAAACAGCGCCAGCACCATCATCAGGCTCCCCGCCAGCGGCAGCACCATATTGCCGTACTGCCACACCGCACCGTTGACGGCAATCTCGAGCAGCAACACCCCGGCCGAAATCAAGGTACCCTGGATGGCGCTCAGCATGGGAAGCACAATCGCCAGCATTACCCCGATGAGCAGCAGCAGCGACACGTTCGCCCCCAGCACATAGGGCGGATTCTGCTTGATGTTCTGGTTGAGGATTCCGCTGATCATGTTGGCGTGTATCTCCACCCCGGGGTAAATCTCGCCGACCGGCGTGGAACGCAAATCCATCAGGCCGCCCGCGCTGGTTCCCACCAGCACGATCTTGTTCCGCATGTCGGCCAACGGGGTGCGCTCGTGCAGGACATCGGCAACGGAAATATAACGGAAGGTATTGCGCCCCCCGCGATAGGGCACCAAGGCGCAGACCTTGTCGTCCACCGGGATGCGTAGATCGCCCTGGGGCGATTCCAGCGTCAGCCATTCCAGGCCGCCATAGTTTTTGTCTTTGCCGGGCGCATAGCCGGGAGACAGCCTGGGCGCCCCCAACAGGGTCCGCACGACCGCCAGTGACAGGGGTTCGTAGTACGCCCCCTCGTATTCGAGCAGCATGGGCACGCGGCGAACCACGCCGTCGAAATCCACCTCGGGATTGAAATGTCCCGCCGCCGCGGCACTGCTTTGCAGTTCGGACAGATTGGCTCCGAAGCTGTCCCATCGGATAAACGCAATCGGACGCCCCTTGAATGTTCCGGCGGGGAACACCGATTCCGGCAAAACCCCGGCGCTGCTCTTGTCGGAACCGCGCTCGCTGTTGGTGAAGAAATAGCCGAGAACAACTTTGCGCTGCCTGATCTTGCTTGCAAAGAGCGCATCGTATTCCAGGCGCGGTTGAATTTGCGTCAGGGCCGTTTGGAACTGGGGCACACCCTTTAACTGGTTCTGGCCCAACTCCTGCAGGACAGCTAGGCCGGAGCTGGTGTCCTTCTCGGCAAAGACCACGTCGAAGCCGACGACCGCAGCGCCATAATGATCGAACAGTTCGTCCATCAGCGTTGCAAGTCTGTCGCGGCTCCACGGCCAGCGCCCCTCTTCCTTCAGGCTTTTCTCGTCGATATCGAGAATGACGATGCGGTCGTCCGCCGCGTTTGGCAAGCTCAACCGCAAACGGTAATCGTAGAGTTTGGCATCGACGTACCGGACAAAGCCGAGTTGATAGAATTTGGCGGCATCGCCCAGGAACAGCAGGACCAGCGACAAACCGAAGGCTATCAGAAGTGCATGCTTCTTCACTTGCCACCCCGTCTTTCACACCGCCGGATTGCGCGTTGACTGATCACTTTGGGTAATCAGGTCTTGAAGTAGAACTCCATTTTTACCCCGGCCAGTTCGATGAGGTCGTGATCCCGCAGTTGATGCGGCTGTTCGCCGATGGAAGAACCGTTCACGGTGGGGAAGCTGCCGCCTTCGACATGGGTGATGAAATAACCGTGGGGACGGCGCGCCAGCACAGCCACCTGCACCCCGGGTTTACCCAGGGTGGTCAGGTTTTTGACCAGTTCGAGTTCCTTGCCCGCGTTGGGGCCGTTCAATATCTGCACCAATGCGGCCGGAGGCGCCCCGCCGGTCGTGTCCGCCGCCATGCCGCTGCCCGTGGCGTTGAACTGCGTGGTGATCACCGCTTCCGTCTTGCGCGTCGCCGTCACATCCAGCGGAGATTTCGACGTGCTTTCGCCCGGCGACATCTTCACCGGCGCACGCAACACCATGGTTTTTTCGAAATCTGCCGCCGATGTCTGCGTGGGTTGATCGTTCAGGTATTTCAGCTTGTATTTGCCGATCTCGATCACATCGTTGTTCTGCAGAAAGTGCTTCTTGGTCGGGGTGCCGTTGACGGCAAGGCCGTTGGTACTGTCGAGGTCTTCCAGAAAGGAATCGTTGAGGATGGTAACCACGGCCGCATGCTCGCTGCTCACCGCAAGATTGTCGATAACGATATCGTTATGCGGCTTGCGGCCTATCGTGGTGCGCTCCTTGTTAAGCGGATATTCCTTCATCACCGCCCCATCCATGCTGAGTATCAATTTAGCCGGCATATCGTCAATCCCCGTAGTTAACTCTTGCTATCTCAATTTCCAAACCAGGAACGCAATTTCGCCCACCATCCGTGAGGAACTGCGAAACGTCCTTTTACCTTCACCAGAATGACCGACACGTTATCCCGTCCGCCATTATCGTTAGCCAGCTCTATCAGTTGTACAGCCGCCAGCGGCAGGTTGTTTTTCAACATCTGCAGCGTCGCGCCGATGTCGTCATCCTCAACCATATCGTTCAGACCATCGGAGCACAACACATATACATCTCCGACCTGAACGTCATGCATGTGCAGTTCGGGCTCAACGTCGGAATCAATCCCCACGGCGCGCGTCACCAGGTTCTTGTTCTTGGACAAGCGCGCGTCGGCCTTGCTGATCAACCCGCCGTCGATCTGTTCCTGCAACAGCGAATGATCGCGCGTAATGCACTCCAGTTCTTCGTCGCGCAAACGGTACAGGCGCGAATCGCCCACATGCGCCACCGCCACCCGGTCGTCATAGAAGAGCGCGGTGACGATGGTCGTACCCATCCCGGCATATTGCGGCTGGCTCTGCGCGGCATGGAAAATGGACAAGTTGGCCTTTTTTACATTATCGCGCAACAGCCGCACGCCCAGTTCTTCGCCGCTCTCGTTCAGGTCTTCCGGACTTGCGTTCTCGAGCTGGTGACGCACTTCGCTGGCGAGCACCGAAACCGCGATTCCGCTTGCCACTTCGCCGGCATTATAGCCGCCCATGCCATCCGCCAGCACAACCAGTCCGAGTTCCGGATCGAATGAGATGCTGTCTTCGTTATGCGAACGAACCATCCCAGGGTGGGTCTGGCCGACTATTTCAAGCGCATCTTGTATGTCCACATGCCACCCCTGAATTCGTCCCTTCGTTATAGCGCATGCCCGGTTACAGGCCGGCAGCGCACTGCCGGATCGCTTCTGCCATCGCACTCCCGCTCGCGTAGCGATCCTGGATCTTTTTCGCCAGCGCCTTGTTGACGATGGCAACCACGCACGGCGGCACATCCGGATTGACGCTCAGGATGTCCGTGTGCGGCTCGTTGGCGATGCGGAACATCAACTGCGCCATGGAATCCCCTTCGAACGGGAGCTTACCACACACAAGTTGGTACAGACTCACACCCAGCGAGAACAAATCGGAATGCCCTTCGATCTTGGTTCCGGCCAACTGCTCCGGCGACATGTAGGAAGGCGTGCCGAGCACCATGCCGGTTTTGGTCTTGGACGAATCGGTGATGCGCGCAATGCCGAAGTCGGTGACTTTCACCGAATCGCTGTCGGGGTCATACATGATGTTGGCGGGCTTGATATCCCGGTGCACCACGTTCAGGCCGTGCGCATAGTTCAGCGCATCCGCCACGCGCGCCACGATGCTCAGCACTTTGGGCAGCGGCAGCAGGTTGGGTTGCTTGGTGTACATCACCAGGTCTTTGCCCTTGAGAAACTCCATCGCGATGTACGCCAGATCGTGCTCTTCGCCGGCGTCGTACATGGTGACGATGTTGGGATGATTCAGGCGCCCCGCCGTTTCGGCTTCGCGGAAGAAACGGGCTTTGACTTCTTCCAGTTCGTCCGCCTCGAACTCCTGCGACAGCGCCATGGTCTTGATCGCCACCACCCGGCTGATCTTCGGATCCTTGCCCAGGTAGACGACTCCCATCGCGCCCTTGCCCAACTCCTTCTCGATCTCGTAGCGCCCCAGCATCGGCTTGGCCACGTTTGCCTGATCCAGTTTCATCGTGCTGTCGTTGCTGCGGCCGGAGGAACTGCCCAGGATGATCGTTTCCGCCATCGCCCTGGATTGCGCGGTGCGCGCTTCCAGGTCGCGGAACTTGGGATTGTGGTCGGCCATGTAATTGAACACCGATTCGGCCTTGTTGAACTGGCGCTTGCGCTCGAAGTCCAGCCCGAGGTTGTACAGCACATCCATCAGGCTGTCGTCCAGCGGCACCTTGCGGAACTTGTCGAAGGCCATATCCAGCTGGCCCTGCCCCTGGAACGCCAAACCCAGCATGCGATTGCTCTCTGCCGAATCCGCATCCGACTTGATCTTGCCTTTTTCCGTCATCAGGAAACGCTTGGTGGTCAGCAACAGGTGCCCGACCAGCAACAGCGCGGCGGGCAGCATCAATTGCAGCCACATCGCCTGCGACGTCATCAGGATGAAATGAACGGCCAGCAACACCACAAATATGCCGCCCGTGATGGCAGCAGCCAATCCCGCGCTCAAGCGCGGCACCAACAGGATCAGGTAAAGCGAAACAGCGAGGAAGACGGCACTTTCGGCCCAGAATCCCCATTTCGGCACGACAAAGAAATCCTGCTTGAGAATGCTGGACACCGAATGGGCCAGCGTCAGCACCGGCGCCATTCCCGGCGAGATCGGCGTCACTTGCGATGCGCCCACGCCGGCGGCAGTGGCGCCGATCAGCACGATCTTGTCGCGGTATTTTTCGGGCGGGATCTTGCCGGACAGGACATCGTAAAACGAATCCACCTGGAAGGCCGGCTTGCCCTCCTGATCGCTATAGAAGTGGGTGTACATGCGCGACGCGCTGTCCGTTGGAATCGTCAGGCCGCCCAGTTGGACGGATTCGCCCAGCGTGACCTGGATATCTTTCGGTTCCAGGTTCAGACTTTTGGCCACCAGCATCAGCGCAAGCGAAGGGTAATACTGGTCATAGTAGCCCAGCACCAGCGGTTCGGCGCGAATGCCGCCATCCACATCTTTCCACATGGTGAGATGCCCGAGGGCAGTGGCCTTTTCCCCGAGCATGGGGATGGGAATGAGGATTGCGGAGGTGGCGGGCGGCGCGCTTCCCGGCACGCCCTCCTTGATGCTGGTCAGGCTGTTTCTGGTCACAAACTCGGGCAGCTCGACATCCGGCTTGCCCTGCGGCTCGCCCAGATCGAAAACGACGCCGAGCAATACCTTGTTCGCCTGCGCCAGACTCTCGGCCAACTTCTTGTCGTTGTCGAGGTGGGCCAGCGCATCCTGCATGATGTCGTTCAGTTGCGCCCATTCCCTGGGGTTGGAGCGGCGCAGCGAAGAATTGGTGAGAACCTCGTTCAGCCTTTCCAGATACTCCATGCCGGCGTCGACCTGGGGCTCGGAGAACAGCGCGGTATGGCCGATGACCTTGACGTTCCCGGTGGCCAGAATATCGATCATCATCGCGTGAATCTCGCGCGGCCACGGCCAACGCCCGAGATTGGCGATACTCTCGTCGTCGATGGCGATCACGGCGATCTTGTCGCTCGGCGTCTTCACCGAAGCAACCACCCCGATGTCGTAAGCCTTGCGCTCAAGACTCTGGATCAGATCGCTGTTGGCGCTGAACAAAAACACCAGCGCAACCAGCAAAGCCGCGAACCAGTCAGCTTTCCAAAATGTTTTTTTCATAGTCGCCATGCCCGCTTTTACTCAATCCCTGAGCTTACAGGAGCGAATACTAAAACATTTTTCAAGCCCAAACCATACCTGTTTGATTTATCAGTTATTTCACTTCACCAGCAGGACGGGGATGGTTGCCAGATGGGCAACCTTGGTGGCCACGGAACCCAGCAGCATATTGCTGAACGTACCCTGTCCATGGGCGCTGATCACGATCTGGTCGACCTGCTGCTCCTGCGCGGCCTGGACGATGGTTTCTGCCGGGGTGCCGATGGCGATGTGGTAACTGTAGGCCAGTCCGGCCGCATCCAGCATGGCGCGGGCATCGGCCAGGGCGGCCATGCCCTGTTCGCGGTAATAGTCGTTGATGGTGTCCTGGCTGATGAACAGCTTCACGTTGCCGGACGCCAGTTTCCATTGCACATTGAGTAAATGAATCTGCGGCGGCTCTTTCAGCCAGGCCACGCTGGCGATCGCATGCTCCACCGCACGGTTGCCTGGGGTCGAGCCGTCTACCGGGACCAATATTTTCATGCCTTCCTCCGCTTCATGATTCGTCGCTGGTCTCGCCGACCCGCTCATCGACCAGGTGCACGGCAGGCGCCTTCTCCGCCATGCGCCTGGCCAGCCACAAGCCCATCGCGAGCACGAACACCGCCCCCAGCGCCGGAACCAGCCAATGCAGATAATGCAGTGCCTCGATCTGCTCCTTGAATGCAGCTTCGGTCACAAGCATCTCGCCCGCCACATAGCCCAGCAAGGCGCCGCCCGCATAGATGATGAAGGGATAGCGGTCGATCAGCTTCAGCACCAACTGGCTGCTCCAGGCAATCAGCGGGATGCTGATCAACAGGCCGAACACCAGCAGGAACACGCTCCCTTTCGCGGCAGCGGCCACCCCCAGCACGTTGTCAAGACTCATCACGAAGTCGGCGATGATGATGGTTTTCACCGCGCCCCACAGGTTCGCCTCGGCCTTGATGTTACCTTCGCCATGTTCTTCTTCCGGCAGGATCAGCTTGATGCCGATCCACAGCAGCAGCAATGCGCCGACCAGCTTGAGATAGGGCAGCGACAGCAAGGTCACGGCAAAGAAGGTCAGCACGATGCGCAAGCCGATCGCGCCGCCCACGCCGTACATGATGCCTTTTTTGCGCTGCGCTGCCGGCAGGTTGCGGCAGGCCAGTGCGATCACCACCGCGTTGTCGCCGGACAGCAGCAGGTCGATCACGATGATCTTGAACACATCCACCCAGAACTGGGTAGAACTCAGCATTTCCAGCATTACTTCCCCCTCAAACCCGGTGAGTGGGAAGTTGCAAGTGGCAAGTGGTGGAAAGCACCACCACTCACCACTTTCTACTCACCACTTACCGCTATTTTTTTAACACCTTCTGCATCGTACGGCCCATTTCCGCCGGATTGCGCGTGATGTGGATACCGCATTCTTCCATGACAGCCAGCTTCTCGTTGGCGCCGCCCTGGCCGCCGGAGATGATAGCACCGGCATGGCCCATGCGTTTGCCCGGAGGTGCGGTGACGCCCGCGATGAATCCGACCACCGGCTTCTTCATGTTGCCCTTGATCCAGCGCGCGCATTCTTCCTCGTCGGTGCCGCCGATTTCGCCGACCATGATCACTGCATCGGTCTCGGGGTCGTCGTTGAACAGCTTCAGCACGTCGATATGCTTCAGGCCGTTGATCGGGTCGCCGCCGATGCCCACGCAGGACGATTGGCCGTAACCCAGCGCGCTGAGTTGCCCGACGGCTTCATAAGTCAGTGTACCGGAACGCGATACCACGCCGATACGGCCTTTCTTGTGGATGTGGCCGGGCATGATGCCGATCTTGATCTCGTCCGGCGTGATCAGGCCGGGGCAATTCGGCCCGATCAGGATCGTGCGCTTGCCTTGCATCTTGTAGCGCGTCTTCAGCATGTCGTGCACCGGAACGCCTTCGGTGATGCAGATCACCAGATCCAGGTCCGCTTCCACCGCTTCGTCGATGGCAGCCGCTGCGCCCGCGGGCGGCACATAAATCACGGAAACGGTGGCGCCGGTCGCCTTCTTGGCGTCGAGCACACTGGCATACACCGGAATGCCTTCGAAGTCTTCGCCGGCCTTTTTCGGATTCACGCCGGCAACGAAGCAGTTCGCGCCGTTCGCATACTGCTTGCAATGGAAAGTGTGGAACTGGCCGACCTTGCCGGTCATGCCCTGGGTGATGACTTTGGTATCTTTGTTGATGAGAATGGACATGTTATTTACCTTTCGCGGCTGCAACGACTTTTTGCGCCGCGTCCGCCATATCGTTACCGGAAATGATGGGCAGGCCGGAGTCGGCCAGGATTTTCTTGCCCAATTCCACGTTGGTGCCTTCCAGGCGCACGACCAGTGGCACCGTCAGGTTCACTTCGCGCGCTGCCGCCACCACGCCTTCGGCAATCACGTCGCACTTCATGATGCCGCCGAAGATGTTGACCAGGATGGCACGCAGTTCGGGGTTCTTCAGCATCAGCTTGAATGCCTCGGCCACCTTCTCCTTGGTGGCGCCGCCGCCAACGTCGAGGAAGTTGGCCGGGCTGCCGCCGTACAGCTTGATGATGTCCATGGTCGCCATGGCCAGGCCGGCGCCGTTCACCAGACAGCCGATGTTGCCGTCGAGCTGGATGTAGCTCAGGTCGAACTTGGACGCCTCGATCTCGGCCGGATCTTCTTCATCCAGATCGCGCATGGCGACGATCTCGGGACGGCGATACAGCGCGTTGGAATCGAAGTTGAATTTTGCATCCAGCGCCACCACGCGGTTGTCCGCGGTGACGATCAATGGATTGATTTCCGCCAGCATCGCATCCTTCTCGACAAAGGCGCGATACAGGCCCTGCAGCACCTTGACCGCCTCGGCGTTCGCCACATCGGGAATGCCGATATCGCGCGCCACTTTCGACGCTTCGGCCCCAGTCAATCCGGTGGTCGGATCGATGCGCACGGTATGGATCTTTTCCGGAGTGTGTTTGGCGACTTCTTCGATCTCCATGCCACCCTCGCTGCTGGCCAGCAGGGCCACGCGCTGCGAAGCGCGATCCACCACCATGCCCACGTATAGTTCTTTCACAATTTGCGCACCTTCCTCGATCAGCAGGCGCCGCACCTTCTGGCCTTCGGGGCCGGTCTGGTGTGTCACCAACTGCATGCCGAGAATCTGGCCCGCAAACTGGCGCACTTCGTCCGGCGACTTGGCCACTTTCACGCCGCCGCCCTTGCCGCGGCCGCCTGCATGAATCTGCGCCTTCACCACCCAGACTTTGCCGCCCAGTTTCTGAGCAGCCGCAACAGCCTCGTCCACGCTGAAGCACGCTTCCCCGCGCGGGGTCGGCACGCCGAACTCGCGCAGTATTTCCTTACCTTGGTACTCGTGTATCTTCATGATCCCCCCTCTTTAAAAAAGCGAAATTTACCAGACCGTAGTCGAAAACGCAGGCCTTTCATTAAAAAATACGCAACCTATTATTAAAAAAGGGCGCCAGACCCGCGTCCGACGCCCCCATCGATGGGCTCTGCCACCTCGAAAAACCTAGAAATCCCAGCGCAGCCCGCCCGAATAGAAGAATCGCCTGGTTTTCGAGCTCATCTGGATGCCGCTGTAGCTTATATATTCGATGCCGCAATCCACATCGAAATTGAGCCGCTCCTTGAATTGGTACGAACCGCGCAGCATGGGCGAGGTGCGCGTCGTCTTGCCGCCATACTGGTCTTTGTAGCCAGACAGTTGCAGCGAAGTGTCCACCATCCATCCCTTGTTCAACTGGGTATGGTTATACACATAGAGGGAGCGTCCGTTCACGGCACTGCTGGTGCTGAAAGAAATGCTTCCCGACCAGACATCGCCCTCCTTGTAGATGCCGCTGCCGATGATTTGTCCGGTCACGGACTTTTCCGTGCCGCGGCTTGGTATGGCTTCCACATAACCTTCCGGCGCCGTTGCGCCGCCGGTCGGTGCGGTTCCGCTTGCCGCCAGGCCGGTCGTATTGGAAATCCGGAAATCGCCCCCCGCCTGCCATTTTTCCCGCAAAGGCACCGTGATCCCGACCTGACCCATATTTGAATTTGCGGTGCGCAACAGCGCCAGATCGCGCAAGCTGCTTGCCGACATGGTTTGCAGCAACGCACTCACCGACGACACGCTTGCGCCGTTCAGCGCGTTGCGGATACTCAGGGAAGGCGCCTTGCGGTGATCGACCATCATGTTCACCGAGGCATTGGCCAACTTGGCCGTTCCCATCAGTTGCGCCGCGTTCACCGCCTTGAAATAGGTGTCGTAATCCAGCAGCGCAAACACCGTATTGTTGTCGTCGAAATATCGCACCTCGGTGCCCACCGCACGCCGGTCGAGCGTGCCATCCAGCGTTTGCGTGATGCCGTACAGGGAAAACATTCCCTTGTCCACGCTGGCACCGTAAAACCTGGGCTTGCTGCCTTGCGAATAATCCGCCAACGCCCCCGCCACCGCGTTCGCGCGCAAATTTTCCGCATTTCCGTACGAGCCTGCGATACCGTCGAACCGTCCCAGCACGCCGCCGCCGGCGGCGGATTGGCGTCCCACGCGCAACAGATAGTCTTGCGTGCGTCCCTTGATTTCGCCGTAGGCGGCACTCACCCGGTTCTGGCTGGGCTGATTGGACAGGAAGTTGCGGGTATTCGTGTCGCGAAACACCAGGCGCGCGTCTTTTTCTTCGCTGCGGTAGCGTTCCGAAACGTCCACGCTGGTGATGAGCATGGATTGGTCGGTCAGCGACTGCGTATCGGTCGTGGTCGTGCTGTTGAATGTGTGGTTCGTTTCAATCGTGCTCTTGCCGTAGTAATAACGCGAGGACACGCTGCCGTAGGTCACCAGGCTGGAAGCCTGTTTCTTTTCTGGGACATCCGACATCAGTTTGGTCTTGCCCACGCCCGACAAACCGGCCAGGCGTTGCGCCGTGCGCGCCGCGCCGGCTCCTTCCGGATACAGACGCAAATACAAGTCGTACTCGACTTTTGCCTTGGCATCCTGACCGGCGCGTTCGCGTGCCACGCCTATCCATTCCTGCCCGTCCTGGGTGTAATCGTTGGGAGGCAACAGCAGCAGTTTGTTCAATATCTCGACCGCCGCCTCGTTGTTTTTGGCGGCCAGCGCATCGCGGCCCTGCGCCATCAAATCGTGCGCCTGGATGTTCGTCTCGGCGATGGCGGCTTGCTGTTCCGGCGTGAGCGTTGGGGACGCCGCCGCCTTTACCACCGGCTTGACCGTTGGCAGGAACGGCAGCGGCTCGTCGCTTACCCTGCGCTTGACGGGAAGAATGGTGACCAGCAGGCTGCGTTTATCCTTTCCTGCGGCCACGCTATATTCCGCCTCGCCCGAAAACTCGATCACCAGCTTCGGCTTGGTCTGCTGGTCGCGCGTGGTCACTGTAAAGCCGGGGATGAGGTTGGTCGGCGGCGATTTGCGCGACTCCCCGTCCGTCCAGGCCTCGTTGCTTGTCGCCCCCGCAACGCGGTCGTAATAGATTTCCAGCGTGTTGCCGTGGCTTTCCGGAAAGTGCCGCAAGTACTGTACCGGCCCGGTCATGCGGATGGTGGCGACCACCCCCTGGTTCTGATACTCGAGACTCACGTCATCCAGCGGCTGGGCATTTGCGATGGCAGGAAATGCGAACACCGGCAACAGTCCGCACATCAAGCGAAAAAACGGGAAACTTTTCATACTCAACTCCTTGCTAACAATTTCGTCAACCCGCCCTATCTGCAGGCTTGAAAATCCATTTGTCTCATCGGCAGAAGCCGCACAAACCGGTTTGTGCGGCTTCTATATATAAATGTCATTAATCCCAGTTGGTATACAGGCTGCCCTTGCTGCCCGCCGGCCTGTGACAGCCGCTCGCCGAGCAATCTGCCGCCGACGGATTCTTGCTGCTCTCGTGGAAATTGGGCCAGCTTGCAGTCCTCTGGCCTTGTCCGGAGTAAACAGTATTATTTCCGTGGCAGGTGTAGCAGCCGATGCCGCCCAGATAGGCGTGCAAAGCGCTTCCGCCCAGCACACTCGATCCGGTGTGGCAGGAACTGCAAGACGGCGCGGTACCTTCCGGAATGTGTTTGGCCGGCTTGCTGCCCAGGGCGCTCGACCATGTGCCGGTGGAGGTATGGCAATTCGAGCAGTCTTGCGCGGTGGTCGAGTCCTCATGACTGCCAAGTGTCATCTTCGTCCTGACCACGTATGCGGAAGTGGAAGAGTGGCAGGTGTTGCAGGTCGTAATGCCGCCATGGTTCATCGTATATACGGTGAAGGTTGTGGTACTCCGGTGGCACAAATCGCAGTTCGGATCCCCTCCCGCAGTCAACGGGATATGCAATCCGTTCGGGTCGTTGATCGTGCCCTTCACCCCGTTCGTGCCGTTGTGGCATGTTCCGCAAATGCCGGTGACGGCGCCGTTGTGATAGCTGGCGCCCAACCATGTGGTGGTGTTCCTGTGGCAGGTATTGCATTCGGCAGTTGTGCTTCCGTGCGTTGGCCCTTTCCCGGCAGCGGTGACTCCGTTGTGGCAACTCGAACACACTGCGGGGCTATTGTGTTTATACGGGGCAGGACTCCAGGCGAAGTAGCTATGGCAGTCGTCGCACGCCGGATCGGACAGCTTGTATCCGGTATGGGTCGATCCCCGGAAATACTGGTTGGAACCCTGGACATGGCAACCTGCGGTTGCGCAATTTCCCGGCGCTACGCCGATGTGGTTCCAGCTCGCCGGCAGCCAGGTGTAGGACCGATGGCATTGATCGCAGGACTTGGTCGACTTGTTCAGGTTGCCGGCGTGGCTCGCCGGTTTGGCCATGGACAGCCTGCCGTTATGGCAAGTCAGGCATTGGCCCGGCTGGGCGGTGCCGTGGTTGTATCTTGCGCCCAGGAAAGTGGAGGCATTGAAGTGGCAGGTATCGCACGGCGCATCGGTCACGATATGGCCGGTGGATTTCGGCGTTGCCACCACACGCTTGCCCAGGGAGTGGCAACCGTCGCAATTTCTCGCCGTGCCCCTGAACACGCCGGCAACGTGGCAGGTTTCGCACGCAGCCGCGGCATGGCCTCCGGTCAGCGGAAAGCCGGTGGCCACGTGATTGAAGCTGAGCCCGGCCGTGTTTGTTTCAGCCATCGCCTGCAGCGCCAATACGGCAACCGCCGCGGCAACCACCTTGCCCAACATCCGCCCCAGTCGTTTCATGCCGTGCCTTTTTTTGTCATATTGATCACCCAGCGGATGCCGCAAGACATTCCTTGCGCAGCCTGCTTCCGTATTACTTGCCTTGCCTGATTACTGTTGCGGTAACCGCAGCTCTCCTGCGGTCGGCGCTTGTTTCGGGAACGCAAAAAACGAATGCCGCGCAAATCAATACTTGCGCGGCAGTATTTCCTTATCGCATCAATTCCATTTGATGTAGAGAGAACCATTGTTGCCCGCCGGCCTGTGGCAACCGCTCGCAGAACAATCCGTTGCCGACGGATTGTCGCCGCTTTCATGGAAGTTGGGCCAGCTTGCCGTCTGCTGTCCGGCCCCGGAGTAGGCGGTATTGCTGCCGTGACAGGTATAGCAGGCAATGCCGGACACGTAGCCATGCAAGGTTGCGCCCGTCCTGATACTCGTCCATGTCGTTGTTCCGATGTGGCAGGTATCGCACGACAAGGCGCCCGTATAGGGAATGTGTTTGGACGACTTGTAGGGCGCGGCGGTGGTCCCGTTGTGGCAGTTCAAGCACAGCCCCGCCTCGTTGCCCGAGTGCCAGGCTGCCGGCAGCCATGCCGTTTTCGACCGGTGGCAGGTATCGCAGCTCGCCCCGTTGACCACCAGGTGTCCGGCTTTTACGGTGTGGCAGCTATCGCAGGTTCCCGCAACCAGATGCTTGAACGGGGCCGGAGTCCAACTGCCGAAAATATGGCATTGATCGCACGCGGGGAAATAGGACGCCTTGGTCGGAATATTGTATGGGGTCGCGCTGCTGTGCGCCGGCGGCTGGCCCGGCGCTTCGGTTCCGTTGTGGCATTGCGTACCGCAGAGACCCGGCGTCGCACCGATATGGTTCCAGCTTGCCGGCAGCCAGGCAAAGGAACGATGGCATTGATCGCAGGATTTGGTCGCCTTATTGCCGCTGCTGTGGCTTGCCGGTTTGGCCGTGGACAACCGGCCGTTATGGCAAGTCATGCACTGGCCCGGCTGCGCCGTACCGTGGTTGTAACGCGCCCCGAGAAAGGTGGCGGCATTGAAGTGGCAGGTATCGCACGGCGCATCGGTCACGATGTGGCTGGTGGATTTCGGCGTTGCCACCACGCGCTTGCCCAACGCATGGCAGCCGTCGCATTCTTTCGGGGTGCCTTTGAAAACACCGGCCACGTGGCAGGTTTCGCAGGCCGCAGTGACGTGCGCCCCGTTCAACTGGAAGCCGGTGGACAGGTGGTTGAAATCGCGCCCGGCGGTATTGGTTTCGGCCGTTGCCTGCATGGCAAGCACCAACATTACCGCAGCGATCGCGCAGCCAGCTATTTGCTTTAGTCGTTTCATGATCCACTCCCGAACATAATTTGCATTAATCCGCTTTCCGACGAATCTTTATTTTTCGACGCTTTCTTCTTCTGCTTCGTCGTTTTCTTTGGCGACTCCGTCTTGTTCGATACTTTCCGGTACGGCTCCTGCTTCCCCTGCTCCGAATTCAGCGCAACTTTTCTCGGCAACTCCTGCTTGTTTTGCCGCAGAGCGGTCACTCCGATTTTCACCTGTTTCCAGGTATCGCCATCGTGGCAGCGCTCGCAGCGGTCGCCGAAGCTGCCGTTGTGCACGTCCTCCCGATCATGGCAACTGCCGCATGCGGAAGGCAGCACCACTTTTTTATCCACCGGCTTCTTGTGGCACGCATAACAATTGTTGGCGCCCTTCTTGTGCGGCCCGTCCAGCTTGAATTTGGTCTTGTCGTGGTCGAAGTCCCACGCCTTCCAGTCGCGTGCGTTGTGGCAAGACTGGCATTCCGTACCGAACTTGCGCTTGTGCACGTCGCCCTTCTCATGGCACGACCAGCAATCCGATTTGGCGTCCTTGAAAGTCGGTGCAGCGTGGCACTTTTTGCATGCTACCAGCGCATGCCGGCCGAGCAAGGGGAAGACCGACATCTTGTTATGGTTGAAAGCGGTCTTGGTCCACGACTCCTCGTTATGGCAAGTCTCGCACTTCTTGCCTTCCTGGCCTTTGTGCTTGTCATCTTTTTCATGGCAGGAAAGGCAGTCGCTTTTCAGTTTGTCCTTGTACAGATCGCCCTTGTGGCAATCCACGCATTTCACTTTCTGGTGCTTGCCGAGCAGGGGATATTTGGTCTGCTTGTCATGATCGAAAATGATTTCCTTCCAGTCTTTTTCGACATGGCAGGTTTCGCACTTCGGCCCGAATTTGCCCTTGTGCGCCTTGTCGTCCTCTTTTTTATGGCAGGCATTACACAGCTTGGGCGTGTCCTTGTACTTCTTGTTGATGTGGCACTTGTCGCACTTCGCTTCCTTGTGCTTGCCCAGCAGCGGATACTTGGTCTTCTTGTCGTGATCGAACAGGACATCCTTCCAGTCCTTCGCGGTATGGCAAGACTCGCACTTCGGACCGAGCTTGCCCTTGTGCGCCTTGTCGTCATCCTTCTTGTGGCAGGATTTGCAATCCAGCGGCGTATCCTTGAACTTGTTGTCAATGTGGCATTTGTCGCACTTCACGTCGACGTGCTTGCCCGTCAACTTGAACTTGGTCTTGTCGTGCTCGAACGCAACCGTCTTCCAGTCTTTTTCGCCATGGCACTTCGCGCAGTCCGTTCCCAGGCCGCCTTTGTGCTTGTCGTCTTTCTTGTGGCACTCGTTGCAGTAGCTGGGCGCTTCGCGATACTTCTTGTCGGCCTTGTGGCAGTCGGTACATTTCACCTTTTCTTTCAGGTGCCCGCCCTTCAATGCCAAATCGGTTTTGTCATGGTCGAATTTGGCATGATCGAATTCGGCGACCTTGGCATCGCGGCCTTTGTGGTCGGGATGGCATTCATTGCATTGCTTGATTGTCTCCTGACGCCCGTGGAAGCCGCGCTTCTCGTCGATATCCTTGCCAACATCCTTGTGGCAATCGGAACACAGGCCGGATTGCGCGGCCTTGTCGAATTTCTTGTGGCACTTCTCGCAATTCTCTTCTTCTTTGGCATGCCCCTTGATGACGTCGCCCGGCATCAGCAATTTGTTAGCCTGCGCCTGCATGGGGTAGACAAAAAACAAGCTCGCCAGGGCGAGCATGCGCACAAAAATCTTCATGTTGTTATATCCGGAAATCAATATGCATGCACCGCATAGACATGGTAGATGGCGCTGAACACCATCATGTACACCAGCGGAATGTGGAAGATATGCCACCACGAGAACAAACGCTCGTAGGTATTGAATTGCGCCGCATCCCTGACCGCATGAAGGTAGGCGACAATTTTTTCCTGGTAGTCGCCATACATCTCCTCCATGCCCTGTTGTTGCTCCGAGGTGAAGTGGTTCGCTTTGGCCTGCGCATGCATGACGTGATGCAATTCCCTGGGAAGCGACCTGGATAGCACCAGGGACTGAAAACCGATTACGATGAAATTGATGAATCCAAGACCGGACTGTCTGGAGTACCTTTCGGATCGGGCGCGAAAATCTTCCAACGTTTTTTCCACGTTGGGCGCAAAACTAAACAGGGATTTTACGTCTCCGGTTTGCTCCAATTCCCCCCGCAACTCGTTAGCCGTGCTTTGGCGTCCATACAAGCTGTGATGGATTTTGGAATAAAAGAAACGTCCGAATGTGCCGCTGCCCGATACCAGCAGCATGCACAGCATTGCCACCGCCGCGTTCGGCGAACCGATGGGATGGATGTACGGGATATAGACGTGGTAGGTGGAGTGGAAAATAATGGTCAGCGGCCCCAGAATTCCCAGCACCATATGCCACTTGAACCAGCTCGGCAGAAAACCGAAGTTTTCGAAGAACTTGACCCGCTTGCGCAACGGGTAAAGCAGCAGTGTCAGCATCATCAGGCCGCCGGCCAACCCGAGGTTGTAACCCAGATCGAAAAGCTGCTCGCCCGGCTTGTATAACGTTTGCGGATAAAGCACCGGATATGCCGCAAGGGTAATAACCGCGACGATGCCGATAAACACCAGCCAGTGCAAATGCTCAGATTGTGTTTTTGCGCTCATCAGTCTCTTCAAAACATCTTTATATTCAGCCCCATTCGGGCGGCGCCGATTGTAACTGCAAATTTATCGCCTACAAAACAAAGCCGGCCCGATTCTGGCGTTTTTCATTATTTTCTTTCCGATCATTAAAAGCAGAGGCCATACGACGCTGGAAATTTCACAGAGTTTTGACATTACAAAAAAAATCGGGCGCAAACCTGACATTAGCTGACATTCGCCGGGGGGCCGTGTCCATTGCAGAGTATTCTCCAAAACTTAAGGATTGCTTAATTGGCCGGTTGAACTGGAATCAACATTAATTGTCACAGCATTGGTCTCGACATAGAATGCCCTCCTTCAACAATGGCATTAAGCGGGCGAAATTCCGGCCAATCCAAATATCCCAACACTCCCGACGCTCATGAATATTGAATCTTTTGCTATCTACCTGGCACCGCTTGCATTGATCGTTTTCTTTTATCTTCGCGGTCGGCATAAAAAAGAATCTTCCTCCATTGAGGTACTCAACGAGGCCATCGAAGCGGGACTGACCGAACCCTCCTCCTTGCACCCCGAAATCAACCCCAATATCTGCATGGGTGCAGGTAGCTGCATCACCGCCTGCCCGGAAGAAGCGATCGGCATGATCAAAGGCAAGGCAGTGCTGATCAACCCGACCCATTGCATCGGCCACGGCGCGTGCGCCACCGCCTGCCCGCACGACGCGATCAAGCTGGTTTTCGGTACCTCGAAACGCGGCATGGACATCCCGCAAGTCAATCCCAACTTTGAAACGAATGTGCCCGGCCTCTACATCGCGGGCGAACTCGGTGGCATGGGATTGATCCGCAAAGCGGCGACGCAAGGCAGCCAGGCGATAGATCACATCGCCAAACTCAAGGGCAGCAGAAACCCCTACGATGTTGTCATCGTCGGCACGGGCCCGGCCGGATTGGCCGCGACGCTTGGCGCAATCGAGCACAAGTTGCGCTATGTCACCGTCGAGCAGGAAAGTTCGCTAGGCGGCTGCATCTTCCAGTATCCGCGCAACAAGGTCGTCATGACGGCCCCGGTGAAACTTCCCGTCGTCGGAAAAATGCAATTCAAGGAGGTCAGCAAGGAAAAGCTGCTTGAATTCTGGCACGGGATCATCATCAAGGCCGGAATGAAGCTGAATTACAACGAACGCATGGAGAACGTCACCAAAACCGACAAGGGCTTTATCGTCAAGACCAGCAAAGGTTCCTACGAAACCCGCGCAGTGCTGCTCGCCATCGGACGCCGCGGCACACCGCGCAAATTGGGAGTTCCCGGCGAAGATCTGCCGAAAGTGGTGTACCGCCTGATCGAACCCGAACAATACAAGAATATGCATGTCCTGGTGGTAGGCGGCGGCGACAGCGCCCTGGAAGCCGCCATGGCCATCGCCGAGCAACCCGGCACCACCGTTACGCTTTCCTACCGCAGCGATGCTTTCGGCCGCGGCAAACCCAAGAATCGCGAGCGCCTGAAGGAAATGTCGGACCGGAGGATGCTCACCGTGCGCCTGAAATCGAACGTGAAACTGGTCGAGAAAGACAAGGTTGTACTGGAGCAGGATGGCCAGAAAATCGAAATTCCCAACGACGGAATCATCGTTTGCGCCGGAGGTATCCTGCCGACGCCGTTCCTCAAAGAGATCGGGGTGATCGTCGAAGCCAAGTTTGGCACTGCATAAAGCAAACAGGAAAACAATAAAGGCTTGCAGCGATGCAAGCCTTTTTTATTTTTTATTGGTGCGCTTGTCTCATTCACATTGATTGCGCCAAGCCTTGCCCCTGCTTGATCTTGGCAAGTTTTATTTGATATGTACCCCCAAATATACCCCCCAAGCACCCTGCATCAAGTCGCCGATATTTCGTTACCATTGCCTCTCCGCGACATTAGCGACAGATGTGTTGCCATAGCAACGCCTACTCAATCCAAGGGGGACGCAATGCAATTTGAAAGCCAGCAAAAAAGAAATATTCTGATTTCTGCGGCCTTAAGTCTTGTTCCAGACGTTCTGATCTCAATTGCCATCGCATGGCTATCTGACGAGGGCGTGCCAGTATTTTTCGTCGCCCTTCTCGGCCTGCAAGTGCTTTATTTCGCCCTGTGGGCAAAGAACTCAATTTGGTCTTGGCTTTATTTCCAGATCAGGGGGCGAGAACAGGCAGTCAAACACATGACCAACTATTTATGGCAAAACGATTATCCCGAGCCAAAAGACTATGAGAAATCAGTCGAATCGTATCTTGTGGATATTGTTGCAGATGATAACCAGCCAACAGAACTCAGAATGAAAGCAGCAGGCAGTTTAGCTGAATTGGAATTCATGCGAGCTAGAGGTTTGTTTCAAGACCTTTTGCGAATCACAATGGCATATGAAACGGCTTTGGAAAATCACAAGCGAGCTTTTTCACACGCCTAGCACCTGCCGAGAATTGATCGTTGCTCACGCAACAGCGCCGCCATATCGCGCAGCATAGCGCGCAACCCGCCCTTGTAAGCGTTCCGTGACGATACCGCCCTGCCTTCCGGTGTACGCGCCCCCGTTGATCTAGTCCACGGCTTCCACTGCCTGATTTTCTCTGATTGCTGCGCCCGTTGTGTGTGCGTCCAGTGTCTCGCCGCCATGCTGCACCTCTATTAGTTCGTTTTGCTGAATTATATTTTTCTCCGCGCGCGTATCTGGTACGGGTGTGCCGTTGTTCACTTGCTGGTTGCCGTTGCCTTGATTGATATTGGCTTGCTTAGCAAACACCACTGGCGGGTTCTTGATTGTCGCCAATGTTTCCAGCGTCATGCGGCTTTGATTCTGCGCCTTCAATGCAAGGCGCAAAAAGGTTTCATAGTTCTTCACATACTCCTGATTGACTGCCCGCCTTGCCAGGCTCACAAAGATGGATTGCAGGGCATTGGCCTGTCCGACCAGCATTGATTCGCAGTAGTGCAAATCGCCATTCTCCACCTTGTCGAATTGTGTGCGTAGCTCATCAATCAACACGTTAATGTCTGCCTCGCCAAATGCGCCTTTGCTAAATGCTTCAACAACTGCCGCGCCGTTTGCGCTGGGTTTTAATGCCAGCTTTGAGACAAGCTCCGTCCTTTCCTTGGCGGACATTGCTGGTGGCTTTGCTTCGGTCTTTGCTGTTTTCTTCGTTGCCATGTTTAACCTTCCCTGCAAGATGCAGTGTATAGATGGTAATTCTAGATAGGTATGCAGCTAGTGCATCAGCGCCAGTTTGAAAAGTTCCGCTAGTGATGCAGCCAGTGCATCAGTGAGGAATTTACCCTTCGCCCTCTAGTGCAGCCACTGCATCAGTTAGCGCACCTGTGATGCTGCCAGTGCATTAAGGGGTGCGTTTTTATCAACCACCTTCAGCACTGGTCGCGGGTCTTTCAACCTGTACGCACCGCGCGGGAATGACTGCGCACTAATATCCAGTTTCCCGCCGCAATCATCCATCGCATACCATGTCACCGCGTACAAGCTCGCCTTGCTGGGGCGCGAACCTGTGCGCGTTTCCACGATCAAGCCCGCCTCTATCAATTCCAGCTTTGCCTTATGCAGCGTGTGCGTGGATTTCCACCCGCGCAACTTCATCATGCTATAGGCCGCGCACAGGTCGCCGTTATTGTCGCCGCGATACTGCGCCACCAGATCAAACAGCAACATCCGTGCATGGGAACTCACGCCCAGATAAGCCGCCCCATTCAACACACTCAACGGCAGCGTGATAAACGTGCCCCCGTCGCGCTTGTCCGCCGCGTTCTTGTATCGGTTCTTTTTTGCCATTGCTCAACCATCCGCAAGGCGCGACAGGAACAGATACAAGCCCCATGCTTCGACTATTGAGAGCGCGGCTATATCAGCTCCTATGCCAAGGTGTGAAAACCGCACAGAGAGGTATTGCAGGCGATCCAGCCAGCCCAGGTTATGCATCGGACACCTCGCGCGGCTTCAAGACATAAAGCGCGACTCGGTGCACCTTGCCGCAATCAGTTTGCCGATCAATCCAAACGGTTTCGATCTCGCTGCCGCGCCGCTACAGTGTCAATCGGGGCGACTTTCAATCGCTCAAGCAGCCTTTGCCGCTGTGCGTGCGCACTGTTAGAATTGTCGCATGGTGTTGTTGAGGGCGTGCCGCTCCGAGGTGCGCCCTTGTTGTTCGTGGTGTCCATGTCGCCCCCTTACTTTGAGGGCTGCGATGCAGCGATGCGGGATTGCGCCCAAGCCTCTACGTCCGCCGCGTTCCATGCAGTGCAGTTTTCAGATAATTTGATTGGTTTCGGGAATGTCCCCGCCTTTGTCCATGCCCAGATGCTTGAACCGGACACATTCAGGCGCGCTTTCAATTGCGGCAGTCGGTAAAACTGCGCGGGGTGAGGTGTGGTTTGTTGCATTGCGTTACCCATGTTTGTTTTCCTTTACTCTGGAATACACAAGGCGAGATTGCCTTGCATGGGTATGGCATTGTAGGCATAAAAAAACGCACTACCAGCCTACTATCAGGCATGGTGTGCAGGTTGCTGGGTGAGCTTACGTTTTGCAAGCAGAAGGTATATTTTGCAGCTCTTTCTTGGCTTGGCCTACATATTCCGAAAGCTTGCGCACAGACAATTCAGGGAAGGAATCTTTGAGCCACTCACCCGCCTTCTCATTTGAAAGCTTCGGATGGTTTGGATATATATGCTCGCGCCAGTGGGCTTTGACTGCATCTTGCTTTGCGTAGGTTGGAATATGACGAGTGATGGCGCCAAGTCTGGATAGCTCCTCCTTCGCTCTCTCAAAGGAATCTTCTTTGTCCGCATGAGTACAAAGGCGTAACGCCCCTTCGGCTGCTGCAAAATCCATTATCGCGCTACTGAAGTAGCCCGCGACCAATTCGTTCTCTCCAAGCTCGGTCATAAATGCAGCCCTTCTAATGCCATATCTTCTTACTTTTTCAGGTGAGTCGAATCTGTCTCTAAACCACTCCCACTTTTCTTCGGAGGACAAAGCCTGAAAGGCTGATAGATCATCACCTGAGTGGCATAGCTCAAACTCGATATTTCCCTTTAGGGATTTGTGCCACGCCTCTAACACCGCCCGAATCTGATTTAATTCTTCTGCTGCCTTTGGCATACGCTCCCTTTCATGCCTCTCAAGTTGAATTCACGACAGAGGATAAGGGTTGACCGACCCTCGAAACTCGCTATGCGGCCAGCCGCGTTTTCCATTTGCCTTTGGTTTCTTCGGCGATGATTCGATCACGGCCTTGTTGGTCTATTTCATTGATGCGTTTGATCGTGGCTTGGATCGGGGCGTTGCCGTTTTCGTGTTCGACATAAATAAGGCGTAGCAATCTGTCTGCCGTTTTGGGCAGGCGGCCTATTTTTTCCCACTTTGCGACAGCCTGATCGGTAACGCCCAGCAGTTCCCCAAGGCCGCGCTGAGACATGCCCATTTCCTTGCGCAGAAAGCGCACTTCCGCCCCGGTCAGGTGCGACTTGTTTGCCAAGGCTTGGGCGATGGCGCGGTGCAGGCCGTCCACGTCGCGGATGGAAATACCTTCGCCATAGTTCGTTTTCCGGGCGGTGAAGCCGTTTGCCAGCCAGATATTGCGCAGGCCGCTTTCGGTGTAGTGATAAGCATTTTTCATTTGGTTTTCCCCGTTCAGGCCATGACTGTTACGACCACGGCCAAGTCGCCGTCTTCCTGTTTTTCGATGGCGACCGCGACCTTGACCATGTCGCCCGCATACTGGTGCACCAGCGTCGCTTTCCAATCGCCTTGGATGGTGAGGTGCGCGGGTTCGCAGATACGCCCCTTGCGCAGGCATTCCAGCACTTGCCGCAGGTTGACCCGGCGTTGCACCATGCGCTGCTTGGCGTGGGGTGTCATGTACACGCGATGGCTATCCTTGGCGATGGCGCGCAGCCGTTTCAGGAAGCTGGCGTCGGAAAGCGGCAGTGTTCTTACAGAACCCATAAATACTAACTGACACCTATACAGTTTATAGGTATGGGCAGGTAAGTCAATCCCCCGTGAAAACGTCCGCAGGATTGTATTGCGCAGTTAAATTGGATCGTGTTCATGTCGGTGTTGGGGCCGGTCATGCGCGCAATACTACCACTTCCGCCGCTCGGTATTTTGCCCCATGCGGCTCATAGTCCGCCCACTTGGGCAGCTTGCCGCCCTTCTCCATCTTGTCCAGCGTGTCCGCCCAGAATTGCATCATGGCTTTGCGATATTCCATGTAGTCCGCCCGATTGTATGCGGCGCGCACTTGGTCTTTGTCGCCGTGGGCTAGTTGTGCCTCGATCATGTCGGGGCGGATCGTGCCCAGATTGTTGAGGTAGGTTGAGGCGACTGAGCGGAAGCCGTGCCCAGTCATGCGGCCTTTGTAGCCGATTCGCTCTATAACCTTCAGCACGGTGTTTTCGCTGATTACCGCACCCTCACCGTTGCGACTGGGGAACAAAGTCGGTAGGTGGCCTGTGAGGGGTTGCAGGGCACGTATAACTTCCACAGCTTGCCGCGATAACGGGACAGTGTGCGGGGCACGGGCTTTCATGCGTTCGGCGGGGATAGTCCACAGCCCTGCATCTAGATCAAACTCGCCCCACTGTGCACCCCGCACCTCACCCGTGCGGACAAAGGTTAAGGCCAGCAAGCGGGTGGCAGCGAACACGATAGGGCTGGACTTGGCGCGTAGCTGGTAATCGGTCAGGGCGCGCAGAAATTCCGGCATTTCTTTTTCGGACAAGGCGGCGAAGTGCTGCACCTTGGGGCGGGGTGCCAGTGCGCCGTTGATTTCCGATGCTGGGTTATGGCGTGCCCGACCGCTGGCAATGGCATAGGCGAACACGGCACGCACCCGCTGCAATACCCTGCCCCGCACCTCGAACGCTCCACGCGCCTCAATTGCACGCAGTACGTCCAGCACGTCCGGCGCTTCGATTTCAATAATCGGGCGGCTTCCGAATTTCGGGAAGGCTTCGCGCTCTAGGGTGTTGAGCCAGTCGGTAGAGTGATGCTCTGTCCAGATTGGGGACTTCATCGTGTGAAATTCGCGGGCGATTGCCTCGAATGAATTTGCCGCTGATATTCTGTCTTGCCGCTTCTGGGTGCGCTTTACTGCGCTGGGGTCGCTGCCATTGGCTAACAGCTTGCGCGCCTCATCACGCCGCCCGCGTGCATCTTTAAGGCTCACGTCTGGATATACCCCAAAAGCAAGCAGCTTTTCCTTTCCGTTGTGTCGGTACTTCAGCCGCCAATACTTTGCGCCGTTGGGTTGCACCAACAGAAACAGCCCGCCGCCGTCTGCCATCTTGTAGGGCTTGGCTTCCAGCTTGGCCTTCTTGATCGCTGTATCGCTCAGTTTCATGGCTTCACCTCACTGGGGGTACAAAATTTTCCACTCGGGGTACTTTTGGGGGTATTTGTTTTGGCCTTCCTGATTGCTGCATCGGGCATCTGCATGGGCACGCACCTCGCTGGGGGTACAAATTTCGCATCTGGGGGTATCTGGCCCGAAATATACCCCCACATAGCGTGCGATTGCAATAGACGCGGATGGGCGAGAAAAGACGCAAGAAGCCCTATGTGATAGGGTTTTCGCTTGATTGCTGGATGGTATCGGACGGGATAAAACAGGGAATTGGTGCCGCTTGTCGGATTCGAACTGACGACCTACCGCTTACAAGGCGGTTGCTCTACCAACTGAGCTAAAGCGGCGGGTGTGAAACTGGTGGGTCGGGCGAGATTCGAACTCGCGACCAACGGATTAAAAGTCCGCTGCTCTACCGACTGAGCTACCGACCCCTCCTGAAAGGAGCGCGCATTATACGGGTTTGACTTCGAGTGTCAAACGAACGAGCCGACTGGCTATTCAGTGCGATAGCGCGTGGAATCTGGCACTCCGGCCGATTGAAATCCTTCGCGCCGCAAACGGCATGAATCGCAGCGACCGCATGCCCGGCCTTGCCCGTCGGCCTGATAACAGGAGACGGTCATTCCGTAGTCGACTCCGAGCCGAACGCCTTCCCGGATGATCTCGGCCTTGCTCAAGTGCAGCAACGGCGCATGCAAGGCAAGCGGCTTGCCTTCCACTGCCGCCCTGGTAGCCAGATTTGCCATGCGCTCGAAAGCCTCGACATATTCGGGTCGGCAATCCGGGTAACCGGAGTAATCCACCGCATTCACGCCAATAAAGATGTCCTGCGCGTTCAACACCTCCGCCCAGGCCAGGGCAAGCGACAACATAATGGTGTTGCGCGCCGGAACATAGGTTAAGGGGATGCCGCTGCCCGCAAGCTCGGGAACGGCAATTGTTTTGTCGGTCAGCGCCGATCCGCCGAACCCGGTGAGATCGATGTTCACCACCCGGTGTTCGCGCGCACCAAGTTTCCGCGCCACCCGGCTTGCGGCAGCCAATTCCGCATGATGACGCTGCCCGTAGTCAACACTCAAAGCGTAGCACTCGAACCCTTGCGCCCTAGCCATCGCCAATACGGTAGCCGAATCCAGCCCGCCGGAAAGTAGCACCACTGCCCTCTTCATACTCAACGCCCCACCTCGTTACCCCATAGCAGTTTGTGCAACTGCACCTGCAAACGCACCGGCAGGCGATCGCGCAATATCCAGTCGGCGACATCCCTGGCGGCAAGCTGTCCCTGCGCCGTCGCAAACAATACTGCACAGCGCTGCGCCAACCCGCGCTCCCGCAGTACCGCTTTCGCCCACTGATAATCCGCCTCGTCGCACAGCACGAACTTGATCTCGTCATGCGGATTGAGATGCTCCAGATTACTCCACAGATTCTTTTCCACTTCCCCGGAAGCAGGCGTTTTGATGTCCAGCACTTTCACCACGCGCGCATCCACCCCGCTCACATCGAGCGCGCCCCCGGTCTCCAGCGAAACCTTGTAACCCGCATCGCATAAAGCCCGCAGCAACGACAGGCAATTTCTCTGCGCCAACGGCTCGCCGCCGGTGACGGTGACGTAATGGGCTCCGTGCCGTTTCACCTCGGCCATGATCGACTCCAGCGTCATGGTTTGCCCGCCGCTGAAAGCATAGGTCGTGTCGCAGTAAGTGCAACGCAACGGGCAGCCGGTCAGGCGCACAAACACGGTCGGCAGGCCGACGCGGCTGGTCTCGCCTTGCAGGGAATAGAATATCTCGCTGATACGCAATGAATCGCTCGCGGAGGACATATCAAGCACTCCGCTTACTTGATGGCAGCAAGGCGCTTCTTCGCCTTCTCCGATGCGTCGCTTCCCGGGAACTGGGAAATGAGTTGCTTCAAAGTCTTTCTTGCCGCCGCATTGCTCTTCAAGGTCAACTGACAGTCGGCGATGTTAAGCATCGCTTCCGGCGCGCGGGGGTGATCCTGGTATTTCTCGATCAGCGACTGATAGTTGCTCACGCTGCTCTTGCAATCCTTGAGCAGAAAATTGGAGTTCCCCATCCAATAGAGGACATTCGGCTCATGCGCAGACTGCGGATAGCTCTTCAGGAAATCGCGAAACGCGGTTGCCGCATTCGCATAATTCTCGGATTTATAGAATGCGTAAGCCGCCTCGAATGCGCGGCTCTCATTGGCCGGATTGGCTGAACCGCTTCTGGCATCGGCACGGTCGGATGCGGCAGAATCGCCGGCCTCAAGGCGGCGCACGCGCGTATCCAGATCGATGTAGAAATCCTTCTGGCGTTTTTCGGCTTCGGCCAGGTTATGCGCGAGTTCTTCGTTCTGCCCGCGCAACTTGCGCAAATCGGTGCTCAAACCCTCCATCTGTATCTGCAGATCGAGAATCGAGCGTATGTATTTCTCTTTGTCCGCATCCGCTGCGACCAAAGCCTGCTCGAGTTTGACGACACGCGCTTCCAGTTGTTGCACCTGTTTGCGCGCATCGTTGTCCGCGAACAGCCCCGCCGCAGCGTGACTGCTCGCAACACACAAACAGATCAACAACCAGAAACGCATGACGACGTCTTAATTACTTATAGACGATATCTGCACGGCGGTTCTGCGACCATGACGCTTCGTCATGTCCGGTCGCACGCGGCTTCTCTTCGCCGAAGCTCATCGTTTCGATCTGCGAAGTTTTGGCGCCGGAGAGAACCAGCAGTTTCTTCACGTTGTTGGCACGGCGCTGGCCCAACGCAAGGTTGTACTCGCTGCTGCCGCGCTCGTCGGCATTGCCTTCCACGCGCACCTTCGCGCTTGGGTTATTACCCAGATATTCGCCGTGCGCCTGAATTGCGGAACGATCCGATTCCTGCACCGCATCCACGTCAAACGGGAAGTAGGCGCTGCGAATTTCGGGGATAGCCGGCTCTGCAGCAGCGACTGGAGCAGTTTCGGTTGGCGCCGGCTCGACGGGCGCAGCCACGGGTGCCGCAGCTTCGGTCGGCGCCGGAGTCGGCTCGCTCACTTCCTCTTTCGCCGGCTCGCTTGCGCAAGCTGCAAGAAGATTGACCAAAACAAAACCCAGAATAATTTTCTTCATCGTGATCTCCATATTACTGTTTAAGGAAAGGACCCCAGATCGGCTCACGTATGTCACCGCGTTGCGCGACCATCTTCTGCTTCACTCTGCCATCGCTGGAAACGGTCGCCAATATACCACGACCTTGCGACTCGGTTGCGAACAAGACCAGCTTGCCATTGGGCGCGAAACTCGGTTTCTTTTCCCACCCGCCACTGGTCAGTACTTGCATCTGCTTGTTCTCGAAATCCTGCACGGCGATATAAAACACGCCGTCGACGAAGTGAGAAAACACGAAATATTTTCCGTCCGGGCTGACCCGCGGCGAGAAATTATTGCTGCCCTCGAACGTCAGGCGTTCGGCATAACCGCCCTCCACGGGCACCCGATAAATCTGCGCGCTGCCGCCGCGATCCGAGGTAAACAACAGCGTCTTGCCATCGGGCAAAAAATTCGGCTCGGTATCGATGGCCTCGCTGAAGGTGATGCGGCGCAGGTTGCTGCCGTCGCTGCGCGCCAGGTAAAGCTGCGAAATACCGTCGCGCGTCAACACCAGTGCAAGCTGCTGTCCATCGGGAGACCATGTCGGCGCGCTATTGCTGCCCGGAAAATCGGCCACCATAATGCGCTGCCGCGTCGCCAGGGATTGCACAAATACCGCAGCATGGCCGCGCTCGAAACTCACATACGCAAGCTGCTTCCCGTCCGGCGACCAGGCCGGAGACATGATGGGTTCGTTCAATGCCAGCAGGGTCTGTTCGCCGAATCCATCGCTGTCCGCCACCACCAGGCGATATTTTTTTCCTTCACGATTCACATAGGCAATGCGCGTACTGAACACACCGGCCGCGCCCGTCAATTTTTCGTAAACCAGATCGGCGACGCGGTGCGCGATGGCGCGCAACTGTTCCTTTTTGGCAGTCACCGCCAAACCGACCAACTCAGTCTGGCGCACCATATCCATGAGCCGGAACCTTACCTCCACGCGACCACCGTCGAGCGAACGCACTTTGCCGATAAGCAATGCATCCACCCCCGGCCACTCCGCATAAGCTATCTCGCTCGGCTCATGCGGCACCTTGCCGGCCGGGTCAACCAGCTTGAACAGTCCGGTGCGCAACAGATCGTTTGACACCACACTGCTGACCGACTGCCCCGTCATCTGCTCTTCCCCGGCAAATCGCACCAGCGAGACAGGAATCTGGTGCTCACCCGCGCCCGTAATCTCGATGGTCAACTCAGCCCTGGCCGACAACGCAACGCACAACAAAACAACGGCACTCCAAAAACGCATATACGTCCTCTTCTACGGTCTGATCGACAATTTCAACTCGCGAAACATCTTCTGCAACGATTCATCTGTCGGCACCGGCAGGGGCTCTGCAGACAAAATGGCGCGCGCTGCAGCATCGTCATATGCGGGAAAGCCGCTGCTCTTAACCAGCACCGGGTTCTCCATCAACATGCCGTCCGGCAGCAGGGTGATCTTGAATATCGCTTCGGCATTTGCCGGAACATCGGCCACCATTTTCATTTTGCGCCGTATCTTGTTGCGTATCATGTCCTGGTAGCGCTCGACCTGCACCTTCGTCGCCGCGCTTACTTCGGCCCGAACCCGCTCCTGCTCTGCCTGCACCCGCACCTGCTCATTTTTCCTGATCCGTTCCGAATACGCTTCCAGTTCGCGCAACTCGGCCTCTTGTCTGGCTTTGGCTTCCTTCTTCGCGTCCTTTTTGGATTGCTTATCCTTCAAATCCGGCTTTTTGCTTTTCTTGTCGCGCACTTCGATGTCCGCCTTCACCGGCGGCAGCACGGGCGGTACGACCTTGGGGGGCGGTATTGGTTCCATTTTGGGGGGCGGAAGCGGCTCCAACTCGGACACAGCCTCGGCATTCGGCAGGTTGTCCCACATCTCCACCGTGAAACTCTCGGGCGGCCTGGATTGCCAGCGGACGCCAAAGTACAGCATGGCGAAGAACGCAAGGTGCATCGCCAACGCCAGCATTCCGGCGGAAAAACGATAGGGCTCGTTATATGCCGGCGCAGTACTCATCGAGTTCTGGTGAGTAACCCGATCTTTTTGATATGCTGTTGCTGCAACACGTCCATGATATCGATCACTTCCTCGTAGCGCACATTTTTGTCGGCGGATATCACGACCGGCTGATCCGGATTCTTCGCCAGGCTTTTTTGCAGTCGGCTCGCCAGTTCTTCGCGCGATACCGGCGACTCATGTCCACCCTTGGCGTGGTCGCGCACCGCCAATGTGGTGTCCTTCCTGACAATGACTTCCAGCGGCGCAACCGGGGGCGCCAGCGATTTTCCCACGCTGGGCAGATCGATCTGCCCCGGATTCATCAGCGGTGCGGTGATCATGAAGATCACCAGCAGCACCAGCATCACGTCGATGTATGGCACGACGTTGATCTGGCTCATCTGCGCGTGAGAGGCGCGCCGGTTATAACTCATGGCTGCCTTTGAAGCACATTCGAGAATTCTTCGATGAAGCTCTCGAACCGGGAAGAAAGGCGCGTGATGTCATAAGCGTAGCGGTTGTATGCCACCACGGCCGGAATCGCCGCGAACAAGCCCATCGCTGTCGCCACCAGCGCTTCGGCAATGCCGGGTGCGACCTGCGCCAGGGTTGCCTGTCCCACGTTGGACAAACCCTGGAACGCATTCATGATGCCCCATACCGTGCCGAGCAAACCCACATACGGACTGACCGAGCCGACCGTCGCAAGAAAAGACAGATGGGATTCCAGATGGTCCATTTCGCGCTGATACTTGGCGCGCATCGCCCGGCGCGCGCCGTCCATCACCGCCGAGCTGTCCACGCCGTGCGTCTTTTTCAGTTTGACGTATTCGGCAAAGCCCGCCGAGAAAATGCGCTCCAGCGCGCCGATGTCGCGCCGCGCCTTGCTGTTCGCCTGTTGGTAAAGCGCATTCAGGTTCGGATTGCCCCAGAAGGCATCCTCGAATTCATTCGCCTGATTCACCGCCGCGCGCACCGCGAACATCTTCAGGAAGATGTACCACCACGACATCAGCGACACCAGCAGCAACAATCCCATCACCAACTGCACCGGCAAGCTGGCGTTGGAAACCAGATGAACGAACGACAAGTCCTGGATCAGTTCCATTTGCTCAATCCCATTGTTTTCGCAATATCTCCGGCACGCTCACCGGCTTGAAAGTCTGCACGTCCACACACACCAGATGCACCTCGCCCTCGGTCAGCAACTCCTCACCCCGCGCAATCGTTTGCGTCAGCGTGACACGGCTGCGCCCGACCTCCTTGATCAGCGCCGAGACCTGCAACAGGTCATCGAGCTGCGCGGGGCGCAGGTAATCCAGCCTGATCGAGCGCACCACGAACATCACGCCCAGTTCCTTCATCATTCCTGCATTGCTGTAACCGAAAGTACGCAGCCACTCTGTCCGCGCCCGTTCCATAAAGTTCACGTAATTGGCGTGATACACCACGCCGCCCGCGTCGGTGTCCTGGTAGTACACGCGTACCGGCAGCGAAAATATCCTGTGCTTACTCATCCCACAGTTCCTTGTTGTTGCCGTTGCGCGGCTGGATCAGCCCGAAATGCTGGTAGGCGTTGGCCGTCGCCATGCGACCGCGCGGCGTACGCTGCAGGTAGCCCTGCTGGATCAGGTACGGTTCAATTACGTCTTCGATGGTGTCGCGCTCTTCGCCTATCGCTGCCGCAAGGTTATCTACACCGACTGGCCCGCCCATGAATTTTTCGATGACGGTCTGCAGCAAACGCCGGTCCATAATATCCAGTCCGCGCGAGTCCACATCCAGCATGGTCAGCGCGGAATCCGCCACTTCGCGCGTGGCGTTGCCGTCGGCACGGACATCGGCGTAATCGCGCACGCGACGCAACAGGCGATTGGCGATGCGCGGCGTGCCGCGCGAACGTTTGGCGATCTCCAGCGCACCGTCGGGGGAAATGGGCAATTCCAGCAATCCGGACGAACGGGTGACGATGCGCTGCAATTCCTCCGGCGTGTAAAACTCCAGCCGCGCCACGATACCGAAGCGGTCGCGCAGCGGATTGGTGAGCATGCCCGCGCGCGTGGTCGCGCCGACCAGCGTGAACGGCGGCAGGTCGATTTTCACCGAGCGCGCCCCCGGGCCTTCGCCGATCATGATGTCGATCTGGTAGTCCTCCAGCGCGGGGTACAGAATTTCCTCCACCACTGGCGACAAGCGATGGATCTCGTCGATGAACAGCACATCGTTGGGTTCCAGATTGGTGAGCAAGGCAGCCAGATCGCCGGCGCGCTCCAGCACCGGCCCTGAGGTATGGCGGATATTGACGCCCATCTCGCGTGCAATGATTTGCGCCAGCGTAGTCTTGCCCAGACCGGGCGGGCCGAACAGCAACACATGGTCCAGCGGTTCTTTGCGCTGTTTCGCGGCCTGGATGAATATCTCCAACTGCCCGCGTATCTTCTCCTGCCCGACATATTCGTCGAGCTGTTTGGGACGCAGCGCGCGCTCCAGCGCTTCCTCCTTCGGTGAGGCAGCAGCGGCAGAAATGATGCGCGGCTCGGCGGAAAGGTTGTCGTTGTGGATCATGCTTTGGATAATAACTTAAGCGCCTGGCGGATGCCGTCCGATACCCCGGCCTCCTTGGGCAATTGTTTAGCGGCCCAGTCGGCTTCTTTTTCGTTATAACCCAGCGCCAGCAGCGCGTTGACAATGTCGTTGGCGGAGGAGGCGACGGTAGCACCCGGTGCAGCACCCGTACCGCTCACGCTGAACTTGCCCTGCAGTTCCAGCAGCAAACGCTCGGCGGTTTTCTTGCCCACACCTGGAATCCTGGTCAGGCGCGTTGCATCCTTGTTCGCCACCGCCGTTGCGAGGTCTGCGAGACTCAGCCCCGACAACACCGACAAGGCGAGCTTGGGACCGACGCCGCTGATCTTGAGCAACTGGCGGAAAGCCACGCGTTCCTCATGCGTCAGAAAACCAAACAGCAGGTGGGCATCCTCGCGCACGATGAGCTGGGTATGCAGCACCACTTTTTCATGCAACGCGGGCAGGTTGTAGAAGGTGCTCATCGGCACATCGACCTCGTAGCCCACGCCCTGCACTTCCAGCACGATCTGCGGCGGGTTCTTTTCCAGCAGCGTGCCGCTCAGTCTTCCGATCATTCGTTTCCCTTATTCAAACCGCCTGTAGGGTGGGCATGTTTTTCGTGCCCACGCGGGACAATCCCGGCTGACAGCGTGGGCACAAAAATGTGCCCACCCTACCTATGCTTTGCTGAATATCAGCGCCACCGACAGCAGCGTGCCATGCACCATCATCGCACCGATGGTCGCCTTGATCGCATCGCCCAGTTGCCGCGGCTGCGCGGCATGGCGCATCAACGAAAGCGCGGCCTTCACGCTCAGCGGCAGCGCCAGGAACGCCAGCAGCGCCAGCAGCGGCAGCCAGCCCAGCAACACCGTCAACAACAGCCAGGCATATGCCATTGCCACGATCAGCGCATAACCCCAGCGCGCCGACTGGATCGGGAGTCGCGCCACCCAGTGCAGCTTGCCTGCTGCCGTGTCGGCGGTGCGGTCGGGAAACTGGTTGATATAAAGCAGGTTGGTCACCAGCAGCGCGTAGGGCAATCCGGCAATGAACGGCATGGTGTCGAAGCCTTTGCGCTGCACAAAATCGGTGCCGACGGTGATGGCAAGGAAACCCGCTGCCACGCACAGTTCGCCCAGCCCGCGGCTGTTGAGCTTGAACGGCGGCGCGGAATACGCCCAGCCGATGAACAGCCCGGCGAGGCCGACATAGATCAATTCCGGCGCGGAGCGCTCCATCAGCCACAAACCCGCCAGCGCCACGCCGGCAAACAGCGCAAAACCGTAGTTGCGCATCTCGGCACTGGACATCACGCCGTTCTGGATAAAGCGGCTGCCGCCGGTGAACGGAAAAATGCGCTCGGTATTCTGCGCATCGGTGCCGTTGAGCGCGTCGTAGTAATCATTGAGCACGTTCACCCCGGCCTGAGCCAGCAGCGCGAACAGCAAGGTAACCAGCGCCAGCACAATATCGAAGCCGGGATCGCCGCGCCATGCGGTCGCCATGCCGATCACGCAAGCCATCAGGCTGGCAGTCAGGAAGGCGGGGCGCGTCGCGGCAAAATAGCGGGCGAGCGGATTTTGAAATGTTGCGAGCGTCGGTTCCAGCGGTTGCGTCATACCAGTCTCCCTTGTCGTACACGAAAACCCTTGGTCGCCAATGCGCCCAGACCCATGCCGCCGTGCGCATGGCAGATCGCGCAAGCCAGCGCGTCTGCCGCATCGGGGCTGGGCGTGCCGGATAGTTTCAACAATCGTTGCACCATCGCCTGCACCTGTTCCTTGCCGGCGTGGCCGTTGCCGACCACCGCCTGTTTCACCTGCAACGCCGTGTATTCCGCCACCGGCAGATCGGCCTGCACTGCCGCGCAAATGGCGGCACCGCGCGCCTGGCCGAGCAACAATGTGGATTGCGGGTTCACGTTCACAAACACCTTTTCCACCGCCACGTGCTCCGGCAGATGCTGCGCGATAACCTCCCCCAGCGAAGCCAGGATCACTTTCAGCCGCTCCGGCAATTCGGCATCCGGCGTCTTGATGCAACCGCTGGCAACGTAATGCAAGTGCCGGCCTTCCTTGCAGATCACGCCAAACCCGGTGATGCGCAGGCCGGGGTCGATGCCGAGGATGCGCATTACTCTGAGAGTACTGCGTTGGTATAGACCTCCTGCACATCACCGAGGTCTTCCAGCGCATCCAGCAGTTTCTGCATCTTCACCGCGTCGTCGCCGGTGAGTTCCACGTCGGTCTCCGCCTTCATGGTGACTTCGCCCATCTCGGCTTTGAAACCGGCCGCTTCCAGGCGCTGCTTCACCGCCACGAAATCGTGGGGCGAGGTGATGACCTCGATACTGCCGTCGTCGTTGCTGACGATGTCCTCCGCGCCCGCGTCCAGCGCCACCTCCATCAACGCGTTCTCGTCGGTGCCGGGGGCGAAGATCATCTGCCCGCAATGTTTGAACAGGAACGAAACGGAACCGTCGGTGCCGAGGTTGCCGCCGTATTTGGCGAAGGCGTGGCGCACGTCGGCCACGGTGCGCGTCTTGTTGTCGGTCATGCAGTCGACCATCACCGCCGCGCCGTTGATGCCGTAGCCTTCGTAGCGCAGCTCCATGTAGTCCACGCCTTCGAGCTCGCCCGCGCCGCGCTTGATGGCGCGTTCGACGTTGTCCTTGGGCATGTTCTGGTCATAGGCCTTTTCCATCGCCAGACGCAGGCGCGGATTGATATCGGGATCGCTGCCGCCCAGTTTCGACGCGACGGTGATTTCCTTGATCAGGCGGGTGAATACCTGGCCGCGCTTGGCGTCCTGACGCCCTTTGCGGTGCTGGATGTTCGCCCATTTGCTATGCCCTGCCATGATTCTTCCTTGCGACGCACAATAAGCCGGATGGTAACATTTCGCGCCATATTGACCAAAACACCTTGCGCGAACAGGCGATTGACTTGCATCAAGAAATGAAAGAACCTGCCGCTATAGATTCCGCAAGACATTTATCCATTTAAAGGAGCATTCCATGAAGTATCGTCATTTGCTGATTCTGTCCTCCGGCCTGCTGCTGGCGGGTAACGCGCTCGCCGACGAAGCGTTGCTCAGGAAGAGCGGCTGCTTTGCCTGCCATACCGTAGACAAGAAACTCGTGGGGCCGGCGCTGAAGGATATCGCGGCCAAATACAAAGGAGTCCCCGGCGCGGTTGCCACGCTGGCAAAGAAAGTACGCGCGGGCGGCTCCGGCACCTGGGGCACGGTGGCAATGGCGCCGGCGCCCGCCACAGTAAGCGATGACGATCTCAAGAATTCAATCGCCTACATCCTCACCCTCAAATAAGTCCTGCAATATGCAACAGGCCAGCTTCAAGCTGGCCTGCTCTCCACCCCAGGGGCAGAATAAAGGAAGCGCTGATTAATTCTTCATACCGGCGAAGGCCGGTATCAGTGCCTTTATTTAACTGGGTTCCGGCCTTCGCCGGAACGACGAAACCGAACAATCAGCACTCCCGCCCTCCGGAAAGTTACCGGTCGGGCTTCATCATCGGTTCGCCGCGCTTTTCATGCATTTTCTTCATGTAGCCGCTTAATTCCTCTTTGCTGAACTTGCCGTCCCCGTTGGCGTCGACCTCGTCGAAGTGCTTGAATAGCATGGGCATCCCGATTTCCGCCTCGTCCTTGTCCAAAGCGCCGTCGTTGTTGATATCGACTTCGTCGAAGCGCTGGTCAAAGCTCACATCGCACTTGTCGACCTTGTTCTCGTGCACGGCCTCCAGCTCCTGCGGAACGAGTTTGCCATCGCCGTTGTTGTCCATTTTCCTGAAAAGGGCGCCATGGAACGCCTCGAATTCTTTCCGGCTGACCGCGCCGTCGCCATTCTTGTCCAGCGCCTTGAAGGATTCCCCGCCGCAATCGCCCTGGTGTTTCACATCGCAAGCCTGTACCAACGGTGCGGCGCATAGCAGGCAGCCCGCCACGATCAATCTGGACACTTTCATACTTTCTCTCCCGTATAGTTAATGAACCCGCCTGCCTTTCCGGCGGCGTCCTTGGAGACAGATTAACACGAAGGAAGTTCGTCGGCAGACTGGCGGGTTATAATCCGCCGGAATTTTTTCAGCACTACCCAATGAACATATTTTACGAAGAAGACGGCGGTTTCAAGGTCGGCAATATCCTTACCGACAACACCACCTCCTTGCAGGTCGAAAACACCCACGGCAAGCGCAGCAAGATCAAATCGGCCAACGTGATGCTGCGTTTCGCCCAGCCCGGCCTGTCCGAATTCCTGGCCCAGGCGGAGCAAGTAGCCGCCGACATCGACGTGGACTTCCTGTGGGAAGCCTCGCCGCCGGATGAATTCGAATTTGGCACCCTGGCCCAGGAATATTTCGGCCATGTACCCAACCCCATCGAAGCGGCGGGGGCATTGATCCGTTTGCATGGCTCGCCGATGCATTTCTACAAAAAAGGCAAAGGCCGCTACAAAGCCGCGCCCCCCGACGCCCTGAGGTCTGCCCTCGCCAGCGTGGAAAAGAAGCGCCTGCAGGCCGAACTGCAGGCGCGCTATACCGAACAACTGAGCCACTTCCAGTTGCCGACCGAATTCGCCGAGCACCTGTCGATGGTGCTGTACAAACCGGACCGCAACACGATTGAGGTCAAGGCACTGGAAGCCGCCTGCGCCGCCACGCATATGTCCGCCGCGCACCTGCTGCATCGCTGCGGCGCGCTGCCTTCCACGCACGATTACCACCTGAACAAATTCCTGTTCGAGAATTTCCCGCGCGGCACCGGCTTTCCTGAGGTTACGGTGAAAGAGAATCCCGAACTGCCGCTGGCAGGTGTTAATGCTTTCAGCATCGACGATGCCAGCACCACCGAAATCGACGATGCGTTCTCGCTTGAAAAATTGCCGAACGGCAACTGGCGCATCGGCGTCCACATCGCCGCGCCCACGCTGGGCATCGCCCCGAACTCGCCCATCGACGCCATCGCAGCACAGCGCATGTCCACCGTGTATATGCCCGGCGACAAGATCACCATGCTGCCGGACAACGTGGTGCAGGCCTTTACGCTCTGCGCCGACAAGGTCTGCCCCGCGCTCTCGCTATATGTGGAAGCCGATGCAGAAACGCTGGCTGTCGTCGGCAGCGAAAGCCGCATCGAACGCCTGCACATCGCCGCCAACCTGCGCCATGACACGCTGGAACCCCTGTTCAACGAAGAAACGCTGGCCGCGGGCAAGCTCGACTACGCCTACGCACCCGAATTGAAACTGCTGTGGGACTTCGCCAACAAGCTGGAAGCCGCGCGCGGCAAATCCGCCGACAACAGCACACAACAGATCGACTACACCTTTGATGTCGTGAACGACCGCATCACCATCGGCCACCGCCTGCGCGGCTCGCCCATCGACAAGGTGGTGTCGGAACTGATGATCCTGGCCAACAGTAGCTGGGGCAAACTGCTGGACGACAACAACGTGGCCGGCATCTACCGCACGCAAAGCAACGGCAAGGTGAAAATGAGCACCGTCGCCGCGCCGCACCAGGGCCTGGGCGTGGCGCACTACGCCTGGTCGAGTTCGCCGCTGCGACGCTATGTCGACCTGGTGAACCAGCGCCAGATCATGAGCGTGTTGCGCGGAGAGACGCCGACCTACGCCAGGAACGACACCGCGCTGTTCGCCATCCTGCGCGACTTCGACACCGCCTACACCACCTACAACGAATTCCAGCGCAATATGGAACGTTACTGGTGCCTGCGCTGGTTGATACAGGAAGATGTGAAGCAGGCTGAAGCAACCGTGCTGCGGGAAAACCTGGTCAAGCTGGCCGACATTCCGCTGATCGGTCGCATCCCGTCGCTGCCGGAAACGCCGCCCAATACCAGGGTGACTCTGGAAATCGGCGAGATCGATTTGCTCGACCTGAATTTCGATGCACGCTATGTGGCCAGCCTGGAGGTTGCGGCATGAGTTTCGCGGCCGCCGCTGTTCTGCAGCAACCTAAACAACGCCTGTCGCTCTCCGCGCTGTTTTCAGTCAGCCTGCACGCCTTCGTCCTGTTCGGCATCAGCTTCGTCGTGCCGGATTTGAAAAGCATCCCCATCATCAGCCAGCCGCTGGAAGTCGTGCTGGTCAATAGCAAATCGGGCAACCGCCCGGGCAACGCTACCGCCTATGCCCAGTTCAACCTGGAAGGCGGCGGCAACACCGACGACGAGCATCGCGCCAAGACCCCCTTCCCGGTGCTCGGCGACGCCAAGCGTTTCACCCCGGAGCAGGTCGCCCAGCGTCTGCGCCAACTGGAGCAAGAAAGCCGGCGCCTGCTCACGCGCAACAAGAGCGACTACAGCGTTGCGGACAACCAGCTTCAGCAACAGAAAAAAGACAGTTCCGGCTCGGACGGGCACGACCTGCTGCAACGCTCGCTGGAAATCGCGCGGCTGGAAGCGCAAATCAGCAAAAGCCTGGACATGTACGAAAAATTGCCGCGCCGCAAATTCATCGGCGCGCGCACCCAGGAATACCGCTATGCCCAATACGTGGAAGACTGGCGCGCCAAAGTCGAGCGCATCGGCAACCTGAACTACCCAGAGGTTGCGCGCCGCGACAAGATCTACGGCAAGCTCGCCCTCACCGTCTCCATCCGCGCCGACGGCAGCGTGGAAAGCATCGAAGTCAACCGCCCCTCCGGCCAGCGCATCCTCGACGCCTCCGCCATCCGCATCGTCAAACTCGCCGCGCCCTTCCCACCCTTCCCGCCGGACATCCGCAAGGACACCGACGTCCTCAGCATCACGCGCACCTGGATATTCACCAGCACGGACAAATTGGAAAGCGAATAGCGCGTTCTCAGTGAACAAAACCGCCGCCAACCCACAGTTGCAGGCCGCCGACTTGCCGCCGTTGCCGTAATCGCGGCGTGCCGCGCTTCAACCCCTTGTAATTGGACTCCTCCGACATCCTCGGCATTACCCGCATCTGGATGTTCACCAATACCGATCGGCTGAAGTTCGAATAACGCCCAAAAAAAGGGGGCTGCTCGCCCCCCTTTTAGATACCCGCTTGAAGCCGTTATTTCTTCGCGAACGGTTGCGGACGCTGCGTCATGTCGGTGGAAGGCGGCAGGATCGGCAGCGTGAAGCTGGGCTGATCGCCGGTCAGCGTCTTCAGGAAAGCAACCACCTTGGCGTTTTCCGCTTCGGTGAATTTCTTGCCCAGTTGCAAACGCCCCATGGTGTCGACTGCTTCGCCCAGCGTGTTGGCGGCACCGTCGTGGAAGTAGGGATAGGTCATTTCCACGTTGCGCAGCGTCGGCACCTTGAAGTTGAAGCGGTCGCTGTCCTTGCCGGTGACCGCGCTGCGACCTTCCGCCGGGCTGTTCGCCTTGTAGGGTTCGACTACGCCCATTTTCTGGAACGAATTGCCGCCCACTGCCGGGCCGTTGTGGCAGGCGACGCAGCCGCTTTCCTTGAACAGCTTGTAGCCGGCCATCTCGTCGGCGGTCAGCGCATCCTTCTTGCCCAGCAACCACTGGTCGAAACGCGAATTCGGGGTGACCAGGGTCTTCTCGAATTCGGCGATGGCCAGCGTGACCTGGTCGATGTCGATCTTGTCCTTGCCGAACACCTGCTTGAATTCGCGCTTGTAGGCCGGGATGGAATCCAGCACGCCCAGCGCCAGCGTGTGCGTGAACGCCATCTCGCCGGGATTGGCGATGGGGCCGCCCGCCTGCGCCTTGAGGTCGGCGGCACGCCCGTCCCAGAATTGGGCGAGGTTGAGGCTGGAATTCAGCACGGTCGGCGCGTTGATGGGACCTTGCTGCCAATGGTCGCCGATGGAGGTCGGGATGTTGTCGGTGCCGCCCATCGACAGGTTATGGCAGGAATTGCAGGAAATGAAGCCGGACTTGGACAGACGCGGATCGAAGTAGAGTTTCTTGCCCAGCTCGACCATGCCCAGGTTGATTTGCTTGGGTGGTACGATGGGTTGTATGGGTTCATCGCTGGCTGCCCAGGCCAGCGGCAAACCGAGGAAAAAGAGTGAAGCAGCGAGTACACGAACTTTCATAATGGTCTCCTTACGTTGTGAAAAACAGATGCAACGGCAGAAGACTACTCCCGCAAAATGATATAAAATTGATACAAATCAAATACTTGATATAGTATTACATTATACGGGGTATAACCATTCTTTATAGGTGGCCATGATGAAACTGTCGGTTCTGCGTTATCTGGTGGCTTTTGCCGATGCGAAATCCTTCAGCCGCGCGGCTGAACAATGCCATGTCAGCCAGCCCGCCCTGAGCGTGGCCATACAGAATCTCGAAGCGGAGTTGGGCGTGACCCTGATCGAGCGCGTCGCAGGCCATGTCGCCCTGACCGAAATGGGCTATCAAGTAGTCGCCCAGGCGCGGCGGGTGCTGGAAGAAGCAAGGCGCGTGGAGCTGGTTGCCCAGCGCGGCAAAGACCCTCTCAAGGGTGAATTCCGCCTCGGCGTGATCCACACCATCGGCCCTTACCTGCTGCCCGGATTGATCTCGGCCATGCGCGGCACCGCGCCCGACATGTCCTTATATATAGAAGAAAGCATGACCGCGCTGCTGGCCGACTACCTCCGGTTCGGCACCGTCGACGCCGCGATCATCGCCCTGCCGTTCGACATTCCCGGTATCGAGTCACGCGCACTGTACGACGAAGCCTTTCAGGTCGTCGTACCCAAAGGCCACCCTTGGGCGAAACGCAAACACATCCATCCGGAAGAAGTGCGCGGCAACGACGTGCTGGTGCTGAAAGCGGGCAACTGTTTCCGCGAACAGGTGCTCGATGCCTGTCCCGACATCAGCCATGCCGAAGGTTCGCTGCATCAGGGACATTCCATTGAAACCATACGCTGCATGGTGGCATCGGGTTACGGTATATCCGTGCTGCCGGGAGGCGCACTTTCTTCACCCTACCAGTCCGACCTGGTCAAGGCGATCCCGTTCGAAGAGCCGGTTCCAGCCCGCCGCATCGCACTGGCCTGGCGCCGCAACCACTCCCGCCCGCAAGCACTGGACGCCATCGTTGCCGCCGTGTCATCCCTGCAAGATCCAAGCTATCGCCTGCTGGTATGAAGCGCGCTTGCCCAACACCGGCAGCTTTGTTAAGGTGACGCCGCCATGAAATCTTCGCGCCTGTTGCTACCGTTGTTCCTGCTCCTTGCCCTGCTGTTCGCGCAGCAAGGCGCGGCGACGCACGGCATTTCGCACGTGCTGGCGGAGCAGTCGCATGACCAGTCGCTGCCGCACGACAAGCAATGCGACCTGTGCGCGGCCTATGCGCAAATCGGCAGCGCGGTCGGCTGCGATGGTATCCACTTCGATTTCGCTTCGCACGCGGAGGAAACGCTTGCCGTTCATTCCGTCGCGTTGCTCCCTTCCACCTTCGCCGCCTTCGCGGCGCGCGCACCGCCCTACTCCGCATAATTCCCGTCTCCTGCGCACGACATGCGGGAGCCAGTTGCTGGCTCCTGCAAAAATCGTGAGCTTCGATCACCCATTATTGTTGGAGCAAGACATGTTCAAACGTTTCTGTTCGAGTACGGCCATCGCCGTATTGTTGTGCCATGCCATCCCGGCTGCCGCTGCCGACAGCGGCAACCCGGAGAATGCTTTCAACCCCGCCTTCTCGCTCATCCTGTCCGGCACCTACGGCAGCCTGCGGCAAGACCCCGCCATCCCCGCCACCGGCTTTGCCATGAATCCCAACCCGGGACATGAGCAGGGCTTCAACCTCGGCGAATCGGAGATGGGCATCTCCGCCAATATCGATCCGCAGTTTCGCGGCGTTGCCACTTTGGCGCTCGACCCGGCCGGCGGCATCGGCGTGGAGAACGCCTTCGTGCAGACCACCTCGCTGGGCGACGGGCTCAACCTGAAGTTCGGCCGCTATTTTTCCGGCCTGGGTTACCTCAACGAGCAGCATGCGCATGCCTGGGACTTCACCGACCAGCCGCTGGTGTACGCGGTGCTGTGGGAGAACCAGTTGGGCGAGGACGGCGTGCAGCTCAAGTGGCTGGCGCCGACTGAAACGTTCCTTGAGTTCGGCGGCGAGATCGGCAAGGGCCGCGGCTTCCCCGGCACCGAGCGGGCGAAGAACGGCAGCGGCGCGGGGGTGGTGTTCGTGCATGCGGGCGACGACATCGGCATCGAACATAGCTGGCGTGCGGGCGCTTCGCTGCACCGCACGCGGCGCGTGGCTGCGGAGAGCGCCGATGTGCCCGACCTCGGCGGCAACGCGGTGACCAACCTGTTCAGCGGCGACAGCCAGACCGTCGGCATGGATTTCGTGTGGAAATACGCGCCCAACGGCAACATCCGCAACCGCTACCTGAAAGTGCAGGCCGAATATTTCCGGCGCAGGGAGAACGGCGACCTGACTTACGACACGGCGGGCGCGAACGTCACCGACACTTACGCCGTCACGCAAAGCGGCTGGTATGCGCAAGGCGTTTACCAGTTCATGCCGCTGTGGCGCAGCGGCCTGCGTTACGACCGTCTCGATCCGGGCAAGGCCGCGGTGGGTGCGCTGAATGCAGGCAACGTCATCGCCGACTATGCGTATAACCCGTCGCGCATCACCTGGATGCTGGACTACAGCCCAAGCGAATTCTCGCGCTTCCGCCTGCAACTGGCGCACGACAATTCGCGCCGGGGCATGGCCGACAACCAGTTGTTCGTGCAATACATCATGAGTCTGGGCGCGCATGGGGCGCACCAATATTGAAGCACCCTCTCCCGCGCTGACGCGCACCCCTCTCCCGCGCTGACGCGCACCCCTCTCCCGCAAGCGGGAGAGGGGCTGGGGGAGAGGGCTGTGCTGAATTGCATTCACAAATCAAGGAAATCTCATGAAAATATTTCTCTTCATTTTTTTGTTGCTGCTAAGCAGCCAAGCCCACGCCGCCCTCAACGTGTTCGCCTGCGAACCGGAGTGGGCGGCGCTCGTGCAACAACTCGCGGGTGACAAGGCCGACATCTACACCGCCACCGGTGCGTTGCAGGATCCGCACCGCGTCGAGGCGCGCCCCAGCCTGATCGCCAGGGCGCGCCGCGCGAACCTGGTGGTGTGCACCGGCGCGGAACTGGAAGTCGCGTGGTTGCCGGTGGTGTTGCGCGAATCCGGCAACAGCACGGTGCAGCCCGGCGGCACCGGCTACTTCGAGGCCGCATCGGCGGTGCGCATGCTGGAAGTGCCGACCCGGCTGGACCGCAGCGAGGGCGATGTGCATGCGCTGGGCAATCCGCACATCCAGACCGACCCGCGCAATTTCCTGCCCATCGCCGACGCGCTGGCCCAGCGCCTGAGCCGGCTCGATCCGGCCAATGCGGATGAATACCGCCAGCGACTCGCCAACTTTACGCAGCAATGGCGCGCGGCGATTTCGAAATGGGAACAGCAGGCCGCCCCGCTCAAAGGCGTGACGGTGGTGTTGCAGCACAAGGGTTTTCCCTATCTCAGCGACTGGCTGGGCCTGAAGGAAGTCGCCACGCTGGAGCCCAAACCCGGCATGGAACCGAGCGCCGCCTACCTGACGCAGGTGCTGGGCACTTTGCAGCAGCACCCGGCGCGCCTGGTGCTGCGCGCGGCCTACCAGGATGGACGCCCGTCGGAATGGATCGCGGAACGTGCGCATATTCCCGCCGTGATCGTGCCCTATACCGTGGGCGGCACGGCACAGGCGACGGATTTGTTTGCGCTGTTTGACGATACGATTGCGCGATTGTTGGCGGGATTGAAATAACACCGTCTTTCCGGCGCCTAAACCAGCGACTTTGCTGGCGTTGTTTGCCAGCTTGGTCGAATGGCTAGTAGTTCCATCAGGCCGGAATGACGAACTACTGAAGGAATCACCATGAACAATCTCGAACTCGACATCCTTCTTCCGGCCTTCCTCGCCGGACTACTGATCCTCGCCACGCATATTCCCTTCGGCATGCGCATATTGCAGCGCGGCGTGATTTTTGCCGACCTTGCCGTGGCGCAGATTGCGGGATTGGGGGTGGTCATCGCCGGATTGCTCGATCTCACCGATCAACCGCTGCTGGTGCAGCTCGTCGCGATAACCAGCGCGCTGTGCGGTGCAGCGTTGCTGGCGTGGATTGAGCGGCGCGCACCGGAGGTAAAGGAAGCCTATATCGGCCTCACCTTCGTGCTCGCCGCCACTCTGGGCATCCTGCTGATGAGCCGCGACGTGCATGCGGGCGAACACCTGAAAGACCTGCTGGTCGGGCAGATTCTGTGGGTAAACAACGCGCAACTCGTTGCCACCGCGCTGCTCACCGCGACGCTGCTCGCGATCTGGAAAAGCCTGCGCCAGCGCCTCGGCCACTTCGGCTTTTATGCCCTGTTTGCTGCCGCCATCACGGCGTCGGTGCAATTGGTCGGGGTGTATCTGGTATTTGCCAGCCTGATCGTGCCGGCACTGGCGACCTATCGCCGCGGGAGACGGCGCTATCCCCGGGCTTTTGCGGTCGGCATTTCCGGCTACGCACTCGGCCTGCTGGCATCCGTCTGGTTCGACCTGCCCGCGGGCGCGGCAATCGTGTGGGCAATGATGCTGTGCGGCAGCGTGGTTCTGATCGCGCGGACGAGGACTGACCGGCCGGACTAGTCCATCCTGCCTGCATCCGCGCAACACGAGGTATGCTATATTCGCCCTCCGCATACAAGGGATGACGCATGTCGTTGGGTAGAAAGGTCTTTGCTGCACCTGCCAGACTTTGGATGAACTGGCCGCTGTGGGGCGGCTTGCTGGCAATGTTGTTGCTGGCAAAGCATGTCTGGGTGCTGTTTGCGCCCGCCGAACATGCCATACCCGGCACCACGGTTGCGCCGCAAACGGCGCAGGCGGAGCAATTGTTCGGCACGGTCAGTACCGTCTCCCTGTCTGCTTCGCTCAACGGCATCCGCCCCATCGGCATTTTTGCCAGCAGCAAAAACGGCTTTGCCGTGATGATGACCGAAACCGGGCAAATCGGCGTGGGACTGGGCGGACAAGTCGCTCCGGGCGTGACGCTGGTCGAAACCCATGCCGACCATGTGATTCTGGAGCGCAACGGCGCGCGGCAACGCGTCGACCTGAGCAAGGCGCCGACGGCCAGCGGCGGGATTACCCCGGTTACCCAGATTACCCCGGCGGTGCGCGGCATGACCGTCCCCCCGGCGGGCGGACAACTGCTCGACCAGCTCACGCCGGAACAGCAGGCGATATTGCAACAACAGCAACAAGATTTGATAAGGGGAAGACATTGATTACCAGCATCGTGCGACGAACCCTGCTGATTTGCAGCCTGGCACTACTCATCGCAACACCGTGTCACGCGGAAAAGCAGCCGGAAGAAGAACTGGTCTCGTTGAACTTCGTCAACGCCGACATCCAGGAAGTCATCCGCGCCATCTCGCAAATCTCGAAAAAGAACTTCCTGGTCGATCCGCGCGTAAAGGGCACTATTAATATAGTCTCCGCCACGCCGGTTTCGCCCGCGCTGGGCTACGACATCCTGCTCTCCGCCCTGCGCCTGCAGGGCTATGCCGCCGTCGAATCGGCCGGGGTGACCAAGATCATTCCCGAGGCCGATGCCAAGCTGCATGTCGACTCGCTGGCACAGGGCCGCGGCGACAAACTGGTCACGCGCGTGTTCATCCTGAAATACGAATCCGCCTCGCAACTGGTCAACATCGTGCGCCCCATGATCGCGCCGAACAACGTGGTGGTGGCCTACCCGTCCAGCAACGCGCTGGTGGTGACCGATTACGCCAGCAGCATCCGCCGCATCGAGAAGCTCATCGACTCCATCGACCAGCCCAACGCCGATGCCCCGCTGCTCCTTCCCGTCAGGCATGCCTCGGCAGTCGACCTCGCCAACATCATCAACAAGCTGATGCCGGAAGCGGCGACCCCGGCTGCGGGCGGCGACGACAACCAGCGTTTCGTGCTGGTGGCGGACAGCCGCACCAACGGCCTGCTGCTGCGCTCGGACAATCCCGGCCGCATCGCCCGCGTCAAGGAACTGGTGGCCAAACTCGACAGCGCCGCCAACGTACCGGGCAACATCCACGTGGTGCCGCTGAAGAACACGGATGCCACCAAGCTCGCGCAGACGCTGCGCTCGGTGATGAGCGGCGACACGTCGGCTGCCGCACCGCAAGGCACCGCACTGCAAGGCCTCGCCCAGCAGACCGGCAGCAGCGCACCGTCCGGCGGCGGCATGATCCAGGCCGACACCAGTTCCAACTCGCTGATCATCACCGCCTCCGAACCGGTCTATAACAACCTGCGCTCCGTGATCGAGCGGCTGGATGTGCGCCGCCCGCAAGTCTTCGTCGAAGCGCTCATCGTCGAAGTGACGGCGGACAAGGCCTCCGAGTTCGGCATCCAGTGGCAAAACCTGGAAGGCGCGGCCAAGAGCACGACCAGCATCATCGGCGGCACCAACTTCGGTACCGCCAACAATATCGTCAGCGCATCGACCAACATCGGCACCGTCGGGCAAGGACTGAACATCGGCATCGTGAGCGGACAAACCACGCTGCCCGGACTCGGCACCGTGCTCAACCTCGGCATGCTGGCGCACGCGCTGGAAACCGACACCAACGCCAACATCCTGTCCGCGCCCAACCTGATGACGCTGGACAACGAGGAAGCCAAGATCGTGGTCGGACAGAACGTACCGTTCATCACCGGGCAATATGCCCAGACCGGCTCGTCCACCACCGCCACCCCGTTCCAGACCATCGAGCGCAAGGACGTCGGCCTGACGCTGAAGATCAAGCCGCAGATCATGCAGGGCGGCTCGGTGAAGCTGCAGATTTATCAGGAAGTGTCGAGCGTGGTCGCTTCCGCCACCACCACGGCGGGCGTCATCACCAACAAGCGCTCGATCGAATCCAACATCCTGGTGGACGAGAACCAGATCGTGGTGCTGGGCGGCCTGATCCAGGATTCGGTCAACGACGTGCAGAACAAAACGCCGGTGCTGGGCGACATCCCGCTGCTCGGCAACCTGTTCCGTTACGAGACGCGCCAGCACACCAAGACCAACCTGATGGTATTCATCCGTCCTTACGTCATGTATCAGTCGGACGGCTACAAGAAGCTCACCGACGACCGTTACGACCAGATGAGCAAGCGGCGCGAAGACGCGCGCCTGCCCGACCACTGGATATTGCAGAACGACGACAAGGACAAGGCATTGCCGCCCAAGCCGGAGGCACCGGCGCCTGTTCCGGCTCCCGCCAGCGCCCCGGCCGCCGCTTCCACCGTCGAACTCTTCACCCAGCCGTGACCCAACCCGCGATCAACCGCCGCGCCGCGCGCCGCCTGCCCTACACCTTCGCCAAGGCGCAGGGCGTGGTGCTGACGGAGTGCGAACAGCGCGCTGCACTCGCGGTGCGCCGCGACGCAAAACCCGAAGCCATCGCCGAAGTGATGCGCCAACTCGCGCTGCCGGTCGATGCCACGCTGGTCGATGCGGAAGATTTCGAGCGTATCCTCGCCGATGCCTATTCGCAGGCCGACGAATCCACCGCCACGCTGCTCGACGATGCCGAACAGGACATGGATCTGTCGATGCTGCTGCACGACCTGCCCAAATCCGCCGACCTGCTGGAATCGGAGAACGATGCGCCCGTCATCCGCATGATCAATGCATTGCTGGCGCAAGCCGTGCGCGACAACGCCTCGGACATCCACATCGAACCGTTCGAGACACGCTCGGTGGTGCGCTTCCGTCTCGACGGCACATTGAAAGACATCGCCGAACCTCACCGCGCGCTGCACGCCGCGATGGTGTCGCGCATCAAGGTCATGGCCGATCTGGACATCGCCGAGAAGCGCCTGCCGCAGGATGGCCGCATCGCATTGCGCCTGGCGGGCCGCCCCGTCGACGTGCGCGTTTCGACATTGCCCACCGGACACGGCGAACGCGTGGTGATGCGTCTGCTCGATAAGGAAGCGGGACGCCTCGACCTCACCAAGCTCGGCATGGGCGCAAAATCGCTCGAAGCCATGCTGCGCCTCACCAAACAACCGCACGGCATCGTGCTGGTCACCGGCCCCACCGGCTCCGGCAAGACCACTACTTTATATGCGGCGCTGTCGTGCATCGACGCCACCACCACCAACGTGATGACGGTGGAAGACCCGGTGGAATACGACCTCGACGGCATCAGCCAGACGCAAGTGAACCCGCGCATCGACATGAGCTTCGCCCGCGCCCTGCGCGCCATCCTGCGCCAGGACCCGGACGTGATCATGATCGGAGAAATCCGCGACCTCGAAACCGCGCAGATCGCGGTGCAGTCCAGCCTCACCGGCCATTTGGTATTGGCCACCTTGCACACCAACGACACCGTGAGCGCCGTCACCCGCCTCACCGACATGGGCGTGGAACCTTTCCTGCTCTCTTCCAGCATCGTCGGCGTGCTCGCGCAACGCCTGGTGCGCTGCCTGTGCCCGGATTGTCGCGAAGCCTATAAACCGGATGAAGCAGAACTGGCGTTGCTCGCCCGCTTCGGCAAACCGGACGTGATCTACCGCCCCGTCGGCTGCGCCAAATGCAACCAGACCGGCTACCGCGGACGTACCGGTATCTACGAATTGCTGGAAGTGGATGAACACCTGCGCAGCATGGTCCACTCGCGCGAAAGCGAACAGCACCTGCGCGACTATGCGATGAAGAACGGCATGCTTAACCTGCGCGACGACGGATACCGCTGGGTGGTATCAGGCAATACTTCGCTGGAAGAAGTGATTCGGGTGACGCGGGATTAAGGTAGCAGATGAAGCCTTTCAGGAATCTATCGAAAAATCTGCCATTTGCCCTGAGCTTGTCGAAGGGCTTGTTATGTCGAATGTAAGATAAAGTACATGGGACAATCGCGATGGGTATCCAAGATAGAGATTACATGCGAGAACAACATCGCGATGATGACCCTCCCGCCAAGGGTAATCGGAACCGGTGGCTTCTCATTGGAACTGTTCTGGCAATTATTTTTGGCTTTGCTCTTGTTAGCCCTCGAATTCCAACCCACGGTACAACAACACTGGCTCGCCCTGCGGTCGTAAACGTGAATCGCGCTTCATTGGCCGAGTTGGATGCGCTACCACATATCAGCGAGGCTGTTGCCCAATCCATTATTGACGGCAGGCCGTACTCTTCTGTAGATGATCTGATTCGGATATATGGTATTGGTCCGAAAACATTAGAAAGCATCCGCCCATACGTGAAAGTAAAAGATGAAAATCCACCACCATGAACCTGCCCGAGCGGGGTTGCACTCAGGCGCACCTATATTATTGAAATTCAAAACCCATTAGCCACAGAGGACACAGAGATCACAGAGAAAGCTGATTCAAATCACCGAAGCCGTACACACCGCCTCTTTCTCTGTGTACTCTGTGTTCTCTGTGGCTAATTGTTTTAGCTCGTAGGATGGGTTGAGCGTAGCGATACCCATCGCCAATATTGAAAAATGATGGGTATCGCTACGCTCAACCCATCCTACGCATTACTGAGATTCAAAAACATTTGCCACAGAGGACACAGAGATCACAGAGAAAACCAATTCAAAACACCGAGACCAAACGCACCGCCCCTTTCTCTGTGTACTCTGTGATCTCTGTGGCTAATTTTTGTATTTGATTTTTTACAATTTCAAAACCATGGCCGCATTCCACTACAACGCGCTAGACGCAGCAGGCAAACCCAGCACCGGCATGATCGAAGCCGACTCGGCACGGCTCGCCCGTACCCAGTTGCGCGATAAAGGCTTGTTCGTGGTCGAACTGGATGCGCTGTCCGACACGTCCACACAAAAAGGCGTGCGCAGTTTCAACCTGCCGTTCCGCAAACGCATCCCCCTGTCCGAAGTCAGCCTCATGCTGCGCCAGCTTGCCACGCTGCTGGAAGCCGGATTGCCGCTGGAGCAGGCGCTGGCCGTATTGATCGAACAGGGCGACAACCCCGCCATGCGCCAGGTGATCGCCGCGATGCGTTCGGAAGTGCTGGCCGGTAACACACTGGCGCGCGCCATGGACAAGCACAGGGACACCTTCCCCGAGATCCACCGCGCGCTGATCAACGCGGGCGAAGCCTCCGGCGAACTCGCCACGGTAATGGACAAGCTCGCCAGCTACTCGGAAGCGCAACAGGCGCTGCAACAGAAGATCGGCCTGGCGATGGTGTATCCGGCCATCGTCATCACCGTCGCGGTGCTCGTGGTCGGCGGTCTGTTGCTGTTCGTGGTGCCGCCCGTGGTGGAGGTGTTCCAGCAAACGCGCCAGGCGATGCCCATTCTCACCCGCGCACTCATTGCGATAAGCGATTTCCTCACCGCCACCTGGCTGTACCTGATCGCCTTCCTCGTGGCTGGCAGCATCGGTGCTCATCGCGCATTGCAGCAGGAAGCATTGCGCTTCCAGTTTCATCTCAGGCTGTTGCGCCTGCCCATCGTCGGCAAATTGATCCGCGGCAGCAACACCGCGCGCATGGCCAGCACCTTGTCGATTCTGGTCGGCAGCGGCGTCGGCCTGCTCACCGCGCTCAACGCCGCCTGCGGCGTGGTCACCAACCTGCCGATGCGCCGGGCGCTGGAAGATGCCGCCACGAAAGTGCGCGAAGGCGTGACGCTGAGCCGCGCGCTGGCCGCCTCCGGCCTGTTCCCACCGGTGCTGGTGCACCTCATCGCCAGCGGCGAACAGAGCGGTCGCCTCGACACCATGCTGGATCGCGTCGCCAAACAGCAGACGCAGGAAGTCTCCGGCTTCACCACCGCGCTGACTTCCATCATGGAGCCCTTGCTGATCCTGTTCATGGGCGCGGTGGTGCTGCTGATCGTGCTGGCGATCCTGCTGCCCATCATCCAGATGAATCAGATGGTTAAGTGACCTGACACAAATTCCTCACGCCGCAGCAATATAAATTTCATCGGCCTGTTATTTTGGCCGACTAGCCTGTCGCTTCCTTTCTACACTCACTTGGAGGCTTCAGATGGATATGCGCGTGAAAACAATTTACCTGGCAGTTGCATCGGCCCTTGCCCTGGCGGGATGCGGCGGGGGCAGCAGCAGTTCAACCCCGGCCAGCACTGCGCTAACCGGAATCCTGTCCGACTCTTATGTCAAAGGCGTGACTTATTCCACCAGCGGCGGCGCCTCCGGCGTTACCGGCACCAACGGCGAATTTACCTACGCGGCAGGAGATACCGTCATCTTCAAAGTCGGCCAGGCGAATCTGGGGTCCGTGAGCATGAGCAAAACCGCGCTGAGCGACCTGAGCGGAAACAAGGTCGTTCGTCCCAAGGATATCGCCGGCGTGACCGACGAGACCGACCAGAAGGCGCTCGCCGTCGCGCAGGTCATCCAGACCGTCGCCGGCGCCTCCACCACCGCCACCAATATCGACGTCAGCGCCAACGCCGGCCTGCTCACCGCCGCGTCCACCATCGACTCCCTCGCCGCAGCCAACACAGCGCTGACCGGCGCGGGCCTGACACCAACCCCGCTCTCCGATGTCGCGACGCATTTGCTGAATGCGCCCGCCAAGGTGAAGTCGGTGAAATTCACGCCGACCGACATCACCGGTTTGTCCGACGCCAACCGCGCGATTGCCTACACCACATCGAGCGTGGATGTGACCTACACCGACGGCAGCGTGAAGAATTACCCGCTCAGTTTCGTGAACCTGTTCAACAACACCGACACCAACAAGACTGCCGACGGCACCGCCGCGGCCGCCGTCCATAACAAGGCCGGAACTGTCCTGAACGAAGTCAACGGCAGCGCCTATATTCCGCAAACCCCGGATGCCAACTCCCTGATTGACATCGGCGGCACGCCGTATCTGGTGACGCACTTCGAATACATGAACAACGACAGCGCCGGAACCAACTGGTACGGCAAGCAACCGATGCTGATGACGCTGGCCAAGCTCAACCAGAGCAGCACCGACGGCAAGTTCAGCGTGGACTCGATCAAGCAGGTCGATTTCTCCGGCGTCAACGGCCTGTGGATCCCGTGTGCGGGCAGCCGCTCGCCCTGGAACACCCATCTGGGTTCCGAGGAGTATGAGCCGGATGCGCGTTGCGAAGTCGATGCCACCTACGCGGCCATCGCCGGCGGCTCCTGTGCCGCCATGGAATACACCGCGCGCATGGACGCCTTCCGCGTTGCCTACGGCGAAGCCACCGCGATGCCCTACCAGTATGGCCGCGTACCGGAAGTGACCATTGCCGCGAATGGCACAACCACCGTGGAAAAGTGGTACACGCTGGGCCGCATCTCGCGCGAGAAGGTGCAGATGTTCGGAGATTCGCGCACCGCGATCCAGGGCGACGACGGCACCTACACCAGCCTGACCATGTTCGTGGCCGACAATCCCGGCGACCTGTCCGCAGGCAGCCTGTTTGCGGCGAAATGGAACCAGATGTCGCCGGTGGGCACGGACGGCGGCGAGGCCAACTTGTCCTGGATCAAGCTGGGCCATGCCACCCATGCCGAGATCAAGGCCGCGGTCGATGCGGGCGTGACCTTCAACGACCTGTTCCTGACCTCCACGACTGCGGCAGCCGGATTTACCGCAGTCAAGACCGGACATGAAGTTGCCAAGGTCGAGTACCTGCAACTGAAAGCCGGCACGTTCGGCGTGGCGGCAACTCCGATCGCCACGCTGGCCGCCTTCCTGGAAACCCGCCGTTACGCCGCCCTGCTGGGCGCAACGACCGAGTTCGAGAAATTCGAAGGTGTCGCCTACAACGCCAAGGAGAACAAGGCCTATGCCGCCTTTTCCCGCATGTCGAAAGGCATGGAAGACGTAGCCGCCGATCCGGCCAACCACATCCGTATCAAGAAGAATCTCTCCGGCGGCGTTTATGAAATGTCGCTCAAGCCGAACCAGGGGGATTCTTTGGGCGCCGCGATCAACAGCGACTTCGTGCCGGTTTCCATGAAGGCGATTGTGGTCGGCAAGGACATCACCGCGGACGCAGACGGCAATAAATCGGATTTGAACGGCATCGCCAGCCCCGACAACCTGTGGTTTTCCGACCGGATGCGCGTGCTGTTCATCGGCGAGGATTCCGGCAACCACGTCAACAACTACCTGTGGGCGTATCACGTCGACACCGGCAGCCTGGTGCGCATCCTCTCGCTGCCGATGGGTGCCGAATCCACCGGCCTGCAGATCGTGGACAACCTGAACGGCCACGCCTACATCATGAGCAACTACCAGCATGCCGGCGACCTGAACGGAACCAACCCGACCGTGCATGCCCGCATCCTGCCGCTGATCAACACCAACAAGGCCGAAGTCGGCTATCTCGGCGGTTTGCCCGCAATGCACTGATACACGCATCGGGTTCCTGCATCTCCCCGCTCCGGCAGCCGAAAGCTGCCGGAGTATTTTCTTTGGTTGAACGTCATCCTGAATGACCGCCTGCCGCGCGCAAACGGTTTGTTTGCATCTTCCAAAGGCAGATTTGCTAAACTCTGCGCATTCTTCTACTCAAGGACGAAAAACGATGAAATCCCGGAACAGTCTGCAACGCAGCCAAGGCTTCACCCTGATCGAATTGATGGTCGTCATCCTCATCATCGGCGTGCTGGCCGCGCTGGTCGTGCCCAAGGTGATGAGCCGCCCGGACGAGGCGCGCATCACCGCCGCCAAGCACGACATCGCCACCATCTCGCAGGCGCTCAATCTCTACAAACTGGACAACCAGCGCTATCCCACCACCGAACAGGGTTTGCTGGCACTGGTAAAAATGCCCACCATCGCCCCCGTCCCCACCAACTGGAAGAGCGAAGGCTATCTGGATCGCGTGCCGAAAGACCCGTGGGGTTCGCCCTACCAGTACCTGCAACCCGGCGTGCATGGCGCAATCGACATATTCAGCTTCGGCGCGGACCGCGCCAGCGGCGGCGAAGGCAACGACGCCGACATCGGGTCGTGGCAGGACTGACGTTCCTTCGAACAAGAGTGATTGTTCCTCAGCACTTTTTCCCTCATCCCAACCCCTCTCCCTCTGGGATAACCAGCGGCTTGGCGGCTTTGCCGCCTGCTCGAATGGCTAGCAGTTCCATCAGAGGGATTGAGGGTGGGGGAATGCGCGGCTTCACGCTGCTGGAAATGCTGGTGGTGCTGGTCGTCGCCAGCATCATGCTCACGGTGGTAACCCTGAACCTGATGCCGAGCGCGCAAACCGTGCTGCGCGAAGAATCGCAACGCCTCGCCTTCCTGATGGAAAACGGCGCGATGGCCTCGCAGGCAGGCGGTCAACCGCTGGCCTGGTCCGGCACCGGCAACAGCTACCGCTTCTGGCTGCGCACCAGGGAAGGCGAATGGGTGCGCATCGAACGCGACAACCTGCTGCACCCGCGCACCCTGCCGGATGCGGTGCGCATCGGCGAAGTCAACTTCAACGGCCGCCGCCTCGAACCCGGTTCACTGGTCGTGCTCAGTCCCGAACTGTCGGCGAAAGATTTTCGCGTAAGCCTGCATAACAGCGAACTGGTTGCCGATATCGTCGGCAACGGGCTGGGCAAGGTGGAAGTGGTGGCGGGGAAAACACCATGAACATACTTGGCTCGACAAACCTGACATCCCCTCTCCCTTGCAGGGAGAGGGCTAGGGAGAGGGTAGAAACGCCACCAACCCCGCGTCCCACTTGCCGTGGCTTCACCCTCCTCGAAGTCCTCGTCGCCCTCTTCATCCTCGCCATCACCATGGCCGCCGTATCCCGCACCGCCAGTTCCAGCATCCAGCACGTCGATGCCCTGCGCACCCGCGTCATCGCCGACTGGGTGGCGCAGAACCGATTGGCGACGCATCAGGCGCGCGGCGACTACCCGCAACCCGGCATCCAGACCGGCAGCGAAGAACAGGCGGGGCAAACCTACCCGTGGCAGGAAGAAATCATCGCCACCCCCAACCCCACCATGCGCCGCATCATCGTCAACGTGTATGCGCCGGAGGATACGAAGCATTCGTTGCGCGAGTTGACCGGGTATCTGGTGCAGAATCCGCGATGAGGAAGACATGGAGATTTTCCTGACAAATGATTGGGATACAGGTGCATATCCCTGCCGCATCGATCGAATATCCGGATAAGTTTTCGCGTATTGACTTTGATGTTTATCAGGGTCAACCTTAAAACGTTGATGTATCCATCAACAACGATTTACGTTACAGGAAGGGGGCTGTCATGAAACTCTGCTTGCGAATGATCGTTGTCGCGTTGCTCGTCGCACTCACCGGTTGCGGAGGGGAGGGAGGCGGTGGCGGCACGACGTCTGGTGACACGACCTGCACGTGGGATAGTTCGACCTGGGACAACTGTAAATTGGGGAATTGAAACCCGAATTGGGTAAGCTGCCGCCGGTTGCATTATGTTGATAACCGATAGCACGAGGAGGAATAGCCATGAGCAAGAGAAGAAACAGGAATATCCGTACATCGCCGTTGCCGCAACCCCAGCCCCCGAACCGGCTCGCACGCTTCAAGCCCAGCCGCGCCCAGATCGTAAGCGGCGCACTGATCTTTTCTGCCGGGATGCTGGCCTTCGCGGTCGTGCCCAACAGCTTCACCGTCGGCACCACCATCAGTTCGGCGGCGATGAATGACAATTTCAGCGCGCTCGATGCGCGCATCGCGCTGCTCGAAGCCAAGCTCGCCAGCGTTACCAACGAAACCGTCAACGGCCAGCCGACGGTGCGCTTCACCGGCGTGAACGTGCAGGTGGTGAACGGCTTGAACGCCACCGCCACCGCCAACGGCAGCGGCAACCTGATTGTCGGTTACGACGAGGCGCTTGACACCGGCACCCCCCGTTGCACGATCGGCACCGATCCTGTGAGCGGCGTGATCGTCGTTGATGAGACAGCGTGCACTGCCGCCGGCGGCAGTTGGCTTATCAGCTTCAAGACCGGTTCGCACTATATCGTGAGCGGCAGCCAGAACAATTACTCGCGCTGGGGCGGTTTCTTGGCCGGAAATGGGAACACCAGCAACTACGACTATGCCAGCGTGAGCGGGGGGCAGTTCAACATCGCCAGCGGCCAGTACGCCAGCGTGAGCGGGGGACAGTTCAACACTGCCAGCGGCCAGTACGCTAGCGTGAGCGGGGGACAGGGCAACACCGCCAGCGGCCAGTACGCTAGCGTAAGCGGGGGACAGGCCAACACCGTAAGCAGCAGCTTCGCCAGCGTGAGCGGAGGCCGGTCTAACACCGCCAGCGGCGAATACGCCAGCGTGAGCGGGGGCCGGTCTAACACCGCCAGCGGCCACTGGGCCAGCGTGAGCGGGGGACAGGGCTGCACCACCGCCGTGACCTACAAATGGACCGTCGGCGGGTTGACTGCGGGTTGCAGCGCGACCTTGGGCAACTGAGGGATGCGGACTGCGAACCCGTCTTTTCGGCAGCCAGCGCGGTGGTCATGCGATAAGCAGCGGACTCTGCGCAGTAACGGCGTTCAGGCGACTGGGCGCCGTTACTGCGTGCGTTATCCACGATGACAAGGCCCACATGAAACTGAACGACTGCGGTGCCAACCCCGCACGGCAGCACCCTCTTTGCGGTGGTTTCACCCTCATCGAACTGCTAGTCGCACTGTTCGTGTTCGCCATTTTGGCCGTGACCGCCTATCGCGGCCTGAATGCGGTGACGCAGACGCGCGCGCATCTCGATCAGGAGACGCGCAAGTGGCAGGCCCTGGAGCGCTTCTTTGCGCGGCTGGACGGCGAGACGGCGCAGGTGTTGCAGCGTCCGGTGCGCACTGCGAACGGTGCGGAGGCGCCCGCCTGGGTGGGCACGCCTTCGGCCACGGGCAGCTTGGAAGATGTGCAACTCGCGTTCACGCGCAACGGCGGTTTCGATGCCGAGGGGGCGCCGCTGCCGCCGCAGCGCATCGGTTATCGTTTGCGCCAGGACAAGCTGGAGTTGTTGCGCTGGACTGCGCTGGACAGCGCCCCGTACAATGCGCCGTCGGTGGATACGGTGCTGGATAACGTGGGCGAATTCAATCTGCGCTACCTGACCAGCCGCATGCAATGGGAAACGCAGTGGCCGCCGAAGATCGCCGACCAGGCGCTGCCAAAAGGGGTGGAGGTGGTGCTGGTGTTGAAGAGCGGCGAGAAATTGACGCGGTTTTTTTCGCTGCAATGAATAGCAATACGCAACGCGGCGTGGCCCTGGTGATGGTGCTGCTGATCGTGGCCATGGCCACCACCATCGCCGCGTTCATGGCGCAGCAGCAGGGTTTCTGGCAGCGCGAAATGGAGAACGGGCGCGACCGGGCGCAGGCGCGGCGCATTGCCGAAGCGGGCATTGACTGGGCGCGCGCGGTGCTGGCGGACGATGCGGCGATTAACCAGTCCGACAACGCCAAGGAAATGTGGGCAATGAAATTGCCCGCCATTCCGGTGGAGGGCGGCGAGGTGCAGGGCACCATTTACGACCAGCAGGGATTGTTCAACCTGAATAATCTGGTGCGCAACGGCACGGTGAGCGCCATCGACTTGGCGCGCTTCCAGCGCCTGCTGGCCGCGCTGGGCCTGCCGCAGGAACTGGGCGGCGCCTTGGCGGACTGGATGGATACCAACAGCGAGGTCGCGGCGAACGGGGCGGAAGACGAGTACTACACGAACCTCGCCAAGCCCTACCGTTGCGCCAACCGGCAGCTTTCCGACATCGGCGAACTGTCGTGGGTGAAGGGTTTCGATGCCAGCATCATCAAACGGCTGGAACCGTTTGTGAGCGTGTTGCCGGAATCGAATACGGCAGTGAATGTAAACTTCGCCCCGCCGGAGGTGTTAATGGCGATACTGCCGGGATTGACATTGCAGGATGCGCGGCAGATCGTGACGCAGATCAAGACCACGCCGTTCAAGAGCACGGCGGAATTTACACAACAACTCCCCAGAAGCGTAATACAGGACAGCACGATGAACCTTAGCGTAAGCACCCAATATTTCATGGTCACCGGCTATGCCACCCAAGGCGACGGTGCTTCGGCGGCACATACGTTGTTGAAGCGCAGCAACATGTGGGCAACCCAAGTCAGAAAGAGTTTGCAATGAACCTGCGCATCTACCTCACCGCACACTGGCAGGACGCCGCCTCGCCCTGCGCCTGGGCGCTGCTGGACGACGACGGCGGCCTGCGCGAATCCGGCACGGGCAATCTGGCGGCGATGCCGCAAAGCGACGATGCGACGGTGATCGTTTCCGCCGAACGCGTGCTGGCGACCACCGCCGTGCTGCCCAAGATCAAGCGCAGCAAGCTGGAAACGGCGCTGCCCTTTGCGCTCGAAGACGCATTGATCGACGACGTCAGCGAGGCGCATGTCACCACCGGCGCCAAGTTGCCGGATGGACGCACGGCGCTGTACACGCTCAACAAGAATTGGCTGTCGCGTTTCCTCGATGCCAGCACTGCAGCCAAAGTACGCGTGCGCCGCATCGTGCCGGAATTCTGCCTGCTGCCAACACGCGCCAGCGAATGGAGCGTGGCGTGGGATGGCACGGAGGGTTTCCTGGCGACGGCGCACAGCCTGGGCGGCGCGCTGGACAGCGGCGACGATGCGCGCGCGCCGGTCGGACTGCAATTGCGCCTGCAAACCGATGCGCCCGCCGCATTGCGCCTGTTCGCGCTCGGCAGCGAAGTGCAAGCGCCGACCTGGGGCATCAAGGTACCGGTGATTTTCGAGAAACAGAGTTTCGATTGGCGCAGGGCGGACATCCCCGCCGACGCGCCGAACCTGCTGTGGGGCAAGTTCGCCCCGCCGCCGCGCATCAGCGAATATTTGCCCTGGCTGCGTCCGGCCCTGATGGCGGCGCTGCTGCTGTTCGGCGTGGAAGTGGCGATCACCAACCTGGAATGGGCGCTGCTCGCCAACGAGAAACGCCAGTTGTCGAACGGCATGACCGAGACGTTCCGGGAAACCTTCGGCGCGGATGCCACCATCGTCGATGCGCCGTTGCAGATGCGGCGCAACGTGGCGCGCCTGCGCCATGCGGCGGGTGTCAGCGACGATGCGGATTTTTCGCCGCTGCTGGAAAAATTTTCCGGCGCATCGGCCGGCGTGCCCGGCAGCACTTTGCGCACGCTGCGTTATGACGACGGCAAACTGGACATCGAAATGACGCTCGCCAGCGCGGACGCGCTCGGCACGTTGCAGCAACGCATTGCGGAAACGGGCTTGTCGGCGCAAGTGGTGGACCAGCATGAGGCGGGCAGCGGCATGAATATCCAGTTGCGCGTTGCGGCAGGAGGTGTGAAATGAAACAACCCCTCGCCCAACTCAAGGCAAAACACTGGGACACGCTGAGCGCGACCGAGCAGAAGACCATTCTGCGCGGCGCATGGATACTCTTGCCGCTGCTGATGTACGGCCTGTTGTGGCAACCCGCGCATGAGGCGTTGCCCAAACTGCAGGCGGCCCTGCCGCATTTGCGCGCACAGGCCGACCAGATGCAGACGCTCGCCGGACAGGCGCAATCGTTGCGCCAGCAGGCGCAGCTTGCCGTGCTGGACAGCGACGCGCTGAGGACTGCCGTGGAGAAAGCGGCGAAGGAAGCCAACCTGCCGTTGCTGGTGGTGCCGGGCGAACAGAACAGCGTGCGCATCAGCGCCGACAGCATCGCCTTCGCGCAGTGGCTGCAATGGCAGCGCGGCCTGGAGCAGACGCAGCATATCCGCGTGGCGTCGGCGATGCTGGTGGCCTCGCCCGAGCCGGGCATGGTGAAGGTGCAGGCGACGCTGACCAACGGGGCCGATCTGTGACGTCACGCCGGGTGTTGCAGATTCTGCTGTTCGGCTGCGTGTTCCTCGCCGGGCTGATCGGCTTTGCTCCCGCTTCGCTGATGGGTTCCGCGCTCGAACGCGCCTCCGGCGGCACGCTGACGCTGGCGCAGACGACAGGCAGCCTGTGGCGGGGTTCGGGCATCGCGCTGCTGCGTCTGAAAGCCCGTTCCCAGACGCTGGGCAGTTACCGCTGGAACCTGAAACCGTTCAGCGCCGCCCTGCAAGTGCAGGCGGGCGAAGCGACGCCGATGACGGTGCGTTATGTGCCTTTTGCCGGACGCATCGATATCGACAATTTGCATTTCACCCTGCCCGTCTCGGTACTGGAAATCGCCGCACCGCAACTTGCCCCCTACCAATTCCAGGGTTCGCTCGACGCACACAGCGAACACCTGGCGCTGGATGCGGCCGGAATAAAAGGGCAGGTTTCGGTGGACTGGCTGGGCGCCGCTTCCGGCCTTTCCGAAATACGCCCGCTGGGCGACTACCGCATCCTGCTGCAGGGAAACGGCGCAGCGCTGGATGCACAACTGTCGACCCTGTCCGGCAAATTGCAGTTGGCCGGCAAAGGCAGTTTCGACAAGGCGTCGGGCATGCGCTTCAACGGCACCGCGCAAGCCGCGCCCGGCGCGGCCGAGATGGAACTGAACGAGTTGCTGCACCACATCGGGCCGGAAGTCAGGCCGGGCGTGTTCACCTTGGCGCTGATGCCGCAGACTTGAAAAACGAAAAGGGCGCTGTCTTTTGCAAAACAGCGCCCGCCACTCGTAAAAACCACCCGGTTGTTATTTCCAGCGGCGATGCCCGCGATCCCCGAACCCCGGCATTTGCTCGTCGAAGACTTTTTGCTGCTCCGGCGTCAGCACCGCATAGAACTCTTTCAATGCGGCCAGATGCTCGGTCATCTTCTTTTCCATCGTGCGCATGTGCTCCAGGCCTTTTTCCATGCGCTGCGGCGCATTCAGCTTGTCCATTTCATCCGGATCGGGACGTGCCCCGCCCGCCATCGGGTTGACTGCCGCGAATTTCTTCCACGCCGGTTCCTGCTGGGCGGTCAATTTCAGTTTGTCGTGCAGCGTGGCAAGGTGCTTCTCGTGCATTTTTTCCATGCGCCCGCTGTCCATGCCCATCATTCCGCCGCGTCCGCCATAGCCGCAATCTTCGCCGCCGCGCGCATACACGCTCGCCGACAGTGCGGCAATTGCCATGCCTGCCATCAACATCTTCACTGACTTGTTCATGATCGTTCTCCATTGTTGGTTGAATTGCGTGCCACCAGGCACGGTGCCCATTTAACCCGGCGCATGTATCCGGCGTATGTCGGCTGGCGGCGGTTTTGTACGGATTTGTATCCGTTGCCCGCGGGAGCGGATTTCGTTGTAATGTCCGCTTCATGACGACTTCCACTCCATCGCCGCGCATCCTGATCGTGGATGACGATGCGGATATCCGCAGCCTGCTGGCCGATTATCTCGGCGAGCAGGGCTGGCATATCAGCACGGCAGCGGACGGAATGGAAATGCAGCAGGTGCTGGATACCGCCTCCATCGACCTGATCGTGCTCGATCTCACCCTGCCCGGCAGCGACGGGCTGACCTTGTGCCGCGATCTGCGCGCCCGCTCCGCCATTCCGGTGATCATGCTCACCGCACGCAGTGCGCCGCTGGACCGCATCCTCGGGCTGGAAATGGGCGCCGACGACTATTTATGCAAGCCGTTCGAGCCGCGCGAACTGCTGGTGCGCATCCGCAACGTGTTGCGCCGCAGTGATTCGACCTCCCGCGACGGCGGCAGTTCATCCGCGCTGTGGCACTTCGCCGGCTGGACGCTGGACGAAACCACGCGCCAATTGCAAAACACCGCCGGCCTTGTGGTCATGCTTTCCGGCGGCGAATACCGCCTGCTCAAGGTGCTGCTGGAACGCCCCAATCGCGCGCTCAACCGCGACCAGTTGCTGACGCTGACCCAGGGGCGCGAGACCGACCCGCTCGACCGCTCCGTCGATCTGCACATCAGCCGCCTGCGCCAGAAACTGGGCGACGATGCGCGCGCGCCCAAACTCATCAAGACGCTGCGCAACGAAGGTTACTTGCTGGCAGCTACTGTAAAGCGGGGTGAATGATATGTTTTCGATGTTCCGCTCCATGCACGGACGCCTGTTCCTGATCCTGCTGGTGGGCATCATCGTCACGGCAACCGGCACCATGCTGCTCACCCACAGCAGGCAACACGAGATGTTCGAGCGCGTGCGCGCCCACCATCTGGCGACCGAGATCGAGGATCTGGTCGAGATACTGAAAGACATGCCGCTATCGGAACGCGACGATTTCCTGCGCGCGCCGCACGGCATGGGCATACGCGGCCGCCTGGAGCACGGCGACGCGCCGGCGTTCGGCATGCGCGACGACATGCTGGAAAAAGTGCTGCACCGCCGGCTGGACGACGTGCATGCCGAAGCGGAACTGCCGAGCAAGGCTGCCTGCGGCGACGACCCACCGGAACGGCACCGGCACATGCCCGCACCGCCCCTGTGCCAGCGCGTGCGCCTCGCGCTGGAAGACGGCAGCACCCTGGCGCTGACGATCCCGATGCCGCCCATGCGCGAACCGGCCTACACGCCGCCGACCTGGAGCGCCATGCTGCTGTTCGCGTCCTGCATCGGCCTGCTCGCCTGGCTGGTGGCGCGCATCGCCACCCGTCCGTTGCGGCAACTGGCCGATGCGGCCGACAAGCTCGACATCGCCCGCGTCGGCGAACTGCTGCCCGAGCGCGGCAGCAGCGAGGTGCGCGCCGCCACGCGCGCGTTCAACCGCATGCAAAAGCGCATCTACGAGGACGTGCGCGAACGAACCGGCATGCTGGCCGCGATCACCCACGACTTGCAGACCCCGCTGACGCGCCTGCGCCTGCGCCTGGAAAAATTGCCGGACGAAGCGCTGCGCAACAAACTGGTCGGCGACATGCAGGCCATGCAGCAGATGCTGCAGGAGGGACTGGAACTCGCGCGCAGCATGGACAGCAGCGAAACGCAGCAACTGCTCGACCTCGATTCGCTGCTGGACAGCCTGTGCAGCGACGCGGCCGAGGCCGGACAGCAGGTCGAGTATGCCGGGCACGCCACCGTGCGCCTGAAGGCGTATCCGTCGGCATTGCGCCGCGCCCTGTCCAACCTGCTCGACAATGCGGTGAAATACGGCCAGCGCGCCGAGGTTTCGTTGACGCGGGATGCGCAGCATTGCCACATCCGCATCCGCGATTTCGGCCCAGGCATCCCGCCGGAATTGATGGATACCGTATTCACCCCGTTCTACCGCATCGAACGCTCGCGCTCGCGCGAAACCGGCGGCACCGGGTTGGGACTCGCTATCGCCCGCAACATTGTGCAGCGCCACAATGGCGAATTGACGCTGTCCAATCATCCCGCGGGCGGGTTGCAAGCGGACGTCGTACTGCCGCTAACCGGTTAGGGGTGCCCTCCGCTATAATCTGCACCCTTTGCAGACGCACGTGCCCGCATGACCGACCGTTACGCCGTTATCGGCAATCCCATTTCGCATAGCAAATCGCCGCTGATCCACCGTCTGTTCGCCGAACAGACCGGGCAGGACATGAGCTATGAAGCCATCGAGGCGCCGCAGGAGGGCTTCGCCGCCACCGTGCAGCGTCTGCGCGCCGAAGGCTATCTCGGCTGCAACGTGACCGTGCCGTTCAAGTTCGAGGCCTATGCGCTGTGCGACCAGCTCGGCAGCCGGGCGCGCGAGGCCAAGGCCGTCAACACGCTGCTGTTCCGGGACGGCGAGATCCTCGGCACCAACACCGATGGCGTCGGCCTGCTCGCCGATATCGAGAAGAATCTTGGCTTCAAGCTGATGTGGAAAGACGCGCTGCTGCTCGGCGCGGGCGGCGCGGCTGCGGGCGTGGTGTGGCCGCTGTTCAATGCCGGCGCGGGCGTGGTCATCGCCAACCGCACCGTCGCCAAGGCGCAACTGCTGGCCGAGGAATTCACCGGAGCGGGCACGGTGTACGCGCGCCGCTACGACGAATTGGCGGGCAAGCAGTTCGATCTCGTGATCAACGCCACTTCCAGCAGCCTGGCGGACGAATTGCCGCCCTTGCCCGACGGCTTGTTCAAGCCCGGCGCCCTGGCCTACGACATGATGTACGGGCGCGAAACGCCGTTCATGGCGTTTGCGCGCAGGCAGGGCGCCGCGATTGTTTCCGATGGCCTCGGCATGCTGGTGGAACAGGCGGCCGAGGCCTTTTACCTGTGGCGCAATGTGCGACCGGATACCCAACCCGTACTCGATAAGCTGCGCAAATGAAAATCGTTAAAAGCCTGTTCTGGCGCGTGGTGCTGGCGCTGTTACTGCTGTTGGTGCTGTATCAACTGTGGCTGTTCGCGCATATCTGCTGGTGGATCAAGTTCAACCCGGCCACCAGCGCCTTCATGGAAGACCGCCTGGAACTGATGCAGGACAAAAACCCCAAGGCCGGGCTGAAATACAAATGGGTGCCCTACGCAAAGATTTCCGGCAACCTCAAGCGCGCGCTCATCGTCGCCGAGGACGCCAGATTCGTCGACCACGAAGGCTTCGATTGGGAAGGCATTGCCAAGGCGTACGAAAAAAACCTGAAGAAGGGCAAGATCGTCGCGGGCGGTTCCACCATCAGCCAGCAACTGGCCAAGAACCTGTTCCTCTCCACCAAGCGCACGCCCTGGCGCAAAGCCGAGGAAGCGGTCATCACCCTGATGCTGGAAGCGACGATGGACAAGCGGCGCATTTTCGAGATTTACCTGAACGTCATCGAATGGGGCAACGGCGTGTTCGGCGCCGAAGCGGCGGCACGGCATTATTTCGGCGTCAGTGCCTCCGAGCTCGGCCCGGAGCAAGCCGCCAAGCTCGCCGCCATGGTGCCCAACCCGCGCTACTACGACCGCAACCGCGAAGCGCCCGGCATGCTCGCCAAGACCTTCGTCATTCTCGACCGCATGATCGATGCGGAAATCCCCTGAGACGTACGTGCATTGCGAAGCAAGAAGGCGTTAGCCCGAATTTTTCATGAGGCAGTTTTTGTAGGAGCCCGGCTCGCCGGGCGATTTCCGCATAAACCTTATCGCGCAACAAGTTGCGCTCCTACGGGCAGGCTGGTAATCCAAATTGGATTTGGCTCGATGAGTCCTTATTCAAATAGCCATGCGATTTCGGCGATTCGCGGAGGAAGTTGGTGAACTATCCGGGCTAGAACGACTCGCCCCGGTACTTGCGGTATAAATCCAGCACCTGCGGCACATAATTCGTCGTCTCGCGATACGGGGGAATCCGGTTGCCGTATTTCGCGACGGCGGTCTCGCCCGAGTTGTAGGCGGCCAGCGCCAGGCTGACGTCGTTGTCGTATCGCTTCAGCAGATATTGAAGGTACCTGGCGCCGCCGTGCAGGTTCTGCAGCGGATCCAGCGGGTCGGCCACGCCATAGCGCCGGACAATGTTCGGCATGAGCTGCATCAAACCTGCCGCACCCTTCCTTGAAACGGCCTTCGACCGGTAGCGCGATTCCACGGTGATCACGGCATGCAGCAACGCGCTATCCAGGCCGTAGGTTACGGCGACCTTCTCGACGGCCCTGTCGTAACGCGCCTTCTTGGCAATCGCCGGCGACGGATTGGCCTCGGGCGCGGCCGCTTTGACAACCGGTGCGCGCACCAGCAACTGGTAGCGGTCATCCGCGGGGACATTGCTCAGATTCACCGTGCCGTCGTTCGCGGTAAAGGAGTAGACGCTGGCCTCGGCCGGATGCCCAATGCCGAGCGTGGCCGCCATCAATGCCGGCAAGGCCGGATACAGCAGGATGTGTCCCGATGCCACCATGTCTGCTCCCTGTGTGTACGACCGTTTCCGGTTGTCGTATGGGCGCAGGTTAAGCGTGAAAATCCCCTTGTTCAATAAGGTGAACACCGTAAATCCGGGGTTGTTCAATTGTGAAATGTGCTGCAAAGTAGTAACTGGTTCGGCAACAAGAGCTACGGAATCGATATGTTCAAATTACAGCGCTTCTATTCGTTATCCAGCTTCATCGTCATTTTTGTCGCTGCTGCGCTCGTGACCCTGTTTTTCCGGCAAGTGACCCTGCATTGGGTTCGGCACCTGACGGAAGCCAGCCATCAGGCCGTGGCGCAGACGGCGCTGAATTCCGTCTCCGCCGAACTCGAGGCTTACCTCGACACCGCCAATGCGAGCGGGCGCGAACCCGGTTGGCCCGGCCTGCCGGCCGGGCTGGCGGCAAGAATCCGGAAAATGACGCAGGGCACATCGGTGGACAGGATCGATATCTACCACCGCAACGGCTTGCTGCTCTTCTCAACCACAGGCACACCGGACGACGATATGCGCAACACCCCGGCTTTCCAGTCGGCCCTGGCCGGCAACGCGACCAGCACCATGATCGTCCGCGGCTTCTTCAACCGCCTCCAGGCCGCCACCGACAAAGACAACGTAATGCAAACCTATGTACCGATCCGCAGCGAACCCGCCGCGCCGGTAACGGGCGTGTTTTATATCCATTCCGACATGAGCCACCTGGTCGGGGAAAGCGACAGGATGATGCTTTACATCATGGCGGGGGCCGAACTCATCCTTGCGCTCATGTTCGCCATATTGCTGCTGGTCGTGCGCTATGCCAGGAACATCATCGATACCCAGCACACGACCATGCGGGACAGGACCGCCAGCCTGGAAATCCTTTCCAGGCGCTTGCTGAAAGGCGACGAGTTGCAGAAAAAGAAAATAGCCACCGACCTGCATGAAGGGCTGGCGCAGACGCTGAGTGCCATCAAGGTCAATGTGGAGAGCACCAGGCTGAAAAAAACCGCCGCCGCCAACGCGCCGTCGCTGGAATCCATTGTTCCGGTGCTGCAGCATGCCATTCACGAAGTCCGCACCATCGCGACCGAATTGCATCCCGCCAGCCTGGACGACCTCGGCCTGCTGCCGACCATCAACTGGTTTTGCCGCGAATTCGAGCGCCAGCATCCGGAAATCCGCATCCAGCGGGAGATTTCGTTGCAGGAAGCAAGCATCCCGCCGCAACTGAAAATCGACATTTACCGCATCGTCGAATCCGCCTTCAAGAACATCGCGAAATACTCGAACACCGACCGGATCAATTTTGGCCTGCGCCAGGCCGGTGACATGATCCACCTGATCATAGAAGACACCCCGACCGTGCAGCCCGCGGCGGCGCACACCGCTACCGCTCAGACCGATTCCGGCGCCTATCCGAAATACCGCTTCGCCGAGGTCATGGAGCGCACGTCGTTGTCGGGCGGAATTTTCTCGACTTCGATGGAAAAATTCGGCGGAGTCACCCTGCACGCGTCGTGGGCCTGCGGGGAATAGATCGCGCGCAGGCACCGGCCTCCGCCGGTGTGACGACTGATCGGCAACTCCCTAAGTGACAATCAGCCCTTTTTCGATTGCATAGGCAGTGAGCATCGATGCGTTGTGCAAATCGAGTTTCTTCATCAGGTTGGAGCGGTGTTTTTCCACCGTCTTGATACTCAGGCAGAAGTAATCGGCTATGAACTTGTTCGGGTGTCCTTCGGCCACCAGCTTCAGCACCTCGCGCTCGCGGTGGGTCAGCGTATCCCAGGGGCTGGTGGGCGTGTTCGCCTTGTCCGTGCCCAGATAGCCGCTGATCACTTTCGACGAGATGTCTGGACTCAGGTAAGTCTTGCCGTTCAGCACGCTGCGGATCGCAATGCGCAGTTCGTCGTGCGACGCGTCTTTCAGGATGTAACCGTCCGCTCCCGCGCGCAGGCTTTCGTGGATGTACTCGTCGGTCTTGTGCACGGTCAGCACCAGCACGCGTATCGCGGGAAAGCGCCGCTTGATGTCCACGATGGCCTCGATGCCGTTCATGCCCGGCATCGACAGGTCGGTCAGCACGAGGTGCGGTGACAGCGCGGCTATCATCTGGATCGCGTCGCGGCCATTTTCGGCCTCCCCGACAATTTCGATATCCGGATCCTGGGCCAATAGCGCCCGGAGACCGGCGCGCAGCAGGGTGTGGTCTTCTACGATCACCAAGCGCTTTCTTTCAATCATGTTGGCCTCCCGCTTTCATTGTGCTTCATTTTATACCTCAGTTTCCCGGCGATGGACTGGCCGGACGCTGGCCCGGAACATGCATGAACACCCAGTCCGCGTATTTCGTCTTGCCCTCGAAATTCCGGTCGGCGAGGCTGAAATTGCTTTTCTTCATCGGCTCGTCTTCAGACAGGCTGTGCACCCCGTATATCTCCCCGTCCGGCCCCCTGACCAACCCCCACTTTTCGCCGCCGCCGACGGGATCCGCGAATATCTTGCGCAAATAACGTTGCGTCGACTGGTAGCGCGGATCCTTGAGCAAGTCTTCCAGGCGCAACGGATAACGCCGTTCGCGGCCGGGCGTATGCTCGTAATAGCCGTTGAGCGCCTGGCGGAACTGGTTGCCGATAAACAGCAATTCGCGTTCCTTCTCGCGCTTCTGCGCAGTGTGCCAAACCTCGCTGGTCGTCACCAGCCCCACCCCCATGATAGTGACAATCAGCAACAGGCCTATATAGGTAAAACCGCCTACACGGCATGCCTGCTTTCTGCTTCCGCTTTTGTTCCAGGCAATCCGCATCACCAATCCCCGTATTTCGAGCCGTCGCGCGCAATTCCGGGCGCCCCGCTCCGGATGTCGAAGACGCCGCCCTTTTCCGGAGTATCGGGCGGCACCACAAGCCACGCCGTGCTGTTGCCGGTAAAAGGGTCGGCCGGCAGGCTGCGCAAATATTTCTTCCTGACCAGGTCTTCCAGGCTGTCGGGATAGCGGTTGTTGTCGCCGTAATATTTGTCCAGCGCCGTCCGCGTCAGCGCTAGATTCTGGTGCAGCACCGCCTCTTTGGAATTCTCCACGCTGTGAAAATACCGCGGCACCGCAATCGTCAGCAGCGTTGCGATGATCGCCATGACCACCAGCAACTCGACCAGGGTGAAGCCTTCTTTTGCATGCCTGCTCATCTGTGCCTGCTCCTCACCAGTTCCGGTAGGGAACGCCGTTCATGCCGACGCCGAAGGATTGGGAGTACACGTCGAAAACATCCTCCCCTTCTTCCGGTTCCTCGGCGCCGCTTGCGTAACTGCGTTTGCCCCATGTTTCCTCATCCTGCATGTCCGCATCGGCGGCCATCGGATCGCGCGGGATGCGCCGCAGGAAATATATCCTGTCCTTGCCGTCCGGGCTGGCGGCATCCGGCACGCCTTCCACCAGCGCCTTCAGCGACGGCGGATAGCCCGACCTGATCAGCGAGTGCATGACGCGTCCCTCGTCCACCGCGCGTTTGTAGGCATCCAGGCCGTCGCGAATCTCGCGCAGGGCCAGGCGCAGTTCCTGTTCCTTGCTGCGCTGCACCGCAAGCTCCGTCATCGGCAACACCACCGTCGCCAGCATGCCGACGATGGCCACCGTGATGACCAGCTCGATCAGCGTGAAACCTTTTGCGGCGGACATCGTCATGGCGCGACCGCAATGAAATGCGGGGCGGGCGCCTTAAACGCCAGCGCCTCCCCGCCCGTGCCGGACAAGGCCACGCGGCTGACCGTAACCGGTGACCGTGCGGTGGCGGCAGTCACTTCGAACGTCAGCGTGACCACGCTGCCCTCGCCGTCGGCGGCCGAACCCTTCATGTCCACCAGAATCTGGCCGCCCGCCTGGTCTATCGTTTTGGTGAAATTCGGCGGTAAATTGTCCTGCTGCATGAAGTCGCCCGCGGCGGCATCGGTCGCCTTCAGCACGGCCGGATCGAACCCCACCAGGAAGCCGAGGCCGCTCACGCCCTGCGCAGCCTGCGTGCTGAGCGTCAGGCTGATCTTGTCGCCGACCCTGGCCTGTTTCGGCCCCTGCCATGAAAACACCTGCGGTTGCGCCGCGGCTTCCGGCCGGGCCTGGGCAACCTCCTGCCGGGCGCGCGCAGACGCGCTGCCGCCGCCGTTGACGGCGACCACGCCGAGCTGATTCATCACCAGCGGCTTGTTGCGCAAGCTGGTTTCGGTGCCGGACCAGTACTCCACTTCGCGCGCATCCGGAAGCCGGTTGTTGCCGACGATGTGCGGCGTGATGGAAAGCACGATTTCCGTCTTGCTGCCGTTATCCTTGTTGCTGGCAAACAGGTGCCCGAGCAGCGGCAACTGCCCCAGCCCCGGCACCTTGCTGGCGGTGTTGCGGTCTTCGTCGTTGATCAGGCCGGCCAGTATCTGCGTTTCGCCATCGCGCAGGCGCAGCACGGTCGAGGCATTGCGGGTGCCGACCTGGTACGACAGCGTGCCGGACACCTTGTTTTCCACCTCCTTGATGATGGAACTGACTTCCAGGTTGATCTTGATGGCCACCTCGTTGTCGAGATAGACCTCGGGCTCGACTTCCAGCTTGAGGCCGACGTCCAGATACTGCACGCTGCCGGTGATCACCGGGCTGCCGGTCGTCACCGGCGTCACCGCATTGGTGATGACCGGCACGCGGTCGCCGATCATGATCTTGGCCTTCTCGCGATTGCGCGCGCGGATGCGCGGGCTGGCCAGCAGATTGGTATCGCCGTCCTGCAGCAGCAGGTTGAGCGTGACCGCCGTTGCCGGGCTGGTCAGGATATTGTTGCTGTTGATGTGCTTCAGCGCTTCGAGGGTCGGCCCCGAGTCGGCGGTGGCGCCCTGTGCCGAAAGGGTCAACTGGCTGGGAAACTTGATGCCGATCTCGGACAGGCGCGAACTGCTGATCTCGATCACTTCCACTTCCAGCATCACTTCCGGATCGGCGATATCCTGGTCCGCCACCATTTTCTCGGCCAGGCGGATCGCTTCCGGCGTGTCCCGCATCACCAGCGAATTGGTCTTCTCGTGCACGAACACGTCCCTGGTCTTGAGCAGCGTCTTGATCATGGTCAGCATCTGCTTGGGGTCGGCGTTGGTGAGATGGAAGCTCCTGATCTTGAGGTCCTGGTAGTCCTTGATCTTGGCCGGCGTATTCGGGTAGATGAACACGGTGTTGTCGCTGACGATCTTTTTCTCCAGTTGGCTCTGCAGCAGGATCAGGTCGATCGCATCCTCCACCGAAACGTCCTTGACGAAAATCGAGGTCTTGATATCCGGCCTGACATCCTTGTCCAGCAACACGTTGATGCCGCTGGTGCGCGACAACGCCTCGAACACCATCTTCACGTTGGCATCGCGGAACTGCAGCGTGACGGGTTTCTTGAACTTCGCCTTGAGCGACGGCCCCTCCAGCATCCCCTTGGCCGCCAGCTCGTCGATCTGGCGCTGCAACTGGAGCGCCTGCCCGTGTTTCGGGTTTTCCAGGAACAACGGCACCAGCGCTGCGCGCGCCGCCTCGGTATCTCCCTTTTTGAGCAGGTTGCGCGCTTCATCCATCATCGCGTTGTAGCGCCGGTCCGCCGCCAGCGCTTCCAACCCCATCCCGGCCCGGCCGTTGCCCGGATCGATCTTGAGGATGCGTTCGTAGATCGCCTGCGCCGCCTCCAGGCGCCCGGCGGAACGCTCGCCATTGGCGGCCGCGAGCAATCGGGTGGTCAGTTGCTCGCGGTTGCGCAGCCAGTCCTTGCGGTAGGTCGCATTGTCCGGCTCGGCCTTGCTCGCCTGTTCCAGTTTCACCAGGGCTTCTTCCGCACGGCCCTCTTCCAGCAGCGACATGCCGTCGCGGTGCAGCTTGTTCCCGGCGCAAGCCGCCAGGGTGATGGCGACCAGCACCGGCAGCGCATTGCGTCCGAATTCGATCCATAGTCCACGCATGATCTGTGCCCCTTTATTATTTTGGAAAAAAGGTGTCCCGTTTTTCATAATGCCCCGCCGCCGTTGCTCAGCGTTTGCCGGGTGTTCAGCGGCAGGTAAGTCATTTCCACCGTGCCGGGCGTGACACGCTCGATGCGGTAGGTATTCTCGATGACCTCCCCTTCGGCAACCGTGTACATCCGCTCGCCCTTGAGCAGGATGGCCAGCAATGTCGGCGCATCCGCATACAGGCCGAGATAGGTGAACGGTAGCGGCGGCGCCGTCGGCACCGACGGCGGTGCGGGCGGCGGCGCGGGCCGCGGCGGCTGCACATACCATGAGGTGACGCCGAACGCGTTGCCTATCCCCGCCTTCGGTTGCGGCCGGTTCAGGCGCTCCAGCTCGACCTGTCCCGTTTCCGGCTGCTGACCGAGACGCGCCGGTTCGCGCTCGGCCCGCGCGGCAACGCGCGTCGGCTCTGCCGCACCCTCTTCCCCCGGCGTTGCCGCCATGACGATGGCCGTCGCCACCGCGCCGAGCGCCACCCACCAGCCCAGCTTGCGCGGCAGCCGTCTCATGGCGATTGCTCCATAAAAAGCGCCAGCCGGATGCGCGCCTCCACCGACGAGTCGGTGACGTTCTCGCGGGTGAACTGGACGTTTTCCAGCGCGACGATGGGTATCTCCACCGCCAGCGCCGCGAGGAAACGGCGTATCTGCCGGTATTCGCCCTTCACCGGCAGCACCATCTGCAGACGCATCAGCCGCCCCGCCTTGTCCCGCGTCGCCTTGTATTCCCCCTCCTGCAGACCGAGTCCGTTCTTCCCGGCCAGTTCGACCAGCTTCTTCAGCCACTGCGGCGCAGAACGCTCTTCCGGAAAAATGCGGTAAAACTCTTCGAGCTGTCCGGCCGGCGTGGCGCGGCTGCCGTCAAAGGATTTGCTGGCATGCTGTATCTGTTCGCGCAGCGAAAGCGTGCTGCGGCGTGCTTCTTCCAGGCGCTGTTGCGCCGGGGCGATCGCCGAAAAATAGAACGGCGGAAGCACGCACAGCATGCCGATGGCCAGCACGCCGGGCTTGCCCAGCATGCGCAACCCGCGCCGCAACATCCAGCGCAATTGAACTCCCAGCGGCACGGCCGACGACAGGTCCAGCCATTGCGCAACCCGGCCCGACGCAACGCCCGCCCACTTGTGCGCAAGGCTTCTCATGGCTGCCCCCGCCAGTCGGCAATCAGCGCAAAACGCACCGGCCGCTCGGGGTCCTGCAGTTGCACCTGGTGGCTTTGCAGGAATACCGAGCCGAACGCTTCCTGCTCTTCCAGCCGCGCGATGTAGTTCAGCATCACCAGCATGTCCCTGGCCTCGCCGCTGATCTTCACCTGCTGCTTTTCAATATCCGGCTCCAGCGCCAGCAGGGTGACCTTGCGGTCGCCGGCCGCTTCCACCGTCTGGAACAGTTGTTCCCACGGCAAGGTGAGCTGGCGCAACACCTCGTTGGCGCGTTTCACTTCCAGCGCCAGTCTTTCCGGCTCGTGAGCGCCGCGACCGTCGGCCGTCGGCCGCAAGCCGTGGCCGCGCCCGATCGATTGCAGTTTCTCCTCCCACGCGGCCGCCCTGTCGTTCAACTGCAGGTAGTACGCGACGCTCAGCAGCAGGGCCAGCAGCGCCAGCGCGAGCAACAGCGGCCCCGCCCAGTGGAACGGCCGGTATTGCTGGTAATCGAGCCAGAGCGCGGCCATCGCATCACCCTCCCAGCGCCACGGCAAACTGCCGCTCGTATTCCGGCAGGAAGTCCGGCCGGATCGCGGGTTGCAACGCGTGGATTTTCCAGCCGGCACTCTGCGGCAATTCCGATTTCTCAAGTTCGGGCGCCCACAGGAAAATTTCGTCCGTCGTCACCTCGCGCTCGGCCAGGTACGCTTCCCGCTCCAGCGTGAGCGCCAACCTGTCGCGCCAGTCGCTGCCCGCGCGCAGCGTGCGCACGCTGCCCAGCCTGCCTTGCTGCAGCAGGGCGAGGCACAGGCTGCCCCTCTCGAACAGCACGAACCACGCGCTGCGTCCCTGCAATGTGCCGCGGCAACTGTTGTAGGCCGCCATCAGGCTGGGCTGGATCGAGCGCAGTTTTATCCCGGCGTCCGCGAACGCGCCGCGCACGCCATGCATCAGCTTGCCGTCCACCGCGCTGGCCAACTGCGGCTCGCCCGCCCGGTCCGGACTCAGGCGCAACTCCCATGTCTCGGCGGCGGAACCGTACAACTCCCTGAAGAAGTGCCGCGCGACCGCGCGTTCTTCCTCTTCGCCGCCCAGCGCGCCGCTCCACGGCACCAGGGCATAGCGCATGAAATGATTGGACAGGATCACGGTCGCAAAAGCCGTGCCGTTCGCCAGCCCCGGCAATTCCGCCGCCAGCATCTTGACTGCGCTGTCCCACTCGTTGTCGCCGCCGTCCGCAACGCCGCACGGGATCGCTTTTTTCTGCAGCACGCGGCGCGTCAGCCCGCGCCATGCGAGCGTGCGCCCGATGCGCACCAGCAGCAGTTGCTGCGGCGCCAGCACCACCCGCAATTCCTCACGCAACGAAAGTGACACGATTGATCTCCTGTAATGTCGTTTCGCCCCGGAACACCATCTCCAGCGCGTCCTCGCGCAGGAAGCGGGTGCCGTTGCGCCGCGCGGCTTCGCGGATCAGGCGCACCGGTTGCCGCGCGACGATGAGTTCGCGGATCTCGTCGTTCAGGTAAAGAATCTCGGCGATGGCCTTGCGCCCCTTGAAACCGCTGCCGCGGCACTGGCCGCAGCCGCGCCCGGCGCGGAATGTCGCGCGTTCCGCCTCGGCGGGAGTGATCCCGGACTGCCGCAACAGCTCCGCATCCGGCTTGTCCTCCGCCGCGCAGTGCGTGCAGTTCACGCGCACCAGGCGCTGGGCCAGGATGCCGTTCATGGCGGAGACGAAACTGTAGGGATCGACGCCCATGTGCATGAAACGGCCGATGACGTCGAACACATTGTTGGCATGCACGGTGGTGAATACCAGGTGGCCGGTCAGCGCCGATTGCACGGCAATCTGCGCGGTCTCCGGATCGCGTATCTCCCCCACCATGATCTTGTCCGGGTCGTGCCGCAGGATGGAACGCAGGCCGCGCTCGAAAGTGAGCCCCTTCTTTTCGTTGACCGGTATTTGCAGCACGCCGGGCAACTGGTACTCGACCGGGTCTTCGATGGTGATGATCTTGTCCTGCCCCTGGTTGATCTCCGAGATCGCGGCGTACAGCGTCGTCGTCTTGCCGCTGCCGGTCGGGCCGGTGACCAGCACCATGCCGTAGGGTTCGCTGGAAAGGCGGCGCAGCGTGGCGATGGACGGCGCATCGAAGCCCAGACAGTCGAGGCGCAGCCCCTTGATCTGGTCGGACAATGTCTGCTTGTCGAGAATGCGCAGCACGGCGTCTTCGCCGAAAATGCTGGGCATGATGGACACGCGCAGGTCCACTTCGCGCCGGTTCATCGACACCTTGAAACGGCCGTCCTGCGGCACGCGCCGCTCGGCGATATCCAGGCCGGAGACGACCTTGATGCGCGAGACCACCTGCTCCGCCATCTCGATTCCCGCCACCGCGCCGACCATGCTCAGCACGCCGTCGATGCGGTATTTGATATTGAGACCGGACGGGCCGGTTTCCAGGTGGATGTCGCTGGCCTCGGCCTTCAGCGCGTCGTACACCGTCGAATTGACCAGCTTGACGACGGGGCTGACATCCTCGCTGATGGTCTTGAACGACAGCTCTTCCACGCCCTCCTCCGGCGTGGCCGCCTTCCCCGCCACCGCCTGCAGGCTGTCCATGGCATGCAGCGATTCTTCGTAGTGCGCCAGATAGGCGGCGATATCCGCGCGATGCGCCAGGCCCCAGCCGAAATCCCCGGCAATGCGCTGTTCCGCCCAGGTTTGCAGACCGGCATCGAACGGGTCGCTCATGATCATGTGCAGCTTGCCGCCGTCCCGCAACGCGATGCATTCCCGTTCCATCGCCTCGGCAAAATCCAGCGTGTCGAAGGCGGGCGTCATCCGGTTCAGCTCGTCCATGCCGAACGCCGCATAGCCGAGCATGTTGCCCAGGGCGTCGACGAATTCCTTCGCCTCCAGGCCGGTCTGTTCTTGCAGCACTTCGGTCACGCTGCGCAGCGTCTGCGCGGCAATGGCGCGCGCTTCGCGCACTTGCTGCGTGGACAATATCCGCCCGGTGCGAATGGGAGCCTCGGCGACCAGGTTCATTTGATGCTCCCCGCCAGTTCGAAGATCGGGAAATACATCAGCACCACGATGATGCCGATGACCAGTCCGACGAACGTCATCAGCAAGGGTTCGAACAGCTTGACGAAACGCTCGACCCAGCGCGCCGTCTCGTCCTCGTAAAACGCCGCGATGCGCTCCATCATCCCGCCCATCTGCCCGGTGCGTTCGCCCACGCGCAGCAGGCGCAGCGCCAGCGGGGTGGCCAGCCCGTACTGGTCCATGGCCTGCGAGATGGAACCGCCCTCCCGGATGCGCGTCGCGGCCAGCAGCAGATTCTCGCGCAGCGACGCCTGCAGCAGCCCGCCCACCAGCCGCAGCGAATCCAGCACCGGCATGCCGCCCTGCAGCAGCATGCCCAGCGAACGGTAGAAACGCGCCATCTGGTACAGGTGCAGCCGCTTGCCCAGCGCGGGAAACTGCCACAGCTTGCGCTCGACCCACTGCCTGCAGGCCGGCCGGGTGGCGGCAAACACCAGCCCGCCGCACAGCAGGATGATTCCCGCCAGGAACAGCCGCCAGTGCTCGTCCAGCAAGCGCCCCCATTGCATCAGCAGCCAGGACATGAGCGGCAGGTCGCCGCCGATATCCGCATAGATGTGGCTGAAGCGCGGCACCACGAACAGCATCAGGAACAGCATCACCAGTCCGCCGACCACCGCGAGGATCGCCGGGTAGATCGAGGAGGTGATGACCTTGCGCCTGATCCCCTCCATCTGCGACTGGTAGACGATGTAGCGCGACAGCACTTCGGCGAGCGCGCCGGTTTTTTCGCTGGCGCGCACGGTGGCCACGTCCAGTGCGGGAAAATCCGACCATTGCTGCCTGGCCCTGGCCGCAATGACGGTATAGCCTTGCGCCTGCGCCTGCGCGGCGGCATCGACGGCATCAGCCGCTTCCAGCATGATCGCCATCAGCCCTTCGCTGCCGCGCAACACTTTTACTTCGTATTGCATAGACACCCCGCCCCGTTCGTTTGTTTGCCGCCCCTTACCAGTTGGTGATGTCGGCCGCCTCGCCCTCGCCGCCGGGTTTTCCATCCTTCCCGAAGGAGAGCAGGTCGTAGTCGCCGTGCTCGCCCGGCGACTTGAACACATAAGCGTTGCCCCACGGATCGAGCGGCACGCCCTTGCTCAGGTAAGGCCCGTCCCATTTGGGTTCGTTGGCGGGACGTGTAACCAGTGCCGCCAGCCCGACTTCCATGCTCGGGTAGTGCCCCGTATCCAGGCGGAAATAATCCAGCGCCTTGCCCAGCGCATCCACCTGCGCGAGCGCCGCCTTGATTTCCGACTTGCCGATCTGGGAAAAATATTTGGGCCCCACATATCCGGCGAGCAGGCCGATGATCACCATGACCACCAGCAGTTCGAGCAGCGTGAATCCCCTGCTTGCCCCGCGTTGCCGCCCGGTTGCGCCGGTGCCGGATTGGTTTTTTTCCATTTGCGTCGCGCTCCCTCGAACAGGAATCTCTACGGGCATTACCTTAGCGCCGGCTGCGTGAACTTTCTCTGGGCAGCGGACTGTATTTGCAGGTACAGGCAACACTGTATTTCCGAAGGGATGGAATCGGGCAGCGGCTGGGGGCCGTTTGCAGCGGAAATCCTTTAGCGGGCACTACATGGTTCTCCCCGGAAAAACCAAGTCATTTGCTGATTGGTATGGCGTGGAAGCCGCGCTAGAGTCGAACCAGGGTAATCAGTTCGGGAGGCAGGCGCGTGAATCTCGGGAATAACCATGGCCGCAAATGACGGGCAATCGCCGCACACGCTGGCGGAGCACCGGCTCGAGCTCGATACATTGCGCTTCGAACTGGGCGAGATGCGCCATCAGCTCGATGTGGCATCCAGCCTGACCGCGCGCATCATCGAAACCGCGGCCGAGGGCATGCTGATCACCGATGAGCGCCGGATCATCCGTTCGGTCAATCCGGCCTTTGAAAAATCCACCGGCTACGCCGCGGCCGAGGCCATCGGCCGCACCCCGTCGCTGCTCCGGTCGGGACACCACGACCCGGCTTTTTACCGCGAAATGTGGGACAGCCTGGACAAGCTTGGGCAATGGCAGGGCGAAATCTGGAACCGGCACAAGAGCGGCGAAATCTATCCCGAGTGGCTGTGCATCAGCGCCGTCAGGGACAGCCGGCAAAACGTGAGCCACTACGTGGGAATTTTCTCCGATGCCCACACCCAGGAATACATCCTGGAACGCCTGCATTACCTGGCCTACTACGACGGGCTCACCGGCCTGCCCAACCGGCGGCTGTTCCTGGATCGCCTCAACGTGTCCCTTTCGCATGCCCGGCGCGACAAGCAAATGCTGGCGGTGATGTTCGTCGATCTCGACCGCTTCAAGCAGGTCAACGACACGCTGGGGCACAAGGTCGGCGACAATTTGCTGCGGGGCGCAACGGAACGCATGAAAGGCTGCCTGCGCGACGCGGATACGCTGGCGCGGCTGGGGGGCGACGAGTTCACCGTGATTCTCCCGTTCCTGCCCCACCCCGATGCGGCCGGCCATGTCGCCGAAAAATTCCTCGAATGCTATGCCCGGCCCTTGCCCGTGGACGGGCATAATTTGCGCATCACCGCCAGCATCGGCATCGCCGTTTATCCCCACGACGGCGAGGATGCGGACACTCTGCTGCAGCATGCGGATGCCGCCATGTACCGCATCAAGGAGTCGGGACGGAACGGCTGTTTGCGCTACAGCGCCGGAATGCTCGCGGGATTGATTCCCGGCAGCGCATCTTTGCCCTAGGATAAAAAATCCGGTTTCAGTTGCAGGGTGCGCCTGCGCACCCTAGTTCGGGCCAGCCCAGGGGGGAATGATGTCACAGGAAATCCGACAGCTCGTCGAATGGCCACGAGATGCCGATCCGCGTTCCCTCGCCGCAGGCGGAATGCATCGTGTAATCGCCGCCGGAAAGAACGGCCCGCTCCCGCATGCTCATCAGTCCCAGCCCGCGGTCGGCGCCGGTGCGGATGGCAACCTCGGCCTGGTCGAATCCGTCGCCGTTGTCCTCGATCGAGAAATGCAGGGCATCGCCGCTTTTCCCGAGGCGCACCCGCACCAGGTCGGCATTGGCGTACTTGACGATATTGCTGCATGCCTCCTGCACGATGCGGAAGATCGTGATCTTGAGCTTGCCGGGAATGCTGGTTTCGAGCAGATCGAATTCCTTCTCCACTCTCACTCCCCGGCAGGAGGCCTCGAATTCGCGGAAAAACCATGACAAGGTGGGCAGCAGCCCGAGGTCGTCCAGCATGGGCGGACGCAGATCCATGGCAACATGGCGCACATCCTCCAGCGCCTCGTGCGCCTTGATCCGCAGACGCTGCAGGGATGCCGTGGCTTCGCCGACCGCGCCGCCGGCGAGCTGCAGCTCGGTTTCCGCCAGCGCAAACTTGATCATGGTCAACGCCTGCCCGAGCCCGTCGTGCAGATCCGCGGCAATCCGCTTGCGTTCGTTTTCCTGTATCGACAGCAACTGGTTCGCCATCCAGCGCACTTCGGCTTGCGGCGCGCAGGACGCTTCCGTTGCCTTGTCGCACTCGGCGGGAAGGTCGCACAGCCTTGGACGGTATTTGATGCTCTTGCCGCCTGGCGCTTCCCTCTCGGCCGCCAGCCGCAACTGCGCCAACTCCATCATCGTTTCCGTATTCATGACGCCCCCTTTTCCCGCAATTCGCGAAATGGTCACTGGTGCGAATGAAATATCCTGCGTTCCGGCATGAGTCGCGGTTGGCTGCGCTGCGCTCCCTGAATGCCGTGATCGTGAGATATGCTGCGTCAAGCACAATCGATTTTCAATACGGGAAATTACCTATGCACGCGGGAAGGCACCACTCCGTGCAGGGTCGGGTCATTGAACTGCCCGCGGCGCAGCCCGCACGGCTCAATCCTCGCGCAGGGCCAGCCGGTTCTGCACCAACTCGGCGATGGTGCGGATGTTGAGTTTGCGCATGATGTTGGCGCGGTGGATGTCCACCGTTCTCGAACTGATGCCGAGCTTTGTTCCAATGACTTTGCTCGGGTTGCCGGCCACCACGAGCTCCATGATTTCCCGTTCGCGCGCGGTCAGCGCGTCGAAGTGGCTGCGCAGCCGGTCCAGCTTCCGGCTTTTCTGGCGATTTTCCCGCACCTGTTGCAGCGCGGCATGCACGCGCTCCAGCAGGTCGTGGGCGCTGAAAGGCTTCTGCACAAAATCGAATGCCCCCAGCTTCAGCGCGCGCACGGCCAGCGGAACGTCGCCGTGACCGGTAATGATGATCACCGGCAATGAAACCCCGTTCGCCTTGAGGCTCTCCAGCAACTCCATTCCGCTCATGCCCGGCATGCGGATGTCCAGCAGGATGCAGCCCTGCAGGCGCGGGTCGCAGAATTCCAGGAACGCGCTCGCATCGCCGAACATCCTGCTGGGGAGGTTCACCGAATCGAGCAGGCAGGCGATGGAATCGCGCATGGCCTCGTCGTCGTCCACCACATATACCGCAGGTTGCACGACATCTTCGTTCATAGGCCGCCCCCGATGGGAAGGGTGAAATTGAACTCGGCGCCGCCATCGCCGTTCTGCTCCGCCCATATCTGCCCGCCATAGCTTTCGACCAGCGAACGGCAGATGGGCAGACCCAAGCCCAGTCCTTCCTTTTTCGAAGTCTGGAACAAGTTGAATATCTTGTCCAACTCGTCGGCGGCAATGCCTTTGCCGGTGTCGCGCACCGACACCAGCACGGCGCCCGAAGCAATGACGCGGGTGGCGATGCGCAATTCGCGCCGCGGCGTAGACTGCATGGAGTCGATGGCGTTCTTGACCAGGTTGATCAGCACCTGCTCGACCCCGACCCGGTTCGCCAGCACCGGCGGCAACGCGGACAACTCCAGCGCGAAGCGGATGAAGTGCTGGTGCAGCTCATAATCCATGAAGCCGACCGTATCCCTGATCAGCGCATTGACGTCGAGCATGCTGCGCTCCTGCTTCTGCTTGCGCACCAGGTTCTTGAGGTGGCTGACGATCGCCCCGGCCCGTTCGGTCTGGGCATAGGCAAGCCTCACCGACCTCTGCAGGTTGCCCTTGTCCCAGTTGCTCTCCTCCATGCGGCGCAGGCTGGCATCCAGGTAGTTGTTGGCGGCGGACAGGGGCTGGCTCAGTTCGTGCGCGAGGCTGGACGCCATCTCCCCGGCGATGTTGAGACGGCCGACATGCTCCATCTCCTCGCGTATCTCCTCGAACAGCTTGTGATCGGTGACGTCGAGGCAGGTGCCGATCAGTCCGAGGAACCTGCCCTCTTCGGTGAAGCGCGGCACGCCCGAATCCTGCACCCAGCGGAATACCCCGTCGTGGCGGCGCAGGCGGTACTCCTGTTTGAACGGACGCATGTTGCGGAACGCCGTCGCATAAGCCTCCAGGCAACGCTCGCCGTCGTCGGGATGCACGATGTCCAGCCAGTCGCGGCCCTGCGCCCGCTCGCGCGGCAAACCGGTGAAGTCGTGCCAGCGCTGGTTGAAGAAATCGCTGCCGCGGTAGTCCGTCCGGCCCTGCGCATCGGCCATCCAGATCATGATGGGCGCGTTGTTGGCCATGGTGCGGAAGCGCTCCTCGCTCTCTTCCAGCTTCTTCTCCACCTGCCTGCGCTCGGTGATGTCCTCGTGCGTGGACACCCACACCGTTCCGTAGCTGTGGTGTTCGAACGTCGTGACGCTGGCATGGCACCAGAACGGGGTGCCGTCTTTCCTCTGGTTGACAATCTCGCCGTCCCACTTCCCCCTGTCCTGCAGCGCCGCGATGATCTCCCGCGCCATCTCTTCCGGGCTCTTCGCTACCGGAGCGTTGAGCCGGCTGACGTGCATGCCGATCATCTCGCCCGGGGGGTAGCCGAACATCTTCTCCAGCTTCGGGTTGACATAGACTACCGTGGCGGCATCGGCGCGCACCAGCGCCACCCCCTCCTCCATCTGCGAAAGAATGGCGCCGTGCAGCCGCAATTCCTCATCCGCCCGCTTGCGCGCGCTGATGTCGAACAGCGTCGAGCGGCTCATCGCGTATTGACCGGCGGCATTGAATACCGCCGTCGCGTTCAGCGACACATAGAATGTCGTGCCGTCCTTGCGCACCAGTTCGTATTCCAGGTCGTGGACGAAGCCTCTTTGTTTGAACCCGGGGTAGTTGCTGCGGAACACCTCCAGGCTGGCGGGCGTGAGCATGTCCGCGAAATTCATGCCGATGGCCTCCTCCCGCGCATAGCCCAGCCACTGCAATTCGGTGTCGTTGATCTGGACGATGACGCCGGAGCTGTCCAGCGAGTGGTAGCCGCACGGGGCTTGGTTGTACAAGTCCTCGATTTCTGCCGCCGCCTTGCGCTGCGCCTCGGAAGCGAACTGCTGCTCGGTAATATCCTGCGTCGTGCCGACCGAACGCAGCGGCTGCCCCGCCGCATCGTAAAACGTCTCGCACCATTCCCGCACGTATTTGATGCGTCCGTCCGGAAACAGCAGGCGGTGGACGATGGTGTAGGGCGTCCGGTTCTTCACCGAACCCGTATACGCCTCGTCCACCAGCGCGCGGTCGTCCGGGTGGATCGTGTTGAGGAAAGCCTCGTAGGAGGCGCCGAACAACTCGCGGTCGATCTCGAAAATGCGGTAATTCTCCTCCGTCCAGTAGAGGATGTTGTTGACCAGGTCCAACTCCCAACTGCCGATGTGCGCCATCTGCTGCGATTCGTTCAGCAGGCCCTCGCTCTTGCGCAGCACCGCTTCGGCCCGCTTGCGCTCGCTGATGTCGCGGATGATGCCCTGCATGAACTTGACGCCTTCCACGGTAATCACTCGGGCGCTGACCTCCACCGGGAATACCGTGCCGTCCTTGCGGCGGCTGCGGGTTTCGTAGCGCAGTTCCCCGGCCTCCCTTAACCGTTGCAACTGCCCGGCGAACACCGCGGGATCCTCGTCCGGATCGCGCAGGTCCGGCACCCGCATCCCCAGCAGCTCCTCGCGCGTGTAGCCGTAAGCGGTCTCGGCGCGTTCGTTGGCCTCGACGATGGCGCCGGCCTCGTCGGCAACCACGATGATATCGTTGGCGTACTTGGTCAGGAGTTCGAAATGCTTCACCAGCATGGCCCGCTCGACTGCGGCATCGCGCTGCGCCTGCAGGAATCTGTTTTGCACCTTCTGCCCGTGCAGCAAGGCCAGCACCAGCAGCCCCCCGATCGCAACGTACAGCATGCCGATGCCCGCCGACCACTTCTCGAGCTGCGCCACCGGGTTGAACAATTCGTCGCGATCGATCTTGCTGATCACGATCCACGAAGTGCCGGGAACGCGGCGCATTTCCGCCACCACCGCAACCCCGCGGTAATCGATTGCGTCCGCCGTCCTGAGCACGCCCTTGAACGCCAGCGCCGACGGCAGTTTCGGCGTGGTCAGCGGAATGCGCAGGGTGAGCGCCGAGTTTTTCTGGTGGCGCAGCTCGTTGAGGAACAGGGCATCGTTGCCGTCCTGCCGCACCAGCAGCGTTTCGCCGCTGGCGCTCGGGATGGGCCACGCCTGGGTAAGCGGATAAAGGAAACTGGAAGGGTCGATCTGCAGCAGCGCAGCGCCCACGACCCGGCCGGAGACAAGCAGCGGCGCAACCAGGTCGATGTCGATGTTCTTGTTGTCGTCGCGGTGCAGATCCGAGAACACCGCTTCGCGGCGCTCCATCGCCTGCCGGGCCAGCAGGGTGTCCTCGGCATCCAGCGCCGCCATGCCGGAAATCGACAGCCGCACCGCGCCTTGCCGGTCCAGCAGGGCGAGGGTCTTGTAGCCGTTCACATGCTGCAATTCTTCCAGTTTTTGCCGCAGCATGCGCTGGCGCCCGTCCGGCGGCGTCCCCTCGCGCAACCACTGCTCGAACCCGGCGGCCAATATCGAATTGTTCGAAAGGGATTCCCCGGTGCGCTTCTGGGTGTCGCGCCATGCGGCAATCTGCCCGGCCTTGTCCTCGGCGGTCGCGCCGAGGTAGTTGAATTTTTCCTGCAGGATCAGCGATTCGATCTGGCGGAAGGCGGAGAGGTAGACCGTTGCAACCAGCGCAGCGACCGCCGCATACACCAGCAACGGGAAAAACGGTTTCATGCTTTTGACGACAGCGGACTGGCCTGCAGCGGCAATCGGTCTCATGTGGCAGCCTCGTACACAGGTATCGACGTTGATGTCAGCCGGGACGCGCATCGGGTGCCGCGTTATCCCCCATCCCTCCCCCACGGGGAGCAGCCACATGCTACCTGAATTTCAGCCGCAAAATAACCATAGCTGTACGGGGGCCGGCCGCAGGCCGGCCCATCAAAACCCGCTCCTTCCCCCATGCAGGGGGAAGGCTGGGATGGGGGTAGAGTTGTGAAACGGTAGCGTTCTACCCCATTCCCGACCCTCCCCTGGTTGTTGCCGCTTCAGCGGCTTTACAACCACGGCCTGCCCCTGCGGGTGCAAGGGGGAGGAAATAATGCAGAGGATCTCCACGTTGCTTTAATCAGGGAACGATCCAGTCGCCCCGCTGCGCCGTCCCGCGCACGCCGTCCTGCGCAAACCCGGTCACGTACCCGCCCTTGGAGGCAAAACGCTGTCCCGGCCCCAGGCTCAGGCGCGGGTAGACGGAGTGGAACAACGATTGCTCCGTCATGTGTTCGACGCGCTCGATGAAATAGTCGCGCGAAAAATTCTCGTCCATGTGCGCCAGCGCGTCGCCGGCGATGGAGGCCGCAAAGAACGCGTTGGCCTGGAGGCGCTCGTCCGCCAGCGGAATATTCCTGGCGCGCAGCCAGACATTCATTCTCGCCAGGTGCTGCGCGCGGCGCGGCGCCGGTTCCGACTGGTCGACGATGCGCAGCTTGTCCATCCAGCCGTCAGCCTGCTGCAGCCGCCCGGTCTGCGCCACCAGGCTTGCCGACACGTACAGGCTGTTCATTTCCGGCGGCGCGGCGCGTTGCAGCGGAAAGTCTGCCAGGTCGGCGTCGTTCAGCCACAGGATCAAGGTCTGCGGCCGCTCCGTGTCCAGCAACCGCCCCCAGAATGCGGCGGACACCGGCTCGCCGGCGGGCAGCGGCCGGTCGGCAACGGCGTATTCGCCGTGCTGCCGCAATGCCGCACGCAGGGCCAGGGCGGGCGCCCGGCCGGCGGCCTCGTCGCGGAATACCTGCACGATGTTTCCCGTCGCCCCGCTGTCGGCCAGATGTTTGGCCAGCACCCCGGCTTCCAGCTCCGCGCCGCGCGAGAAATAGAACGTGGCATAGCCGCTGTGCGCCAGTCCCGAAAAGCCGATGCTGGGGAACAGGCAGGGAATCTCGTTGCGCTCGCAGAATTCGTGCACCGGCTGCCAGTCGCCCGTACCGGCTCCGCTCAACAAGGCAAAGACCGGCTGCTCCCGGTAGCGGTCTTCAAGCTGCGCCGCCCAGGATTCCGGCGGCCCGGTGAGCCGCCAGGTATGCAGTTGCCATTTGCGGTAGGCGCGGTACATCTGTTCGCTGCCGGTCACGTTGCGTCCGACCTCGCGCCGCCGTTGCTCCTGGCGCGTGCCGCCGTTCTTGCCGTCAAAAAAAGCCTGCAGCACGCCGAGCATCGCCTGCTGTTGTGCCGGTGCGACGCCCGGCGCAATGACCGTGGCAAAGTGAATCTCGCCGGCGGTCACGCCCGGTGCGGTGTTGGGCGCAAGCTGCCACAGGTAGGCCGCCAGTTGCCTGACATCGTCGTCGTTCAGCTCGAAACGCGGCATCAGGGCATCGAGCTTGCGACCAGCAGGATCCACTCCCTCGCGCAAAGCGCGGGCCAGCGTGTGCAGGGTGTATACCGGTCTCGTTTCCACTGCGCCGCCATAGGGCCCGACGGGTCGCTGCCCGGGAAGCACTTGTGCGGAAGCGAACAGCAATCGGCCCGCGATGGGACGTACCGCGTTCTGCCCTTCCCCGCCGCCCAGCCCGCTGCGTCGGTGGCATCCGGCGCAGGCGGCAGCGGCGCCGCTCAGCACCGCGCCGTTGCGGACGATGCCGCGCAAGGGCTGGCCCGAAGGCAGCATGCCCTCGCGGTAGATGCGTTTGCCTTCGCTCCCGGCATCGCCGGCAACAACCGCGCGCGCGGGATTCGCAACCGGAACCGCCAACATGGCCAGCAGCAGCCACACTGACGGCAGGCCGGATGCATTAATGTGCGGCAAGGTTGCGGTACTCCTGGATGATGTCGGCCGCGCTGGCCATCCCGTCGAGACGCACCCAGGGCGTGCCGGCTCCGCCAACGCGCAGGAAGGTCGCGGGCGCATGGTTCATCTTGTCCCCGCGATAGGTGGCGAAGGCGCGCTGCACCGCAATGCTGTCCTTGAGGCTGCCGGTCAGCATGCGCCACTGCGGCCCCGCCTCGAACCTGTCGGCATATTCCCTGAGCCGGGCCGGCGTGTCGTTTTCGGGATCGATGGAGATCGACACCATGCGCACCTTGCCGCGCTCGTCGCCCAATTGCTCCTGCACCTGGCGGAAAGTGGCGCTCATTACCGGGCAGATCGCGGTGCAACTGGTGAAAATGAAATTCAGCAGGATCGGCTCGTCACCCCCCAGCCCGTCGCGCAGCGCGACTGGCGCCCCATTCATGTCCACCAGCCTGACATCGGGAACGTCGTACGACGCGGACACGCGCTGATAGCCGCTGCTCGCGGCCATGGCGTGGTGGTGATGGTGGTGGCCGGTTTCGGCGCGGGCGGTTCCTGTGGCGGACATCGCGGTGCCGCCGCTCATCAGCGCGAGAAGCAGAATCAGTTCCTGGTATTTCATGGCGTTCTCCCCTTTCGAGTTTGTTTCAGACTTTGTTTCAAACATGATCCCGCCTCACTGCACGCTGACCCGCACGTAAGCCGCTTTCGATATTGCCGGTGTGCTGTAGGTGTCCCTGACGGCATACGCGAACACTTCGGTGCCGGTGAAACCGGGCTTGGGCGTGTAGCCGATGCTGCCGTCCGCATTCACCGTCACCGTGCCGCCCATATCGGGTTTGCCGGTCACCGGGATGAACACCGTGGCCGGATCGATATGGTTGGCCGCGTCGATCGCGGTATCCGGGTCGCTGTCGTTGCCCAGCACGTTGATCACCATTGCGGTGTTGACCGGCGTGGCAACCGCATCGTCCACCGTGACCGGCGCCCTGTTGGCGCGCACCGCAATCGAGACCCAGCCCGCGGTCTTGCTGGTCAGGCCCGCGTTGTCGCGCGCCAGGTAGCTGAAGCTCGCCATGCCGGTGTAGGTCGGCGGCGGCGTATAGCGGAAGCTGCCGTCGGCGTTGCCGGCCACAGTACCTGCCGAGGGCGGATTGAAGTTGGTGGCAGTCAGCGTATCGCCGATATCCGGATCGCTGTCGTTGGCGAGCACCCCGGGTGCGGCCACGTTCAGCGTGCCGCCCTTGATCATGACGTAGGCATCGTTGCTCACCAGCGGCGCATCGTTCACGTTGGCCACGTTGATGTTCCAGGACTGCGTGGCGAATTTCCCGGCCGGGTCGGTCGCGCGCACGGTGACGGCCTGCGTCCCGACCTGCGCGTTGGTCGGTCGCCAGCCGATCCAGGCGATGAAGGGCGAGGTCGTCTTGATGGTCATGCCGGTCGGCGCCTGATCGAGCGTGAACGCAAGCGGCCCGCCCTCCGCATCGCTGGCCGTGACCTTGTAGGCATAGGACAACCCCTGCGTGGCTGCGAGCACGGGTGTCGAGGTGATCGTCGGCGGGGTGCCGGCCGCCGCATTTAGCATGTTGTAGGCAGCCAGCGCATTGACCAGTCCGTAGCCATAGCTGTTGTCGGCGCCGGCCACGCCCAGGTCCAGCGCGCTTTGCGCGAGCGCGGATTCGAGTTCGACCACACTGGCATTGGGAAAGGCATTCGCCAGCAGCGCCAGCGCGCCCGCGGTGTGCGGCGCGGCATAGGAAGTGCCGGAGACGACCGCGTACAGCGGCAGCCCGCCGAACGACAGATCCGCGACGTTGATGCCGACGCCCGGCGCGGCCATTTTCGGGTAGACCGAGCCGTCGCAAGCCGACACGCCGCGCGCGCTGAAACTGGCGACAGTCAGCGCCGGGTCGACCGCGCCGGTGGCGAACCCCGCCGGGTTGTTGCCCGGGCTCAGGCTGGTCAGGGGCGCGGGGCCGTCGTTGCCGGCGGCGAAGGTCACCGCGATGCCCGCCGTCTTCAGCGCGTCGATGTCGTTGCTGAATTCGGTGATGCATTGCCCGGCATTGCCCACCAGTCCCCAGGAGGCGTTGACCACGTCCGGCGCATCCACCGTCGCGGGGTCGCCGTCGGGATCGAGCAGCCACTGGAAGGCGAGATGGATGTCGCTGTAGGCGGCCTGTCCGGCATCGTTGTAGAGTTTGGCCGCGATCCAGCGGGCGCCCGGCGCCACGCCGATGGCGCTGCCGCCGACGGCGCCGCCGACCATGATGGACATGGTCTGCGTGCCGTGTCCGGAAAAGTCGTAAGGCGTGGCATGTTCGGCGTGCGGGTCGAACCAGCTATTGCTGCCGCCGCGCCATTTCCCGGACAGGTCGGGATGGTTGGGATCGACGCCGGTGTCCATGTTGGCGACGACGACGCCGGCGCCGGCATAGCCCAGCGCCCACAGCCCCGGAACCGTAACCGCATTCAGGTTCCATTCGGGCGGTGCGGGACTGCTGTAGCTCACCGCAGGCGCCTGCAATATCGTATCCACACGGATGCTTTCCACGCCCGCGCGCGCTGCCAGTTCGCGGATGACGTCGGCACGGGCGGTGACGGCGATGCCGTTGATCGCCCACAACTCGCGCAGGCGGTGCGCGCCGCGTCCCTGCAGAAAATTCTTGTGCGACTCCTGATCGACTGCCGCCTTCGCCTTGAGCGCCCTGAACAGGCGGGTGTCGCGGTGACGCCTGTCCTTCACCTCGAACAGGCGGTGCTTCACTTTGCCGGACAGGGAAACGATCACGCGGACTTCTTCATACGGCGCGCGTCCCTGCAACTCCGTTTCCAGTTCGGGGTCGATCACCGCGGCCTGCGCGCCGCAGCATGCGGCCGCCACTACGGCGATGCAGCAACTGCGCGGCAACCGGTTCGATTTTGCGCTGTGCATATCCCGTTCCTTTCGATATTCACTGGACGGTAATGTGTTCGATGCGCAAGCCGCCCATGACCAGCGTCATCCTGTTTCCGGCTTGCACATAGCGGCCGGGATTCGCAAACAGGATGAAGTAGTCCTGGTCGGTCACCACCTTGTTGCGCCCGGTCGTGCGCAGTTGTCCGAGTTTGGCCGTATCCGGAACGCCCAGTTGCGCGCCGCTCGCTTCGTCCAGCAGGTAGGGTCTGGTCTTCCTGTCCATCAGCGGCGCTGCCTTGTCCGGATCGATCACGCGATAGCGGAAATCGAGGATGTAACCCGCCGACGAAAGCCGCAGCCCCTCCATGCGTATGCCCAGCCGGTCTTCCGTGCCCGCTTCCGGCGTTACCCCGGTCGGCGCGATTTTTTCCGCGCCGGAGGAGTATCCGCTTGAACGGTGTCCGCTGGCGCAACCGCCGAGGGCCAGTGCGATGGCGATGGCCAACGGGATCACGACGTAGAACAACAACTCGCGCAGCATGGTTGCATCGCTTTTGTTTTCGACCGTTGCGGTCTTGTCGTTGTGTTCGTTCACAGCCGCCCCCTTCCCCTTTACTGCATTTGGCGCAGCCGGTTGCGGAATTCATCCGGCAACCGGCCGTTTCCTCACTGCACGTTGACCCTGACGTAAGCCGCTTTCGAGGTGGCCGGTGTGCTGTAGGTATCCCTGACCGCATACGTGAACACTTCGGTGCCGGTGAAGTTGAGCCTGGGCGTGTAGTTGATGCTGCCGTCCGCATTCACCGTCACCGTGCCGCCCTTGTTGGGCCTGCCGGTGACCGGGATGAACACCGTGGCCGGGTTGATATGGTTGGCCGGGTCGATCGCGGTATCCGGGTCGCTGTCGTTGCCCAGCACGTTGATCACCATTGCGGTGTTGATCGGCGTGGCAACCGTGTCGTCCACCGTGACCGGCGCCTTGTTGGCGCGCACCGCGATCGAGACGAAGCCGGCCGTGTTGCTGGACAGGTTCGAGTTGTCGCGCGCCAGGTAGCTGAAGCTCACCATGCCGGTGTAGGTCGCCGGCGGGGTGTAGCTGAAGCTGCCGTCGGTGTTGCTGCTCAGCGTACCGACCTGCGGCGTGCCGAAGTTGGTGGCGGTGAGGGTGTCGCCGGCGTCGGGATCGCTGTCGTTGGCGAGCACCCCGGGTGCGGCCACATTCAGCGTGCCGCCCCTGATCATGGTGTAGGCGTCGTTGTTCGCCACCGGCCGCTGGTTCGCATTGGCCACCGCGATGCTCCAGGACTGCGTGGTGTACAGCCCGGCCGGATCGGTCGTGCGCACCGTCACGTCATGCGTCCCGGCCTGTCCGTCGATTGGCCGCCAGCCGATCCAGGCAATGTAGTCCGAGGTCGTCTTGATGGTCATGCCCGCAGGCGCCTGGTCGAGCTTGAAGCTGAGCGGCCCGCCGTCCGCATCGCTGGCTGTCACCTTGTAGGCGTAGGAGATTCCCTCTGTCGCCGCGAGCACCGGCGTCGAGGTGAACGCGGGTGCGCTGCCGGTGCCGGAAACCTGCAGCATGGCCAGCATGCCGCCGTCCTGCGCCGCGGCGTTGTTCAGGTTGAGCCTGCGGTCATACACCGCATAGCGCGCCGACGCGGAGCCGGACGACAGCACTGGCGTCAGGATCGCATCCACCGTTTTCGCGGCGGGCAGCAGCACCGAATACTGCTGGCGCGGATTGCCCGGCCACGGGTAGGGATTGCCGTCCTCGGCGATCATTTGCAGGTACTGGCCGTTGATCACCGGCACATGGGTCTGCAATCCGGCGTTGAGGAAACGCAGCAGCGTTCTCTGCCCCGCCGCCAGCGCGGCCAGCGGCGCGTCTCCGGCGGCATAGGGCTTGCCGTTGATCAGGAAGTATCTGGGCTGGTAATTAAAGGTGCTGGTCGGGCCGGGCGCGCTGCCGTAGCTGCCGCCGGATACCGCCGCGTGCAGCGCCGGATCGATCTCACTGAACAGCAGCGTCACTTCGTTGCCGTAGGGCACCCCGGCGTAGGCCTCGGCCGCTGCGGCATTGTGCGTCGCGCCGCCGTACAGTCCCATCTGCACCTGCACCTGCGGATGAGTGCCGCTGTGGTACAGGTAGGTGCCGGGCTTCATACTGTCCCAGGTGTAATTTTCAGTGCCGCCGCCGGCCGCCGCTTCACGGTTGAACGAGCGCACGCGCGCCGCGGGCGATGGCCGCGCGCCGCTGCTGCCGTCGTCCCACACCGGCGTCATCGCGGCGACTTGTCCGGGCATGACGATGGAGGTCGCTTGCGGCAGGTTGTTCATGAGGTGGATGGTCAGCACCGTGTCGCCGGGCGGCACGACCAGCGCCGGTCCCGGCACCGTCGGCGTGCCCGGCACGAAGGTCGTATCGGTCAGCGCGTAACCCCACATCGGTACGATCACGCCGTCCGGCATGGTCACATTCACCGTGTCGGCACGCAGCCAGTATTCGACGGCGGATGCGGGCGCCGCGGCGGTGACAAGCCCGGCCAGCAGCAGTGCCTGGGTGAGCCGGTTCATGGGTAGCAATTGGTTTTTCATGATTGCGTTCCTCTCTGCAATGGCGAAATTGGCGATGGCGGTTTTTGGCGGTTACGGAATCGGCACACCGGCAGGCTCGATGATCAGCATCGTCATCATGCCGCCCGGGAAGATGTCGTTATTCACGATCTCGCGTTCGTTGTGGGAGTGCCACATGTGGAAGTAGCCGCCATTCCCGTTGACCATGGTCGCACCCGGAGGCAGTGCGCCGAAGCTGCCGAGATAGGGGCTGCCGCTGTAGTTGGCGCCGAAGGAAAGATCCTGCAGGTTGGGCAGCACCACCGGGATGGGCTTGCCGTGATCCGGCGCAAACTCGTTTGGCGCCAGCGGATCGGCGGCGCTGGTATGGCCGTAGATGTCCCAGCCCAGGTTCTTGCCGGTCCACTCGAAAATCGCGTCGTAGGTCTGGCCCGGCACGGCACGCAGGGTGAAGTCCGACGCGGCCAGGTCGGGGCCGACCCCGGGCGCGCTTTCCAGCATGCGGCCGTCGCGCGCCAGCATCGTGAAATTGTTGCCGTGCGTGTGCAGCGGGTGCAGGTCGCGCCCGGCATTGATCACGCGCATCAGCAATTTCTCCCCGGCATGCATGCGCGGCAGGCAGTTGTAGGGCTGGGTCGGCAGCCACGGCACGTTGGCGTCGAGCAGGGTGTCCGGCGCGTTGCGCCCGTTCATGAACCACAGCACGGGATGGAAGGCGCCGGTGTCCGCGTTGATCGCCCCGCCTGCCGTGACCTGCGCCAGAACCTGGTCGTGGATCGCCGGATCCATCTCGGTCAGCAGGAACAGGTACTCGTGGTCGAAGCGGGTGTCGGCATGGTCGTAGGCGTGGTGCAGCGGATCGCCGTTGGCAGGACGCACGATCAGCGCGCCGAGCAGTCCCATTTCCACTTGCAGCGCAGGCTGCGTGCCGCTGTGGTAAAGATAGGTGCCGGCATGGGACGCAGTGAAGGTGTAGCTCACCGTGCCGCTCGTCGCCGCCGCCTCCTGCGTCATGATGCCCGCGCTGCCGCCGCCGGCAACGACTCCCAGTTGGCCGGGCAGGACGATGGAGACCGGCACCGGCAACTGGTTGCTCAGGTTGATGGTGACCGTATCGCCCTCGTTGACGATCAGGGTCGGGCCGGGATACTGCATGGCGCCGTTGCCGTTGGCGTAACCCCAGGCGTAGGTGCTGCCGCCGTCGGCGGTGGAAATGTAATCCGCCTTCGCGGTCAGGTTGAAGACCGGTCCGCTGATGCCGTCTATCGCCGCCCAGGCCGTTTCCGTTGCGGCGAACAGCAACAGCGAAGCGGCGATGCCCAGCAATCGCGGCAGTTTGTGCAGTAGTTGGTTCATGTTGCCTCCCGTGTTCCTGGCGACTTCCGCCACGTTATTGAATGACGATCTCGGTCATCATCCCGCCGAAATCCTGGTCGTTGTTGCTCAGATAATTGAGGTTGGTGGTGTACAGGAAGTACGTCCCCGCCGGCACACCGGCCGTGTCGATGATGACATCCGCCGTCTCGCCGCCGCCCAGCGTCACCGAGGCGGTGTCGTAGTAGATGTCCTTGCCGCCGGGGCCGCGCGCGATGTGCGCACCGGCGCCGACCACCCGCATCGGCAGCCCGAGCGCACCGACCGTGAAATAGCTGGTGATGCTCACGTTGGAGAACCGGAGCAGCAGTTTTTCCCCTTCCGTCGCGCGGTTCAGCTGGATCAGCGCGCTGGTTTTCTGCGATTCGATGCCGCCGTTCTCGGCCGGTGCCGGCAGCGAAGCAGGATTGGCGGTGTCCGGATAGCCGCGGCCGTTGATCATGGCGTAGGTGTCCTTCATGTTGGCGAAGGGCAAGGGCTGGATGCCCAGATGCTCCTCGTGGAACACATGGTCGAACGAGCTGAGTTGCAGCGCATACGATTTGTTGTAGCCGGTGGAACCGTCGCCGTCGTTGTAGGCGAAGCGGGTGTAGTCCCTGCCGTTATAGGTCCGCAGCGAGCCGTCCTGCGCCGGACGCACGTAGATCTGGCCGAGCATGCCCATCTGCATGTGCTCGGCGGCCTCGACGTGGCAGTGGTAGATATAAGTGCCGGGCTCGGTGACGTTATAGAAGTAGGTCAGGCTCGACCCCATGTTGACGCCGAACGAGCCGTCCGGCATGCCGTCGAACACCGGGGCCTGGTTGGGAAAGCCGTGGAAGTGCACCGAGTGCGGATCGAACAGGTCCGGCCGCATCGCCATGCCGACGTTGGTGAGGGTCAGGTAGAACTTGTTGCCTTCCTGCAGTTCGATGATGGGCGCGGGATAATTAGCCGCCAGAATGCCCGCGCCGATAGCCTGGTCCGGCAACACGCCGGTGACATCGGAGAAGCCGAAGGTGTACAGCACCCTGCCGTCGGCCATGGCGGCGAAGCCGTCGCCGGCCGTCAGGTGCTTGCACACGACATTGGGATCGCCGGGCGCATCGGGGACGGCGTCGCCGTTGGTGTCGCCGGGACACTGCACGAATACCGCGGCACCGGCGGGAACCGCGGTTGCGCTGAACGCGGCAGCCAGCGCGAGCGGGAGCAGCAGTTTGCGAAGATTGACTGAACTCATGATGTCTCTCCTTCCGGTTTCCATGTCCGCCGGGCTCATCCCGGCGGATGCTTTTGCTTCGTTGCCAAGTCCGGCTCAGGGATTCGCCCCGATGCCGCCGTACGGTTGTACGCGGTAGTCGCCATACAGCGGGCAGGTGCCGGGTGCCAGGCAGAGCCGGTACGGCGTGAGCGGTCCGAAGCGCACGTCGATCCAGTTGCCGCCCTCGTCGAATGCCGCCGCGGTGGCGAGGCTGGTGGTCAGCTCCGGCTGCTGGATGGTCTGGCCCTGGTCGCCGTTGAAGTACTGGGCGACGAAGGCGGGAGCAGCCGAGTTGTTGCTGGCGTCATAGCCTGCGGTGCTGGTCAGGATGCTGTTCATCGGGTTCAGCCTGTCTGCCCCGGCATCCACATATCCCGGCCAGGTTCCCTGCGCTGCCGTGCCCAGCACCGCCAGGTCGGAGTACACCGCGGCCTGGCCTGCGCCGATGTCGGGCACCAGACCGAAGGTGGCCGGCACGGTGGCGTTGCTGATCGCCCAGTAGAACGAGCGGTTGTGCCACACGATGCTGTCCGTCAGCACGGGGTTGGAGTAGCGCAGCTTGTAGCCGCTGGCGGCGCCTATCGTGTTGTACAGCAGCGTGCTGTGGGCGCGCGATACGATGCCGGCCGGTTGCGGCAGCGACTGGTTCGGGCTGCCGGCCGGGAAGGCCGCACCGCCCGTGCCGGTGCTGTCGTTGTTGGCCACCGTGTTGTTGTCGATGGTCGCCTTCACCGTGTCCTGCAGCGAGATGCCGCCGCCCGCCACGCCGGACATGTTGTCCACGATCTTGTTGTTGGTCATGCTCAACTGGTACCAGCCAGCCGCATCGTTCGGCGTCCGGCGCACATCCAGGCCGTTGACGAACTCGGTGCGGATGCCGCCGCCGTCGCCCGCGCCGGCCTGGTTGCCCTGCACCAGGTTGGACGATACGGTCACGTTACCGGTGCCGGGCGACAGGCGCGGCGTGGTCAGCGGCGCCAGCGAAGCCTGGCCGCCGATGAAGATGCCGCCGCCGGAGACATTCTGTCCCTGGTTGAACGTCTGGTTGAAGATGACGGTGTTGTTGGCGATGGTGCCGCCGTTGCTGAAGCCCAGGTGGCCGATGCCGCCGCCGCCGCCCATGGAGAAGTTGCCGCAGACGTAGTTGCCGGTCACGCTGTAGTTGTGGGTGCCGTTGCACAGCGAGATGCCGCCGCCCGCCCCCTGGTTGCTGCCGTTCTGCGTGATGTGGTTGTGGTGGATGCGCACGAACTCGTTTTTCGCGTTGGTGTAGCCGCCGAACCAGCCGTCGTTGGCGGGAACCACGGCCGGATCCATCAGGTTTGGATGGCCGAGCCGGATGCCGCCACCGTAGCTGCCGTAGTTGCTCATGATCTTGTTGTTGCTGATCTCCAGGTACCTGGCGTAGCCGTTGACGAAGATGCCGCCGGCATTGTCCGAACCGCTGATGGTGAAGCCGTCGATGCGCGCGTTGCGCACGTTGATGAAGGCCTGCGGTCCGCTCGCCTTGGCCAGCACCATGATGCCGGGGCCTTCTTCGGTATTGAACAGGCCGGGCTCGTTATTGGGCGCATTGAAGGTGTTGGTCTGTCCCGGCAGCAGGTCGAAGCCGCCCGCGGCCAGCAGTTGCTGGATCTTGCCGCGCCAGGCCGTCAGTTTCTCGGCCGGCACCTTGGCCGCGTTGATGTGCGTGGACGGCGCGCCCCAGCCCTGCAGCTTGACCATCTTGTTCATGATGACCAGTTCGTCGTAGGTTCCGGGCGGCACCATGATCATGTCGCCGCGGTTGGCCGCATCGATGGCCGCCTGGATTTTGGTGCCGGGCGTCACCACCCTGATCACGTTGGACGCGGTGGGGCCGTAGCCGCCGACCGTGACCGTGACGCCGGTGATGCTGCTCTTGCCGTTGCCGCGCGTGACTTGCAGTTGCCCGGTCGTCGCCCCGCTCGGCACACGAGCGATCACGATGCCGTCGCTCCAGGAAACGATGGGCAACGTCGTTCCGTTGAGCGTCACGCTGCCGCTGCCCTGGGTTATACCGAAGCCGTGGTCGCGGAAAATCGTCTTGGTGGTGGCCGCGGTGCCGTCATAGGCCGGATTGGGCACTTCAACCGCACCGGCGGAGACGATGGTCAGCCGCGGCTGGGTCGCAATGTTGGTGGACGGCGGCTGCACGTACGGGCCGTTGAACGTGACGCCGCCCGCAGTCTTGCCCTCCACCGAGTAGATGACCGGCGTGCCCGCGTCGAACTCGCAGTCCAGCGGGAACTGGCCCGGGCCGGCGAACGCTGCCACCGGCACCACCGGCGTATCCAGGTAAGTGGTCTTGCCCGGCAGGTACTGGAAGGTGTAGCAGAACTGGCTGTACTGCCGGTTGAAGTTCGGGTCGATGATCATCTGCCCCAGGGTCGGCGAACCGGCGCGGGTATCCCTGATCGGGCCCGGGTCGTTCATGCAGGTGGTGACCATGTTGGGGCCCACGCCTGACGGGAACGGCGGGTTGATGGTGTAGGTGGACGGCACCAGCGCGTTATAGGTGCCCCACTGGTCGGAATAAGCGCGGTCGATTTCGCGCCCGGACCAGTCGCGGATCGATATGGGCAACCAGGACGGCGCATGCTTCTCGCCGAAGGTCGGCGCGTTGGGATCGAACTCGTTGGCCGTGTCGTCGAGGATGAAGCCGACGATGTGGCCCGCCACCGGCACTTCGGTGAACAGGTAGAAATCGGCCGGCGTGTTCATGCCCTGCGCGACGACCACTTTCTTGCGGTCGCACTGGTTCCAGGTCTTGCCCGGATTGGCCGGATCGTAGGTCGGGTTGGGTTCCTGCCGGTCGCTGAACAGGTTCAGGTATTGCGGAATCGGCAGCGGGTCGCCCACGCATTCCGGCGGCAACGCCAGCGGTGACGGTGTCGGCGCATCGCCGAACGCCACGTTCTGGTCGCCGTTGCCCTGATGCAGGTAGCCCGGGGGCGCCATCGATTCGACGATGTAGGTTCCCGACGCCAGTTCCGGTTTTCCCGCGCCGCCGCCGAAGGCATAACCGCCGTCGAACACGGCCGGGCGTATCTGGTTGAAGCCGCGCAGACCGTCATAGCAATCGGTGGTCACGCCGTTGGAAACGAAGGCCGGTCCCTGGCAGCCGGTGGGCAAGCTATCGTCCCAGCTATCGGTCCAGGCCACGTCGATCGCATCGCCCTTGCTGTAACCCACTGCCGAGTTGCGCTTGGCATCTTCCGCACCCATGGCCGCACTGCCGTCGCTCCAGCCGAACGGAGCGTTGTCGGTGTCGGCGAGCGCCGCCACGTATCCCTGCGAGCTGAGTCCGCCTGCCAGGCAGCCTGAGCCTGCCGGATCGGGCTGGTCGATCTTGCCGTCGTTATCGCAATCGCGGTACAGGTTGATCTGCACGCGCGGCACGCCCGGCTCCCAGTTCTCGGCCGCGGCATAACGCGGGTCGTTCTCGGCGCGGGTGATGCCGTAGTGCACGATGCCGGCAATGCCGCCGTTCTGGCCCGGCGCATAGTTCGACTTGCCCCACTCGATCACGTTGGTCTGGCCGAGGAAAGTTGCAATGCCCTGCAACAACACCGGACCGGTCTCGGTACGCGACAGGTTGTTCCCGGCCGGGCCGATCAGCGGCGTCGTCGTCGCGACGCCGGTCACCGGGTCGGTATCGTATTGCGGCTGCGGATTGAGCCGATCCCGGGACGGCATGACCCAGCCGTTGTGCGGCGGCACCGGCCCGCCGTCATCCACCACCACGGTGGCGCCGGTTGCCTTGAAGCGCAGGAAATCGACTTCGGCGATCAGCCAGTTGAAGAAGGGGAACACTTCGGTGAATTCGGCCATCCCCTGCACGTCGGTCATGATCGACTGGTAGATGCTGCCGTCGCGGAAGCGCAGATTCATCGCCTGGTCGGGAATGCCCATCTCGCCCGGATCGCGGAAACCGTTCTGGTTGGTGTCGAAGAAAGCGGCGGCCTGGTAGTGGCCGAACCAGTCGAACACCGGCACGTCCAGCAGGTTGACATTGATCCCGCCCGGCGGCACCGTGACATTGGTCGAGGCGATGATGCGGTCGAGGAACTCGTCCCAGATCACCAGTTGGTAGGTTCCGGCCGGCACGCTGGGGATGGAGAAGGTGCTGTCCGCATTGCACTTGTGGGTGTACAGGCCGCGCCCGCCCACCACGGCGATCTCGTTCAGGCCTATCCAGCAGTTGGGCACCGGGTTACCGTTGAAGAAAGTGAAATTGGGCGGACGCGACATGTGCTGGTTCACGATCCTGCCGCTGATGGTGCTGGTGCCCTTGAGCACGGACGTATCCTTGAGGTCGCGCACGAAGCCGATGTCCACATGGTGTCCGGCCGGCCCGAATTCCTGGAAGAAGGCGGGTTCGTTGGCCTTGACCCAGGCATCGATGCCCTTGGTGCCCTCGATGGTGGAAGTCTGGTGCCAGCCCGCATTGGGCGGGATCACCTCGATGGTGTATTTGGCCGGGAACAGGTACTTGATATGCGCCACGCCATCCGCGCCGGACTTGATGAAGCCGTTGCCCAGTGCCAGCACCGCGGGGGAGCCGTCCGGGTTGAAGACAAAGCTGCCGTCCGCATTTTGCTGGTAGGTGGTGCCGATCTGGTTGCCGAAAGCGTCCAGCGTGACCTGGCCGCCGGACTGGCCGTAGGTGCCGCCCGCTTCCTTGAGCGTGATGCTGAAGTTGGCCAAGCCCGGCTCCTGCGGCAGATCCGGCGTGCCGCTGATGGGCTGGTTGTCTTCGAACACGAAAACGGAAATCTGCGCCGTGGGAACCGGCGAACTGTTCAGCACGATGTTCACCGTGTCCTGTCCCGGCGCAACATGCGCGCCGCCCATCTGGTAGCCGCTGCGCGGCAGGACGGAAACGTAATAGCGCTTGGCCGCATCCAGCACGAGTCCGGCGGGAGACTTGGCCGGATCGATGCTGTCGCCGGCCGCCACCACCGGCATGTAGCTGGTATGGAAATTCAACGACAGATTGCTGGCATCGGCGGGCACGTTCTGCACGGAAGCCTTGGTGGCATCCTCTTCCACCAGCCAGCGGTAATCGGTCACCGCCGTCACTCCGTCCGGCCCCACCACGTTGATGGTCAGGGCTTGGGCCGCAGGCAGGGCAGCCAGCGACAGCAGCGCAATAATCAACTGCCACACTTTCCGCGATGCTGTCCTCAAATTGTTCTCGACATTGGTTTGCATAATGCCTCCCTCGATTGCATGACAAGTATTTGCAGACTCCATTTCGCGCCGGAGCATGCGGCCAGGTTGCTGACGTTCTTTGGATGCAAGTATCTGCCGCCGACTACAGGCTCACACTCAGGCACAAGCCGTATTCGATTGCGGGCAAAACTGTATTTGGGTACCGGGGGTACGCAGCGTTGTCTGCTCCTGCCCGCGCGGCACATGGAACCCCCGGCCGCCGGAAAGCGCTGCCGGAAAAGCCGGACGAGACCGGCGTGGCGGGAAGGGAGTTGACGCAATTGCGCGCGCCCCGCCATGGCGGGGGGCGCTGCCGGGTATCCCGGTGCGGCGATTGCGGCGTTCACTGCGCGGCAGCCCGGTTCAAACAGCGACCGAAAACATTCCGGCGATTGATCACGCTCCAGAATGTCGCCCACAGTATTTTCAGATCCGTTGCCGTCGACCGGTTCTCGATGTAGCCGATGTCCATCCGTATGCTTTGTTCCTTGGTCAGCAGGTCGCGGCCCGACACTTTGGACAGGCAGGTGACGCCCGGCTTCACCGAAAGGTATTTGTCGCGATGGATGCCATACAGTGCGGACACGTCGGGAATCTCGGGACGCGGCCCCACCAGCGACATGCTGCCGAGCACGACATTCAGGAAGTTGGGCAACTCGTCGATGCTGGTCTTGCGGATGAAGCTGCCGACGCGGGTGATGCGCGGATCCTGCTCATGGTGGAAATAGAAATCGAGGCCTTCCTGCTTGCTGTAATCGTAAAGCGCCGGGAAGCGCGCGCGCGCATCGGCATACATGCCGCGCAGCTTGAATATCCTGAACGGTTTCCCGTTTTCGCCGACGCGTGTCTGGATGAACAGCGGGTTGCCCCGGCTTTCCAGCCGGATGGCGATTGCCGCCAGCGCGATGATCGGCAGCGAACAGCACAGCAATACCGAACCCAGCACCAGGTCCAGCGTGCGTTTCGAATATGCATAACACGCGGCGCGCAAGTGCCCGCGGCGGCCCGCTGCGCTGCTGCGTCCGGCGGCCCGGCGCAGGCGCGCTGCGCGGAAACCGGGAATGAATACTTGTGTGGTCTGTAGCTGGCTGGCCATGGCGCTCTCCTGGACAAGGTTGGTCGGCGGGCGTCGACAGCGGCCGGGAATGGCCCGGATTGCCGTCGCGCTTGCGTGATGCCATCTTGTTCAAGAAAGGTATGGCGATAAATATGCTGACCGCCTTATTGGAACGGGACGGAGTTGCCCAATCTCGGCGTCATTTGACTGCATGGCGGAATGGCGCGGCACCCCAGCTTGTCGGGTCTACCCTGTAGCCGCAGTAAAGTGAAACGAGCACATCGCCCTCGCGCATTTCTCCGGCAAACGCCGCATGAAGGCAGTATCGGCGCGCCCCGGCGGTTGCGGATGAAGTCCGCCGACTACAGGCCTGAAAGCGGTCGGCGAAATGGCGCCGATCATTCTTTCCAGTAGCTGCGCAGCATTCCCAGCCGCCGTTTCAACCACAGCGGCAGGCGCGACTCGATCCGGCCCAGCCGGTATCCGGCCAGCTTCAGCAGGGTGCGCAGCCAGGCGGACGGGATCAGGTAGGGCGCATGCCGCCACAGCCAGGCCGTTTCCGAGCGGACGAAGCGCATGCCTTCGCCTTCCGGCTTGCCCAGTTTTTGCAGCAGCCAGGGCTCGCGCGCATGCATCACGCCGATGTCGAAATAGCGCCGGAATTCCTGCCGCATGCCGTAGTCGTGCGAGTGGCGCACCGCGGCATCGGCGCGATAGGCCAGCTTCCAGCCGGACAGCAGCATGCGCGCGGCCACATACATGTCTTCGCCGAAAATGACATCGCGGGGAAATCCGCCGACCGACAGCAAGGCGGTCTTGCGGTAGGCCGCAAACGAATTGGACAGGTAGGCGGTCCTGATCCCGAGCGCCGGGATATCGGCGGCCGAGCGGACTGCATCGGTCTCCGGGTAATTGAACCGCCGCGCATGGGCGGCGATGTGGCCGGCATGCGCGTGGGGCAGTTGCCTGCCGCAGGCGGCGCCCACCGCCGGATCGTCGAACGCCGCCAGCAGGTTGCGTATCGAATCGGGCGCGGCGAGGATGGCGTCCTGCGTCAGGAAAACGACGATCTCCGCATCGTCCAGCATCCCGACCGCCTGCTGGCGCGTGCCGCCGTGGTTGAACGAAGCGCGCGGAATGCTGCAGACACGCAGGCCGGCCGCGCCCGCCAGCGCGGCCGTGGTATCGGTCGAGCCGGAATCGATCGCCAATGTGCGCGGCCTGGCGAGCTGGCCCGACCAGGCGTCGAGCCAGTCCACCCAGGTCGCTCCCGCATTCAGGGTGGGCACGCACAGCGCGACTTTATCGATATCGATCATGGTCGGATTTCCCGCGGTTCATTTTGCCGGAGTGCTCCACTTCGAATAATCCGCGTCCAGCAGCACGGACAATTGCGCGAGTTCGCCGCGGTAAAGCTGCACCAGAGGTTCCGGATAGCAGGCTGCCGCCTTCGCTTTCGCCGGGGCCTGCGCATCCGCGCGGTAGACGAGCCAGTTGACGAAACGGCTGTGCTTGAGCCTGCCGAGGAAATTCGAGTAGCCGCGGTTGCGCAGCAGCAGCGCCGCCTGTTTCGCCATCCGCGCCACGGCCACGCTTCTGGCTTCGCGCGCCGTGTTGACCTTCTCGTGCAATACGCCGGGCACGAATTCCCCGTCCACGCCGAGGAAGTTGAATATCCTGCGCGCGAAGCGCTCCGGGCTGGCTTCCAGTTCGTCGAAGTCGAGTATCAGCAGCGCGTCGCGCCCGAACAGCGAGAAGATATGGCGCAGGTTGGTGGCGTACCTGCCCTCGTCGACGATGAAGGGAAATTTTTCCAGCGCTTCCGCAAAACTGCCCGCGAACATGCCGACCCGGAGCAGGTGCAGATAAGAAGAATAGGCGCGCTCGAACGGGTTGCGCAGGCAGCAGATCAGCCTGGCCCGCGGATTGTAATCATGCAGGCGCCGGATGGCCTCCGGGCTGGCAAAGTAATCGTGGCTGAGCTCGCCGCACAGGCTTCCCGGCGGCGCATCGCGGAAGAACGCTTCGTACCAGGCCGTTCCCTTGTCGAAATACTTGTCGAAGAAATAGATGTCCTTGGTCACCGGCACAAATATTTCCGGATGCGGGCGTATCGCTTCGTAAATCCAGGTCGAGGCCGTTTTGCTCGGCCCCAGGAAAATGAAATCGACCATATGCCCTCCTTCAAGCATTGCATTGATAAAGCAGGGTGCGCGTGCGCACCCTGCCGGCCCCCGATGGCGTTTGGCCATGCATCCTCATGCGCCCATCGCATACGCCAGCAGCGTGACCGCGATGGCGACCAGGGTGAAGCCGAACAACATCACCCACTCCGCCCTGAGCGCGGCGAACCCCTTGAAGCGCAGCGCGCCGAACAACAAGGCGTGCACCAGGTATGGCACCAGATAGAGGTAATACCGCCCCGATTCGAAGACATGCACGACCCCGGTCAGGAAGAAAAACAGCGTCAGCACCGACAGCAGGGCGAGGTATGCCCGTGTTCCCGCCTCGCCATACCTGCCGGACAGGCAGAACACCATGAACCGGTAAAACACAAACAGCAGCAGCAGGTACAGCGGCGCCAGCGCCACGAAAAATTCCGTCGCGCCCGGCAGGATGATGAAGCCCGCGTACAGCACCACCAGGCTGACGGCCGGGTTGTACGACTTGGCGTGCGTGTATTCGAGCGCCAGCGCGACGCCGTCGCCCATGCCGGGTTGAAGCAGGTTCAGCCATTTCGGATTGGCCAATGCGTGCGTGACCAGCAGCGCCGCCAGCATGGTCAGCGCCGAGAACAGCAGCAGCCAGCCCAACCGTGCGCGCCAGCCGCCCGCCGCGATGCGGCGCGTCAGGAATGCGCCGTAAAACTCCCTCAGCAGCACAAACACCGACAGCAGCAGGAAGCTGCGATCCTCGACGACCAGCAGCGCCATGACGGCCGCGAAGGCCAGCGCGGCGGTTCTGCCGCGCAGGTAAAACGGGAGCAGCGAAAACAGGATGAACAGGATGTCGGTCGATATCTGCATGACCCCGTAGGCAACGGACGGAAAGCACAGCGACAGCAGGAATACCTGCACGTCCTTGTTGCCCGCCTGGTTGCCGGTGCGGCACAGGTACAGCACGACGGCGGCGGCAAACGCGCCCGCCAGCGCGAAATTGGCGAACTTGGCGAAGTAGTACACGGCGGGCACGCTGGCGATGGTCTTGTAGTGCAGTTCCCCATGGATCATGTGGTAGCCGCTGCCCGGCCGGACGGCAGCGAGGACATCGGTCAGTTCGTTCAGGCCGAACAGGGTATCGGCGACCTGCAACACAAAGCGCACGAAATGCCCGTAAATGAAGGCATAGCCGCTTTCCCTTCCTTCCTGCAGCAGCAGCACGTTGCGGTACTCGTCGGGCCAGTTCAGCACCGGGAACAGGAAGCCGTAAACCAGCAGCACGGCGCACGCGCCCGCGAGGTAGACCGGAGTGGATTTCAGGCATGTCTTGCCGATGCTCATGGCGTCATATCCTGCAGCCGTACATCCGGTTGAACAGATAGAGCATGTTGCCGCGGCTCAGCACATTGGTGATGACGAAGCCCAGCGCCGCCCCGTACGCCTGGAAATACGCGATCAGCAGCAGGGTGAGCGGCAGGGTGAGCAGCGCCGTAAAGATCGCATTGGCGCGCAGCAAGTCGTTCCGGTCGGCGAGGATCAGTTGCGTTTCCATGATGACGAACAGCACGTTCGCCAGCATGCCGACCAGCATGAGCATCGCCAATCCGGCAGCGCCCGCGAAGCCCTCGCCGAAATGGGCGAACACCCGGTCGAAGGTGAGTTCGCCCGCCAGCAGCACCAGCAAACCGGCGCCGACGATGGCTGCCATCGATTGCCTGAGAAACGGCAGCGGGGATTCCTTGCGCTGCAGCAACCCGGCCAGCCTGGGCGTCGCAACCCCCCTGAACACGGCGCTGAACGCGCCGATGACCATGGTCACGCGGAACGCGGCGTTGTACACGCCGACATCTTCCGGCGTGGCAAATATCCCGAGCAGGAACAGCGGCGACCAGACAATGAGCGTATTCGAAATGGCGACCCAGACCCCCCTGAGCGCTTCCGCCAGCAGTTCCCTGCCGCGCCGCACCAGGCCGGGCATGATTATTCTGCATCCGGCGAAACGGTACACCAGCGCCAACGCCAGCGCAGCGGCGATCCCGTTCGCCTGCACCAGCGCCTCCACCGCGACGCGGTAATCCGAGGCGCCGGCATGCAACTGCATCAGCAGCAGCACGCACAGCGGTACGCTGCCGGCCTCGATGAACACCGACAGCGACGTCCTGCCCATGCCTTTCAGGAACGCGGCACAAGTCCACATCAGCGTGAACGGGACGAAGGAATACAGCGCGGCGTCGTACAACAGAGTTGGCGCTTCGCCCGGGAACAGCAGCGGTGCGGCATATTGCGCCAGCGCTTTCCCGGCCAGGATCATGATGGTTCCGCACGCCAGCAGATACACCAGCACGTCGCCGGCCAGCCTGCGCAGCGCGTCGGTATCGCCGGCATGGAAATGGCGGCTCGCCAGGCGCAGCACCACGCCATCCATGCCCAGCCGCAACAACTGGCTCAGCATTACCGCGACGGCCAGCGTGAAATAGAAATAGCCGGACGCGCGGGAACCGATTGCCTGCCCCAGATAGACCACCAGCGCCAGCGTGAACAACGAGCCGCCGGCCTTGGAGAGGATCGCGCTGATCAGTGTTTTCATACGTTCGGTCGTCAATAAATGGTTAAGGACTTCCAGCCAGCCACTTCGAATCCCGGGACAGACTTATTCGGTGAATCCCCCGGAGGGCGGGTAGAACCGCGGCCTTTCTGATGGCGGCAGGGCTCTCACTCCTTCCCCCTGCATGGGGGAGGGAATGGCGCTGCCGAATATTGCGTTTGCACAGTCAACCGGAAGCAGGCGCCCGCTCCCGCGCCAGCAGCGCCAGCGTTTCCAGCATCCCCTCCTCCCCCTGTTGTTCATGCGCATGGATACGGCGGATGAACGGCCTGAGTTCGGCGTAGTCGCGCTCCCACCATTGCGAGGCGGCGATGGCCGCGCATACCGCCGCTGAAAAACGCATCCGCACCGGCCTGGCCGGAACGCCCGCGACGATCTGGAACGCCGCCACGTCTTTCGTCACCACCGCGCCCGCGCCGATCACGGCGCCGTCGCCGACTCTCACCCCCGGCAGGACGATCGCATCGGCGCCTATCCACACGTCGTTGCCGATTACCACGTCGCCCCTGGGCACCATGAAATCCGCGCGCCTGAGCGAACGGTCTATCAGGTAAAACGGGAAGGTGGATATCGACGCGAGCGAATGCACCTGTCCCGCCGACAATATCTTCACGCCGCGCGCCACCGAACAGTAGTTGCCGATGCGCGTGGCCGAGCCGATGCCGCGGATGTCGGCAAAGCTGCTCACGTAGGTGTACTTGCCCAGGCGCACGTCGCCCTTGACCGTGGCGAGCGGGGAAATCCGGCAGCCATGCGGCCAGCGCCGGAGCTTGAATGCGGTGTACAGTCTGGCGAGAAAGTTTTTCATTCTGCGTCCCTCAACCGGAAGTCCATACCCGCACATAATCCACCTGGAACGTGGTCGGAAATCCTTCCGGACTGGCTTGATTCTTCAGGTCGCCGCGCACGCCGAACGAGACGACGACATCGAGCGCCTGATGCCAGTAGTCGTTTTTTCTGGTCTGGATCAGTTGGCCGTCGACGTACCAGCGGATCTGCTGTTCGTCCCACTCGCAGCCATAGATATGGAAGTCGTCCCGCGGGTCCCACGGCGCCATCCAGCTGCGCTCCTCCTGCAGCGGCAGCGCGCCCGGAAACGCCGCCTGCCGGAACACATGCACATTGGTGTCCACGATCTTCACGTCGCGGCGCCGCTGGGTGAGTTCGGCGAAATCGATTTCCGTCCACTCGTCGGCATCCTGGCGGTAGCCCCAGAACGCGGGGGCGACGCCCGGATAGCGGCTGGCGGCCTTGATGCGCGCCTCGAAATAACCGTAGCGAATGGGCTGGGCCCTGCTCTTCACGATGCCCGTCCGGTAATACAGCGTCCGCCAGCCGCGCTGGTGTTCGCTGTAGTCCATGCGCAGATTCAGCAGGCCCTTGTCCACCCATACGTTGCCCGGTTCCCACGACCACACGCCCCAGTCCGCCACGTCGTTGTCCCACTTGGCGCTGTCGAGTCCCGCGCCGTCGAATTCGTCCGAATATTGCGGCAGCAGATGCCATGCATTGTTCCGGCTGTGCAGCGGCATTGCCTCCGCTGCCTGCCCGTATCCCGGCGACAGCAACATCGCCCAGGCCACGGCCGCGAGTGCGCCCTGTGTGACGATCCGGAAGCGACATTCTGGCCGGCCCATGGCGATCCTTTCAGGCGCGCCGCACTTTGCCGTGCCCCACCAACAAATCCATCACCTGTCCGGCCGAGTCGGCCACGCTGGTCCTGGCAGTATCGATGGAATACGCAAGCTGCACGGGTTCCTCATAGGGCGAGGAGATGCCGGTGAAATCCCTGATCAGCCCCTGCCGCGCTTTGCGGTAGAGCCCTTTCACGTCGCGCTCTTCGCACACCTGCAGCGGGCAATGGCAATAGACCTCGATGAAGTCCGCGTCGCCGACCAGCTTGCGCACGCGTTCGCGGTCGTCGCGGAATGGCGAGATGAATGCGGTGAGGACGATCACGCCCGCCTCGACAAACAGCCTGGCGGTTTCGCCCACGCGGCGGATGTTTTCCCTGCGGTCGGCTTCCGAGAAGGCGAGGTCGCCGCACAAACCGTGGCGCACGTTGTCGCCGTCCAGCACGAAGGTGCGGCAGCCGTGCCGGTGCAACTCTTCCTCGACGGCATGCGCCAGCGTGGATTTGCCGGAGCCGGAAAGACCGGTGAACCACAGCACGCAACTGCCGTGATTGTTCTGCTCTTCCCGTTGCCGCCGGGTGATGGTGGACTGATGCCACACGATGTTCGGAGAAATGCTGTTCATCGTATACCTCCCATTTGTTGCATGCCGTTCGGGCATGCGCTGCATCGTTATTCCCTCCAGCGCATTTGTTCGCGCAGTTCGAGCCAGCGCGCGTTTTGCGCAAAGCCCTGCTGCACGCGCGTCAGGCCGAGACGTGCGAACGCCCACATGACTGCAAGGAGCAGCGTGAAAACCGTGGCCAGCACGACGATCAGTGCGCGTCGGGGGCCCGACTCCTCGTCCAGCACCACCGCCGGGTCGACCACCTGGATCACCACCGTGTTGCGCGCCTCGTCCACGCGCGCACTCTCGTATTGCCTGGCGAGCATTTCATAGACCGCCTGCTGGTTTTTCAGGTCGCGCAATTTGCGCAGGTACTCCAGGCCGGCTTCCGGCATCCTGCCGGTGGCGACCATGATGTCGCCGTTGCCCGAAAGGTTGTTGTGCTCGAGCTTGCCGATCTGCGTCCTGAGCCCGGCCAGTTCCTGGCGCGCGCGGATCAAGTCCGGATTGCCCGGTGCGGCGAAGGACTGCATGGTGGAAATCTGCACTTCCTTGGCGGCGGCCTGCGCCCGCAGCGCGGCCACCGCGTCGATGACCGCCTTGCCCTGGTTGTCGAGGTCGATCACCCCGGTCTGCAACTGCGTCTGCTTCAGCGCGTTTTCCGCCTGCGCCAGTTTTTCCTGCGTGAGCTTGATCTGCTGCTCGACGAACAGGCGGCGCTGGGCCGCCTCGGTGATGGCGATGCGCCGGGTCAGTTTCTCCAGTTCTTCCACATAACCGTTGGCAACAGCCGCCGCGCGCTGCGCATCGTCGTCGTCGAACACCACGCTGATGAGCCCGTCGGTGCCGTTGGTGATGGACACCTGTTTTGCAAGTTCCTCGCGCGTTTCCGCCACGGAGGCGGTGCCGTACCGCGCCTGCAGGTTGAAGCGCTGTATCAGCGCATCCGCCACCGACCGGCTTTTCAGCATGCCGATGTAGATGTCGCCGGGACTTTTCAACCCGAGCGCCGCCCCCAAACCGCCACTGCTTCCCGCCGCGGACAAATCCGCCAGCGCGCCCATCGCCATGAAGTTCAATCCGGAATGGTCTTCCTGCGGCGGCAGGATCACCGCCCTCGCGCTATACACGGCAGGCAACAGCAACGCGATCGCGCTGCTCAATATGGCGGCGGCAAACGCGGCGCGCAGGATCGTCTTTTTCTCGCGCGCGACCACCAGCAGCAAGCCGAGCGGATCGATGCTGTCTTCTTCCTCCCGGTCCGGGAGTGTCACCCGGTTTTCAGTCATGATATTCATGGTCGGTCTGCCTTCTTCAATCCGGTTGACATCGTTACAGGCGCAACAGATGGATGGCGCCCACCCCCAATGCGAACTGGTAGAAAATCTGCGCCCAGTCCTTGAGCTCCCGCGTCAGCGAGAACTTGTCCAGCAATTCCGGCACGATCACGGCGTCGCCCGGCATCAGGGTCTGTCCGGCGATGCTGCCGAACAGCGAACCGGCGTTTTGCGCGCTCTGCACCGTGCCGTCCGCGCGCAGGATGTAGATGCGCGACTCGTCCGCATCGCGCGTCGGCCCGCCCGCCTGTTCCAGGTAATCCTCGACCTGCTTGCCCGCCCGGTGCATGAAGGAATTTTCGTTGTACACCATGCCCATCACGCTCACCGTCGACGCGCGCGACGGCACGACGAACTGGTCGCCGTCTTCCAGCACGATGTCCGGAATGTCCCCGATTTGCGTCTTGTCCGGCGCCACCTCAAGCACGATGCGTCCGCTGGCCTTGGCTTGGCGCAAGCGTTCGAGCAGGGCGCGCTGCCCCGCCGCCTGCGCCTTGGCCGCCTCCACCTCGTCCTTGCTCAGCGCCGCCTGGCTTTTCGCGGCCAGGTTGCGTTCGATGTCTTCCGCCATGCGCGCGGTCATTTCTTCCAGTTTGTTTTGCTGGCTCGCGCGCACCGACTCGCGGTTGAGTTCGGCCGCAAACAGGTAGGCGTTCGGCGTCAACCCGCCCGCCCGCGCCACCAGTTGGCGCAGGGTTTCTCCCGGCTGCACCTTGTACACGCCGGCCTGGTTCAACTCGCCTTCCAGCCTGACGTAAACGCTGCGTTTGGCGGCCGGAACCCGGATGTCCTCTTTCGAAAAGATGGTGACGACATCGCCCGGCAGCAGCGGCAGGTTGTTTTCCGCATCGCTGCCGGAAAGCGCCTTGCCCAGGCTGAAGGGCAGCAGCGCCGTGGTCAGCTCGTCCTTTTTCAGGCGGTCGATCAGCGCGTAATCCCAGTTGATCTCGTTCTCGTTGCGCTTGAGTTCCGTGCGCAGGCGTTTTTCGCCGCCAATGTCGGTCCGGAAGATGCGGTTCTGCTTCGCCCAGTATTCCGGCACGATCAGCGCATCCATGTCGGGAATCAGGTCCTTGACCCGCATTCCTTCATGCCAGGGATAGCGTCCGGGATTGGCGACGTTGCCGCGCAGCGTGACGGCATTGTCAAACTGGCCGCTGATGATTTGCACCTGCACCACGTCGCCGTCCTTGAGCGGGCGTTTTCGCCCCGCCGCATCCAGCGAGAATTCCTCGACCTTGCGCATCTTGCGCTCGTCGATGCGCTCGACGCGCACCTTGTCGCCGTTCGCCGTGGTGGTGAGCCCGCCGGCCAGCTCGATCAGTTCGGCCAGCGTGGTCGCATCTTTCCTCAGTTCGTAGATGGCCGGGTTGTTGACGCTCCCGGCAATGGCGGCCAGTTGCCCCACCGGCGGGATGTAGATGACATCGCCCGGCAGCAGCGCGATGTCTGCGGCCTTGTCGCCCTTGAGCAGGAAATCGTACATATCCAGTTCGCTCGCCACGCGCCCTGCGCGCTTGACCTGGATGTGGCGCAGCGATCCCTTGAGCGAAGGCCCGCCGCAGGCGAACAGGGTGTTGACCAGCGTGCTGAGCGAACTGACTGTATAGGCGCCCGGCCGCCGGGCCTGGCCGACGACGAACACCTGGATGGAGCGCAACTTGCCCAGCGACACGTTCAGGTCGAAATTGCGGAACGATTTGCTGATGGAATTTTTCAGGTAGCCCTGCAGTGCCTGATAGCGAATTCCCGAGACATTGACGCTGCCCACCTTGGGCAGGTAAACCGCGCCGTTGCGGTCCACCGTGACCGTCAGGTCGAAATCCACCTGGCCCCAGCCGCGCACCTGCAATTCGTCGCCCGGCCCGATCGTGTAATCCGCAGTCACCGGGACGTTGTCCAGCGGGGAAAAAGTAGTGGGAACCCCCGCAAACAGGTCGTGGCCGTAAAACGGGAGCTGCCTGCCCAGCGAGGCGGAGACGAAATCCTGGAATTCGCTTTGCTCCTCCTGCTGCATGGCACGGTCCGCCAACGGTGTCCGTTCCGGCTCCTGCGCGAACAACGCAGCCGGACGCCGGTTCTGGTTGCCCAGCGACGCCAACTCCGGCATGGACTGCCGACTGTCGGCCGATACGGCCGCTTCCGGAACTGCCCCGCCGGAAAGTGACTGGGCGGACGCGGTTGCGGAGAGGAATGCGGCAAACGCAAACTTCAGCAGCAGGCTGCTGACTGCAGTTGCGATCCTGGCAATCGACTTGTTCATTCTCGCTCTCCCGCGCGGATCTTTCCTTACGCCTGCGCTCTTTTGTGCTGTCTTACCCGAATGCCGGTTTTGGTTTTCAGGAACATACCAACTCATACCTGCCATTGCGATACAGGCAACGCTCTATTTGAAAGGTGGTAGTTGACTGTAGAAAAACTGTAGTTGCGGGAGGAGTGAATGCGGCATAGGGCCGGGTATTCCCGGCCCTATGCCGCGGCAGATGAATAGTTCCGGCGCGAACCGGCTTTCGTTGCACGGCGCTTGCGGGCAGGATGCCCGCAAGCGCCGGTTGCGGTCAGCGGCTATTTCCTGAGCAGATCGCGGATTTCGGCAAGAAGCAGATTCGCCGCGTGGGCACAAGAAACGTGCCCACCCTACAAGTCATTTTTTCGCACTGATTGCACCAAGTAGGGTGGGCACGCCTTTGTGCCCACGCGGATGCAATCAATCAAACCCCACCACCTCACAACTCATCCCGCCCACCCAATCGCTGGCAAACACCCCGTCGTTCACATACCGATGAAACGTCGAATATTGCCAATCGGCTGCATATTGAACATGCCCGTGTTTTACCGGATTGAAATGTATGTAATCGACATGCCGGGCAAAATCCTCTTCATCTCGAATCTGATGCTCCCAGAATCGCCGCTGCCAGATGGTCGATTCGCGGTGTTTGAGTTTCGAGGCTGTCACCCAGTCATCCCGGCGATATTCCTCTCCGCATGCCAGCGAAACCGCGCGCTTAATCTTCATCCAGCGAGTGGAAAAATCGGCATCCCCCTCAGGCAAAGTCCACACGCAATGCAAATGGTCTGGCAGCAACACCCAGGCGTCGATGACAAATGGGCGCGAGGTGCGAACCGTTTCAATTGCGGCGCGCAGCGCGTTGCGAATCGGTTCGTCGCATAAGATCGGCTGACGGCGGTAGGTGACTACCGTGAAGAAATAGCTGGAGCCAGTAGTCGTTGCTCGGCGGTAATGTGACATGGCGTGACTCCCAATTTACGCACCCACCCAATCGCGGGCATACACCCTATCGTTCACGTACCGATGAAACACTGGAACCGCGTGGGCACAAGAAACGTGCCCACCCTACAAGTTATTTCCTCGCGCTGATGGCGGTAAGGATGCCTTGCAGGATGGCTGTCGGTGTTGGTGGGCAGCCGCTCACCACCACATCCACCGGAATGACGTTGGCGACTTTGCCGCAGGTGGCATAGCTTTCTCCGAAAATCCCGCCGTTGCAGGCGCAATCGCCGACCGCCACCACCAGCTTGGGTTCCGGCGTGGCATCGTAAGTGCGCTTGAGCGCGACTTCCATGTGGCGCGACACCGGGCCGGTGACCAGCAGCAGGTCGGCATGGCGCGGGCTGGCGACGAATTTGATGCCCAGGCCTTCGATGTTGTAATAGGCGTTGTTGACGGCGTGTATCTCCAGTTCGCAGCCGTTGCAGGAACCGGCATCGACCTGACGTATGCTCAGCGCGCCGCCGAATACATCGAGTATCTCCTGCTGCAAACGCTGCGCATCGACGCGCATCGCCTCGTCCGCCTGCGGCGGAGTTTCGGTCTTGATGCCGGTCTTGTATATTTGTTTGAGTATCTGGTACATCAGAGATCCTGCCCTGAATAACTGAGATTGAACGACTTATTGATGAGCGGGAAATCCGGCACGATGTCGTTGACAACGGCGTGTTCCAGCAACGGCCAGTTCTGCCACGATGGATCGTGCGGATGCACGCGCGTGAGGTCGCCCTGCGCATCGGTATGGATCGCCACCAGCACTTCACCGCGCCAGCCTTCCACCAGGCCGATGCCCAGACCGTTCGGCGGCAGCTTTTCCAGCGGGATGGGCGCTTCGTCTTCGTGGACCAGGTTGACCAGTATGTCGCGCTGCAGACGCAACGATTCGAACAATTCGCCGAAACGCACGATGGCGCGCGCCGCCACATCGCCGTTGCGGTAGGTCGCCATCTGCACGTCCAGCTTGTCGTAGGGCGCGCAGGCGAACTGCACGCGCGCATCCCAGGCTTGCGCGCTGGCGCGCCCGGCCAGTCCGCACAGGCCGAGCTGCGCGGCCAGTTTCGGCGTGACCACGCCGGTGCCGATAAAGCGATCCTGCAGCCCGGCGTGTTCATCGTAGACGCCGCGCAGGATGCGCACCTGCTGCTCCAGCATGTCGCATTCCCGTTCGATGATGTTCTTGCCCTCGACGTCGAGGTTTACCGTGACGCCGCCCGGCACGATCTTGTCCATCAGGTAACGATGACCGAACAGCGCGGCGTTGTTGCGCAGCACCTGTTCCTTGAGTATCCAGAACTGGGCGAAACCGAACGACAGCGCCACGTCGTTGCCGAGATAGCCGAGGTCGCCGAGGTGGTTGGCCACGCGCTCGCGCTCCAGCAGCAGCGCGCGCATCCACAGTGCGCGGCTGGACGGCGTAACGCCGGCGATGCTTTCCGCGGCCATCGCATACGCCCAGGCGTAGGCCACAGTGCTGTCGCCGCTCACGCGCCCGGCCAATTTTGCGCCCTGCTGCAGGTTCATGCTCTCGAAACGTTTCTCGATGCCCTTGTGCACGTAGCCGAGGTGTTGCTCCAGCCGCAGCACGCGTTCGCCGATGATGGAGAAACGGAAATGCCCGGGCTCGATGATGCCCGCATGCACCGGGCCGACCGGTATCTCATGCACGCCCTGGCCTTCAACATGCACGAAAGGATAGTCTTCCGGTTCATGGGTGAGGCTGGCTGCCGCATCGAAATCCTTGCGCAGCGGAAAGCTGCCGCTGTGCCAGGCGCCGTGGCGCAGCCACTTGCGGTGGTCGTGCCCCTCCTGCGCGTAGATGCCAAGCATGTCATAGGCTGCGCGCTGCATGCGACTGGCCGCCGGGAAAATGCGGCTGATGTCTGGATACTCCGGATGCTCCACCGGCAGCGGCACGTTGAGGCAGACCAGACCGCTCTCGTTCATCAGCGTGACGTGCAAAACAAAACCTCCGCCTTGATGCCGGTCATCGCTGCCCCACAACGCCACCAGCCTGCCGCCGCCGTCGCGTACCTGCTGGCAGATCTCGTACAGATACTCCGGCGCGATGTCGCCGGTCCATGCGGGCACCGCATCGGTGAGTCGGGTGAGTTTGAGGTTGGGATGTTTGATCGGCATTTTTCTATATCAAAGGCAAAACAATTTAGCCACAGAGTACACAGAGATCACAGAGAAAGGCAAAGCCAGTTGTTCTCCATCTTCTCTGCTCTAGCCCATTGAATGGGCCGACACCGGAACAATAATTCAACTCTGTCATCTCTGTGTCCTCTGTGCCCTCTGTGGCAAAAAAGGTTCTGAAGTTCACCCCAACAAAGCCGCTGCCTGGCGGTACCAGTCGGCCAGATAGGGCGGCATGTACAGTCCCAGCATCAGCACCAGCAGCAGGTGGGCGAACACCGGCACCAGCGCGGGCGAATGCGGCAAGGGTTTGGCGGTGGTTTCGCCGAACACGATGGGTTGCACCTTGCCGAAGATGGCGGCGAAGGCGACGCCGAGCGAGATCAGCAGGATGGGCGTCGCCCACGGGTATTCGTGCATGGCGGTGGTGATGATGAGGAATTCGCTGGAGAACACGCCGAACGGCGGCATGCCGAGAATGGCGAAGGTGCCCAGTGCCAGTCCCCAGCCGACCGTGGGGCTGACTTGCAGCAGGCCGCGGATGTTCTCCATCTGCTGCGTGCCGACCTTTTGCACGGCATGGCCGACGGCGAAGAAGATCGCCGATTTGGTCAGCGAATGCACGGTCATGTGCAGCATGCCCGCGAAGGTCGCCACCGGGCCGCCCATGCCGAAGGCGAAAGTGATCAGCCCCATGTGCTCGATGGAGGAATAGGCGAACATGCGCTTGATGTCCTTCTGCCGGAACAACGAGAACGACGCCACCAGCACCGAGAGCAGGCCGAAGCCCATCATCAGGTTGCCGGCGAAGTGCGTGCCCAGCGAACCGTCCACCAGCACCTTGCTGCGCACCACCGCGCACAGCGCGACGTTGAGCAGCAGACCGGACAGCACGGCGGAGACCGGCGTCGGGCCTTCGGCGTGCGCGTCCGGCAGCCAGCTATGCAGCGGCACCAGGCCGACCTTGGTGCCGTAGCCCACCAGCAGGAAGATGAAGGCCAGCTTGAGTACGGTGGGTTCAAGGTCACCCTTAACCTCGTTCAGGTGCGTCCACAGCAGCGCGGTGCCGCCTTGTCCCAGCACACGCTCGGCGGCAAAATACAGCAGGATGGTGCCGAACAGCGCAAGCGCGATGCCGACGCCGCACAGGATGAAATATTTCCACGCCGCCTCCAGGCTGGCCGGGGTGCGGTACAGCGACACCAGCAGCACGGTGGTCAGCGTGGCCGCTTCCATCGCCACCCACACGATGCCCATGTTGTTGGTGGTGAGCGCCACCAGCATGGCAAAAGTGAACAGCTGATACATGCTGTAGTACAGGTGCAGCATGCCGACCGAGAGCTTGCCATGATGCTGCTCGATGCGCATGTAGGGACGCGAGAACAGCGAGGTGGTGAAGGCGACGAAGGCGGTGAGCGCGACCAGGAACACGTTGAACTGGTCGATGAAGAACTGCTCGTTGAACGCGACCTGCGGGCCGGACTCGACCACGCGCACGGTCAGCACCACCGAGGCGACGAAGGTGAGGAAACTCATCAGCGAATTGAGCTCGGCCGCCCACTTGCGCGAGCCGAACACGGCCAGCAGGCCGCCGCCCAGCAGCGGGGTGAGCAACAGCGCGAGGAGTTGCGGGTCAATCATTATTTACCCCACGACAGTCCCCTCGCCCGCTTGCGGGAGAGGGCTAGGGAGAGGGGCGTGGCGCTGCAACAACTTTTTTCGTTGCGCACAGACCCTCTCCCCCAGCCCCTCTCCCGCCAGCGGGCGAGGGGAGTAAAAGTGCAGATCAGTTTCAATCTGTAGGTTGCGATCAATCATCCTTGAGCTTCTCCATGTGGGTGATGTCCAGGCTGTCGAAGGTCTCGCGGATCTGGAAGAAGAACACGCCGAAGATGAAGGTGGCGACCAGCACGTCGAGCGCGATGCCGAGTTCCACCACCAGCGGCATGCCCTGCGTGGCGCTGGTGGCGGCGAAGAACAGGCCGTTTTCCAGCGACAGGAAAGCCACCACCTGCGACACCGCCTTGCGCCGTGTCAGCATCATCAGCAGCGACAGCAGCACGCAGGCCAGCGCGATGCCGATAAGGCCGCGCGTGATGCCTTCGGCCAGTTGCGAGATGGGCGCCGCAAGGTTGAACGAGAAAATCACCAGCGCGATGCCGACCAGCATGGTGGTGGGGATGTTGATCAGCGTCTCCACGTCCCAGCGCACGTTGAGGCGGTGGATCAGGCGGTGCAGCAGCCAGGGCAGCAGCAGCACCTTGAGCAACAAGGTGAGTCCGGCGGAGTAATACAAGTGATGCTGGCTGGTGGACCAGGCGACCACAAAAGTGCTCAATGCCAGCACCGCGCCCTGCAGCGCGAACAGGTTGATGAGCGACAGGATGCGCCGCTGCGTGAGCATGGCAAACGCGATCAGCAACAGGATGGCGGCCAGCAGGTTGATGAATTGCAGAGTGAACGCCATCTCATGCACCCAGCAGGAAGTGAATCAGCAGCCCCAGCACCGCCAGCAGGAACGCGGTGCCCAGAAATTCCGGCGCTCGGAAGATGCGCAGCTTGGCCGACACGATCTCGAACACCGCCAGTGCCGCGCCCGCCAACATCAATTTGAGCAGCAGGGCCACGATGGCCAGCGGCAATCCCGCCCAGTTGCCGACCTCGGCAATGCCGTGCGGCAGGAACAGCGCGATGCCGATGGTGATGTAGGCGAACAGCTTCAGGCTGCTGGCCCATTCGATCAGGGCGAGATGGCGCGCCGAATATTCCAGGATCATCGCCTCGTGGATCATGGTCAGTTCGAGGTGGGTGCTGGGGTTGTCCACCGGGATGCGCGCGTTCTCGGCCAGCAGCACGATCACGAATGCCAGCGCCCCGAACGCCAGGCTCGGGTACAACACGAACCGGTGATGCGCCAGCGTGTCGACGATGCTCGGCAACTGGGTGGAATGGCTGATCATCGAGGCGGTGAAGAACACCATGAGCAGGGCCGGTTCGGCCAGGAACGACACCAGCATCTCGCGCCGGGCGCCGAGCGAGCCGAACGCGGTGCCGATGTCCATCGCGGCAAGCGAGATGAACACGCGCGCCACCGCGAATACGCCGACCAGCGCAATCACGTCGGCGGCTTTCGAGAACGGCAGGTCCACCGCGATGATCGGGATGATGGCGGCCGCCAGCCACATGCAGCCGAACACGATGTAAGGCGTGACGCGGAACAGCCACGAGGCGTTGTGCGCGATCACCGCATCCTTGCTGAACAGTTTGCGCAGCACGCGGTACGGCTGCAGCACGCCTGCGCCTGAACGGTTCTGCAGCCAGGCCTGGCACTGGTTGACCCAGCCGGTCAGCAGCGGTGCGAGTATCACCACCAGCAGCAGTTGCGCGAGCTGGAACAGGATGGCGAAGAGAAGGGTGAAGTTATCCGTCATACAAACATCAGCAGCACGATCAGCGTGACAAAAGTATAGGTCAGGTACAAATGGATGCGCCCGTGCTGCAACATCCCGGCCAGGGATGCCAGCTTCTCGGTGATGAACTTGATCGGCAGGTACAGGATGTACCACAAGCGGTCGTCGCTCTGTCCGTGATAGCGGGGATGCGTGTCGAACGGGCTCGGCACTTCGCGTTCGATCTTGAAGAACGGCTCGAAAATTCGCCGGATCGGATTCCCGAAACCTTCGGCAGAGTCCTGCATGCGCGCGGTCTGCGCCGGGAAGCCGCAATCCCACGGCGCCCCGCGGCGCAGCCTTCCGTGATACAGGCGCCGCACCAGTACGGTGGTGAGCAGCATCACGCCGAGTATGGCCAGCAGGAAGTACAGCGGGCTGTAGCTGGCGCGCTCGGTGTCCACCGGCGTCAGGAAAATCCAGTTGTTCGCCGCATTGCCCAGATTGGCGCCGATCAGCGAATGCGCCACCAGGTCGAGCTGGTGCACCACGAACACCGGCGCCAGGCCCAATGCGACACAAGCCAGCGCCAGCCAGCCCATGCCGATGCACTCCCAGGCGCCCGCGTCATGCGCATGCTCCAGCACCTTTTCGCGCGGCTGGCCGAGGAAGATCACGCCGTAGAATTTCACCATCACGTAGGCCGCCAGCGCCGCGGCCAGCGCGATCACCGCCGCCGCCACCGGCACCAGCATGTTGATGTAACTGTTGGGCAGGCCCGGCGACAGCAGGAATGCCTGCAGCAGCATCCATTCCGACACGAAGCCGTTGAGCGGCGGCAACCCGGAGATCGCCAGCACGCCGACCAGCACCAGCACCGACGCCCAGGGCATGCGGTGGATCAATCCGCCCAGGCGTCCCATGTTGCGCTCGCCGGTGGCATGCAAGATGGCGCCGGTGCCGACAAACAGCAGGCTCTTGAACATGGCATGGTTCAGGCTGTGATACAGCGTGGCGATCAGCGCCAGCGCCGCCAGCGCGTCCTTGCCGTAAACGTGGAAAATGACGGTGAGGCCGATGCCCACCAGCAGCAGGCCGATATTCTCGATCGAGGAATAGGCCAGCAGGCGCTTCATGTCGCCCTGCACCGCGGCGAACATCACGCCGAACACGGCGGTGACCAATCCCAGCGCCAGCGTCAGCACGCCCCACCACCAGAGTTGCGTGCCGAGCAGGTCGAAGGTCACGCGCAGGATGCCGTAGATCGCGGTTTTCAGCATCACGCCGCTCATCAGCGCGGACACCGGCGACGGCGCAGCGGGATGCGCTTCGGGCAGCCAGACATGCATGGGCAACACGCCCGCCTTGGCACCGAAGCCGAACAGCGCCAGCAGGAACGCCACCGACGCCCAGAATTCGGTCAGTTGCGCCGAGCGCATGGCGTCGAAAGTGTAAGCGGCGATGCCGTTGCCGCCCTGCATCACGCCGAAACTGAGCAGGATGGAAATCGCCCCCACGTGCGCGATCAGCAGGTAGAGATAGCCCGCCTTGCGAATCTCGGGAATCGCGTGATCGGTGGTGACCAGGAAGTAGGAAGACAGCGCCATGGTTTCCCATGCCACCATGAACATATAGGCATCGTCCGCCAGCAGCACCAGCGTCATGCCGGCGAGGAACAGGTGGTATTCGAGGCAGAGCAGGCCGAGCGTGCCGCCCGCCATGGTTTTGAAATATCCGGCGCCGAACAGGGACACCCCGAGCGTGGCGCCGCCGAGCAGGATCAGGAAGAATCCCGAGAGCGGATCGAGACGCAGGTGAAAAGGCAGGTCGGGCAAGCCGAGCGGCAACACCATGACGTTGGGCGCCGCCCCCAGCGCCCACATGCCCGTGGCGGCCACCAGCAGCGAGACCAGGGCACTGAGCGGAAAGAGCAGGCGATTGATCGTCTGCGGCGTGCGTTGCAGGATCAGCCCCGCCACGCCGAGCGCAATCCAGAACTGGACCAGCCATCCAACCGCATCCAACGGCAATATACCCACGTCGTCCATCTGGCGTTACTTGCACCTCAAGGTTGAATGAACATCGAACAGGCCGGGGATTCTACTACCGCGGTCGGAGGCGGTTCAATCGTCGAATCGCCACACCCTGCGCCCGGCACGCCGTAAGCGTAACCCATCGCAGTCGTTTTGCTTAACGTTTTTTGAACCAGTCGAGGAACTCGGCTGCCGGCATCGGATAGGCGATGCCGTAGCCCTGCCCGTAGCCGCATCCCATGTCCGCGAGCGTTTGCACGAGTTTCGGGTCTTCCATGCCCTCGGCCACGGTCTGGCGGTTGAACGTCTTGGCCAGCGCGATCACCCCCTGCACGATGGCATGGTCGCCCTCGTTGGTGGCCATGTTCTGCACGAACGACTGGTCGATCTTGAGCGTGTCGGCGCCGAGCTTGCGCAGGTACACCAGCGAAGAATAGCCCGTGCCGAAATCGTCGAGCGCGAAGCTGACGCCCATTTCGCGGCACGCCGCGATGACTTCGAACGATTGCCCCATGTCTTCCAGCGCCGCGGTTTCCAGCACTTCGATCTGCAGCCTGCCGCGCCCCAGTTTCGGATATTGCGCCAGCTTGCGCTTCAGCTCGGCCACGAAATCCGGCGATTGCAGATGCCGCGCCGAAATATTGATGCTGATGTCCATCGCGATCCCGGCCTGCTGCCAGGCCTGCAGTTGCGCGAGCGCCTCGCCCATCACCCACTTGCCCAGCTTGATCTCCATATCCGAATTCTCGATGATGGGGAGGAAGTCGGCCGGATTCAGCAGGCCGCGCTCGGGGTGATTCCATCGGATCAGCGCTTCCGCCCCGACCACCTTGTTCGAGGACAGCTCCAGCTTGGGCTGGTAATACAACTCGAACTCGCCGTTCTCCAGGCCTTGCAGGATACGCCGCCTCGTCTCGTGCAGCGTGCGCACGCGCTGGTCGTGGATGGCATCGTAGACGTGATAGCGGTTCTTGCCGGTCTGCTTGGCGATATACATCGCCTGGTCGGCATGCCGCAGCAGCGTGTCGCCGTCCTCGTTGTCGGCCGGATAGAAGGTCACGCCGATGCTGGCGGACACGTTGACCTGGTGCCCGTCGAGCTGCATGGGCTCGGCCAGGGTCTGCATGATGCGGTCCAGGATTTGGAAGCATTCGGCGTCTTCGGCCAGGTCGTTGAACAGCACCACGAATTCGTCGCCGCCCAGGCGCGCCAGCGTATCCCCGGCGCGCAGCACCTCCTGCAGGCGGCGGGCGACGCCCACCAGCAGCCGATCCCCGGTCTCGTGCCCGTGCTGGTCGTTGACCTCCTTGAAGCCGTCGAGGTCGATATAGCAGATGGCCAGCATCTTGCCGCCGCGCTGCGCATGCGCGACCGATTGCCGCAACCGGTCGGCGAGCAGGCGACGGTTGGGAACGCCGGTGAGCGCGTCGTAATTGGCGACCAGGCTCAGCTCGGCCTCGTAGTCCTTGAAGTAGGTGATGTCCGAGAACACCCCGACATAGCGCTGGACTTGCCCCGCGTCGTCGCAGATGGCCGAGATCGACAGCAGTTCCGCGTACACTTCGCCGTTCTTGCGCCGGTTCCATATTTCGCCGCGCCAGACCTTGTCCTGTTTCAGCGCGTCCCACATCGCGGCATAGAACGCCGCATCCTGGCGGCCCGAACTCAGGAATTTCGGGTTCCTGCCCACCGCTTCGCCGCGGCTGTAACCGGTAATGTGCGTGAATGCCAGATTGACGTCGGCAATGATGTTGTCCGCATCGGAGATGACGATAGCCTCCTGGCTGTTGTCGAACACGCTGGCGGTCACGCGCAACGCCTCCTCGCCCTTGCGGCGGTCGGTCACGTCGTACTGGATGCCGTCCCACAGGATATCGCCGTTCTCCAGCAGGGTCGGCTCCGATTCGACATGCAGCCAGCGAATCTCGCCGTTCTTCCTGCACACCCTGCCCTCCCACACGAATGGGCTCAGGGTGTTGCGGGCCGCCTCGTTCAGGCGGGCAAAATGCTCCACTTCGTCCGGATGGATGCGCGGCAGCGCAACCTGCGGATCCAGCCGCAGCTCTTCCACCGTCACATCCAGCAACTCGCACCAGCGCGGGCTGACATAATCGAACATCGCGCTGCCGTCCGGATGCATGCGGTATTTGTAGATGCCGACCGGGATACGCTGCACCAGTTCGCTGTATTCGCCGAGGCTGTGGCGCAGCGCCTCTTCGGCGCGCTTGAGTTCGCTGACGTCGCGCCCGACGATGACCAGCCCCTTGCGGCTGCCGTCGTCGTGGAACAGCGGCACCTTGATGACATCGAAGGTCAGTGTCCCCACATCGGGAATCTGCATCGTTTCTTCCACGCGCGACGTGGTGCCGGCCTGCCAGGCCTGCCGGTCCGTCTCGCCGCATTGCAGCAACGCTTCGCGGTAGCGCGGATGCGCGATTTCGGACAGTTCGACGTCGGTCTTGCCGCGGCTGGCTTGCGCGTCGAGACCGAAGGTGAGTCGCGCGGCAGAATTGGATTCGAGCCAATGGCCTGCTCCGTCCTTGAACTGGATGGCATCCGGAATCGCCTCGATCAGCGTGCGCAGCAGGTCTTCGCTTTGCTGCAATTTGGCGGATTGCGCATCCACCAGTTGCTTGAGTTCTTCCCGGCTGCGGCGCATCTCGGTGATATCCACCTGCGCGCCGATGATGGCGGGACGTCCCTCGAATTCAATCCGGCGGCCATGCACATCGATGATGATGGGCGCGCCATCGCGTTTGGACGCGGCAAAGCTGAGGCGCGCCGTTTCCGCCTCGCCTGCGAGCAGCCGCCGCGTGGTTTCCTCGACGGCAGCCCGGTCCTCCGCCTTGATGAAGCGCAGGAAAGACACCTTGTCGACAATCTCCTCCGCCGCATTGAAACCGAACATGTCGACCAGCCCCGGATTGACGTAACGGAAAAACCCGTCCTGGACGATGAAGATGCCGACCAGCGATTGCTCGACCAGCGCGCGGAATTTGCCGGACTCCTCGACCACCAGCCCTTCCAGGCGCTGGCGGTAATCTTCCAGTTGCGACTGCACGCGCTTGCGCTCGGTAATGTCGCGCACCAGCGACATGTTGTAACCGTGCCCCTCGTACTCGAAATAATTGGCGCTGATCTCGACCGGGAAAATCCGGCCTTCGCGGGTGCGGTAAACGGTCTCGAACGTGGCCGTCCCCTGCATCTCCATGTACTTCCAGCGGCGCAGCCATTTCTCCTGCGACCAGTTGGCGGAAATATCCCGCACTTTCAGTTTGCCGAGCAATTCTTCGCGCGGAAAACCCAGTTCCCGGCAACCTTCTTCGTTCACGTAGAGGAAATGCCCCTCCTCGTCCATCACGAACATTGCCTCCCCGATGCGATCCAGCGCGAAATTCAGCTGGCTCAACTGCCATTCGCGTTTCTTGCGCTCGGTGATGTCGCGGCCTATGCCCAGCGCCCCCGTGACAACTCCTTTGGGGTCGCATTCGGGGACAAAGATGACATGGTGGGCATGCAGACTGCCGTCCGGGTGATGCACCTCGGTTTCCACATCCAGTCTCTCGCCGCTGTCCATGACTTGCTCGACCGCGCGCTGCAGATCCCGCACCTTGGCCGAGTCGGGGCTCGATTCGACCGGGATCTTGCCGACCACCGGCAGCAGCTCCACTGCAATGCTGCCCAACATCGCCGGATTCATGTAGCGCACCCGGCATTCGCGATCGTAGCGGATGACGTTGTCCGGCAGATTCTCCGCCAGCGTGCGGAATTCCCGTTCCCGCTCCTGCAGGGCGCGCTCGTTGCTTTCGCGCTCGGTGATGTCGCGCGCCACGCCCAGCACGCCGATCAAGCGCCCCTGGCTGTCGCGCATCGGCGTCTTGATGACCTCGAACAGTCCGCGATATCCGTCGGCAAAATCGAGCCATTCCTCGTTGACGCTGGGCTTGTCCGCCGCCATCGCCCTGCGGTCGTTCTTGCGGTAAAAATCCGCCTGCTCCCTGCTCGCGAAATCGTAGTCGGTCTTGCCGACGATTTGCGCTTTCTTCATTCCCACCAGCATTTCGAAGCGATGGTTGCAGGCCAGATAGATGCCTTCCTTGTCTTTCAGCCACACCACGTCGGGAATGGTGTCGATGAAGGTGTGCAGAAAAAGCTCGTCCACTTCATACTTCTCGTCCAGCAACCCCAGCGCCATGGTCTGGGTCAGGTCGTGCTCGTTCACCAGGCCGACCATCCGCCCGTCCGCATCCACCACGGCCAGATGGCGGACTTTTTTCTCCCGCAGGCGCTCGGCAGCCTGGCCGATGGTGGCATTGCCGGGGACGGTCAGCACCGGCGAGTTCATCAGTTCGAAAATGGGCACGTTGACGCGTTCCGGCTCGCGCGCGTAAAACCGCACCACGTCGCGTTCGGTGACGATGCCCACCGGCTTGTCGTTTTCGACCACCACCACGCAGCTCTCGCGCTGCGTCTGCATCAGGTTGAGCGCCTGCCTCAGGCTGATATGCCCCTGCAGGCTGGTGACGGAATGCTGGGCCACGGACATGACCTGGCGGCGTCCGGCCAGCGCGGTGAGGTTCAGGTGCAGGCGAAAATCCGTTTCGCTGGCGATGCCCGCAACCGCACCGTCGTCGCCGGTCAGCACCAGATGCCGGATGCCTTCGCGCATGCAGAGCTGGTAGGCATCCAGACAGTCGGTCGTGCCGGGCAGGGTGATGACCGGGGCCGACATGCTGGCATGCAAAGGGGTGTGGGGAGGCGAATCGGAGCGCATCGCATGCAGGATATTGCGCTCGGTGACGATGCCGACCGGGTGCCTGGCCGGGTCGATCACCACGATGCAGGAGAAGCGGCGCTGCGCCATCAACTGCGCCGCCTCGCTGATGGTGGCATCGGCCGCGAGACAGGCCACGTCGCGCGTCGCGATATCGAGCAGGATTTTCGGCTGGTTGTTCATTCAATTCATCCGTTTCGTCCGGCACTGGCACTGTAGCGGAAGCAAGGCGGTCGACAGGCTATTCCGGTTCGGGGTGTGGCAATGCAACATCAATTTCCCTGCCTCTATTGATTGACTCATGTCTTTGCACTCATCGGGCGCGCTTCAGTTGACCACCCGACAATATTTCGGGTATCCCACGGCACGATCTGCGTTCATCCCAGATAATCCATTCGGCACTACAACATCCCCTCCCCCTTGCAGGGGGAGGGCTAGGGTGGGGGTAGAATCTATGCTATCTCTCAGTTCTACCCCCATCCTAACCTTCCCCCTGCAAGGGGGAAGGAACTGGTTCGGCTCTCGTGAACTATCTGAGTTCATGGCAATGCGCGCGCTCCCTGCAACCCGGCTCGCCGCCAGCCCGCACGCTGCGTGCAAACTGCTTGTACGGTACCACACGCTATTTACGCCGCCGCATATTAGCAGAGCAAAAAGATCGGTTATACGTAGGCGACTTGAACGTTCTGCGCACCGCACATCGTGCGCAGCCCCTCAAGCAATTCGTCCGGCAGCGTGACTTGCCAGTTATCCCCCAGCCGCAGCGATGCGCTGCCGATCAGGTTGCGGTAATTGATCTGCACCGGACACTTGCCGCCGCAATACGGCTTGAGCAGTTCCGCCAGTTGCGGCACGCGTATGCGGTCGTCCATCGAACAGTCAATGTCCAGGCGCTTGGCGAAAGCCGCGCGGGCGGAGGCAAAATCATAGAGTTCGTCGGCAGTCACGCGCATGCCGCCCGAGTAGGCATCCAGTTCCGCCTTGCCGTTCACCACCAGCAATTCGTCGTCGCGTATCCAGGTGCGGTTGCCGTCGAACAGTTCGCTGAACACCACCACTTCCAGCGCGGCGCTGCCGTCGTCCAGCGTCAGCACGGCCATCTTGCCGCGCCGGGTCTGCAGGATGCGCACGCCGCTGACCATGCCCGCCAGCACCAGTGTTTTCGCGTTGTTGCGGCGTCCGCCGTAACCATTGCCTCCACCGTTGCCGCTGGGCGGGGCGATGATGTCCGGCGTGATGCCGGCCAGCTTGTGTTTCACGAAATTGGACAGTTCCGCCGCGAATTCCTGGTAGGGGTGTCCGCTCAGATAGAACCCGAGCGCGGTCTTTTCCTGCGCCAGTTGCTCGCGCATCTTCCAGCGCGGCACCTCCGCCATCTGCAGCGGCATGGCGATGCTCTCGTCGTCGCCGAACAGGCTGTTCTGGTTGGCCGCGCGCGCATGCTGCTCGGCGCTGCCCAGCGCCGTATCGAGCGAGGCGAGCAACTGGTAGCGGTGGTCGCTGATGCTGTCGAATGCACCCGCGCGGATCAGCGCTTCGATGGCGCGGCGGTTGACGATGCGTTTGTCCACGCGGCGGCAGAAATCGAACAGGTCCTTGAACGGCCCCGTCGCGCGAGCCGCCACGATGTTCTCCACCGCGGCCTCGCCCGTGCCCTTCACCGCACCGAGCCCGTAGGCGATGGTCTTTTCGTCCACCGGGGTGAAGCGGAACAGCGAGCTGTTGATGTCGGGCGCCAGGATGGCGATACCCTGCTGCAAGGTGTCCTGATAGAAGAAACTGACCTTGTCGGTGTTGACCATTTCCGAGGTCATGGTCGACGCCATGAACGCGGCGGGATAGTGGCACTTGAGATAGGCCGTCTGGTAGGCCACCAGCGAGTAGGCGGCGGCGTGCGATTTGTTGAAACCGTAACCGGCGAACTTCTCCATCGTGTCGAAGATCTCGTTCGCCTTCTTTTCCTCGATGTTGTTGTTCGCCGCACCGGCCACGAAGATGCTGCGCTGCTCGGCCATCTCCTCGGCCTTCTTCTTGCCCATCGCACGGCGCAGCATGTCGGCACCGCCCAGCGTGTAACCGGCCACCACCTGCGCCGACTGCATCACCTGCTCCTGGTACACCATGATGCCGTAGGTGTTGCCGACCACCTTCTCCAGCAAGGGATGCGGCAGCACCACCTGCTCGCGCCCGTGCTTGCGGTTGATGTAGTCGGGAATGAAATCCATCGGGCCCGGACGGTACAGCGCGTTCATCGCGATCAGGTCTTCCAGGCAATCCGGCTTGGCCTTCACCAGCGTGTCCTTCATGCCGCGCGATTCGAACTGGAACACGGCGGTGGTGTTTGCGGCCTTGAAGATCCTGTCGTAGGTTTCCTTGTCGTCCAGCGGGATGTTCTCTATCGAGAAGGATGCAGGATACGGGATACCGGATTCAGTTGAACCCCCACCCCCCGCATCCTGTATCTCGTATCCTGAACCCTGCTTGATATACCGCACCGCCCAGTCGATGATGGTCAGCGTGCGCAGACCCAAAAAGTCGAACTTCACCAGACCGACCGCTTCGACGTCGTCCTTGTCGTACTGGCTCACCGTGCTCTCGCTGCCTTCGGCGCAATACAACGGGCAGAAGTCGGTGAGCTTGCCCGGCGCGATCAGCACGCCGCCCGCGTGCATGCCGACGTTGCGCGTCAAATCTTCCAGACGCATGCCCAGTTCCATCAACTCTTCCACGCCCTCTTCGCTGGCGATGACCGCGTTGAACTCGGGCTCCATCTCGCGCGCCTTGGCCAGCGAGACCGGCTTCACGCCTTCCACCGGCACCAGTTTGGACAGCCGGTCGCACAGGCCATAGGGGAAATCGAGCACGCGCCCCACGTCGCGGATCACGCCCTTGGAGGCCATGGTGCCGAAGGTGGCGATCTGCGACACGTTCTGCTGGCCGTATTTGTGGCGCACGTATTCGATCACGCGCTCGCGCCCGTCCTGGCAGAAGTCCACGTCGAAGTCGGGCATGGAGACACGCTCGGGATTGAGGAAGCGCTCGAACAGCAGCTCATAGCGCAGCGGATCGAGGTCGGTGATGCCGAGCGAATACGCCACCAGCGAACCGGCGCCGGAACCGCGCCCCGGCCCCACCGGCACGCCGTTGGGGAATTTCTCGTCGCGGAAGGATTTGGCCCAGCGGATGAAGTCGGCCACGATCAGGAAGTAGCCGGGGAAACCCATCTTGATGATGGTCTCGTTCTCGAACGCGAGACGCGCCTGATACTCCGGCATCTTTTCCGCGCGCTTAGCCTCGTCCGGGTACAGATGCAGCATGCGCTGCTGCAATCCGCGCTGCGATTCGCTGCGCAGGAAATCGTCCAGCGTCTCGCCGTTGGGCGTGGGGAAATCGGGCAGGTGCGGCTTGCCCAGTTTGAGCGTGAGGTTGCAGCGCCTGGCGATCTCCACGCTGTTCTGCAACGCCTCGGGCAGATCGGCGAACAGTTCCGCCATCTCCGCCTGGGTCTTGAAGTATTGCTGCGCGGTGAACGCCTTTTGGCGGCGCTTGTCGTTCAGCACATAACCTTCGGCGATGCACACGCGCGCCTCGTGCGCCTTGAAGTCGTCGATGGTGAGGAACTGCACCGGATGGGTGGCCACCACCGGCAGCGCCAGCTCGGCGGCCAGCTTCACCGTGGCGCGCAAATGCGCTTCCTCGCGTGGCGCGCCGTAGCGCTGCACTTCCAGATAGAAACGGTCCGGGAACAGGCCCGCATATTCCTGCGCAATGACCTTCGCGCTGGCGGCATTGCCGTTCTGCAGCGTCGCGCCGACCTCGCCCATATGTGCGCCGGACAACGCGATCAGACCCTGCGTACCTTCTTTCAGCCAATGCTTGCGGAGCTCCGGGCGACCGCGGTACTGGTTCTCCAGATAGGCACGGGTGAGCAGCTCGCACAGGCGCAGATAACCGGCATGGGATTGGCACAGCAGCAACAGACGGAAGGGTTGGTCGCGGGCGGCGTCATTGCTCACGAACACGTCGCAACCGACCACGGGCTTGATGCCCTCGCCGCGCGTGTCCTTGTAGAACTTGACCAGCCCGAAGACGTTGGATAGGTCAGTGAGCGCCAACGCAGGCATCGCATCCGCCTTGGCTGCCGCCACCGCTTCGCCGATGCGCACAATGCCGTCGGCGATGGAATACTCGCTGTGCAGACGAAGGTGGACGAAGGAGGGGTGCATGGTGCTCGTGATAAAAATCTCGACGAGATTTTATCACTGACGACACTACCAACTGCGGAAGAAGTTGCCGCCCGGCGCTAAGCCGTTGATTTCGTCGAGATTGGCGTATTTATTGGCCTTCGGCGCAACACGACGCCGTGGGCCGGGGCGTTGACGATGGTGGCGGTAAAGCTCCCCCACCCCCGCCCTCCCCCGGCGGGATAACCAGCGGATTGGGCGCGACATGATGAGGAGAAATATAGCGTGGTGCGCTCGGGATACGAGTCTAGACCTGATCCCGGTTTCTTGACGTTCACTTGGCCGTGCAGCGGACCGGCGACGATGGATGCAGTCAGCGCATCGCCTTCGGTGTCGCTGGCTGCGGTGAGCAGGTTCATCAACAGTGCGGTGTCTTCCACTGCAGCGAAGTTGAGGTCACCGAGGGTCGGGGCGTCGTTCACGGGTGTCACGTTCAGGCTGACGGTAGCGAGGTTGGAATCCAGTTCGCCGTCGTTAACACGGTAAGTGAAGCTGTCCGCACCGAAGTAGTTCGCATCCGGCGTGTAGGTGTAGCTGCCGTCTGCGTTCTGGGTGAGCACGCCGTGGGTTGGGCCGGTGACGATCTGCGCCGTCAGGCTCCCTCCCCCGCTTGCGGGGGAGGGTTGGGGAGAGGGCATGTCCACATCCGTGGCGTAGGCGCCCAGTGCGATCACCAGTGCCGTGTCTTCCGCCGTAGTAACCTGAACATCAGCCACGACCGGGGCATCGTTCACCGCAGTGAGGGTGATGCTGACGGTGGCGAGGTTGGAGTCGAGCGTGCCGTCGTTGATGCGGTAGGTGAAGCTGTCTGCACCAAAGTAGTCGGCTTGCGGGGTGTAGACGAAGGTGCCGTCGGCATTGACGGTGACGGTTCCGTGGGCCGGGGCATCCACGATCTGCGAACCCAGTACCAGTTGTGCGGCGTTGGGTACCTGGGCGAAGGGGTTGAAGGTCAGCGGGCTGTCTTCCAGCATGGTGGCGCTGTCGTCGTGCAACTGCGGCAAACTGCTTACGTCGTTCAGGCGCACATCGCGCACGGTGACGTGGCTGCCGTTCTGGCCGAAGCCGATGAGGTCGAAGCTGAGGTTGACTGCGGTACCTGCTGCAATGCCGGCGAGGTCGACCTTGTAGGTGCGGCTGCCATCGGCATTGGTGGTGCAGGTGACGCAACTTGCCATGTGCTGCGTGCCGTCGGCTTGCAGGTTGAGGAAGGCGTCGCTACGGGTGAGGCCGGTGCCACCCAAGAGCGGGGCGCCGGTGTTGGCATTGAGCAGGGCGACTTCGAAGGCGTCGTCCGGTGCGCCGGTGAGGTCGTCCAAAGCAGTGCCTGCCAAGGTGAAGCTCAGGAAGCGGTCGCTTGGATTGAGCAGGAAGACTTGGCTCAGGCGGGTTTGGCTGGCGGAGACTTCGTTCATGACTGCTGTGCCGTTGCCGATGTTTACGCTGCCTTGTGTCGACCAGCCATCGGCACTAGTCAGATTTCCATTGGTAAGCGTGGGATTCGCTGCCCAGTCGTATTGGGTGACGAGGGTGCTGGCATCCGGCGAGATGCTCACGCCGCCATAACGACTACCGCGCAACAAGCCCAGGAAGCCGATGAAGCTGGTGCCCAATGGCAGCGTGGGGAAGTCCCCTCCCCCTTGCAGGGGGAGGGTTAGGGTGGGGGTAGACTCTGTGAACGCAGCCTTAGCCTGCGCAACCAGTTGTTGCATCAACGCCATCTCCTCCGCACTCGGCAACCTCCTCACCCCCGCCGTCAACGTAGTCCCCATAAAATCATTCGGGTCTGCGCTGTGGTTGATGCCCAAGGCATGCCCGTATTCGTGCAGCAATACGGAGAGCATGTCCATCTTGCCTGCGGCCGCACTGCCCGCCTTCGCTACCCATTCGTTGGGGTTGGAGGTGGGGAGGTATTCTTCGTTCAATCCCGGGGTGGTGTCGATGAACCAGGTGTAGCCGGAGGCGTTGGTGTCGAGGGTGATGGTCGAGCCGGTGGTTTGGCCGATGGCTGCGCCGGGGAGGTCGGCGAGGTCGACGGTGACGCCGGTTGCTTCGCCAGCGAAGTTGCTCAGGAGGGTTGTGCCCAGGGTTGAGGGTAAGGCGGCGGTATCTACAACTGTAGTGCCAGTGGCGCTGGTGGTGGGCGACTGGTATTCGATGGAGGTGATGGTGTTGGTGCCGTTGGCGTCGAGGGTGGAGGAGATTTTCCAACGATAGCCTGTCTCTGAGCACAACTCTTCCAAGCCAGTGTTTCCAAGAAGACCTTCAATCGCTTGGAAATAATAGACAACTTTGACCTTGAGACCATTCCCAAAATCCACTAACAGGGTAGCTTTGTCGTTGCCAAGATAGTGATCTGCAGGGAGATAAGCATATAGTCCCGCAGCCGGATCAAGAGGTTCTGTGTCGCTACGATCATGATCAAAGAGAGTACCCCTGTCGGCTTCTGTGACAGGGCGCAAAACACCATGTACGGAAGGCTGAAGAATCGTAACAGTTGCAGGTGTACCATAAATCACATCCATTTGTTGATACGAGCGCAGATAATATATTGCAGATCTTATTGGATTAAACACATTTTCTAGCGAGAAATGCTCAGGACTGCTAGGTGCCGGGAAACAAACACCGAGTGTACGCATCGCCACCTTATCGCCTGCCTGTGCCTGATTGGCCTGCGCGATCATGACCGGCATGTTCTGCGGCGGCACATCGGGCATATCTGGAATAAACATGGTTACTTCTCCTTGGATAAGGTTAAGGTCTGCCTTGACCTGGTCAAGCAAGGATTGCACTTGCGCGGCCATATCATTTGCAGACCATGTCGATTGATCTGGCGTTGAATTGCTTGCTAACAAATTATTCGGCAAGCCGATGCGTTCTGGCCTGCGCAAGTCGATATGGAAATGTGTTTCGTGACCATTCGTCGCTGCATGCGACAAGCCATTCCCGCTGAATCCAATCTGATCCAGTACTGCATTGATTCCGGTGTAAGGATTGTGGTCAAGTGGTTGCGTGCTAGACGCCTTGTCGCCTATCCAGACACAATGAGGGGTCCACAATGAGGGGTCAGGTCTAGATAGGTAGCACCCCCTTCTCGTCATTTGCCGTGCCTAATAATTTTCCCTACCGTCGTGAAATGTACCCCGAAGTGATCGGCGATTTGCTGATATGAGTATCCACCAGTCGCATATGCCTCCACGATAGCAGCGTTTCTGTCTGGCGAATGTTCCACGATTGTATCCAAGGACGGTGGCGGTGGGCGATAGGGATTTGCACATCATCATTGCCCGTCTGAATACGGGATTGCATGCGTTGCACAAATTGTGCATCACCCAGAAATACCTGTCCTTTAAGATTTATCCAGGGTGATTCCGATTTAATGCCCTCTGCCACATATTGCGCATATCGTTGCTGTGCCAAGCTGCGCTTTTTGGCAAATTGCGCCAACAACCCATCTACTGAAAGCCAAGATTCGGCAGGTTCCATACCCGCGCTTGCCCGGTAACTGCTCCACGGCCAGTCTCCCGTTTGTTTCACCATGCCTGCACGCACAGGGTTGAGCACAACATAACGGCTTACCTCCAGCAGATAGGCTTCACTATCCACCAGAATGGCTTTGAAGCGCCCTTGAAATAAATGCCCAACTCGTTGGTGTCGTCGATTACTGGCTTGGGTGAAGATGCCGTTGAGTTGACGCATACCCTTTGACAAATTGCCATCCGGTGTCTGAATCAACAAGTGGTAGTGATTATCCATCAGACACCATGCATGGCATGTCCAGTTGAACTGCGTAATGACCTGTTCAAGTGTCGCCAGAAACATCTGCCGATCTTGGTCGTCCTCAAAAATATCCTCGCGCCTGTCACCACGTGCTGTGACGTGGTAAAGGGCATCAGGAAACTCTATGCGGATTGGGCGCGACATGATGAGGAGAAATATAGCATGGTGCGCTCAGGATACGAGTCTAGACCTGACCCCGTTCCGAGGAGAAATATAGCATGGTGCGCTCAGGATACGAGTCTAGACCTGACCCCGGTTCCAAGAAATATCGAACAGACTTCATCCCCGCCGACAAAACGATTTGGCCCATACATTGCACAATTCAATGCGCAATATTTCCAAATAACCGGCTGTATCGCATAAGATGCCCCCTTGCGAAATGGCGCCACTTCCCGGATGCGCAGGAAGAAGGGGCAGCATCGATAGACATCAAGGAGTTGCATCATGAAGTGGGCAGTGGGATTGTTACTTGGTTTGGTAATGGGTCTGGCGCATGCGATTCCCGACAGCGCGAAATGGAAAGAGGAGTGCGGAAGCTGCCATGTGCCTTACCCGCCGCATTTGCTGTCGGCGGATAACTGGCAAAGCCTGATGGGCGGTCTGAACAAGCACTTCGGGGCGAATGCCGTGCTCGAATCGAATGAAAACAGCAGGATTCTCGGGTTCCTGCAACGCCATGCGGGTAGCGGCAAGCAATACAACTCGGACAGCTTGCGCATCACCGATACGCCCTGGTTCAGGCGCGAACATCGCAGCATATCCGCTCAGGAGTGGATCAACCCGAACGTAAAGAACCGCTCAAACTGTTCGGCTTGCCACGGCAAGACCGTGCTCGGCGACTGATCCCGGAACTTGAAGCAGACCGGCTGCGCTTCGCACGAAGCTAGGGAGATATTTCCTTGCAGCGCTCCCGGTACACGCGCTCTATCGCCACCGACAGGATGGCGACGTCCTGCAGGTGCAGATTCGGGAAGTTGTCGTGCAATACGACGCGAAGGAAATGCGCCGATCCCGGGTTACTCAGGCTCTGTTCGGAACTCAGCATGGGATAGGCAACAAGGTAGGCTTGCTCGAATATTTCGCGCAGATGGGGGCGGGAGCGGCGCTCGCTTCCATCGTGCTGGTTTGCGGCTTCTCTGTCGTTCGGTCCGGCCATTGCGACGAGCTCCTCAACGAATGCAGCTTGGTCAACAAAGGCGAGGCGCCTTTTGAATTTGGCGGAGAGGGAGGGATTCGAACCCTCGGTACGGGGTTACCGTACGCCTGATTTCGAGTCAGGTACATTCGACCACTCTGCCACCTCTCCGAATACTACTCCGTAACACGCGCCAATTGTTGCCCGGCAGCGTGAGGGCGCGCATTTTACCAGCAACATTCGATTTTCGGGCAGAATGTTCGCATGCGAAGCCTGTTACCCCTGCAACTCGCGGTCGTCATCGCGCTTTGTGCCTGGCTCTGGATCAGGACCACAGCCGTCGATCCCCTGCCGGACTGGCATCAGGGCGAACTGGTTGTGATTGTTCCGCCCGCCGAGATGGAAACCGAGAACGCTTTCGAAACGGAGTTGGCCGAACTGTTCGCCCAGCAATTGCAGGTCAGGGTGACGCTCGTCCCGCTGCCGGTTGATGAGGCGCTGCCCTCGCTGGCGGCCCACCGGGCGCATCTGGCAACCACCGCGCGCAGCACCAACGACTATGCGGTGCGTTTCAGCAAGGCATACCAGTCGCTGGACGAACTCGTGATCTGCCACGGCGCCACCCCGGACGACATCGACAACCTCGCCAGCCGGGATCTGGTGGTCGCTGCCGGCTCGCCGCAGGAAATCGCCCTGCGCGCGGTTCAGCGCGAACACAACCGGCTGCGCTGGAAATCGCGCAGCGAGACGTCTTCGGTCGAGTTGCTGGAGGAAGTTGCCGACGGCAAGCTGGACTGCACGGTGGCCAACGACGAGCAACTTGCCACCGCGCGAAACTTCTATCCGGAGCTGGGCATCGCGCTGGATATCGACTCCCCTTCCGACATGTCCTGGGCTTTTGCCAACGACGGCGATGCGCAATTGTTCGACGAAGCGCAACTGTTCTTCACCCATATCAAACAGGATGGCACGTTGCGCCGTCTGCTGGATCGCTACTACGGCTACAACGAGCGGCTGAATGCGGTGAATGCCGAAGCCTTCATTTCGCAAACGCGCTCGCTGCTGCCGCGCTACCGGCGCTGGTTCGAGGAGGCCGCCGACCTTACCGGGATCGACTGGAAGCTGCTCGCCGCACTGGCCTATCAGGAATCGCATTGGGATCCGAACGCCACCTCCTACACCAACGTGCGCGGCATGATGATGCTGACCGAGGAAACCGCCGACCGCATGGGCGTGGAGAACCGTCTCGACGCGCACACCAGCATTCTTGCCGGGGCGCGCTACCTGCAGTTGCTCAAGGAACAATTGCCGCTGCGCATGAACGAAGACGACAGGCTATGGATGGCGCTGGCCGCCTATAACCAGGGCATGGGGCATCTGGAAGATGCGCGCATCCTGGCCACCCAGTCGGGGCTGAATCCCGACCTGTGGTCGGACGTCAAGCGCATGATGCCGTTGCTTTCGCGCCCGTCCTTTTACAAGAAGACCAAACGCGGCAAGGCGCGCGGCGGCGAGGCGGTGATCCTGGTCGAGACGGTGCGCCTGTATCACGACATGCTGAAACGGCTGGAAGCGCAGAACTCGCTCTCTCAACTGCCGCCCATTCTGAAACGCAGCTTCGTCGGCAGTCTCATCAGATAAACCCGGGGAAACGCCGAACTCCGCCGGTGAACGACTTGTTCGGTGTTTCCCTCTTCATGAGGCAATTCTTGTAGGAGCCTGGCTTGCCGGGCGATTTCCCGCATAAACCTTTTCGCGCAACAAGTTGCGCTCTACGGGCAGGCAGGGAAGTTGGTGAAATATCCGGGCTAGCGCCGTTGCGCCAGCAGGAAACGATTGAGCTCCAGCGCTATCGCCGCCGGGCCGAACCGCGGGCTGATCGCCAGCAACTTGTTAAGCAGCCCCGGCACCACCACCGCGCTTCCGCGCTGCAGCCCCTGAAATCCGGCATGCGCCACCTCGCGCGCTTCCATCGGCTTCGACCAATGGAACAGCAAGGTCTTTCCGGCCTTGGCGGTTTGCTCGAATTCGGTATGCGTCGCCCCCGGGCACAAGGTGGTGACGGTGACGCCGCTGCCGCGCAATTCGCGGCGGATGGCGCGCGAGAACGACAACACATAGCTCTTGCTCGCGTAGTACACCGCCATGCCCGGCCCGCCGGGCTGGAATCCGGCCAGCGACGAAACGTTGAGGATCTTGCCGCGCTTCCTGGCGATCATGCCGGGCAGGGCATGGCGCGTGAGCAAAGTCAGCGCCGAGATATTGAGATGGAGCATGCGTTCGATGATCTCCGGATCCTCCGTGGCCAGATCGCCGGAATCGCCGACGCCGGCGTTATTCACCAGCACGTCGACATCCGGCGTAATCGCGCCGATCGCCTTCCACAATGCCTCCGCCGCCTGCGGCTGCGCAATATCTATCTGGATGACGTGCGCCTTGACGCCGTACATCCTGACCAGGTCGTCGGCCAGCTTCTGCAGGCGCTCGGCCCGGCGCGCCGTCAGGATCAACTCGTAACCATAGGCCGCAAACAACGGCGCCAGCTCCATGCCGATGCCGCTGGATGCCCCGGTGATGACTGCGGTTTTTCTGTACATTTATTTGCCTCCACCGCTACTTTATTCGCGGCATATAGGTTTGCCTTGCCCAGGCAACCGTCGCCTGCGCCGCCTCGTCCGCCTCGACCGGATGTATATTAAACGTAGCACGAAAACGGCTGTCGTCGACGACAAAAGGTTCGTCCCACTGATAGGCCATTTCCTTGATCTCGCGCACCATGGGCACCGCCAGTCCCAGCGCGTTGAGCAGCCAGCGCGGCATTTCGTTCAGCGGAATCTCGTGCCCCAGCGCCGCGGCAAAGCGCTGCGTCATTTCACGCGTGGGAACGGCGGGCTGGCAGGGCAGCATCCACAACGGCGCGCTGACCAGCGTGCTTTCCTCCGCACATCCCAGCGTCGCCAGGCCCTGCGCGACGTCGGGAATATAGTGGTAAGTGTGGGCTGTGCCGGCATTCACCGGCGACATCCCCGCTTTGCCCGCCAGCACCGGTTTCCAGAAATAATCGCCAAAAAAGGTTAGTCTGCCGCCCGGCCCGTAAAAGTCCGCGGCGCGTCCGCACACCGCACGCACATTGCCCTGACGCTGCATCTCGAACAGGCGCTCGGCGACGAGGGCGCGTATCTCGCCTTTCCTGCTGCACGGATTGGGCCGGGTATCTTCATTCATCGGCCGGCCGCCGGTGCGTCCCAGCATGTAAAGGTTATCCAGCACCACCAGCCGCGCACCGATGCCGCCCGCCGCCGAGATCAGGTTGCCCATGTAGCGCGGCAGCAGCGTCGACCACAAGTTGGTGGAATAGGCCGGATTCATGCAGTGATACACCACCGCTGCGCCCGCGCAGGCGGCCTGGCAGAAGCGTGCGTCGCCCGCGTCGCCCTGCATCAGTTCCGCTCCCGCCGCGACGACGCCCGCGCCGCGCCTGACCACGCGCACGCGTTTGCCCTTTTTCAACAAGGCTTGCGCCAGCGGTGCGCCGACTTGACCCGCCCCGAAAATCACGTGCAGTTCCTGTTCCATTCATTGCTCCTTGGGGCTGAAAGACCAGACAAGCCCAAACCGGTCGCGAGTCGTCGCGGAAAAAACCGATAGATCGCTGCGTTCAGGGAAGGTTTCGCTGGAGGCTACCGCCTCTTCCGTGCGTATTCGCGGCTCAATTCGTCTGTCTGGAAAGCTTGAAGACGAACCAGCACCGGAAATATTGCATGCCCGGCTCACATCTGCCGGAACAGGTGCGCATAGCTTCTGCTCACCGCGACCTTCTCCGGCCTGTCGCGCAGGGTGAGGGTGACCTTGCCCAGCAGGTCGTGATGGGCCGAGACGACCTGCTTCGCGTTCACCATTGTTCCGCGATGCACCTGCCAGAACGAATCGGGATCGAGCTGCGCGATCAAGTCCTTGAGCGGGGTGCGCAGCAGCAACTCGGCGTCGCGCGTCAGCACGGTGGTGTATTTGTCGGCGGACCGGAAGTAGCACACCTCCTCCACCGCCACCATGCGCACGCTCTGCCCGACCTGGATGCGCAGCCAGCGCAATGGCTCCGGCTTGCCCTGCGTCGCAAGCAATTGCTGCAGCCGCACCAGCAGCGCGTCCGGCGCAACTTCGCTGCGCTGCTTCAAGCGTTCCACACAACGCGCAAGCCGTTCGTCCGATACCGGCTTCAGCAAATAATCAGCCGCCGCCTGCTCGAAGGCCTGCACCGCGTGGTCGTCGAACGCGGTGACAAATACGACGCGGCAATCGGCCGCCGCGGCGCGCGCCGCATCCAGCCCGCTCTGCCCCGGCATGCGGATATCGAGAAAGGCGATGTCGGGCCTGATCTCTTCCAGCGCGTTTGCCGCGGCCATTCCGTCATGCAACACGGCGGCAATCTGCAGTTCCGGCCACAGTTTCGCCAGCCTGCGCCGCAGGTCGTCGGCAAGATGCTGCTCGTCGTCGGCGATGATGGCTTTCATTTCGGCAACTCCAGTCTGGCGCAAACGCCGCCGCCCGCCCGGTTCTCCAGGGCGAGCCTGCCCGCGCTGCCGAACAAGGTCGCCAACCGCGCGCGCACGTTTGCCAGCCCCGCCCCGCCGCCTTCGTCGCCGATCAGGCCGACACCGCTGTCGCACACCTCTATGCCCAGGCTGCCGCTTCCGCTCTCCACGTGGACGACGATCTCGCCGCCGCCGATCTTCGGCTCGATGCCGTGGCGCACCGCGTTCTCGACCAGCGGTTGCAGCAGCATCGGCGGAAAGACCGTCAGGCGGGCGTCCTCAGGCGCTTCGATGCGCCAGCGCAAGCGCTCGCCGAAACGAATCTTCAATATCTGCAAATAGTTCTCCAGCATGTCCAGCTCGTCGCCCAGCGTGGCCTTGTCGCTGCGCGCGCGCACCAGCGCCACGCGCAGCCAGTCGTTCAAGCGCTCCAACAGCTTCTTCGCCAGCAGCGGATCAGTATCGATCAGGCTGCCGACATTGGCCAGCGTGTTGAACAGGAAATGCGGCTCGATCTGCGCCTGCAACAGCTTCAGGTTGGCTTCGATCTCCCTCTTTTCGCTTTCGCTCTGATCCGCCTGTCGTTGTTGCCTTTCCGTCTCGATGCGTTCGGACAGCAGGAAGGTAATCACCCCGATGAAGCCGAAGAACAGGCCCAGCGCCATCGTCGACCCTGCATACGGGTCGCTCCAGTTTCCTTTCCCGGTGATGGCAAACGCCAGCGACAGACCGATGGCCACGCTGGCGGGCAGACTGATGCTGAGTATCACCGTGCGCCGGAGATAATCCTTCACATAATGGGCGATCCCCACATTGATGGTCATCACCGAAAAGCCGATGCATTGCGAATAGACGAACTGGTGCCAGAACGGCGACATGAACAGGTTCAGCACAGCCGCAATCGCCGTGTTGAACACGAAGGTTGAAGCGACGTAGACGAGTATTTTCTTCATGGAAAAATTACCCCTCCGCATTTATGGCAGCGCAATCTTCGCCCCGGCGGTCATGCTGCGCGCGAACAGCGCCGAGGACTCCTGCCTGGCGTTGCCGACGGGCAGCACCGCCAGGGCATAGATGCTGAGGTGCGGATTTATTGTCGTTTCGCCGTAGGCCGCCAGCTCATTGCCGTTGTCGGTGAGGTTGCGCGTGTACATCAACCGCCAGTACCCCGCCTCGCTCATCATGTTGGCCTGCCACACGGCATGGAAGTAATCGCGGCCCAGCAGGCGCGGCATCAACCCCAGCGGCAACCCGAACTGGGTGGTCGCTCGCTCGAAATAGGCACGCTCTTCCGCTTGCGTGTAGCCGTGGCCGTCGTGCAGATATTCCAGCATCAGAGACTGGCCGTTCTCGAAGGTGTACGACGAGCCGAGCAAGGTGGCGCTGCGGCGCGGCGAAGGCGATTGCACGGCATAGGGCAGCGCCGCATCGGCGGGCGACTGCAACACCACCGGCAGTACCGACGACCCAAACTCGCCATACAGCATCAATTCGTCGCTCACCGTGTACTGGCCGTGCGCGCCGTAGAACGCGCCGAGTTGCGGCGCTTTCGCGGCGACTACGCCATACGCCAGCGCATCGTCGCGCCGGTCGAGCTTCAGCAGCCAACTATTGCGCCAGGCATCCGGCTGTACTGCGCCGTAGCCGGAACGCACGACGCGCACCAGGTGCGCGCTGTTCTGCATGTCCGGCGTCCACGAAACTTTCATTACATCCATGCCGACCAGTTCGCGCATGGGATCGGTGCGTCCATTGTCGAAATAGAACGGGCTGGACGGCGAGCGGAACTGACCCGCGCCCCAGTTCAGCACATCGCGCCCGGCGGCGACATTCAAACTTTCCGCCGCGCGCACCCGCACCTGCCACAGGCTGAAATAGCCCTCGCTGCGCGATTGCTTGCCAAAAGCATTGCGCATCTTTCGCGTCGAACCGATGGCCCGTGCCGTCAGGCGCACAATTTCGTTCTCGGCCTTGAAGTTAAAACGCAGTTCCGCAACATCGCTGCGCTGCGGCAACCGCGCAATCTGGTTGTACGGATTCAGCACGCTGTCGTCGCGCAGCCTCATGCTGTTGGCGTAACCGTAAAGCGTACCGTCCCAGGAGGTTTGCCAGCCGGATTCGTTACCACAAACATCCGTAGCACCAAATGCAAACAGTGCTGTGAGCAGCACAAAGACGGCATTGCCGACATTTCCATCCCACGATAATCGCATCTTGAATCCCAACAGTTCATGGTTCTTCACTGGAGCGCCGACGGCACGGCTGACCTCAGGCCGACGAGGACGTCGGCGCTCCCACTATTGCATCTGCCCCAGATCGAATTCCGACGCGGCAATCTTCTTCACTTTCACCGTGCCGAACTCCATCGTCGTCTCGGCGTCGATCAGCGCATCGCGGATGGTCATCCGGCTGATGAAGGGAATGCGTTTCCCCTCATGTTCGATGGTGTTGCCGTAGTCGAAGGTCGCGGTCTTGAGCAGCTTGCCGCTCACCGAGTAAAACTCGGCCTTGACGCCCACCACACGCTGCAGGGAAACCCAGTAGCGAATCTTGTCGTAAGTCGCGCGCTTGTGCTTCGCACTAAGGTCGAGCACGTAGCAGGACTCGCCATCGATTGTTTCGGTGCCCGCCATGACTGCCTCGTAATCGCCCGCATAGTTGGTCGCCGCGATGTCGCCGTTGGCAGCCTGCCCGCTCATGCGCTGGCGCGGCGAAATGGGGATGGGCTTGGACAGGCCGGGGCGCGTCATCCACATGCTGCGCTCCACCTGCAAAATCTTCGACCCCTTGAAGCGCACCGGCTCCTGCGTCTCGGCCACGCTTGAGTCGTCCACCGCCTTCACCAGGATGCGTTGCGGCTCGTCTTTCTTTTCGCCGTCGCGCGATTGCAGCCTGATTTCCCACACGATGCCGGGCAGACCGCCGCCGCGTGCCTGGTCGGAATCTTTGAGGATGCTGTGCGCGTCCGGTGCAGCAAAACTGGCCATGCTCCACAACGATAAAACGAAAATCTTCGATAGAGTGTTCATATTTTCCTCAGGTTAAGCTGCCGAATCGGTCGGCTCGCATAGTTGCCATTTTGCACAACAGGGAGACCAGCACGCCCATGCCGACAATTGCTCCCATCCGTTTCATGGAAGAGAACAGGCTGGTTGCCAGCACCAGCGCTTGCGGCGTCAAGCGAGCTTGACGTGGAATTGACACTCGGCGCTCCCATCAAACATGCCCCAGCGCATCGATGATGTCTTTCTTTGCCGCGCGCCGCGCGGGCATATACGCCGCCAGCGTCCCCACCGCGCCAATCAGGAAAAAGGTGAAGATAATGCGCTCGACATCCAGGTCGACCAGCAACGGCATCGGGCTGACGCTGTTGGGCGGTATGTAGAAGATGTTTGCATGATTGACGCCCAAGCGCACCAGCAACGCAAGTACCAGTCCGGCGACGCAGCCGATCAGGGTCAGCAGCATGGACTCGGCCGCAAACAGGCGCACCACACCGCTGTGCTTCAGACCGATGGCGCGCAGGGTGCCGATCTCGCGTGTGCGTTCCACCACCGTCATGCCCATCGAATTCGCCACGCTGATCACCACCACCGTCAGCACGATGGAAAAGATGAAACCGAACATCATGTCGAACATGCCATGCGCCTGATTGTAAAAATCGGACAGTTCCTGCCAGGTCTTGATCTCGACATCGAAGCCGGCGGCAATCAATTTTTTCATTAAATGGTCGCGCATCGCTTCCGTTTGCTGCACATCGTCCAGCAGGACGATCATACGATCGGCACGACCTTCGGCATCCAGCAGGGTTCGCGCCAAAGTCAGCGATACGAATGCAAACTTGTCGTTGCTGCGCGCATTGCCGGTGTTGAATGTGTTCCCTACAGTAACGTCCAGTGAATTGGCCTGACCGCTCAGGGTATTCACCAGCATCTGGGCCTGGCTGCCCAAACTGAAGCGAAGCATTTCGACCAGACCTTCGCTCAGTCCCACTGCATCGGGGTGCGCCGGATCGAGTTTCTGCTTTACCAGGTTGCCATACCCGTGATTCATTTCAAAATCGGTCAGCACATTCTTCTGCAAACGTTCCATGGCGGCCGGCTCGATCCCCTCGGCGATGAAAATGGTACTTACGCGTCCGTTGCTGACCAGCCCGCTCATTGCCAGACGCGGCGAGATCAGCTCGACGTGCTTTTCATCCTTCAATAGTTTGGTGATCGCCTCGACTTCCGCAGCGGTCAGCATATAGCGCTCTGGGTCGAGCTTGCCTTCCGTGCGCATGCCTCGCTTGTTCAAAACCAGGTGTCCCAGCATCTCGCCGTGGATGGCCAGGCGCGAAAGGCTGCCATACACGTTGTGCGTATATCCTGCGAACAGCGCGATAGCCGAGAAGCCGAGTGCGATGGAGAGCAGCGTCACCAGCGAACGGCGGCGGTTGCGCAGCAGGCCGCGCATTGCAAGTTTGAACATATTCTTCATGCTGTCACCTCATCGCGCACGATATTGCCTTCCCGCAAAAGTTGGTAGGGTGGGCACGTTTTTTGTGCCCACGCGTACACCATTCACCGTTAACCGCGTGGGCACAAAAGCGTGCCCACCCTACGTCTTATACATGCCCCAATGCATCGATGATGTCCTTCTTCGCGGCACGTTTGGCAGGCATGTATGCTGCCAGCGTCCCCACAATCCCCATCAGGATGAAGGTGAAGATGGTGCGCCCGACATCCAGGTCGACCAGCAGCGGTACCGGGCTGGCGCTGTTGGGCGGAACATAGGAGATGTTCGCCACGTTGACGCCCCAGCGCACCAGCAGGGAGATCGCCAGTCCGGTGACGCAGCCGATCAGCGTCAGCAGCATCGACTCCAAGGTGAACAACCGTATCACGCCGCTGCGTTTGAGGCCGATGGCGCGCAGCGTGCCAATCTCGCGCGTGCGCTCCACCACGGTCATGCCCATGGAATTCGCCACGCTCATGATGACCACGGTCAGCACGATGGAGAAGATGAAGCCGAAGATCATGTCGAACATGCCGTGCACCTGATTGTAGAAATCGGACAACTCCTGCCAGGTCAGTATTTCGACATCGAAGCCCGCCGCCGTCAGCTTCGCCTGCAGGCGGTCGCGCAGCGCCTCGGTCTGGTTCACGTCGTCCAGCAGGATGGTCAGCCGCTGCGCGCGCCCTTCCGCATCCAGCAGGCTGCGCGCCAGCGCCAGCGAAACAAAGGCGAACTTGTCGTTGCTGCCCGCATTGCCGGTGTTGAAAGACTTGGCCAGCGTGATGTCGGCAGCATTGGCCTGCCCGCTCAGCGTGTTGACCAGCACCTGCGCCTGTTCGCCCTCCTTGAGGTGCAGCATCTCGACCAGCCCGTCGCTCAGGCTGACCACCTCGGGCCTGTCCTTGTCCAGGCGCATGCGCATGTTGTCGAACATGCCGCTCTTGCGTTCAGTCTCGGTCAGCGATCCTTCGCGCAGCTTCACCACCGCCTCCGGCTCGATACCCTCGGCGATGAAGATGGTGCTGGCGCGACCGTTACTGACCAGCCCGCTCATGCCCAGACGCGGCGCGACCAGCTTGACGTGATCCTCGGCGCCGACCAGCTTGCTGATCGCGGCAACTTCCTGCGCGGTGAGCAGGTAACGCTCCGGATCGAGCTTGCCTTCCTTGCGCATGCCCTGCTTGTACAGCGTCAGGTGGCCCAGCATCTCGCCGTGGATGGACTGGCGGCCGAGGCCGTCGTAGACGTTGTGGGTGTAGCCCGCGAACAGGGCGATGGCGGAAAAACCGAAAGCAATGGCCAGCAATGTCACCATCGAGCGGCGGCGGTTGCGCATCAGGCCGCGCAGGGCCAGTTTGATCATATTGTTCATGCTGTCTCCACGGCTATCGTCATTCCGGCGGAGGCCGGAATCCAGTCAATCAGAAAACTCCCTTGCGTAGCAAGGACAGAACCCAAAGGCATATTGAATAAAAGCGCTGGATTCCGGCCTCCGCCGGAATGACGGTTAAGATTCTTCATGCCATCACCTCATCGCTCACGATATTGCCGTCGCGCAACAGTATCTTCCGGTCCACATGGTCGAGCAGGCGCTGGTCGTGCGTGGTGAACACGAAGGTCACCTTGCGCGCACGGTTCATCTCGCGCATCAGCTCCACCACCATGCGGCTGTTCTCGGAATCCAGGTTGGCGGTCGGCTCGTCGGCGATGACCAGTTTGGGATCGACCACCAGCGCACGCGCGATGGCGACGCGCTGGCGCTGCCCGCCGGAAAGCTTGTCCGGCAACGAACCTTTGAACTTGTCCAGCCCCACATCCACCAGCGCCGCGGCGGCGCGTTCGCGCGCCTCCTGCTCGGCCACGCCCTGTATCTGCAAAGGCAGCATCACGTTCTCCAGCGCGGAAAGCACCGGCACCAGGTTGAAGTTCTGGAACACGAAGCCTAGCTTCCTGCTGCGGAACTCGGTGAGCGCATCGTCGTCCAGCACGCGCGTGTCCTGCTCGTCGAAGTGCACCTCGCCCTCGGTGGGTGCGTCGATCAGGCCGATGATGTTCATCAGTGTGGATTTACCGCTGCCGGACGGCCCCCACACGGCGAGGAACTCGCCCGCATGGATGTCCAGCGAGATGCTGTTCAGCGCGTCGATGGTGGTCTCGCCCAGCAGGAAACGGCGTTTGATGTTGCGCAACTTCAGGATCGGCGGATGGTTGGTGTTATCGCTCATATTCGGCCTCAATGTAGATGAATGGATTTAGTGGCGGCATTTTCGCCGATATCGAAGGCGGCTTCAGTAAAATCTGGCGGACCAAACATGCCGCGGGCATCGTTGGTAAAACCGTAATTCTCTTTTGGCACTCCCAGGAAATTCTTGTCCTGCCTGCCGTTCTTGTTGTTATCGACATAGACCGCCACGGCATATTTGCCGGGAGGCAAGTCGGTAATGACCACAGTCAGCTTGTCGCCAGTCGCCTCGTTTACGACACCCCGATAGAACTTTTCGTCCGAGGGAAACTGCTCCGGCGCATTGGCGGAATAGACGGCCACGCGTATCTGGTTGCCCGCCATGCCTTTTCCTTCAAGTTCCAGCGTCAGTTCCGCGGCCTGGACGGCAAAGGCCGACAACAGCGCCGAAACGAACAATGCGTACCTCATATTGCCTCCTGCCTTGATGACAGGATGAACTCTAAACAAGCGGGGTGGGAATGGGTAGCGCCTTGCGACGAAACGCGGGAATCGCGGAGCGAATGGAGTGGCCTGACCCATTCGGCCGTTCAATTTTTCTCCGATGCACCCACCCAGTTTGTTATAAAGTGTAGCGCCATTTTCTTGACGTATATTTGATTGACGGCATTACATCCCGCTTTCATGACGGATGTAATAATTTACCGAACAGACCAGGAGTTTGCCATGCGACTTTCAAAAGTAATGTTTGCCATCGCTGCCATAGTGCCGCTGATTGCCGGACTGAGTGGATGTGCCAGCGCCATCATCGGGGTGCGCGAGGGAGCGGATCGGGTGTCTTTGGCGGAAGCAGACCAAGTTGGCAGTTGCCAGCCCAAGGGGGGAACCACGATCAGCATTTTTGCCAAAGCGGGAATTACCGGAATCACGCGTGCTGAAAAAGACGTGGAAGCCAATATGTATCAAATGGCACGCAATTATGCGGTAGACGTTGGGGCTGATACGGTCGTGAAGGGTGAGTCGCCGGAACTCGGCAAGCGCGCTTTTCAAATGTACAAATGCCGGCCTTGATTGATCCTGAAGACCTTAATTCAAGCCACCGAGTTCACAGAGAACGAAGCGGTTTCCCCATGTTTCGCGGACTCACCCGAAAGGTGAATCGCAATTTTGAGACAACCGTTTGTTTCTCCACTGTGATCTCAGTGTGCTCTGTGGCTAACTGGGTTTTTTCAGGTTGATGCCTGTTGTTGCGGCGGCGACCTGCCGGAACCCCACTGCCGACAGAACTCGCCAGTGTCGGCCAGCCACTCATCGAAGTCCCCGGCAAATCCATCGGCGTCCGCAAGGAACTCCTGTTCGCCGTGCATCAGCGGATTCGGTTGCCGGGCGCGGCGCGACATGCGGGCCAGCACGTCGGCGATGCCGTCGATTTGCGCATAACTCGTCAGCCAGTCCTCTTTCGCCATCAGCAGCAATGCTGGATGTGCGGAAGCGGGAAGCTCGTTCAGCCGTTCGCGGATCAAGCCATAAACCGCTTCGCAATACTCATCCAGCGGCTGACTGTGTATGGCGGCCCAGTTTCGCGCCAGCAGATGGTCGTAGAACACATCAACGAGCACGCCGGCATAGCGTCTGCGTTCCGGCGAAACGCGGGAGCGGCTGCGATTGAAGGCCGGATGCGTTTCGGCAAAGTGGTCGATGGCGCGATGCAGGGCGACGCCCTGTGCCAGGTCGCCCGGCAAAGCCCCGGGCAACGTGCCTTTGATCCAGTCGCCGACGACTCCGCCCACGATCAGGGCGGGCGTGTCACCGGCGAGCAGGGCGTGGGCGAGGAAGTTCAAGGGCGGCGCACAGGTTCATAGGTTGCACCAGAATATTTCAAGGCGGAGATTTAGGGAAGCTCTTGAAGCCGTCCGCCCCTCAAAACGCTTCCCGCACATTGATGATCCCGTTCATGCCGTGGTCGACCCAGGCAACATCGGCGCGCACGTTGAAGCGCTGGCTCGGGTTCAGGGCATAACGGAAGCCTACGCCCACACTGGCGATGAGGCGGCTGGCGCCCATGTCGCCCAGCGTCGGCGCAACCTTGGCGGCTTCGGCGAATACGGTGCCGGAGAATCTGCCGTGTATCGGCGCGCGCAATTCCGATTGCAGCGCGAGCATGTCGTTGTCGCGGTAGCGGCCGTTCTCGATGCCGCGCAGGATCAGGGTGCCATCCGGCGAAGAGAGATAGCGGAACGGCACGTCGCCGTAGGCGCGGCGGACGGTGGCGGCCAGCGCGAGTACCGAGTCCCTTACCACGTCGGTCTTGCGGAAATAGCGGAAATCCCAGTTCTGCTGGCTGAAGGCCAGATCGCTGCCCAGCCCGGCGGTGTAGTTGACGTAACGGTAGCGCGCCACGACGCCTTCGGTGGGGGAGTTGGTGTTGTCGCGCGTGTCGTAGCCACCTTCCACGCCCATACCGTTGTAGGTGCCGTCGGTGGAACCGGGGACACGGCCCGTTTCCAGCAGGCCCCCGCCCTGCAGCGTTGTCCGGCTTTTGTCGAACACGCCGAGGATATCCAGCACGAAGGTTTCGTTGAAACGCCGTTCCAGGGTCAGGCTGCCCTGCAGCAAGGATGACTTGTATTTATCGGCGACATCGGGGGAATCGGCTCCGATGCCGTAATAGTTTGCCTGCCACAGGCTGCGGCTCACCATCGCATTCAGTCGATAGCGCCCGGCGTCGAAGAAGACATTCGGAGAAATCTGGAGTGCGTATTGCCCCTTGGTCGTCCCGAAGAGCATGGTGTCGATGGTCGATGCCTGCTTTCCCGGCCCGTCCGCCGGAAAGAAATAGAACAGCATGCCACCCAGCATCTGGCCGGTTTCCGGGCTGCTGGCGATGACCGGGAAGGCTGCCCAACGCTGCTGGTCTGCTGCAGCGTCTGGTTTTGGTTGTGCGCCCGGCTCTGGTTCGGCATGCCCTGCCAAAGACAATGACAGCAGGCATGCAGTGAGCGCGCTGCGCATACAGGATCGTTTCATCGTTGCTCCCCTTGGCTGTGATGAAAGCACTCTAAACAGGCCGCATCAACGATGGGAGCGTAAAGCGACGAAACGCAGAAAACAGGGAGCGAAGCGCTCCCGGCGATCAGATCGCGTTGATGGAGGTCAGCCCGCCCATGTAGGGACGCAGCACTTCCGGCACCTTCACGCTGCCGTCGGCCTGCTGGTAGTTCTCCAGCACCACCACCAGCGTGCGGCCCACGGCGAGGCCGGAACCGTTGAGGGTGTGCACCAGCTCCGGCTTGCCGGCCGCATTGCGGAAGCGCGCCTGCATGCGCCGCGCCTGGAACGCTTCGAAATTGGAGCAGGACGAGATTTCGCGGTAGGTATTTTGTGCGGGCAGCCACACTTCGATGTCGTAAGTGGTGGCGGCGGAGAAGCCCATGTCGCCGGTGCACAGCTTGACCACGCGGTACGGCAGGCCGAGTTGCTTGAGGATGGTTTCGGCGTGGCCGAGCAATTCTTCCAGCATTTCGTAGGACTTTTCCGGGTGGACGATCTGCACCAGTTCCACCTTGTCGAACTGGTGCTGACGGATCATGCCGCGCGTGTCGCGACCGTAGGAACCGGCCTCGCTGCGGAAGCACGGCGTGTGCGCCACGAACTTCATCGGCAGCTTTTCCAGCGGAACGATCTCGTCGCGCACCATGTTGGTCACGGGGACTTCGGCGGTGGGGATGAGGTAGAAATTCTTCTCCACCCCGTCGTCACCCACAACACGCGGTATGCGGAACAGGTCTTCCTCGAACTTCGGCAACTGCCCGGTGCCGCGCATCGACTCCGCGTTCACCATGTAGGGCACATAAGTCTCGGTGTAGCCGTGCTTCTCGGTGTGGGTGTCGAGCATGAACTGCGCGAGCGCGCGGTGCAATCTTGCCAGCGGGCCTTTCAGCAACGAGAAGCGCGCACCGGCGATCTTGGTGGCCGTTTCGAAATCCAGACCGCCCAGGCCTTCGCCGATGCTGACGTGGTCTTTTACCTCGAAAGCGAACTTCGGAATCTCGCCGACTTTACGTACTTCCAGGTTGTCGGCTTCGGACTTGCCCTCCGGCACTGAGGCGTGCGGCACGTTGGGGATGACCGCGAGGAACGCGTCCAAGTCCTGCAACAGCAGCGGCAGCTTGGCTTCGAGTTGTTTCAGCTCTTCGCCCAGCGCACCCACCTCCGCCATGATTGCCGTGGTGTCTTCGCCCTTGGCCTTGGCCTGCCCGATCAGTTTGGAGCTTGCGTTGCGCTTGGCTTGCAACTCCTGCGTGCGGGTCTGGATGGTTTTGCGCTCGGCTTCGAGTTGCTCGAACTTGGCGGTATCCAGTGTGTAACCGCGGGTCGCCAAACGTGCCGCTGTCGCAGCCAGGTCATTGCGTAATGTTTGTATGTCCAACATGAGAACCTCAAAGTCAAAATCAATCTTGCGTAGGGTGGGCACGTCTTTGTGCCCACGCGTTGATCGTTGGCGTTAACCGCGTGGGCACAACACCGTGCCCACCCTACATTTTTCATTTTATTTTCGCCTTTGCATCCAGCTCGCGCAAATGCGCCAGCTTCTCCGCAATTTTCGCTTCCAGCCCCCTTTCGGTGGGCTCGTAGAAACTTACCTCGGGCATGCCGTCGGGAAAATAAGTTTCTCCCGCCGCATAACCCTCTGCTTCTTCGTGCGCGTAACGGTAGCCCTTGCCGTAATCCAACTGCTTCATCAATTTGGTCGGTGCGTTGCGCAGGTGCAGCGGCACTTCGCGCGAGCCGTCCTGGCTGACGAAGGCGCGGGCCGCATTATACGCGACGTAGCCCGCATTCGACTTGGCGGTGACGGCGAGATACAGCACGGCCTGCGCCAGCGCCAGTTCGCCCTCGGGCGAGCCGAGACGCTCGTAGGTGGCGGCGGCATCGTTGCACAACTGGATGGCGCGCGGGTCGGCCAGGCCGATATCTTCCCACGCCATGCGCACGATGCGCCGCGCCAGGTAGCGCGGGTCGGCGCCGCCGTCGAGCATGCGCACCAGCCAGTACAGGGCGGCGTCGGGGTTGGAGCCGCGCACCGATTTGTGCAGCGCGGAGATCTGGTCGTAGAACGCCTCGCCGCCCTTGTCGAAACGGCGCAGTTTTTGCGCCAGCGTGTTGTCGAGGAAGGCGGCGTCGATGCCTGTTTTTTCTGCTGCCGCCGCGGCGGTCTGCAATTGTTCCAGCACGTTAAGCAGCCGCCGCGCATCGCCATCCGCATAGCCGATGATGCGTTCCCGCGCCGCGTCATCGAACGAGATTCCCGGCAAGGCCGTTTGCAGCGCGCGCTCGAACAACTGTCCCATCTCGGCTTCGGACAGGGATTGCAGCACATACACCTGCGCGCGCGACAGCAACGCGTTGTTCAGTTCGAACGAAGGATTCTCGGTGGTCGCGCCGATGAAGGTAACCAGGCCCTGCTCGACAAAGGGCAGGAAGGCATCCTGCTGCGACTTGTTGAAACGGTGGACTTCATCCACGAACAGGATGGTGTGGCGGCCGCTTTGCTGCAAGGTCTGCTCGGCCTGCGCGATGGCATCGCGGATGTCCTTCACCCCGGACAGCACCGCCGAGAGCGGTACGAACTCGGCATCGAAGGCGGACGCCATCAAACGCGCTAGCGTGGTCTTGCCCACGCCCGGCGGGCCCCACAGGATCATGGAGTGCAGCTTGCCGGACTGGAACGCGAGACGCAGCGGCTTGCCTTCGCCCAATAGATGGGATTGGCCGATGACTTCGTCGATGTGCTTGGGCCGCAGGCGTTCGGCGAGCGGTGCGGCGGGTTGGTTGGGGGGGAACAGGTCGGTCATGCTTGTGTTTTCCCGGATTTCCCACCCCCCGCCAGTCGTTTGACCGCACTATTGCCCAACAATGACTGCATCTGACCAATGGCGATATTGTTCAATTGCGTCAGCCTTACGGACTGCTCAAGGCCTTGGTGAATCAGCACCGCGTTGATGCTTTCCAGGTTCGACAACACCACCAACTGCTCCAGCGTGGCAAAGTCGCGCATGTTGCCAGCCAAATCCGGATTCGCCTGTCGCCACTGCGCAGCCGTGAAACCAAACAACGCAACGTTCAGCAAATCTGCCTCACTGGCGTAAATAACGTTCGTTTGCGCCTTGGTCAAACGGGGCGGAATCAGTCGTTCCCTGATCGCATCGGTATGAATCTTGTAATTGACCTTGGACAAGGTACGCTGAAAACTCCACTCCAGCGATTTTGAACTGGCTTCTTCGTCTTTGAGACGCTGGAATTCCTTGATGAGGTATATCTTGAATTCCGCGCTAATCCACATCCCAAACTCAAACGCAATATCCTTATGAGCGTAGGTACCGCCGTATCTGCCCGCAGATGCCTGCAACCCGATTGCGTTAGTTTTTTCCACCCACTCCTTAACGCTGATCTTGTAGCTGTTCAATCCAGCCTGACTTTTAATTATGGCGAATTCGCCATAATTAAAATTGGGGTTATATACAGACTCCCATATCCCCAGAAATTCGACAGTGTTTCTGTTCCGCAACCAATCAGAGATAAAGAAATCGCCATCCTTGGCCTTTAGCATATCCGTCAGGGAAATATAGTCCTGCCCGAAACGGGTTGAAATAGTGACCTCAGCACCTTTGACGTTAATGACGCGATTTTTCATTCGCACCCTCCCTCCAAATGAATCAATCACCCAGCACATCCGACCCCTTGGGCGGTATGAACTGGAAGCGTTGAGGTGGCAGCGAAGGATTGCTCTTCAAGTCGGTGAACCGCAAAACCGTGCGATGGCCGAAAGCATCGTGCAATTCCATCACCACCAGTTCCGATTTGCCATTGAACGCCATGAGTATCTTTTCAAACGTCGACTCGGCCGATTTGGGCGTGGCTTGCAGCCATTCCAGGCTGTCGCGGTCTTCGATATCCTTCAGACGGAAGTCGCGCTCGATCTCGTTGTTGCCCGAGAGCAATGCCGCCGGGCTGCTGCCCAGCGCGGCATCCAGTTTTTTGACCGTGACCTGGTTCAAGTCGAGGTCGTACATCCAGAATTTCTTGCCGTCACCCACGATGAGTTGTTCATAGGGTTTGCGGTATTCCCAGCGAAACTTGCCGGGGCGCTCGAACTGCATGGTGCCGGACGAGCTTTGGATACGTTTGCCTTTCTTGTCCAGCACTTCCTGGGTGAAGTTGGCCTGGGCGGAATGCGTGGCGGCGATGAAGGATTTGAGTTTATCCGTGGCGGCGGCATGCGTCGCCAGGGGAATAACAAACAGGGCGAGAAGGATAAGTTTACGTTTCATGGCTCTTTGAAATGGATTTGGGATTCAGGAACTGGGATTTGGGAGGACAGGATGCGTATCCAGATCCTAATTCCCAAATCCTAAATCCTTACTTTCATTCTTGTCTTGCGGGTGCCAGCACTTCGCGGTTGCCATTCCCCTGCATAGGCGACACCAGCCCGGCCTTTTCCATCGCCTCGATCAGGCGCGCGGCGCGGTTGTAGCCGATGCGCAGGTGGCGCTGTACCAGCGAGATGGAGGGACGTCTTGTCTTGAGCACAATTTCGACCGCCTGATCGTACAGCGCATCGGCTTCGGCATCCCCGCCTCCACCGTCATATTCGCCATCGGTGGGCTCATCCAGCGAAGTCAGCACGCCTTCGATATAGTTTGGTTCGCCCTGCGCCTTGAGGTACTCGGTGACGCGGTGCACTTCCTGGTCGGAGACGAAGGCGCCGTGCACGCGTTGCGGATAGCCGCTGCCCGGCGGCAGGTAAAGCATGTCGCCCTGCCCCAGCAGTGCTTCTGCACCCATCTGGTCCAGGATGGTGCGCGAGTCGATCTTGCTCGACACCTGGAACGCCACACGCGTCGGCACGTTGGCCTTGATCAGGCCGGTGATCACATCCACCGAGGGACGCTGCGTCGCCAGCACCAGGTGAATGCCGGAGGCGCGCGCCTTCTGCGCCAGGCGTGCGATGAGTTCCTCCACTTTCTTGCCCACCACCATCATCAGGTCGGCGAGTTCGTCGATGAAGATCACGATGAACGGCAGCTCTTCCAGAGGCTCGGGATTCTCCGGCGTGATGCTGAATGGGTTGGTCAGCGGTTTGCCGGCCTTGACGGCATCGCGCACCTGCTGGTTGTATCCGGCGATGTTGCGCACGCCCAGTGCCGACATCAGCTTGTAGCGCTTGTCCATTTCGCCCACGCCCCAGTTGAGCGCGGCGGCGGCCTGGCGCATGTCGGTGACCACCGGTGCCAGCAGGTGCGGAATGCCTTCGTACACCGACAACTCCAGCATCTTGGGATCGACCAGCAGCAGGCGCACCTGCTGCGGTGTGGACTTGTACAGCAGGCTCAGGATCATGGCGTTGATCGCCACCGATTTGCCGGAGCCGGTGGTACCCGCCACCAGCACATGCGGCATTTTGCCCAGATCGGCCACCACCGGCTTGCCCGAGATGTCCTTGCCCATGGCGATGGTCAGCGCGGAATTCATTTCGGCATACACCTGCGAACCGAGTATTTCCGACAGGTGCACGATCTGGCGTTTCGGGTTGGGCAGTTCCAGCGCCATATAGGCCTTGCCGGGGATGGTCTCGACCACGCGGATGCTCACCACCGACAGCGCGCGCGCCAGGTCGCGCACCAGGTGGACGATCTGGCTGCCCTTCACGCCCACGGCGGGATCGATCTCGTAGCGCGTGATAACCGGGCCGGGATAGGCACCGACCACTTTGACTTCGACGCCGAAATCCTTGAGCTTGCGCTCGATCAGGCGCGAGGTGAATTCCAGCGTCTCGGCGGAAACGACCTCGACTTGCTGCTTCGCCTCATCCAGCAGGTGCAGCGGCGGCAGGTCGGAATCGGGCAGGTCGGCGAACAGCGAAACCTGCTTTTCCTTTTCCACGCGCTTGGAGCGCGGCACTTCGTAGACGGGCATCCCGATGTGGATGGGCTGGTGCTCTTCCACGCGCTTCTTTTCTTCTTCCACCACGAGGCTGCGTTCCTGCATCGCCTGTTCGCCGATGCGTTTGTCCTGCCAGGTCTGCCAGGTGTTGCGCGCCCACAAATAGCTTTCTTCCAGCACGCCGCCCAGCCAGTCGACGAAGCGCAGCCAGGACAAGCCGGTATACAGGCTGAAGCTCGCCACCATCAACGCCAGCAGGAACAGGGTGGCGCCGATATATCCCAGCACTTGCGCCAGCGCACCGCCCAGCGCCGCACCCAGCATACCGCCGTGAGCATCGGGCAAAGCGACTTTCCAGGTATAGAGCCGCAAGGCTTCCAGCGCGCTGCTGGAAAACAGCAGCACCAGAAAGCCCAGCAACGACACCCACAGCGCGCGCTGGTCGAACAGGCTGTCGGCGCGCATCTGGCGATAGCCCGCCCACACGCGCTGCAGCATCAGCGTGACCCACCACCAGGCGGAAAAACCGAACAGGTAGAGCAGCACATCGGACAGCCAGGCGCCGAACGTGCCGCCGGGATTATGCGTTGCTCCGCCGCTGACGCTGTGCGACCAGGACGGATCGACACGGTCATAACCAAACAGGATAAGGATCAGGTACAGCGCAACGGCCACCAGCAGCAGCCAGCGCGATTCGCGTATCAGGCCGAGCAGTCGCTCGGGCAACGGCGGGCTGGGGCTTGCGGGTAGCGCCATTAAATTCCCTCGGAGTCGTTGGGTGCCGGGGGCAAGAATCCCAGACGGCGCGCGGCGCTGACCGCTTCCAGCCTAGAGTTGACATGCAGGGCCTGGTAGACCGCAGCGGTATGGATTTTCACCGTACCCTCGGCCAGATTCATTTTCTTGGAGATATCCTTGTTCGCAAGGCCCGAAGCAAGGTAGGTCAGCACTTCGAGCTGGCGCGATGTGAGGCCGAACTTGGCCGCGCGTTGCGAGCGCTTGTTTGTCAGCGCCTCGCCCTGGTCGACGTTGTTCACCGCCTGCTGCAGCAGTTGCGGCGGCAGGTAGACGCCGCCTTCCAGCACCATGCGCAACGCCGACAGCATGATCTTGCTGGACGACATCTTGGAGATGAAACCCATCGCGCCGGATTCCATCACGCTTTCGATGTCGTCGCGGTGGTCGGAGCCGGAGACCACCACCAGCGGAATATCGGGATGTCGCAGATGGAAGAACTGGATGGAAGGAACGCCTTCGCTGCCGGGCATGTTCAAGTCGAGCAACGCCAGGTCGACATCGGGATTGTCGTGCACCAGTTGCAGGGCATCCTGGAAACTGCCCGAATCCAGTATCTCGACCTCGTCGGCCAGTTGCTGCAGCACATAACGCATACCATCGCGAAACAGCGCGTGGTCGTCCGCCATCAACACCTTAATCTTCATCTTTGTACCTCCGTCCATTTGCGCCCGCAATCATACCACTCCCGACAAGGCCATCTAGTTTTCACCGTGCAGGGCGAAATACATCATTGCCCGCAGCCGCATTGGCGCGATCGGCTTGTGCAGCAGGATCGCGCCGCTGTCGTGGATCTGCTGCAGGGTTTCGCTGGCCGTGTCGCCGGTCAGCACGACTGCCGGCAATTCGCTGCCCCACAGTTCGCGCATGCGCTGGATGACGTGAATCGCCGTCATGCCGTGCGGCAGCCGGTAGTCGCACACCAGCAGGTTCGGCTTGAGTTCGGCGATATCCAGCTTGCGCATCACATCCTCGGCAAACTCGCCCGCCACCACCCTGCAACCCCATTGCTCCATGAGATCGGCCGATTGTTCGCGGATATCCTGGTCGTCCTCCACCAGCGCCACCACCATGTCGGTGAGGTCGTATTGCGAATGGGTGATGACAAAAGGCTGCGCCAGATTCGAGGTGTCGCCCAACGGCACTTCGAAGCTGAACGCCGAACCGATGCCGGGCTCCGACTTGACCCGCACTTTGCATTCCAGCAGGCCTTCGATGCGGCGCACGATGGCCAAGCCCAGTCCCAGCCCCTTGCGCCGGTCGCGGTGCGGATTGTCGGCCTGGTAGTACTCCTCGAAGATGTGCGGCATGGTCTCTGCCCGGATGCCGATGCCGGTATCCACGACATCCAGCAAAACCCTGCCCTGCATGCAGACGCAACGCAGCACCACGCCGCCGGTGTCGGTATAGCGAATGGCGTTGGAGATCAGGTTGCGCAACATGCGCTCCAGCAGGAAGGGGTCGCTATGGACCACCACGTTGCAATATTTGTCCAGGCCGCACTCGCGCCGCTCGCACAGCGGCAACTGGAAGTTCAGTCCTTTTGACTGTGCGAGCGGCGCGAAGTCGCCATAGATGCGGTCGAACAGGTTACCCAGCATGAAATGCTGCCTGCGCGGCTCGACAATGCCCGCATCCAGACGGGACACGTCCAGCAGGTCGTCGAACATGTCGACCAGCGCGCTGACCGATTTGCCGATCTGCCCGGCCAGGCGCACGGTATCCTTTTCTTTCGCCGTGTCCTGCAGGGCATCGCTGAACAGGCGCAGCGCCTGCAGCGGCTGGCGCAGGTCGTGGCTGGCGGTGGCGAGAAACTTGGATTTGGCCTGGCTGGCCTGCTCGGCTTCGATGCGCGACGCCTCCGCCTCGCGTTTTCTTTCCAGCAAGGCGCCGACCAAACGCTCGTTCTCATACCTGCGCCGCTGCGATTGTTCGAAGGTGCGGATCAGTTCCACGGCGGACTTGAACACGAAAATGCAGAACAGGCTCAACATGCCGAACAAGATCCAGTGCGTCGTATCGTTCTCCCACGCCAGCCGCCCCAGCATCGGCAGGATGATGGCGATCAGGTAGATGAACATCGACGGCGGGTGGAACGGGTTGCTGGTCGCTGCGCCCGCAGACAATCCCATCACCACGCAAATCAGCATGGCCTGGTAGGCGAGATCGCCCGGAACGAACATGAACACCCCGGCACTGCCCCAGATAAGGGCAGCCAGCCCCGTCAACCGCCGGAACAGGCGATCCCAGACCTGGTTTTGCTCGACCGTCTTCGCCTGCGACCGGCGGCTGCGCCAGAAATAAAACTCGGTGAGAATCATGCAAAAGACCGCCACCAGCCAGGCCTGCAGCATGCCGTGCTGAACCTTGTCCCACATCAGCAGCGCCAACAGCGGCGCCAGTATCACTTCCGACACGAGCATCAGCGGATAACTGCTGATGCGGGCGCGAATCTGCTCGACGCGAATCGGCAGATTCGTCTCGTCGATTTCGAAGCGCCACAGATCGGACAGGGAAATCATTTGAATGCCAGCAATAACCGGATGTCGTGCACCAGCACGTCGGCGCGCTGGCCGTAAGGCGACAGCAGCACCGGGTTGCCGCCGGGCGCGATGAGATAGGTGCCGGCCGAATGATCCAGATCATAGCCGCCATTATTGCCCGGCTGCTTCTGGTAGATCACACCGAATGCCTGCGCCGCCTGGGCCGTCGCCACACTGTCGCCGGACAAGCCCTTGAAGGTGGGGTAGAACGCGGGCGGGTATTGCGCCAGCAATTCGCGCGTATCGCGCTCCGGATCGAGCGTGACGAACAGCACCTGCACCCTGTCCGCGTCCTTGCCCAGCAGGCGCATCGCCTGTGCCAGGTCGGCCAGCGTGGTGGGGCATATCTGCGGGCAGTGCGTATAACCGAAAAACAACACCACGACCTTGCCGCGATAATCCGTCAGGTTGACCGGCTTGCCGCTCGCCTCGTTGAGCCGGAAGTCGGCTTGCGCATATTGGGCGCTGACATCGCTGGCCTTGAACGGCGAGGGGAGTTTCTGTTCGCCGCAGGCGGAAAGGAGCAGGGACACAACCAACAGAAGCAAATTATGCCGCCACATGACACGCCCCCGTCCACCCGTGAACCGCAAAGGTGTATCCCACTTTGATCAGGCCGTAAACGCCGAAAGCAGCGACCAGTGCGCCGGCCCCCATGCGCACCTGCGGCGACTGCACCCAGCCCTTGATGCTTTCCCAGAACAGCCCGATCGCCAGCAGATTGGGCAGCGTCCCCAGTCCGAAGGCCAGCATGATGAACGCGCCCTGTACCGCGCTGCCGCTCGCCAACGCAGCGACGAGTACGCTATACACCAGGCCGCACGGCAGCCAGCCCCACAGCGCGCCCAGGCCCACGGCGCGCGGCACGGTGTTCACCGGCAACAGCCGGGTCGTAAACGGTTGCAGACGCTTCCACAGGCCGCTGCCCAGATGTTCCATGCGCCGCACCATTCCCCACACGCCGGCCAGATACAAGCCGAGTGCGACCAGCATGATGCTCGACAACGCAAACAGCAGATGCTGCACCGGCGCCACATCGCGCATGAGCAAACCCGCCTGACCGATTGCGCCTACCAGCGCACCGGCCAGCGCATAACTGGCGATGCGGCCGCCGCTGTAGGCCAGGTGGAACGGCCAGCGCGCAGAAGGACGACGATCCCTTGCCCCTGCTGGGGCAAGACGGTTGGCCCCTCCCCCGCTCGCGGGGGAGGGTTCGGGAGAGGGCTTCGACATTTGCGCGGTGAAGACGCCGACGATGCTGCCGCACATGCCCAGGCAATGCACGCCGCCGAGCAGGCCAACAATGAACACCGCGATAAAACTGAAATCAATCATAAGAACCTTATCCGAGGATTTCGCCGGTTGGCACCGATTTATGGCATCTGCCGTTTTGAATCTGCGTCAATCGGCGTAATCTGCGGATCAATCGTTTTTCTATCCAGTAACCCCAAATCCAGACACCCCGCAGCTTCCCTGGCGTCCGGCGCAGCCATGTGCGGGATCACCCCCAGCAGCGGCGCCGCGATGCGTTCGCGCAGGGCGGCAATGTTTTCCTGTAACGCGGGCATCCCGGCATCCAGCACGTTGGCCACCCAACCCGCGCATTCTAATTGGTAATCGGCAATGGCGCGTAGCGTCAGCAAGGCATGATTGAGGCAGCCCAGGCGCATGCCCACCACCACGATGACGGGCAGATCAAGCTGTTTGGCCAGATCGGCGCTGTCCTGCTTCTCGTTCAACGGGACGCAGAACCCGCCCGCCCCCTCCACCACGACCTCGTCGGTCTGCCCGGCCAGTTCGCGGTAGGAAGCGAGAATGCGCGAAAAGTCGATGCGCGACCCGGCGTGGCGCGCGGCAAGATGCGGCGCGATGGCATGCGCAAAGCAATAGGGGTTGATCTGGCCGTAAGTGGCCTGAATGCTGCTCGCGGCGCGCAGGCGCTTGGCGTCTTCGTTGTGATCGTCCTCATCGCAACCGGCCGCCACCGGCTTGAAACCGGCCACGCGCTTGCCCTGCGCTGCAAACGCATGCAACAGCGCGCAACTCACCAGCGTCTTGCCGACGCCGGTGTCGGTACCGGTAATGAAGTAGTTCATCTTTAAACCCTTAAGCCACAGAGAACACAGAGTGCACAGAGAAAGGCAAAAGCAGCGCGCATATCTCTCTGTGTGCTCTGTGTTCTCTGTGGCAAAAAGTTGTTCTTCATAACTTGAAGTTCGTTCGAATTATCGCTCGCCCGTCCTGCGTCACCTTGGGGTCGGCTTTCCACGCATGCCCGTAGACGATCTCGAACGTCGCCGGCAACTTGCCGCCGCGGCGCAAGGTTTCGTAATTCTGCACGATATGCGCCCAGCGCGCCTTGCCCATCATGCCGGGCGCGCGGCCCGCGGTGGCGTTGTGCGCACCGATGCTGCGCAGGTCCTGCATCACGGACTTGACGTCATTATAGGTAAGCGTGAGCTTTTCCATCTCCATCACCGGAGCGGCGAAGCCTGCTGCCACCAGCATGTCGCCGATATCGTGCATGTCGGCGAAGCGGTTGACGTGGTTGTAGCCATCCACGCCGTTGAAGGCAACGCGCAGTTCCCGCAGCGTATCCGGCCCGAAGGTGGAGAACATCAGCAGCCCGTCGGTCTTGATGACGCGGTGCAGTTCGACGAAAGTGGCGGGCAGGTCGTTGCACCACTGCACGGCCAGGTTGGACCACACCATGTCCACGCTTTGCGCCGCCAGCGGCAGCGCTTCGACATCGGCGCACAGGTAACTTTCGCGTTTCCCGGCGAACAGTTTTTTCCACCAGCCCGAGGTGCCGCGCGCCGCCTGCAACATGCCGATGGCGATGTCCAGCGCGACGATGTCGGCGTGCGGATAGCGCTCGCCGAGCTGGCGCGTGCCCCAGCCCGTGCCGCTGCCGACATCGAGCAGGCGCTGCGGCCGCAGCTTGACGACGTCCAGCTTCTCCAGCATGCGGATGCATACCTCGCGCTGCATTACTGCGGCAGCATCGTAGGTCGATGCCGCCTTGCTGAAGGCACGGCGCACTTCGCGTTTGTCTATTTCGAACTCATTCATCCCTATATCCAGACATCATCGCAGGGTGCGTTTGCGCACCAATAACTCAATGGTGCGTAAACGCACCCTACAAAACCTGAAGGCGCGGCGCACTCGCGTTTGTCTATTTCATATTCATTCATTACCAGAACCTTCTTGCCACAGAGAACACAGAGTTCACAGAGATTTCCGCGGATATATTTTGAGCAGCGGTTTTTCTCTGTGAACTCTGTGTACTCTGTGGCTAATTGTTTTTCAAAAAGCCATGTACCTGCTCAACAAAAATTTCAGGGTGCGACAGGAACGGCGCATGCGCCGCACCGGCAACCACGACCGCGCGCGCATGCGGCAGCGATTGTGCCAGATAGCGCGACGCTTCCGGCGGCGTCAGTTTGTCGCGCTCGCCCGCGATCACCAGCGTTGGCTGCGCAATCTGCGGCAATGCATCGCGCAAGTCGGCATCGCGCAGAATGGCCAGCCCGCCGCGCAGCGCCTCCAAACGAGGTTCGCCGCGGCTGAACAGCTTTTCGCGCAATGCGCCCAGCAGTTCGCGTTCGCCCTCGCTGCCGCGAACCTGCAAGGCAAGAAAACGGCGCAGGGTGGCTGAGTGATTCTGCTCCAGCTCGGCAGCGAATTGCGCCAGTGTTTCCTGCGGCATGCCAAAAGCCCAATCCGCGCGTGCGGCAAAGCACGGCGTGCTGCTCACCAGCACCAGGCGCCGCACCTGTTCCGGTGCGCGCACTGCCCAGTGCTGCGCGATGATGCCGCCCAGCGACCAGCCGCAAAGGTTGATCGGCTCCGGAAAGGCTGAAGACAGTTCATTCACAATGAAGTCCAGCGAACCCAGTCCCCTCTCCCGCTGGCGGGAGAGGGTTAGGGAGAGGGATGACTCCGCACCACCCTCTCCCCCAGCCCCTCTCCCGCCAGCGGGAGAGGGGAAAGTGCTCTGCCCATGCCCCGGCAAATCGACGTTATGCACCTGAAAATCCGCCGCCAGCATTTCGGCGGCATCGCGCCAGATTCCGCCATGCATCCCCCAGCCATGCAACATGACCAGCGGTGCACCGCTGCCTGTCACTTCAACATGCAAGCTCATGCAATGCACCAATCAGTTGATCCACATCCGCGTCGGTATGTGCCGCGGACAGGGTAATGCGCAGCCGTGCCGTGCCCTGCGGCACGGTGGGCGGACGGATCGCCGCGACCCAGATGCCGCGCTGGCGCAGTGCTTCGCTCAGTTTCAACGCCTGCTGGTTGTCGCCGATCAGCAGCGGCTGGATCGCCGTCTCCGACGACATCAGTTGCCAGGGCAGACCGGACAGGCCCCGGCGCAATCTGGCAACAAGCCGATGCAGGTGCGCGCGCAATCCGTCGCCTTGCGCGATCATCCGCAGGCTCTGCAATAGCGCAACCGACAAGGCCGGCGGTGTGGCGGTGGTGTAGACATAGCCGTGCGCATGATTGACGAGGGTATCGACGACCACCTGTTCCGCCGCGACGAACGCGCCGGAAACGCCGGCCGCCTTGCCCAGCGTCGCCATGTAGATGATACGTGCCGACACGAGACCGAAATGCGCCAGCGAGCCGCGCCCCTGTTCGCCCAGCACGCCGAAGCCGTGCGCGTCGTCAACATACAGCCACGCGTCGTGCTGCTCGCACAAGGCCAGCAATTCGCGCAGCGGAGCCATGTCGCCGTCCATGCTGAACACCGCATCGGTAATGACCAGTTTCCTGCCGCTTTGGGCTTGTGCCAGCAGTTGCGCCAACTGCGCCATGTCGCCGTGCCGGTAGCGTCTGGTTGCCGCGCGCGACAGCAGCATCGCATCGTTAAGCGAAGCGTGATTGAGCTTGTCGGCGAACACGGTATCGCCCTTGCCGACCAGCGCCTGCACCACGCCGAGGTTCGCCATGTAGCCGGTGGAAAACAGCAGCGCGGCAGGTTTGCCGACGAAGGCGGCGAGTTGCTGTTCGAGCTGGTGATGCGGGCCGAAATGCCCGCTCACCAGGTGCGCGGCGCCCGCGCCGACGCCCCATTGCTGCGTGCCTTGCTGCAGTGCCGCGGCGAGTTCGGGACGGCTGGCGAGACCGAGGTAGTCGTTGCTGCAGAAAGCGAGGTAGGGTTTTCCTTCCACAACGATATGCGGCGACTGCGCGGTGACGAGCGTGCACCGGCTGCGCAACAAGCCTTGTGCGGCGCGCTCATTCAGTTCGGTTTGTAATTCTGTAAAAGGCATTTTTTGCCACAGAGTACACAGAGAGCACAGAGAATGAAGCGCTCTGCTTTTGCCTTTCTCTGTGTACTCTGTGTTCTCTGTGGCTAGTAGTTTTTGTCGGCCAGCGGATACATGCCCAGCTTGCCCATCAGCGCCCGGTCCCGGTCGACTTCCGGATTGCCCGTGGTCAGCAACTGGTCGCCGTAGAAAATGGAATTGGCGCCGGCCAGGAAGCACAACGCCTGCACCGCGTCGCTCATCTCCCCGCGCCCGGCGGACAGGCGCACATAGGCTTTCGGCATGGTGATGCGCGCCGCGGCAATGGTGCGCACGAAATCCAGCGGATCGAGGTCTTCCGCGTCCGCCAGCGGTGTGCCTTCGACCTTGACCAGGTTGTTGATCGGCACGCTTTCCGGGTAGGGATCCATGTTGGCCAGTTGCGCGATGAGCCCGGCGCGCTGGGTCAGGTTTTCGCCCATGCCAATAATGCCGCCGCTGCAGATGCTCATGCCGGCCTTGCGCACGCGCTCCAGCGTGGCGATGCGGTCCTGGTAGTCGCGGGTGGTGATGATGTTGCCGTAGAACTCGGGCGAGGTATCCAGGTTGTGGTTGTAGTAATCGAGTCCGGCATCCTTCAACTGTTCGGTCTGCTCGTCGTTGAGCATGCCCAGCGTGGCGCAGGTTTCCATGCCGAGAGCGCGCACTTCCCTGACCATTTCCAGCACGGCGCTCATGTCTTCCTTGGAGGGTTCGCGCCAGGCGGCACCCATGCAGAAGCGTCCAGCGCCGGCTTCCTTGGCGGCCTTGGCGGCCTTCACCACTTCGTCCAGTTCCAGCATCTTCTTGTTCTCGACCGAAGAATGGAACGAAGATTGCGTGCAGTAGCCGCAGTCTTCGGAACAGCCGCCGGTCTTGATCGACAGCAAAGTAGAGAGCTGCACCGCATTCGGGTCAAAATGTTCGCGGTGCACTTGCTGCGCGAGATACATCAGGTCGGAGAAGGGCAGCCTGAACAGCGCTTCTATTTGTTCGACGGTCCAGTGAGTTTGGCTGGTTTGGGGTTCGGCGAGTTTGGCGGTCTGGTTTTGCATAAAGGTATAAGCACGTAAAATGAAAGAAAGCGTATCCTCAACCCGGAACAGCATCAGGATCGGATCGACTTGTTCATTTTACCTCATTCCCCATTTGACATCGGCGCAAGATTTGCGCGCCTGCTGCCCTCCCAGCCCTGTTTGCTGTGCGGCGCACGCAGTTACGACGGCATTTGCTGTGCCGCCTGCGACGCCGGATTGCCGCGCCTGTCCGCACCACATTGCCCGATTTGCGCGCTGCCCGCGCCGGAGGGCAACGTGTGCGGAGCGTGCCTGAAACACCCCCCGCCGTTCGACCATACCGTGGCTGCCTATCGTTACGCCTTTCCGGTAGACAAGCTGATTCAGTCCCTGAAATTCAGGGATCGCCTGATCCTGGTCAATTATCTTGGCAATGCGCTGATGAAGCAGGTGACCGCCCGGCCCGATTGCCTGATCGCCCTTCCCCTGCATCCGGCACGGTTGCGGGAGCGCGGCTTCAACCAGTCGCTGCTGCTCGCCGCCTGCATTTCGCGAGGCCTGAACATTCCGCTGCTCGGCAATGCCTGCGAACGGGTGCGCAACACGCCGCCGCAATCCTCGCTGCCGTGGAAGGAGCGCGACAAGAACATGCGCCAGGCTTTCGCCTGCAAGCCCGATGCCGACGTGCGCGGCAAACACGTTGCCATCGTGGACGACGTCATGACGACGGGAGCTTCGATCGGGGAACTGGCGCGTGCTTTGAAACAGGCGGGCGCACGCGAAGTCAGCGCCTGGGTGGTGGCGCGGACATTGCCGCACGACAACTGACTGACCGCCCCTGCCCCAAAATCGCCCGGCAAGCCGGGCTCCTGCAAAAACTGCCTCATGAAATATCCGGGCCAAAGGGAATGACATGCTCGCGGAATTGCATGCTCAAAGTTCCTTGAGCTTCTGCTGCACAAACGCCTGCAACTGCGGATTCAGGGTGTTCGTTGCCAGCGCGCGCTGATAGGCGGCACGCGCTTCTTCGCCGCGCTGCAGCGCCTGCAGCGAGATGCCCAGCCCCATGCACCACACCCCGTTGTTGGGCGCCAGTTTCAGCGCGATTCGATAGCGTTCGACGGCTTCCTCATGCCGGTTCTCCCGTTGCAGCAAGGCGGCCACGAAAGACTGGTAGTCGGCCTGTCCCTCGGCAAAAGGCAACGTGTTCTGCAGGGTCTGCAGCGCCAACGGCAAGTCCCCGCGCTCCACCTGCAGCCGCGCCAGCAACATGGCAAACCAGGTGTCGTGCGAATCGTGTCGCAACCCTTTTTGCAGCACACGTTCGGCCTCGTCGTTGCGCTTCAGGCCGAGCAGCGCCCCCACCCAACCGCGGCGCGCGGGTTTGTAGGTCGGATCGGCCAGCAGGGCATTCTTGTATCCCGCCAGCGCTTCGTCCATTCTGCCTTCCTGCACGGCCCGATTGGCTTTCTGGAATTCGTACTCGGCCTGTTGCTGCGGGCTGATCTTCTTTAGTTGCAGATCTTCAGGAGCCTGTTCCGCCAGCGCCTCGCCGGATTCCGCGATGCTGTCCGCCGCCGGTTGCGGTTTTTGCTGCGCGACCTTCTTCGTTTCGGGTGCGGCAACCGGCTCGTCTTCGCTCTTCACTTCGAGCAGCGGCTTGCCGCGCAGGCTCGCGTAGGGTTGCGAGGCATCGGCTACGTCACTCGCGATCGAAAGTGCAATCGTTTCGGCTGCTGCCGAAGCTGAAGCGATATCCGGGCCTGCCGTGCCGGAGGATGCAGGCACCGCATCCGCCATCGGCAGCGCCGCAGCGACAACGCGTTCGGGTGGCGGTGTCTCGTTGCGCTCCAGAAACCACTTCAGCGCAGCCAGCAGAATCAACAGCGCCACCGCGAACAATGCGTACATCGGCAAATACGATTGCTTGCGCGGCGGCACCGGGCGCAGCGTCGCTTCGCCCAAAGGCGCGTTGGCCCCGCGCTTCTCCAGTTCGTTCAATACCTGATTGACGATGCTCATTGCAGCGAGAGTGCAAACAAGGCCACCGCGGAAACCAGCGCCAGCGTACCCAGACTCCAGACCCACACCATCCAGTCCTTGCGCGATTCCGGCGTATCCGCCGCCGCTTTGCGCACATGCCGCGCCTGCACTTGCTGACGCCCCTCCGCATAGGCCAGCATCATTGCCTTGTGCGCAATGATGTTCGCCAGCCTGGGCGTGCCGCGCGTCACCCGGTGCAGCAGGTTCACCGCGCCGGAATCAAACAGGGTCTCGCCCTTATACCCGGCCACGGCCAGGCGGTGGCGCAGGTAACGATCCATCTCGTCGCGATGCAAACCATTCAGTTGATATTGGAAACTGATGCGCTGGCGCAGTTGGCGCACCGAGTTCTGCTTCAGGCGCTCGTCCAGTTCCGGCTGTCCGAACAACACCACCTGCATCAGCTTGCGTTTCTCGGTCTCCAGGTTGGTGAGCAGGCGCAGCACCTCCAGACTTTCCAGCGGCATCGCCTGCGCTTCGTCCAGGCACACCAGCACGCGCTTGCCGTCGCGCGCGAAGTTGAGCAGGGTGCGCGTCAGTTCCTTCAGCAACTGGTGCTGGTCGAAAGAATTATCGATTTCCATGCGGAACTCGTCCGCCAGCGCCAGCAACAGGCTGCGCGGCTCCAGGTAAGGATTGGGAATGTAGGCAGTAATGAACTTCGCCGCATGGCGGCCGCTGGTGCCGCCGTCCTGCGTGCCGATGTCGGTGGTGGTGGTGCGGTCGCTGCTGAGGGTGGCGAGGAACTTGCGGCACAACAGTGTCTTGCCGTTGCCGACCTCGCCCACGATCTTGATGAACCCTTCGCCGGTGCGCGCCGCCACCAGCAGGGTGTTCAATCCCTCCTGGTAGTTGGTGCAGGCGAAGAAAAAGCTGGTATCGGGCGTCAGCGAAAACGGCGACTCGCGCAGTCCAAAATGCTCCTGGTACATGCTATCTGGACATCTTGCTCATGCGGTCGCGGCTGCGCGCAATGTCGTCCGACCAGTCGCTGTCGCTGTCCACCACGGTCGGCTTCAGCAGGATGATCAGTTCTCGCTTTTCGGTAACCTTGCTGGTCTGGCCGAATACCGATTTCGGCAACACCGGCAAACCGGAATCGTCGTTGGTCTCGGCCTGGCGCATCAAACCGCCGATGGCAACAATCTGCCCGTCGCGCGCGCGCACCACGCTGTCGGTCTCGGAAATCGTGCTGGAAGGAACCGGTAGATTGAAATTCCCGAACGTGCTTCCCAGACTGATGGTTTTGTTGACCGTTCCGACTTTGCTGACCGAGGGGTGTACGTGCAATACGATCTCGTTGTTCTCGTCGATCTTCGGCGTCACGTCCAGCATGATGCCGGAGAAAAATGCGGTGGTTTCCACCGTCGGCGCCGTGAACGTGGCCGATGTCGTGCCCGAAGCGCCGGTCACGCTGCCGCCGGTCACCTTGGTCACGAAGAATTCGTCCGTGCCCACTTTCAATACCGCCTTCTGGTTATTCAACGTCGCAATGCGCGGGCTGGACAGCACATGCACATCGCCCTGCGTTTCCAGGAAATTCAGCAGTGCCGCGAAATTGCTGGTCTGGAAGGCCAGACCGAACAGCGTTCCGGCGGCGGCGCCTGTCGGCAAGGCGTTTGCCGCTGTCGCTACCAGATTCGTCCCGGGCGTCGAGGAGAGAATTTCGTTGGAGACGGCTCCGCCGAGCGTGGACAGGCTGGAACCGTTCGACAGTTGGCCGGAGGACAGGCCGCTGTTGGCGCCGTTCTTGAATATGGCCCAGTTCACGCCGGACTGGAACGATTCGTTCAGTTGCACTTCGACGATCTTGGCCTCCAGGATCACCTGGCGGTCGACGGATATCTGCGCCGCCTTGAGATAGGTCGCGACATTCCTCAACTCATCCGGCATGGCGCGCACCACGATCACGCCCGACATCGGGCTGACCACCACGCTGCGCCCCTTTTCGCTGCCCACGATGGCCGTCAATGCCTTGATCAGGTCGTCCCAGAAATCGGAACTCGAGGTGGTCGTGATGCGGGCGCTGTCGCGGTTGGTCTGGGTGTCCGCCGATTGCTGCCCGCCGGACGAACTGCTTTGCACCACGTCCGCCACCGACCCGGAAGCAACACGCACCGACGACCTGCCGTCGCGCTGCCCGGTCAGGTAATTCACCTGGTACATGCGCGTCTGCAACGTCAGCGGCTGGATGTAGATACGGGCGCCGTCCACCTTGTAGTCGTATCCGTAAATCTCGCGTATCGCCTCCAGCGCGTCGAACACCGTCACATCTTTCAGGGTGAGCGAAATGTTCCCGCTGACTTCCGGATTCACCAGCACGCTGTAGCGCGTGCCGGAAACGATCGCCGTGAATACCTGTTTGGCCGGGGTGCTGTTGACCGACAGGTCGAACTTGGTTTCCGTCGGCTTGTCGTCGGCCTGGGCATTGGGCACGGCCAGCGGCGGCAACAGCGCCTGGTCCACCGCTTCCGGCTTGGCCGCCACGGGTGCGGCAACGGCGGCATCCATCTCCTGGTTGATCCTGTCTGCCGCGAGATTCTTGTTCCCGCTGCTGGCGCAGGCCGACAAAAGCAGCAACGCCGATAATCCCAATGCACGTTTCATTTGATTCCTCCTGCAGCGCTTTCCGGCAAGTTCGGTTGCCCGGATGCATTTTTATGCACGGCGCTCTCCTGCTGCGCCGTCCCGTTTTTTTTCATGATCACTTTGGGGAACAGCTCCACCACGCGCCGTCCCTGGGAATTCTGGAGCACCACACTGCTTTCGCGCACTTCGACCAGCCTGGAATCGCCCGCTTTGCCGCCCAGAGCCACCGTTTCGCCGTTGATGATCGCCGCCCGGTACTGCGGCGAGATAATGACGGACTGCAATCCGCGCGACACCGCATCGTCGGGCACCGCGTCCGCCGCCCCGCCCGTGCCGCTGCTGTCGAGGTCGATGGAAGGCCGCGTCGGATCCGGCAACGGCTCTGCCGCCGCGAGTTGCGGCACACACAGCAGCAAGACTGCCAGCAGCATTTTCATACCTGTAACCATGTCTTATCCAGGCTCAGCGTGTAGAGCGTCAGCGTCAGTTCCACCGTGGGGTGCTTGATCACTTCCATTTTCGCGACGCCCCAGAACATCTGCGTGCGCAATCCCTCCAACGCGGTCAGGTACTGCAGCAGGTCGGCATAACTGCCGCGCACGGTGATCTGCACGCCGTGCTTGTATATCTGCTTGTCCGATCCGATCGCCTCGACGGCGCTTTCAGCCTGTGCGGTTGCCGCATCGGCGGCAGGCTCGATCAGCAAGCTTGCCGGCAGGGTCTCCAGCGCCACCAGTTGCAAACGCCCATTCTTGTTGAGAACCTGCTCCAGCAATGCGGCCATTTTTTCCGGCGGCACCAATTTGTCGCGGCGCTCTTTCAGATAGGACGCGCCCTCGTCGAGCTGCTGCCGCAAAACGCGGATGCGTTCGCGTTGCGGCGAATTGGCGTCTGCCTGCTTGGCCTGCAACAGGTTGGCGATCTGCGACTGCACTTCCTTCATCTTTTCCTGTTGCTGCACGACCTGCGCGGAAAGTTTTTTCTGCCTGTCCAGCAACGGTTCGAGAAACAGCGCATTGATCAGCGACACCAGCAGGAACGCGGCCGCGAAAAAGATCAGCACGCGTTCGCGCAGGGACATGCCGTCCACTTTGGCGACGATCTTGTCGAGTTGTTCTTGCGCCGTCATTTCTTCGCCTCTTCGGCAATCGCGCTCGAGCGCAGGGTGAATTCGACATAGCGCGGCACGAGCCGGTCGCCGTCCTTCTCCGGCTGCTGCATCTGCAGGGTCGAGAACGTCTTGCCGCGCATGACTTTCTCCCGGCCCAGGCGCTGGATATACGAAGGCACCAGTTGTGGATTCACCACCGCCCCGTTCAGGCTCATCTGCGTGCCGTCGCCGACGATATTGAACCCGGTGAGCCACAGCCCGTTGATCGATTGCCGCGCGAAAGCGCGCATGAATTCCGAATAGCCGTCGGTATTGCCGATGGCGCCGCTCTTCAGCAGGGTCAGCATTTCGTCCTGCAGCTTCGCCTGCGCTTCCAGTTGCTTCAATTCGTCCTCCAGCATCTGCGCCGACCGCTGCAACGAGAACTCGCCGGAAAATTTGGCCAGGCGCGCCTGCTCGGCGGTATAGCGTTTGCCCATTTCATCCGCCTGCTTCGACAGTTGCGCCACCTGGTACACCGCATAGCCGTAGAACAATGCCGAACCCAGCGCGATCAAGCCCAATGCCTGCGCCATCGTAAACACAGAAAAATACTTTTTCTGTTTCAGGAAAATCGGGTTGAACAGATTGATCTGCTGGCTCATAGCGCCTTCTTTTCCTGACGCAATGCCGCGCCCAGGGCCGGCAGGGCGTGGCAAACGAATTCGCTGTCCGACATTTCCGGCACCGCCACAATATCCATACCTTGCGCCAGATCCAGCATTTCCACCGGCAGGCCCAGGCTGTTCGCCAACATCTTGTCCAGCCCCAGCGTTTCCGGGGCGGCCAGCAGCAGGCGGCTGACCGGGATGTGGTGGAACTGGCGGTCGAAATAATCCAGTGAGCGCTGCAACTCCAGCTCGACGCGGTCCAGATACTGCTGGCGCAGGTTCTCGTCCGCATCCTGCAACTGCCCCAGCGAAATATCGATGCGGCGCGCGAGAAACAACTCGCCGTCGCAGGTAATGGTGAGCAAACAACCCTCGTCGCCGAGCGCCAGCATCGCCAGGCCGCGTCCCTCGATCTCGAACAGGGCGGCAATGTTGCGTTGCGCCATCTCGGGAATGTCGATCACGCTCAGGTCGACTTTGGCTTTTTCGAACAGACCGATACGTTTGCGTATCGTTTCATTGGAAGCGGCTACCGCGTACAGGGACTGCGGGCGGTCGCCGCCATATTTGTTGATCGGTATCTGCAGCACGTCGATGGTGGCGTCGTCGATGTGGTAGCTCAGCGCATCCTTGATCTTCCAGCGGATCGCGGTCTTCAGTTCGTCGACCGGAACATTCGGCGCGTCCACCATCATCATCTGGTATTCGTTGGCGGACAGCAGCGTGGTGAACCTGGCCTCGTCGGGCTGCGCGTCCTTGCGCGCCTTTTCCAGGGCGGACGCGGAAATCTCGGCCAGCGGATAGAAATTGCATTTCGTCACTTGCGGACGCAGCCCCACATACTTGGCCTGCGCGATATGCACCCCCCGCTGGCCGGTGACGACGGCGACCCACCCGCTGGCGCGGCGGCTTTGCTTGAATAGCTTGAAGAATTGGGGCATTTCCATAATTGGGGTGAACTTAATTCACTAACTCATTGCTGTCAAGGGGTTTTTTACCAACCGATGTCCGGCTTCGGACAGCGGCTGACAGCATTCCGACAAATAACGGCTAATCCGTGAAATCAAAAGACCCGAACCGGCGCTCCGCCTGTCAAAAACAGGACATCAATAAGTCTCGCGCATATAGATGAATTGGTTCGCCCCCTTGTACACGCCGAAGGTCACGCGTCCGGCGACGCTCAGCAGGTAGGCGGGCGAACTCAGGCTGACATCGGCGCTGCCATTGACTCCGGGGCGGTTCAGCGTGAACGCCCTCACTCCGTTGGCGACCGTAACCGCCCCGGCATTGAGTACGGTGACATTGGCGGCGGTCAGCGGATTTTTCACGATGTTCACCACCAGGTTCGTTCCAGTATTGAACGAAGTCACGCTATCGGCCGAGCAAATCGGCCAAGCCCCGGCCGCACTGTAGTATTGCACCGTCGCCGTAACCGGCAGCGGCAACTGCTCCGAGCCGTAAGCGTTGGACACCTTGAGGCGTCCGCTCACCACCTTGAGCCCGCCTTCCACCGAATCGGTCGCGACGGTGCGCAACGAAGTCGTCTCGCCATCCGTCGCCCGCACAAACACATCGGTCGGTACGGTGGGGGTGGTGGTGAAAGTGAATACCGGCGTACCGAGCGTACCGACACCGGCTGCAAATACAGTCGACGCCATCGGCGTCCCGGCGGAGATTGCGCCCGCGCCATTGGCTGCGCCGCCGATTGAATCGACTGCGCTCAAGGTCACGTCCCTGGCGAAATTGTTGGCAGGCGTCGCCGAGTAAGTGTAATTCTGCGTTACCCCGCCCGCCAAGTTCCTGGCGGTCACCTCTACCGTGAAGGCTTGCCCGGAATACGCCAGCCAGCCGCCGCCGGGGCATGCGGTGGCAAACGTCAGCGCGCCGCATGTCATCGGCGCCGTCGTTACCACCGTGTCGAAGTGGTCCGGATAGAACCGCCCCACGTTGCCGCTCGCGGTGCCGGTCACATTGCCTGCGCCCAGATAATCGCCGTCGCCCACACTGGGGGTCAGCGTGATGATGCCCACCTCGCCCCACGTGAAGGTCGTGCCGCAAGCCACTCCGGCGGTTCCCGCACCGCCCGCACAATCAAGCCCGAAATTGCCGAAAGTGCCGGACAGCGCCGGATTCTGGGTCAATCCCAGGCCCGCCGCCAGGGATTGCGTCAGCTGCACGCTTTCCGCGGTCGTCTCGTTTCCGTAGTTGGGGGTGGTATTGCCGAGGCTGTTCACCGCCCTGACCGTTACGCTGAACGCTTCGCCCGCCTTGACGAATGCCGCCCCTGTCGCATCGGCTGCGGCGGGATTGGCAAAGTTGTCGCTGGTGCGCCGGATCGCCGACAGCACGAAACCGGCCGGTCTCACCACGAACTGGCCGCTCGTGCCGGTCTGCGTCGTATCCGCACTGTTGCGCACGTGAAGCTCCACCAGCCCGACATCGGCATAGTTGAAAGCGAATGGGCCGACGCTGGTGGTGTTCGCCAGGAAAGTCACATTCCCCCCGGTCGACCATGCGGTTGGAGCGGCGCCGTTCGACGTGCAGACAGGCAACGCGCTCCCCGCCGCCGAGAAGGTGGCACTCACCCCCGCGTTGTTCGCAGGATTATGGCAAGACAGTCCGAATTCCAGGTTGACCGTGGTGTCGACGACATAACGCGAGGGTCGTTGCAGCGTATTCACCCGGGTGATGTACACGTTCGCAAAGTTCTGGCCAGCAATTTGGGGAGACCAGTTAATCAAACTACAGGTCTGCGACGGATCGCCAAAAGCGAGACCATGCACGCACGGGCCGTCGGTGAACGCAAAACCCGGCCTCAGGATGACGGTGTCGGTTGCAGTGTTGTTGGCCGAATTGCTGTCCGGCGCGGAGCCGGAAACCGTTGCGGTGTTGGTGAGCGTGCCCGATGCCCCGGCGTCGACCGCCGCGATCAGCGTGATCGCGGGCGCCGTCGCCCCGCCGTTCAGGGTGCCGACATAGCTGCAGGTGACATCCTGGCCGTTCGCCGAACAGGTCCAGTTCGTGCCCGAGGCAGATTGATAGCTCATTCCGGCCGGCAGGGTATCGACCACGGAAATGGTGCCCGCCAGCGCACTCATGCCCGGATTGCTCACCGTCAGGGTATAGGTCGCATTCGCGCCCGGAATGATCGATCCGGTATGCGACTTGGCGATTGCCAGATCGACATTGGTCAGCGATGCACCGACGCAGACATCGTCCACATGCCAATAGTCGTTGTCGAACGCGCTGCCGTTGAGCATGCGGAAACGCAGGCGGAAGCCGGTGTGCTGGGCATCGGCCGGGATGACATGACTGCCGTTGTAGATCGTACCCGCCACATCGGCGCCGAGATAAGTCGCCAGCGTGGTCCATGTCCCGGCGCTGTTGCGGTATTCGACCAGCAGATCCTCGTTGGCGTCGGGGTCGCGCACCGCCGTGGTGCCGCTCTTGATCCAGTAAGTGATGTTGCCGTTCACGCCAGTCATGTCGGTGCGCAGCGTCGATGCCACCACATAGCCCCAACGCATGTCGAGCTCGTGCGTGGCCGACAGGAAATCCGTGGTGTTCAGTCCGGCATCGCCGATGTTCACTGCGGGCGGCAATCCGGGCGCGCCTTCCGCCGAGATGCTCCAGCGCCCCAGGCCCGCCTCGAAGTTGTCGCAAAACGCGCCGACGTAACTGCTCTCCGGCGCATCGCGGATGATGACGTCGTCGATATGCCAGTAGTCGTAGCCGACGACGCCCGCCGCCCCGCCTCCGGTACCGCCATTTGCATCCCCGCTGCCCGCGGGCTGGTAGTAACGCAGTTTGAAGTTCGCGTGCATCGCGTTCGCCGGCAACTGGATCACCGGGGTGAACACCTGGCCCTGCATGACCCCGGTGGGATATTGCGCCAGCACCTTCCAGGTGCCGTCATTGGCGAAATACTGCACCAGATAATCCTCGCCCGCCGCTTCCGGGTATTCGCTGAACGAGTCGCCGCCGCGCCGCATCCAGAAACTGAGCAGGGCGGACGGATAACTCGACAGGTCGATGGTGCGGCTGTCCACCGAGACGATGCTCCAACGCGTGAACATCGAGCGCGTCGGATTGGCCCGGTTGGTCGTGGCGTTGAACGGCGGAATATCGGTGTCGATGCCGGCGCACCCGGTATTGCCCGCCACCCCGGCGCAGTCCGCAGCAGGCCCCGGCGTGATGGTCCAGCCGTTCCCCACCGCACCCGGATTGGCGCGTTCGAAATCGTCGCAGAAGATGTATGTCCCGCTGCAGACCGGCACCTCGATGGTATAGACCTGCCCGGTGAAGTTGCCGTTGTTCGCACCCGCCCCGCCCAGCGCGACGCCGCCGATGATAATCGTATCGTTGTCCACCAGATTCAGGCCCAGCGTGCCGGTCGCACCAGTGCCGGTGTTCGCCGTGACCGTCCATACCCTGCCGCTGCCGGTCACGCCGGTGATGGTGGCGCCGGTCGCGGAGCCACCCATCGCCAGTTGGAAATCGGAAGCGTCCACGCCCGTCGCATTGCCGCTGAACAGCACATCCCACGACACCGAAGTATTGGCCGCCGTGGGATTGGAACTCACGCGGTCTATCGAAGCGACCCAAGGGGTGGCCGGGGTGTAGTTGACGGTGATCGGCATGTGGTCCACGTTGACCGTGAAGGTGCCGCCGTTGGTGCCGTTCTTGTAAGCTGCCAGCGCCGCGCCAAAATTGGCACTGTTGATGTCTGCCGCTGTCCAGCCCAGCCCCCACAGATCGGCCGCGCCGCCGTGCGCTTCAACGGTATCGGTAATGGGCCAGGTGGTTGCCGTCGAGCGATCGGTTGCGCCGATCGCGCCGGCCCTGACGATGCGCATGGCAAGGTCGCGTATCGGGGAATTCGCGCCGGTCGCGCTGCGCTCGACGTTCACCGTGATGCCGTTGATGGTGGCACCGGCCGGTATCGCGAAACCGTAGCCCGTGCATTCCAGATAGTGGCTCTGCTGGTTATCGCCCAGCGTGGTCGTCGCGTAGGTGTTGTCGCTGACATCGGCATCCAGTGTCGTCCATATCCTGCTGCCTATGCCCGCCACATCGACACACGCGCCGGGGCTGGCCGTGACCGAAGCGCCGGTCGGGCAGGCCAGCGTGGTGAAGGTCAGGTCGCCGCCGTTGGTCGTGCCGATCACGTTCACCCCGACGCCGCGAAAATGATAGGTCGTGTTGCATTGCAGGCCGGATACGGTTGCAGACATGCCGGTCGCCCCCGAGCCCGCCAGCAGCGGGCTGACCGAGGCCGTGACCGTGCTGCCGTACGCGACTGTCAAACCGTACTGAAAAGTGACGGCGGTATCGGCCAGATTGTCGTTGACCGTGGCGTTCAGCAGCGCGCCGGTAGTCGTGATGGTTGTCGCCGCATCGGTGGTGACGGTGGGCACACTGGCGTAGGTGATGGTCACTTGGCCGCGCGCGCCCGCGCCGCCGTTGCGGTCAGTATTGTTTTCCGCGCAGGCGCCGCCGCCTCCACCGCCGGCAATGTTACCGGCATTGCCGTTGCCGCTGTTATTCCGTCCGGCACCGCCATCACCGCCCCCCGTCGCAGTGCCCGTTCCGGCCGTATTTCCAGCCGCATTGCCGCCCGCTCCGGTACTGCCCGCCCCGCCGCCGCCCGCGCCGCCGTTATTGCAAGCCCCACCCACCGAGCCATCCGAACCGCTGCCCCCCGCATACACGAGATCGCCCACCCCGCCGACGGCAGAACCGACACCGGCGACCCCGTTTATCGCACCCGTTCCGCCCGCCCCGCCCCTGGCCACAACTGAAATTCCGGCAAAAGTGGAATCGCCGCCGGCAGCGCCGTCGCCCGTTCCGCCCGCGCCGCCCACACCGACCACGACAGCGTAAATATTACCGGGAACGACCGTGACTACCCTGTTCGCATATTGCCCGCCCGCACCGCCGCCACCCTTGGCCGGATTGCCCGTCGCCCCGCCACCGGCGCCGCCGCCCCCCCAAGCCTCGACCGTGGCCGATGTCACCCCTGCAGGCGCAGTCCAGTTGCCGTTGGCCGTGAATGTGGCCGTCGCTGCTTCTGCCGCACCGGCCAGCAGCGCCAATCCCAGAAACAGCAATTTAGTGTTTTGCTTCATCTTCATCTCCTTCGATCTTGATGCGCACTGCCAGCCCGCGTTACGCAGATCGAGTTCTTCAATTTGCGATGCTGACCTGTATCCGCCGCTCGACATAATCCGGCTGTCCGACGATGCCTTGCGTGGCAGTCGAAGTCAGATCGTACACAGTCACCGTGCCCGTCGCTGTCCCCACCTCGCTGGCCGTGGTGGGCGCGCAGGTCACAGCCACAGCGAATCCGCTCAACGTGCCGGCAAGCGTTCCCGCAGGCAAAGGAGTCAACGCCACGCAAGCACCGGGGCCGCCGATCAAAACCGAATACGCACCCCACTCCACCCCCGCCCGTGCCGCCTGATACGCGCGCGCGCCCATCACATCCATGGCGGCGCTTTGTTGCTGGTTGACCGAGAATGTCGCCATCGCCAAGCCGAGAAAGGCCAACACCACCAGCAGGAAGATGGCGGAAACGATGCTGAATCCTTTTTGCAGTGTCTTCATGGCACGTTGTTCACATGGGTAGCGGCATACAGGGTGACGTTCTCGCCTGCCTCGCTGATGGTCAGGTGCATGGTTACCAGGCCGGAGCGCGGCGCCGGCGCCAGACTGGGATCGTAATTAAAATTACAAGCGCTCACATTGTTTGCCAGGACCGGCTGTCCAGCAGGCACCGCGATCGGTTGCGGCGCGGCCACAAATGCCGCCTCCTGCCAGCGCACCAGCGTTCCGCCCGCGCCACCTGCAACCGGCGTGCAAACATAGGTCACCGGTAATCGCGCCACCTGGAAACGGCAGCCTCCCACCGTGACCCCGCCTTCCCGCACGCAGGAATCAAATGGAAACGGGACGCCAGTAGGCACAATGGAAATAGCGCTGCCCGCCGGCGCAGCGGCTACTGCCCGCCGGTTGGCGCCGGCATAGGCATCCGCTCCGGGTATGCCCAGGTTGTAAACCACGATCTGGTCACCTGCTACCACCCCCGGCGGCATGGCGCCCAGAACTTCGAAGCAACCATCGGCGGCGTCGAACGACAAAATATCGTCGTCCGCATTGCCGCCCGGACAAACACTATCCGTTGTATCAATGTCGGCGCGATAACGCCCACCGCCAACGGTCGGGATGAATTCCAGGTAACACGTTTCCGCGCCGCTGCAGGTCGCTGCACCTGCCGCGTTTCGCACCCGCACGCTGTTCGGCACCGCCAAATGCAAGTCGCGCGAAATGCGCCGCAATGCGGTATCGGCAGTATCCGTCATCTCGGCGCGGCGGGCGCTGTCCACGTAGCCTTGCACCGGCAACTGCAAAAAAACCGCCACGATGCCGCCGATAATGCCGGTGATGACGATCACGATGATCATCTCGACCAGGGTAAAGCCATGGTGTTGGCGCTTATTCATCATGGCACGGCTCTCGGTGAGTAACGGGTACGGTAGCCATCCACCGCGATTGGAATGCCATCCGGCCCGGTCACCGTCACAGTTATCCGCAACACCTGCGCGGCTCCGTTCGCGTCGGTTGCCGCAATGCCGAACAATGCGGTCGGCGCCACGGCAATGACTGCAGGATATCCGGCAAGTCCGCCTGCCCCGGTGATATCCGGCACAACAGGAACCGCGTATCCAGCGTAATCGTCCACGTTATCGAATGGTGTGGCGCCGCCGCGGGTCTCCCCCTCATTCCCTATCACCACCCCTTCTGTCGTCGCGAAACAGCCCGCACCACCCACCACCGCGGCGGTTGCCGACGCCGCGTTCGCATCGTCCGGATCGCAATAAGTAAACGGCATCAATTCCACTTCCTCCAGCAACGATTCGGCAATGGCCAGCGCCTGCTTGTGCACCAGCGGATCGGCACTGGTGCGGGTGACCATGCTCATTACCGTCATGATCCCGGCCAGCGCCACGCTGATAATCACGATGAACATGATGAGTTCGATGAGGCTGATGCCGCGCTGCTTGTTTATGCCTTTGCTTGAAGGTGCTTGCACAGCACCGCATTCCAGCGGCGACAGCAGGCTCTGCACTTTTTGTCCGCCCTGTTTTGCCAATATTGGATTTTGCCGCCACATTGTTATAAAAAAATCCCGCATTTGCTCGGACTGAGCCAGTCGGCCAAGCATCACTTCCTCCGGGATGGTAGCGGGCGTGCGCGCTTTGATTTTAGCCATTCGGGTCTTCCCCGCGTTTGATCTTCTCAAGCGCCGCGATATCGAGGTGGTTTTTGGGACGGTTCGGGCGCGCTTCATGACCAGCAAATCATCGATGGATGCGATCCAAACCTGTTGTGCAAACAACTTTCCCGCCACCGCATTGCGCTTGAGTTGTTCAAAGGAGACCTCGGGTCGCACCAGCACATCCACCACACCGCCCCCGATTTGCGGCTCCCTCAAGGCAAATGCCAACATTCCCTTTTCGCGATGCCATTGTTCGATCCTGGCGGCATCCCTAAGCGCGTCGATCGACACCGGCATAGAAGGAGTCAACCCGAATCGCTTGGCTACCTCAATAAACCGCACAAGATTCTCGTCGTTCATGGCCAGCACCAGATCGACATCGAAAGTGGAGTGCATGAACCCGTGCAATTGAACTGCCAGTCCGCCGACCAGCACGTACTGGACTTGCCCTTCCGATAGCGCATGCAAGAGTTCGGCGATTTTCATTGCCGCGACCCCAATGAATTGGTTTGCCCGGGTCTAATGCACATAGCCCGTCTCCGCTTCCACCGTGATCGCAGTGGAATAGCCGCTTACCGATATTACCGGTGTTGCGCTGGGTCTGCCCAGCGCATCGAAACTGAAAGTTGTGCCGACAGCCGGCACAACGAAAGTCACGCCGCTTGGGGCGGTGACGGTGTAGGGGGTCTGTCCGGACGGCCCGGTTAAATTGCCCGCCGGGGCGGCGTCGCATGCCCCGTCGGGAGGGATGCTGGCGTCAATCGTGAGCGTGATGCGGTCCGCCGCAAAGGCGACACAAACCAGACGATGCTGCGCCACCGCCGTTTTTTGCGCATAGCGCAAAGTGGAAATCACCTGATCGTAAAAACCGCGGCTGTCGAACACGTTCTTGTCGAAAAAACGCGGGATCGCGGTCACCGAGATGATGCCAATAATAACGATGATGACGATCAGTTCGACCAGCGTAAAGCCTTGTTGACCTTTCGACCGTGAATCCATCAAACACACATTTTCCCGTGAGCCAAAAGCATGACCGGCTTTTTGTTTGGTCGCCTCGATTTTTTCAGCACTCAAACGCATGACCAAAACCCCCTCCAACCGCGAAAATACGCTGAATTGCAGTGTAACAAATGCGCCACCGACCCACAAAAAACAAGGGAGACCGCAGTCCCCCTGTGTTTATGTTTACAATCAGAATCGCTTGGGCAAACCGGCTTGTTTCAACACTGCGTTCGCCGTGTGCCTTGATTTAATTTTGCTATCCACCGGGAATCTCACCGAGGTAATTGGACTGAACCATATCTCGTGATCGCCCTTGCCCTGTCGTTCAAACTGGCATCCAGCCTTAAGCAGAATCGCCTTTAACTGAGCTGTAAAACTTTCCATCAAGCAGCTTGGCGATGAGTCACGTCAAAACGCCGGGAGAACAACTCAAACGGTACATCCCCTGCATTTGGATAACCGTTGGCATCCAGCAACTCTGGAATCAACGTGCGCAACTTTGCCAACAATGCCTCTGCGGTATCGGCCTCGGCAACCAAGCCGGGCACATCGTCGCTCGTGGCGACCCACACTTCAGCCTCGTCATCCCATTCGGCACGAATAAACAAAGCTTTTTCCATGACACCCTCCATTGCTGACCATGGTTCACAGTGTAACAAAATGCGCTGCCTGCTAACAAAAAACAAGGGAGGCCGAAGCCCCCCCTTGCTCATTCAAAACACCTTGTGGTTCCAACTTTTCATGCTCGTGAAGCTGGAGTATTGCCCTCCATTGGTGCAATGCACTACATTAAGAACCCTGCACACCTACCACACCCGGAATTAGCAATCGCCAGCGACCCGCGTAGCGCTATATGTAGGAGGAGTATTGGCAGCTATCGACTCCGTGTAGGTAGCCGTGCAAGTTGCAGGAGCGCCCAACACAGTTGCAGTCACTGTGGTACCTGCAGTCGAAATTGTGTAGTTTTCACCTGAGGCGCCAAGACCCGCCAATGCAGCCATTTCGGAGAACAGGGGGTAGCCATTTGTATTGGTTGCCGTTTGCCCCTCAATCGTCACAGTCCCCCCCGCTACCGTACTGCGGGCAAGGAACGTTGCGTGAGCCAAACCTGCGGCTGTTTTCAACGCGCCCAAGGCGGCGTTGGCCGATGCGGCACGTGCGTCTTGTTGCAGGTTAACAAATCTCGGCAATGCAGTTGCCGCCAAAATACCCAAAATCACGATCACCACGATCAATTCGATCAGCGTAAAACCTTGTTGCTTCTTCATAATAGTCTCTCCTAAATTTAAGGACCGCAGTCCCGTTTTACTTCAATACGCCCGTTTGCCTCGATGCCGCAGCATCCAACATCCCCCGAGTTCCCAGCCAATCTAGTGCAAATTACCTCAAATTACAAGCTAAATATGCTTTGCGGCAATGGTTTAGGACATTCGGTTAAAGGATTACCGACACAAGCTCAATGGGAATGGCTGAGCCAGATCGTCAACATAACCAAAACGTACAGGCTGCCAAAAAAAAGCAATATCCCTGCCAGCCGACCGCGCTGAAAAACTTGTTTGTCCAGGCTTTCTCGCGATACCTCCATCGGTTTCAACGCCCGGCGCATGGAAACCCATTGGTTTGCCACCTGCTCGAAATCGCGCAGCATGCTTGGACGCAGCAACAGGAACAAGCCGACAAATGCGGCGAGCAATGACCCCAGCAGGGCGCACAGCACCAGCGCATCCAGCAACCAGCCGATCAGCAAAGGAGACTGTTTGTAATGCCCGGCCAGTCCGGCGATGGCGTCTGCCCTGTCCAGCCCCATCGTGAAGTAATAAAGAATGTAGAAAGACCCCAGCAGCGCAAACATGCCGCTGGCGCGGCGATAGCGGTAGAACCAGGGAGCGAGATCGATGTTGCGCTCCAGGGATTGGTCCAAGTGGCGGGTGGATATCCAGCGGTTTAGCTTTTCGCTCAAGCGTTGCAGGCTTTGCGGCCGCAACAGCAGCAGCGTGCCAACCCCCATGCCGGCCAAGCTGCCGACGATCAGGAATATGACGAACGACTGCAACAGCCAGGATTGGATCAGCGGGTTGGTGGCGATATTCATATCTTCGTTTTCTTCATTCCATCCAGTGGTACGGTTCTGCCGGCTCGAACAAGGTCGCGACGACTTCCTTGCCCGCTTTCGCCCGACCCAGGGCAGGCTCGTAGACGACCCGGGTGTGAAAACGTATCCATTTCTTGCCGCCTTTTCCCGGCATGAAATACGCCGCACGGTCGACTGCATAGACCAGCTCGTGCGATTTCAGGTCGTAATACCAGGAGCCGGGCGGAATTGCCCGGGAAGCCGGATCGAAATACTCGCCAACGTAGTTGTGCGGCTTCTGCGCCAACCAATCCATCGGGTTGTCTGAGGCAAGAGCCCTCAATTCTTTATCGCTGGCCGCCCCGCGCGTCAGCAACGCACTGTAGCGGATCGTCAGCGCACTCTGCACCGCGCCCGCCACGTATTCCATGGCGGCTTTCTCGGCCTGTTCCTGATAAAAGGGAATACGCGACAGCAACGAACCCGCCAAAATCGCCACGATGCTGACGACGACGATGAGTTCGAGCAGGGTGAATCCCCTGGAGGATTTGGGATTTAGGATTTGGGATTGGGGGATTGGGATCGCAGATCGAGCAGAGTCATGCGCAAAGCGCACACGCCCCCAAATCCTAGATCCAAAATCCCAAATCCTGGAGTTACTCATCTGTGCAACGCCACCTTGCCCAAGTCCCACATCGGCAGGAAGATGCCCAGCGCCAATATCAACACCATGCCTCCCAGCAGCACGATCATGATCGGTTCGATATTCGCGCTCAGGGTCTTGATCTCGTATTCCACTTCGCGCTCGTACATGCCGGCGATCTCGAACATGAGGCCGTCCATGTCGCCGGTTTCCTCGCCCACGGCGATCATCTGCAACACGGTCGGGTTGAACACGCCGGTTGTCGTGGCGGTGCGCAGGATGCTTTCGCCGCGCTCGACGCCGTCGCGCATCTGCTCGACGCGGCTGCGCATGAATTCGTTGTCCACCACCAGCCCGACCGAATTGAGCCCTTGCACGATGGGGATGCCGCTCTTGAAAGACAGCGCCAGGCTGCGCGCAAAGCGCGCCAGCGTGGCCTTCATGATGATCCTGCCCGCAATGGGAATGTGCAGCTTGTAGCGATCCCATTTGTAGCGCCCTTCCACCGTGTTGATCCAGGAACGGAACGCGACCACCCCGCCGATCAGCAGAGCCAGCAAAATCGGCCAGGTCTGCACCATGAAACCGGAGAAGCCCATCAGTATCTTGGTCATCAGCGGCAATTCGGCGTGGAAACCCTCGAACACTTTGGCAAACGCGGGAATGACGAAGATGTTGACGATGACGATGGCAATGGCCATCGCGATCAGCACGAACATCGGGTAGCGCACCGCCGACTTGATGCGCTCCTTCATTTCCTTCTCGAATTCGAGATGTTCATACAGGCGCAGGAATGTCTGGTCCAGCATGCCGGTCATTTCGCCGACCTGCACCATGCTGAGGTAGAACGGCGAAAACACCTTGGGATGCCTGCGCATCGCAATGGACAGTTCGCGCCCGCTATCCAGGCTTTCGCGCATGTCCTGCAGCATGGCGGCAAAAACCGGATTCCGCGTCGACTCCTGCAAACCGGCCAGAGCGCGCATGATGGGCACGCCGGCCTTGAGCAGCGTGTACATCTGGCGGCTGAACAGCATCAGCTCCATCACATCGACTTTTTTCTCCGCCGTCAGCCGCTGCCACAGGCTGATCTCCGGATTGCTGCCTTTGCGGACCGCTTGCGTGGTCTGCCTGATCTCGGTCGGGGTGATGCCGGTGTTCAGCAACTGGTCGGCGATGACGCCGCTGTCCAGCCCCTCCAGGGTGCCCTGCACCAGGTCGCCGCGGTTGCTTCTTCCCTTGTAGGCAAATACCGGCATCAGTCTTCCACCTGGTTACTGATGCGCATGACTTCCAGCACCGAGGTATGTCCCAGTTTCATTTCGCGCAGGGCGGCATCGAGCAGGGTCTTGCCTTTCAGGTGATCGCGGGCAGCCTGCATGAAATGCCGGTTGTCGTCATGTGCGGCCGCTTCCACCAGTTCCTGCCCCATTTCCAGCATCTCGTACACGCCCAGGCGCCCGTGGTAACCCGTGCCGTTGCAATGCGAACAGCCGCGACCGTGCAGCAGCGTGCCCCAGTCGCCACGGGCAACGCCTTCGGCTTCCAGCCATTCCGCTTCCTGCGGGGTGGGGATATGTTTTTCGGCACAGCTTTCGCACACGCGCCGCAACAGCCGTTGCGCCAGTACCGCCTGCACCGAGGATGCCACCATATATTTTGGCGCCCCCATGTCGACCAGCCGGAACAAGGTGCCGGCGGTGTCGCGCGTGTGCAGCGTTGAGAACACCAGGTGGCCGGTCATCGCCGCGCGCATGCCGATCTGCGCGGTCTCGGCATCGCGCATTTCGCCCACCAGGATGATGTCCGGGTCCTGGCGCAAGGCGGAGCGCAGCACGCGCGAGAAGGTAAGGTCGATCTTTTCGTTCACCTGCACCTGGTTGATGCCGGGCAGGCGGTACTCCACCGGGTCTTCCACGGTGATGATCTTCTGGTCCAGCGTGTTGATCTCGGCCAGCCCCGCATACAGCGTGGTGGTCTTGCCGCTGCCGGTGGGGCCGGTGACCAGCACCATGCCGTTGCTGCGCTGGATGATCTCGCGGAAACGCTTGAGCATGTCCGGCGGCATGCCGAGCTTGTCCAAAGTGAGGAAGCTGCCGCTCTGGTTGAGCAGGCGCATCACCACCGATTCGCCGTACTGCGTGGGCATGGTGGAGATACGCACGTCGATGGCCTGGTCGCGCACGCGCATGTTGAAACGGCCGTCCTGCGGCAGGCGATTTTCCGAGATGTCCAGGCCGGACATCAGTTTCAGGCGCAATGCGAGAGACGGGGCGATTTTGCTGTCCGCTTCCGTTTGCAGGTGCAGCACGCCGTCGATGCGGAAGCGTATCTGCACGCGCGTTTCCTGCGGTTCGATGTGGATGTCGGAGGCGCGCACCTGGGCCGCGTCGTCGAACATGCTCTGCAGCAGTTTGACCACCGGCGCTTCTTCGGTGCCGACCGTATCGCCCAGCGCGCCAAAGTCGACATAGGTATCGCCGAGATCTTCCGAGACTTCGCGCGCGAGGCCGCTGATTTCTTCGGTACGGCGATAGACGCGGTCTATGGTTTCCAGCAGATTGCCCTCGGTCACCACGGCGAGGTCGATGTCGTGTTTGAGCACCTTGCCGATTTCATCGAAAGCAAACAGGTCGGTGGGGTCGGCCATGCCGACCAGCAACGCACCGTTGCGCTCCTCCAGCACCACGGCGCGGAACCGCCGTGCCTGGTTCTCGGGCAAGCGCCGGACAATTTCGAGGTTGACGTTGTAATACTTCAGGTTGATGTAGGGGATGTTGAGCTGCTTGGCGATGGCTTCGGATATCTGGTCTTCGGAGACGAAGGCATTGTCGACCAGCACCCGGCCGAGCTTGCGGCCGCTGCGTTTTTGCTGCTCCAAAGCAAACTGGAGTTGATCCAGTGAAATGAGTTTCTGCTGCACCAGCAGATCGCCTAAGCGGATTTTCTCCGGACGCGCCATAATTCCCCCTGTGGACTTTTCCTGACCTTAGCTGTCAAGGATGGAAGTTAGCCGTTTTTCCCTGTACTGACAAGCCTTCTGGGCATTTTCTTCATGTTCAACGTGATCCTGTTCGAACCCGAAATCCCGCCCAACACCGGCAACATCATCCGTTTGTGCGCAAATACCGGCGCGCAGTTGCATCTGATCCGTCCGCTGGGTTTCGATCTTGACGACAGGAACCTGCGCCGCGCCGGGCTGGACTATCACGAGTATGCCACCATGCAGGTGCATGACAGCCTTGCCGCCTGCCTCAAGAGCTTGCCGCAAGCACGATTATTCGCCTTCACCACCAAGGCCTCGCATCCCTACCACGAGGTGCGGTTTCAGGCCGGGGATGCTTTTCTGTTCGGCCCGGAGAGCCGCGGACTGCCGCTTGAGGTGCTGGAATCGATTCCGCCGGAACGGCGTTTGCGCCTGCCGATGTTGCCGGAAAACCGCAGTTTGAACCTGTCGAATACGGTGGCGGTGGCGGTGTTTGAGGCGTGGCGGCAATGCGGGTTTGAAGGGAGTCAGGATTTAGGAATTAGGAACTAGGATTTTGGGGCGGGCTCCATTCTGCTTATCCCAATTCCAAAATCCTAAATCCCAAATCCTGGTTCCTACTGGAACTCGCTGCCGGGCTGACGACTGAGCAGCGCTTCGACCGCTTTGCCCGCCGGAAGATTTTCATACAACACGCGGTACACCGCTTCGCAGATCGGCATTTCGACGCCGCGCTGCTGCGCGATGCGATGCACTTCGCGCGCCGTATACACGCCTTCCGCCACATGCCCCAACTCGCTGAGAATGGTGTCCAGCGACTTGTGCTGCGCCAGCAGCATGCCCACCTGGCGGTTGCGCGAGAGGTCGCCGGTGCAGGTGAGGATCAAGTCGCCCACGCCGGACAATCCGCCCAGCGTTTCGGCGCGTCCGCCCATCTGCAAACCCAGCCGCGTCATCTCCGCCAAGCCGCGCGTAAGCAGGGCGGCGCGCGCGTTGAGTCCCATTTTCATGCCGTCACAAATGCCCGCGGCGATGGCCAGCACGTTCTTGACCGCACCGCCGATCTCCACTCCCACCACGTCGGTGCTGGAGTAGATGCGCAAGCGCGAATGATGCAGGGCTTTTGCCGTGCGCTGGGCGAACTCGTCGTCGGTCGAGGCCAGCGTCATGGCCGTAGGCTGGCTGCGGGCCACTTCCTGCGCGAAACTGGGGCCGGACAGGACGCCGCGCGGAAAACTGGCCGGCAGCACCTCTTCTGCAATCTGATGGGGAAATTGCGAAGTCCCGCTTTCGAAACCTTTGCACACCCAGATCACGGCAGGAATCTTAAGATTGCTTTTCTCGTTTGTCCTTTCTCCCGCTTGCGGGAGAGAGTTAGAGAGAGGGGAGAGACTAACAATCTGCTGCAGCGTGCTGCGCAGCCCGGCGACTGGAACCGCGACGATCGCCAGTTCGGCACCGGCTAGCGCCTCGTTCAATGAAGTGGAAAGTCCAAGTTCGGCGGGAAGCGGAACATCCGGCAGGAAGCGCTGGTTATAGCGCTCGCGAACCATCGCCTCGATCTCCCCGGCTTCGCGCGACCACAGCGTGACCTGGTGGCGCGGCGCAAAGCTGACAGCCAAGGCGGTTCCCCAGGCGCCGGAGCCCAATATTGCAACTTTCATCAGTCGCCCCACACTTCGTCGGATTTGATATGGCCCGCGGTACCGTCTTCGTGGCGCACCTTGACCCAGCCGTTGCCGGTATTGCCCAGCCATTCCAGTCCCAGTTTCTGGGTGGCCCTGAACACCACCTCCGCGTCTTCTTCCGGACTGCGCAACACGTTGGCGGACGCAACCGTCACCATGACATAGCGCTTGCTGCTCAACTGGCGCTTCTCGATCCAGTACAGTTTGCCGGCGTTGTCGCGCACCTTGACCCAGTTATCCAGCACCACCACCTGCTCCAGCGGCAGGTAGCGCGTGGCCACGAACAGCTTTTTGGCCTTGAGCGAATTTGCATCGTACAGGATGGCCGGCTCGGCGACCGAGACGAAGTCGAACGCTGTTGCGGCCGGGCTGGCTGCAAGCAACAGCAGCAATGTCGCCCAGCGCTTCATCAGTGCTTGACGGCCTCGGGAGCCTGGCCTTGCGCCTGCGCCTGCTGCTTCTGCTGCAGGTAGATCGCTTCGAAGTTGATCGGATTGAGCATCACCGGCGCGAATCCGCCGCGGACGGACACATCCGACACGACCTCGCGCAGATAGGGATAAAGGATGTTGGGGCAGACAACGGCCAGCACCGTCTCCATTTCCTGCGCGGGAATGTTGCGCACCTGGAAAATTCCGGCCTGCTTCGCCTCGATCAAGAACAGCACCTTGTCCTTTCCCGTCAGCTTGGCCGTCACCGTCACCGTGACGACGACATCGAATACGCCTTCTTCGACCGTCGTTGCCTGCGAGTGCAGTTGCACGTCGATCTGCGGATTTTCGCGGTCCAGGAAGATTGCCGGCGCATGCGGCACTTCCAGGGACAGGTCTTTTACGTACAGCTTTTCGATATTGAAGACGGGTTGCGCGTTCGTTTGTGCTGCCTCGGTCATGTTCTTCTTCCTTATTGGTTATTTATTCAGCATTGCATCCAGTTTGCCCGCGCGATCCAGCGCGGCCATGTCGTCGAATCCGCCCACATGCTCGTCATTGATGTAAATCTGGGGGACGGTGCGGCGGCCTGTCTTTTGTATCATGTGGTCGCGCATCTCGGGTTGCAAATCGACGCGGATCTTTTCGATATCCGTTATTCCCTTGCGTTGCAGCAATTGCTCGGCCCTAACGCAGTAGGGGCAGACTTCCGTGCAATACATGACGATCCTGGCCATCATTTCTCCAGCGGCAGACTTGCTTTCTGCCAGGCAATGATGCCGCCGTTCAGGTTATGCGACTGGGCAAAACCCAGCTTGCCCAGCAAAGCGCAGGCGGAAGCGGAACGCTGTCCGCTGCGGCACACTACGACGATGGGTTTTTCGCGGTATTTCTCCAGTTCGCCGATACGTCCGGACAGCTTGCCCAGCGGGATGAGCTTGCTGTTCAGCACATGCCCGGCATCGTATTCGCCCTGTTCGCGCACATCCAGCACCAGTGCGTTCTGGTGATTGATGAGCTGCAACGCGGCGATGTGGTCGACTTCCTTGATCCCGCGCAGGCGGTTGCCGAAAAAGGACCAGAACAGCATTCCCCCGCTGGTCAGCGCGATCAGGATGGTCCAGATATTATTTTGCAGGTACAGCAGCACGTCGATACTCCTCATGTTTTTGGATTGCGGATTCTAACAGAGGGGCAAAGCGCCCGGGTTCTTTGCGCACCAGCCCCTCCAACTCGCGGCGGGCCAGCGGAAAATCCCCCGGATAGGCCCAGACCGCCTGCGCCATTTGCATTCCGGCCTGCTCCGGCCTGTCCGACCATGCCTGCAGAATGGGCCGGTGATACGCCGCCGTCGCCGTCGGAATGAAATGCAGCGAGCGTTCGTTCAATTCGATCTTTTCCGGCAAATGCTCGGCGCTCATTTCCATCGTATTGGCGATAAACATTTCCGCATAGGAACTCAGCAGCGGCGACTTGTTCACCGCCATCATTTCTTCCTGCGCGCGCGGCATGAGGCTGTTTTCCCTGATCGCCTTTCCGCGCAAGACCAGGGCGTTCTCCAGCCGTTTGTAATCCTGGGATACCTTCAGCAGGGACAGCGCCCCGAGCACCAGCATCAGGGCTACCGAGACCCGCCCGAGGTTGCGCAACTCCAGACGGAAGGAAGCGGCGTCGAACATTCCCAGCAGGAGCGCCGCAATGCCGATGAAATAACCGTACCACAGCGGATATTCGAGCAGGCTGTGGATGCCCAGCACGGCCAGAATGGCGTAGCCCCACCAGTGATCGAGGGTGAGCGATGCGCTGCGAACCGCCGATTTCCAGAACCACAGGCCCAACGTGCCAAAAAGCACCGCCAACCCCGCCAAACCCGCTTCCGCAGCCATTTGCATCAGCAGATTGTGCGCGTTGTTGTACAGGCCGGTCACAGCCGGATTGCGCATTTCCGCCGCCAGTTGCAAATGCTGGAAGGCAAACTGCCCGAAACCCGCGCCCATCAGCGGAAACTGGGCGAAAATCAGCGCGCCCTCGCGCCAAAGCTGCAAACGGATACTGCCGCCGGTCATGCCGCCGAACAACCGCTCCGTCGTTGTCACGCTGCCGGTGGTGCCTTCCAGCCAGGGTATCTGCACCACGAAATGCATCAGGCCGAACCCCACCAGCAGCAGCAACGCGAAGTGCAGCAGCGGACGCAGGGATTTGTCCCGCCATTGCCAGACGAATGCCAGTCCGGCCGTAAACACCAGGTAAAGCCAGGAACTGCGCGAACCGGATAGCGCCATGACGAACAGCATGGGTGCCGCCAGCAATGCAACCTGCCAAACGCGCAAGGACAGCCTTGTATACAGCAGACCCAGCGAGATCAGTCCGAGGCTAAGGTAATTGGCATAGTGGTTGGGCTGTGCGGTGTTGCCGTAGACCGCAGACGACGTCTTGACGGTGACGACCGGATTCAGGAACGTATCCCAGCGATAGTGCTGCAGGAATCCCGCCAGGGTATTCAGCTCCGCGCCAACCAGCAGGAACGCTGCGAGCACCGTCGCCACGGTGGACAAGCCCAGCTCGACCTTCAGCGCCTGACCCAGCATCATGAGCAGCGCGGCAAACAGGAAATACAGGCTCATCAGCATCAGGTGATCGAAGTACGAGATGCGCCCGATGAAGAACTGCAGCATCAACACCAGCATCAGCCCGACCGGCAGGATCACGATGCGCGGCACTTCCGGCGCCTGCCAGTAACGTCCGGTCAGCAGCAGGGGAAACGCGCACAAGCCCAGCAGCCCCGCCCCCCACTCCTGGTAGAAGGTGGTGATGGGATATGCGTGGTGGTAGTACAGAAAAGGCAAAACCCACATCAGTCCGGCGAAGGCCAGGCTGATGTGGGCAAGCTTGATCGAAAGAAGTGAGGTTCGGTTTAGCAACTGCCTTTGATGCCGAATTTGGCGAGAATGCTGTTCAGCGGGCAGATCTGGGTAAATCCGCTCTGGAACAGGTTCAGCCCGACAAATGCGGTAAAGAACAGGAAGTACTGGCTGACGAACAGCGGGCTGGCTTCCACACCCAGCGCCAGCGACAACATGACAAACCCACCTGCAACAATACGGACGATACGTTCTGCGTTCATGCTTTAAGCTCCTTCAAAGTGTTATGCCTTTCTCGGTTGCCCCCTCTCCCGAGGGTTCGAAATTGCCTTTCTCGTTTGTCCTTTCTCCCGCTTGCGGGAGAGAGTTAGAGAGAGGGCACCCCGGGAGAGGGTTGGGGAGAGGGCAAATTTTTAGTGAATGAATTTTACTGGAATTTCTTGTACAAAGTTGCGTAATACAGCACCGGGATCACGATCAGCGTCAGCAGCGTGGATACCAGGATGCCGAAGATCAACGACAGCGCCAGACCGTTGAAGATCGGGTCGTCGAGGATGAACAGCGCCCCCAGCATGGCAGCCAAACCGGTCAGTATGATCGGTTTGGCGCGTGCCGCCGCCGCATTGATGACCGCATGCTGCAAGTCCACCTCATCGCGCAATTGCAGGTTGACGAAGTCTACCAGCAATATGGAATTGCGCACGATGATGCCCGCCAGAGCAATCATGCCGATCATCGAGGTCGCGGTGAACTGCGCGCCGAACAGCGCGTGTCCCGGCATCACGCCGATGATGGTGAGCGGGATCGGCGCCATGATGACCAGCGGCACGACATAGCTCTTGAACTGCGCCACCACCAGCAGGTAGATCAGGATCAACCCCACTCCGTAAGCGATGCCCATGTCGCGGAAGGTCTCGAACGTGACATGCCATTCGCCGTCCCACTTCAGGGCATACCCCGCATACGGATCGGACGGTTGATGGAAGAACAGCACGTCGTCGATGCGGCTACGCTTCTCTGCCGGCATGGACAGGCGTATCGGCGGGGCATATTTTGCATTGGCATCGTGCAATGCCGTCACATCCTGCCCGGTCAGGGCAATTTGCACTGCATCCACGATGTCGCTTTGCGCCACGCCGAGCAAGGCGGCCTTGCTCTGCATCACGCGCAATACCATCTTGGGTGCGACTTCGCTTACCGTATCGTCGATGCCCACGATGTCGGGCGTGGCAACAAACTGCTCATGCACCTTGACCGCCACCTTGCGCGCGCCCTCGTAATCGGGGCCGTATATCTCGGCCACAATCGGCGACATCACGGGCGGGCCCGGCGGCACTTCGACGACTTTGACCTTGGCACCCCATATCTTGGCGATCTTCTCGATCGGTTCGCGCACCGATGTGGCGATCTCGTGGCTGCTGCGCGAACGGTGATGCTTGTCCTGCAGGTTGACCTGGATATCGCCCTGTTCCGCCGCGCTGCGCAAATAGTACTGGCGCACCAGGCCGTTGAAGTTGATGGGGGAGGACGTTCCGGCATAGGCCTCGTAATCCGTCACTTCCGGCACGGTGGCGAGGTATGCGCCGATCTCATGCATTGCACCGGCAGTCTGTTCCAGCGCCGTGCCGCTCGGCATGTCGATCACCACCTGGAACTCGGACTTGTTGTCGAACGGCAGCATTTTCAGCACCACCAGCTTGACCACGGCCAGCGAAACAGCGAACAGCAGCGCCCCCAATATCCCCAGCCACAGCTTGCGCCGAGCCGGGATGCCGTGCTCCCGGTTCAGGAACGGGGACAATTTGTCGCGGAAGAAATGTGCGATTTTGGTGTCGCGCTCGTCCTTGACCACGGCGTGGTGCGCATCGGCCAGTTTGTGCGCAAGCCAGGGCGTGACGATGAAGGCGATGGCCAGCGAGATCAGCATGCCCATGCTGGCGTTGATCGGGATCGGGCTCATGTACGGCCCCATCAATCCGGTTACAAAAGCCATCGGCAGCAAGGCCGCAATCACGGTGAAGGTCGCCAGGATGGTCGGACTGCCGACCTCGTCCACCGCCTCGGGAATAATCTCGGACAAGGGCTGGTGCTGCGCCAGTTCGCGGCGGCGGTGGATGTTCTCCACCACCACGATGGCGTCGTCGACCAGGATACCGATGGAGAAGATCAGCGCGAACAGCGATACGCGGTTGAGCGTGAAACCGTAGGCCCAGGAGGCGAACAGCGTCACCGCCAGCGTCAACAGCACCGCGATGCCGACGATGACTGCCTCGCGCCGTCCCAGCGCAAACCACACCAGCGCGACCACGGCGAAGGTGGCGAAGAACAGCTTCTTGATCAGCTTCATCGCCTTGTCGTTGGCGGTCTCGCCGTAGTTGCGCGTGGTGGTCACCTGCACGTCGGCGGGGATCACGCTGCCCTTGAGTTCATCCACGCGCCTGAGCAGCTTGTCGGCGACATCCACCGCGTTCTCGCCCGGCTTCTTGGTCACGGCGATGGTCACCGCCCCGAACTCGCCCTTGGCCTTGATATCCTTGTCGCCCGCTGCCGCGCCCGGCCCTATCCAGACATAGCTGGCGGGCTGGTCGCCACCGTCCCGCACTTCGGCCACATCGCGCAAAAACACCGGCTTGCCGTCGGTCACGCCGACCACCAGTTGACTGACTTCGCCCGCATTGCTCAGGAAATTGCCGGTCTGCACCAGCACCTCGCGGTTGTTCTGCACCAGATTGCCCGCGCTTTGCGATACGTTGGAAGCCTGCAACGCCGCGCGCACTTCCTGCACCGACAACTGGTGCGCGTTCAACGCTTCCGGATCCAGCAGCACGCGCACCACGCGCGGCGTCGCCCCCAGGGTGAGTACCTCGCGCGTGCCGTTGACGCGCTTGAGTTCCGTCTCGATGGCATGCGCGACCTGGGTCAGTGCCACACCGCCGCCATCCTGTTCGCGCCACAGGGTGACTGCCCACATCGGCACATCGTCGATACCCTTGGCCTTGATGATGGGCTGCAAAACGCCCAGCGTGGGCGGCAACCAGTCGGCATGCGAATTGATGACATCGTAAAGTTTGACCAGCGAAGGAACATGCAGCTCGCCGACTTTGAACTGCACGGAAATCACGGCCATGCCCGGCTGCGACACGGAATAGACGTGATCGACACCGGCGATCTGCGACAGCACCTGTTCCGCCGGCGTTGCCACGGTGTTCGCCACATCCTGCGCCGACGCACCGGGATAGGCGATCAGCACATTGGCCATGGTGACGTTGATTTGCGGCTCTTCCTCGCGCGGGGTGACCGCCACTGCAAAGATACCCAGCAGCACGGCGACCAACGCCAGCAGCGGCGTCATTTGCGAATGCAGGAAGATGCGCGCGACGCGACCCGAAACGCCCATGCTCATCGCTTGCTCTCCGCTGCGACCATGCCGGCCTTGACTGCTTCACGCGCGACGCGTTCGCCCACGTTCAAACCGGCCAGCACTTCGATCTCGTTCTGCTCGTTCGCCTCGCCCAGGCGCACCTGGCGCAGGTGCGGCACATCCTTGTCGTCCACCACATACACCGCCACCACTTCGCTGCGGCGCAACACGGCGCTCGCGGGAATCAGCAATTTGTTCACCTTGCCCACCACGAAATGCGTGCGCACGAACATGCCGGGGTAGACACTGGCCTGGTTGGAAGGAAGATCGACGCGCACCTGCGTGCTATGCGTGCGCACGTCGGCGGAAGGTTGCACGGTGACGGAGGCGGCCTTGATCCAGCGGCTCAGCGAGGGCACTTCCACCGTCACGCTGGGACGGCTGCCGATGTCTTTCAGCTTGTCTTGCGGCACATTGGCAATGACGCGCAACTGCGACGGGTCGAAACCGGTCATCAGCGGCTTGCCCACCGTGACCATCTCGCCCATTTCCACCATGCGCGCCGCCACCACGCCCGCGTAAGGCGCCATCACCGAGGTATAACTCTGCGCCAGCGCCGATTGCTGGGCACCCGCCTCGCTCGCGGCCGCTTGCGCGTTCGCCATCTCAAAATCCGACTTGGCCTTGTCCAGCGCGGCCTGGCTGATGAACTTCTGCTCGAACAACTGTTTCGCACGCTCGTAGTTCAGGCGCGCGTTCTGCAGGGCCGCCTCGGCCTGCGACAATTGCGCCCGGCTGCCCGCCAGCGCCTGGTTGGCTTCGCTTTCGTCGATCTTGAGGATGATCTGCCCCTTGCTCACGCGGTCGCCCACGTCGAAGAAAATGCCCTTCACGCGCCCGGAAATCTGCGCCGACACCGTCGATTGGCGCGTCGCCTCGACCACACCGTCGATGCTGTAGGTCTGCTCGACCTCGCGCACCTGCACCGGCGCCGTCGCCAACGGCTCCGCCGCGTAGACAGCCGTCGCCCACAAACCTGCCGCCAACCCGAACACCCAACCAAGATTTCGTTTCATAGCCTGACCTCTGGAGATAATATGTTTGCATATTAGCATATTCTAATATGCGTGCCAAGCGGGCAACGATCCTGCCGTCAGATGGAGCAGAATACGTCGCGCATCATGCCGACAAGCTTGACGGTGCGCGGGTCGCCGATGCGGTAATAGACGCGGTTGGCGTCCTTGCGGGTGGAGAGGACGCCTTTGTCGCGCAGGATGGCGAGGTGCTGCGAGATGTTGCTTTGCGACGTGCCGACGCTGTCGACGATCTCCTGCACGCTCAACTCGCCCTCGCCCAGCACGCACAGCACCTTGAGCCGCAACGGGTGCGCGATGGCTTTCATCGCCAGCGAGGCTTGCAGGATATCTTCGTCTTTATCGATCAGTTTGTTTGCCATGTCCACCCGCCGTTCTCGGAAGTGGGGGCGTGATACCCCCGAAATCGGCTAAAATCGCGCCCTGACGAATCGAAACTGCCATGCACATAAATTAGCAACTGCTTATATTTTATATTTCGGTGAAGAAAAAGCCAGCATGACCGACCATTCCACTCGGGCAATCACCCCTGTCCTCCTGCTCATCCTCGACGGTTTCGGCTACCGCGAGGACGCCGATTTCAATGCCATTGCCCAGGCGCGCAAACCGAACTGGGACATGCTGTGGGGTAAGTACCCGCACACATTGATCAACACTTCCGAGCTGCAAGTCGGCCTGCCCAAAGGCCAGATGGGCAACTCGGAAGTGGGACACCTGAACATCGGCGCCGGGCGCGTGGTGTACCAGGATCTGACCAAAGTCGACCTTGCCATCGAAAACGGCAGCTTCTTCGCCAACCCCGCGCTGGTCAAGGCGGTGGACACCGCCCAACAACGCGGCACCGCTTTGCACATCATGGGCCTGCTCTCCCCCGGCGGCGTGCACAGCCACGAGGCGCACATCCACGCCATGCTGGAAATGGCGGTGCGCGCAGGACTGAAACAAATCCACCTGCACGCCTTCCTCGACGGGCGCGACACCCCGCCGCGCAGCGCCGCACAATCGCTGCAGGCGCTGCAGGAAAAGTGCACCCGGCTGGGTGCGGGGCGCATCGCCACCATTTGCGGCCGCTTCTACGCGATGGATCGCGACAACCGCTGGGAGCGCGTGCAGCTCGCCTACGACATGCTCACGCAGGGCCGGGCGCCGTTCGCCGCTGCCGATGCGGTGGCCGGACTGGAAGCCGCTTATGCCCGCGGCGAAAACGACGAATTCGTGCAGGCCACGCTGATCGGCGATGCGGCCCCGATGCAGGATGGCGACGCAGTCGTGTTCATGAACTTCCGCGCCGACCGCGCGCGCGAACTCACCCGCGCGCTGACCGACGACAATTTCAGCGGCTTCGCCCGCAGCCGTTTCCCCAAACTGGGCAACTACACCACGCTGAGCAGCTACGGCGAGGATTTCCATTTGCCCTGCGCCTACACCGCGGACAGCATCCACAACGGCATCGGCGAATACCTTTCCAGCCTCGGCCTGAAGCAACTGCGCATCGCCGAAACGGAAAAGTACGCGCACGTCACCTATTTCCTGAACGGCGGCAAGGAACATCCCTATCCCGGCGAAGACCGCGTGCTGGTGCCTTCACCCAAGATCGCCACCTATGACCTGAAGCCGGAGATGAGCGCCTTCGAGGTCACCGACAAACTGGAAGCCGCGATCCGCAGCAGGCAGTACCAGGCCATCCTGTGCAACTACGCCAACGGCGACATGGTCGGCCACAGCGGCATCATGGAGGCGGCGGTGAAGGCGGTGGAAGCGCTGGATACCTGTATCGGCCGCGTGGTGCGGGCGATGCTGGATTGCGGCGGCGAAGTGCTGATCACCGCCGACCACGGCAACGCCGAACAGATGCTGGATCGCACCACCAACCAGGCGCATACCGCGCACACGCTGAACCTCGTGCCTTTTCTCTACATCGGCCGCCGTGCCGAGATCGCCCCGGCCGGCAGCGGCGCGCTGCGCGATGTCGCGCCGACCCTGCTGGCAATGATGGGCCTGCCGCAACCGCCGGAAATGACCGGCAAGCCGCTTATCCGTTTCCAGTGAGATTCGGCATGCGCACTTTTCTGCTGGCGATGCTGCTGCTCGCGGGTACGGCCCATGCCACGCAACAGGACGATCTGGCGAAATTGCGCAAGCGCATTGCCGCGCTGCAACAGGAATTCGAGAAGACCAACGAATCGAAATCCGAGGCCGCCGACGACCTGCGCGAATCCGAGCGCGCCATCAGCAACAGCAACCGCCGGCTGCACGAACTCGAACAAGAGCAGAAAACCGCCAATCGCGAACTGGAGCAGTTGCAGCAGCGCGCCGCGGCAATGGAAAAGGAACAGCAGGGGCAGCAGCTCATGCTGGGACGCCTGCTCTACCGGCAATACCTGGACGGCGGCGAACAGGAATACCTCAAACTGCTGCTCAACAACGACGATCCCAACCAGGTAGCGCGCGAACTCCGCTATTACTCTTATATTGCGCGCGACCGCGCCGCCACGCTGAAGTCCCTGCGCACCGGACTGGTCAGGTTGCAGGCCGTCACCGACCAGGCACGCCGGAAAAGCGACGAGGTCGCCGCCTTGCGCGCCGAAGAGCAAAGCCAGCGCCAGCACCTGGAACGGGACAAGCGCGCGCGCCAGCAAATGCTGCGCAAGATCGCACTGCAACTGAAGCAGCAACGGCGCGAGATCGGCCGCCTGCAGCACAACGAAAACCACCTGTCGCAACTGGTCGAGAACCTGGCGCGCGTGCTGCCCAACACGCCGCCGACACGCGCCTCCTTCAAGTCGCTCAAGGGCAAATTGGCGCTGCCGGTCAGGGGCCGGTTGCGGAACCAATTCGGCGCACGGCGGCCTGAAAGCACGATGGCGTGGACCGGCTGGTTCCTGAGCGCCGCCGCCAACCAGCCGGTCAAGGCCGTGGCTGCCGGCCAGGTGGTTTATGCCGACTGGCTGCGCGGCTTCGGCAACCTGCTCATCGTCGACCACGGCCAGGGTTACATGAGCTTGTACGCCAACAACGAGACGCTGTACAAGCAGGTTGGCGACGAGTTGCGCGGCGGAGACACTATTGCCGCTGTGGGTAGCAGCGGCGGCAACGAGGATTCCGGTTTATACTTCGAACTGCGATTTGAAGGAAAACCATTCGACCCCAACAAGTGGGTTCGGCATTAGAACGAAAGGTCACACAATGCGTAGTCGTATCGAAAAAATCGGGTTGGTCGGCGTCGGCCTGCTGGCGGGGTTGCTGATAAGCCTGCATTTTGCCGCCGTTGCGGACAAGACCAGCGAGCTTCCGCTGCCGGTGGAAGAATTGCGCGCCTTCTCCGAGGTATTCGGCCGCATCAAGAGCGACTACGTCGAACCCGTCAGCGACAAGAAACTCATCACCGAAGCGATCAACGGCATGCTGAGCGGACTCGATCCGCACTCGGCCTATCTGGATGCGGAAGGCTTCAAGGAACTGCAGGTCGGCACGCAGGGCGAATTCGGCGGCCTGGGAATCGAAGTCGGCATGGAAGACGGCCTGGTCAAGGTCATTTCCCCCATCGAGGACACGCCCGCCTTCAACGCCGGAGTCAAGAGCGGCGACCTCATCCTCAAGCTCGACGACAAGTTGGTAAAGGGGCTTACCCTGAACGACGCGGTCAAGCTCATGCGCGGCAAGCCGGGCAGCAGCATTGTCCTGACCATCGTGCGCAAGAGCGAACCCAAGCCCCTGCAGATCAGCGTAACGCGCGCCATCATCAAGGTGCAGAGCGTGAAATCCAAGCTCGCGGAACCGGGTTACGGCTTCGTGCGCATCACCCAGTTCCAGGAACACACGGGCGAGAATCTCGCCACCGCGCTGACGCAACTGCAGAAACAGAACAACGGTGTCTTGCAGGGCCTGGTGCTCGACCTGCGCAACGATCCGGGCGGTTTGCTGACCGGAGCGGTCGCGGTATCTGCCGCTTTCCTGCCAAAGGACGCGCTGGTGGTCTACACCGAGGGGCGCACCGAGGATGCCAAGATGCGACTCACGGCCAGTGCGGATAATTACCTGCGCGGCACCGGCAAGAGCGACTATCTGAAAAGTCTGCCGGATTCCTTCAAGAAGGTCCCGATGGTGGTACTGGTGAACGGCGGCTCCGCCTCGGCTTCGGAGATCGTTGCCGGTGCGCTGCAGGATCACAAGCGCGCCGTCATCATGGGCACGCAATCCTTCGGCAAGGGCTCGGTGCAGACCATCCTGCCGCTGGGCAACAACACGGCCATCAAACTCACGACCGCGCGTTATTACACGCCGAGCGGCCGTTCCATCCAGGCCAAGGGCATCGTGCCCGACATCGTGGTGGAAGATCCGGCAACCGCGGGCTTCGACAACGCCTTCCGTTTGCGCGAAGCCGATCTGGACAAACATCTGAGCAACGGCCAGGGCGAAGACAAGACCGAGACGCCCGCAAAACCCAAGAGCCAGACCAAAACCAAGGAGAACGACGGCGGCAAAGCGGAAATTGCCGAATTCGGCGCCAAGAACGATTACCAGTTGAACCAGGCCCTGAATCTGCTCAAGGGCATGAGCATCCTGCGCGGGAAATAGAGTGATCAATCCTTTCGAACTGCAAAAAGAGCGTTTGCTGTTCTTCAGCAAGGAACCGGTCGACCAGCTCTTTGCGGCGTACATATTGCTGATCGGGCTGGACAATTTCCATGTCGAAATGGGGCCGCATCCGAACAGCCTGTTGATCCGTTACAGCATCCAGCATTATTCGCTGGAAGCGCTGGAGAAGGCGCTCACCCGCGAGGGTTTCCACCTTGAGTATCGCCTGCTCGACAATATCAGGAAGCATCTGATCCATTACTGCGAAGACGTGCAGTACCACAACCTGAAAACGCCCGTGCCGCGCACCAAGAACAACGCCCAGGAAATCTTCGTCAAGGCCTACGAGCTGCACCCGCACGGCGACCACGACGACACGCCCAAAGAACTGCGCGAATTCAAATAACAGCGCCTGCCGATAGCGTCAGGCCGGCGCCTTCTCCGCCATGACCGGTTCCGTCCCGGTCGCGGATATATCGTCGAAATCCACTACCGCATTGCGACCGGCGTCCTTGGCACGGTACAGCGCGTTGTCGGCATTCAACAACAACGCGCTCGGCGTTATCTCGCTCAGATCGGATACGCACCAGTATCCTGCAGATGCCGTCAGGTGCTGGTGCGGCGAGTGCCGGTTCTCGATATCCAGCGCGCAGATGCTCAGACGCAGCTTTTCCGCGAACAGCCTGGCCTCGGCACGGCTTAACCCGGAAGTGACAATGCAAAACTCCTCGCCGCCATAGCGAAACACGTAATCTCCCGCGCGTTGCGCAGTGCGTTTGAGCACTTCGGCCACCTGCTCCAGCACGCTGTCGCCGAACAGGTGGCCGTATTTGTCGTTGAACATCTTGAAGTAGTCGATGTCCAGCATGATCACCGTCAGCGCATTTCCGCTGCGCCTGCAGCGATTGATTTCGCTCACCATCACGTCTTTCAGGTAGCCGCGGTTATACGCTTTGGTCAGCGGATCGATAATCGACAGGTGCGCCAGGCGCTCGATGTTCTGCTCGTTGTGCCGCACCAGCATCAGCGTGATGAAGCCCAGGATCAGGTAGGCGGCGACAAAGACGAACGCCGAGATCGAAGAAAGCGGCTCCGGCCGCAGCAGCACGACGGAAGCAATGCTCACCGCGCCCACCAATGCCCAGACCATGCGCTCGCGCGACGCGACGATGGGCGTGTAGACGATGGGGAATATCATCATCCATACTTCCAGGTGCATCCGCTCGTTGCTGACATACGCGCCGTACAGCATCAGGCACATGATCGCCAGCACGAACCAGTTCGCATGCCGCAACGATTCCTCGCTGTCGCGCCGGGTGCGCCATTTCAGCCAAAGCGCATACAGCGCAAAAGCCAACAGCGCAACTCCGCGGTCGGGCGTTGCGATAAACAGAAAATGCAGCAGGAATAAGGGGAAGGCGACGATCACCGCGATGCGCAAATACATGTGCAGCACGGCTGCCCTGAAACGTTGAACGGAATATCGGGTCATGCAGGAACTCCCCGGAAACTGCAACCTGCCTAGACTACTCTCAAGTAGTTCAATATGAAAGCATAATTTCCCATTAACCCCTGTTCGGCTATGGCAAAAAAAGGGCCTTGTCCAAAAACCCGCGCCAGAGGGCAATCCAGGTATCCCAGTCGTGCCCGCCGGGCATCACGCTCACCCGGGATGGCTCCAGATATTTCGCGAGCATCCTGCTTGCACCGCGATAGCGGTCTTCGCTGCCGTAACCCAGATAGACAAGCGGAAGTTTCTTGCCCCGCGCTTGACCCTGAATCTGCTTCAGCAGCATGCGTTCATGGTCGCGGCTGTCGATCCTGCCGGCCGGCCAGCGGAGCAAACCGCCCGCCGCCTCCACTTCGGCAATGATTCCGCGCGTGCCCAGAAAGGGCGCCAGCAGGAATATGCCTTCGATCTCCCGCGGGCGCTGCGTCGCACAGATCATCGCGCCCGAACCGCCGAGCGAGATGCCGAGCAGCCAGATGCGCCGGTAACCCTGCGCACGCACCTCGTCCAGCGTGCGATGCAGCACGCGCTCGATGTCGGCGCGGTCCAGGTACAGATCGACATGCGCATGCAGCGCCAGCACATCCACCGGCAGATTGCGCTCGCGCAGTTCGCGGATGAAACCGTGTTCGACCAGTTGCTGCGGCGTGTTCTTCGCACCGGGCAGCATCAGCAGCAGGATGCGCTCGCCTTGCGCCTCCGGCGCAACATCGTGAACGAAATCCGTCTCCAGTTGCATCATCGCCCGCGCGCGGCCGTGCGCTGTTTCAGGTCGAAACCGGAGAAGTACATGTGCGCCACGCCGTCGACCTTGGCCACGCGCGCGGTCTCGCCCTTGCCGCTGCCGACGCCTGCCATGACGAGCTCGCCTTGCGCCGGGGCCGGCAGAAAGGCGGTGCGGAACAGGAAGCCGGGCATGAGCGAGGAATTGAACTCGCCGACCAGCAGGTCGCCGTCGCGCACCACGCGCAGGTTCTCCGGCATGGGGCCGTCGTGCGGATTGACGAAGTCGTACTCGCCGACGTAGTCGTTCAGATATTCCGGCAGCGGCTGCGGGTGCAACTTCTCGCCCACCAGCATGGCCTGCCCTTCCTTGTCGTAGGCCAGCACCTCGCGCCCGCCGACACGGCGCAGCGTCAGCTTCATCTCCTTCATCTGCCGGTTCGCCACCGGGATGAAGCCGAGCAGCTTCAGGCGCACGCCGAAATCGCCGCTCGCATGTTTCACCAGCTCGAAATCGAAGCCCATCAGTTCGGCGATGAGTTCGCCGTCGCGATCCTCCACCTTGACCAGGCCGATCAGCGTCTCGAAATAACCGGCATAGTCGCGCAGGTCTTCCTCGTTCAGCGGCACCAGCTTCGATTCGACGAATTGTCGCTGCGGCTGCGCGATGCCGCGCTTCGCCTCCAGCGCGAGTTTGAGCGTCTCCTCGGTCACTCTGGCTACCAGCGCCTGTGCGTTGGCGGAGTTGGACAGCACCACCACGCCGAGCTTGTGCTCGGGTAGCACCGCCAGCATGGTGTGGTAGTTGAGCGTGGTGCCGCCGTGGCTGGCCACCGTGCCCGCGCGCGGCACGTCCACGCCGCTCAGCATCCAGCCCAGCCCCATCCTGAAATCGAAATCGAGCGGGACATTGGCGTTCTGCACCCGGTACATCTCGCGCAACGATTCGGGCTTGAGGATCTGCCTGCCTTCGAAACTGCCGTCGGCAAACAGCATGCGCACGAAGCGCGTCATGTCGCTGGCGCTGGAGATCAGGCTGCTCGACGGCAGGTCGCGCAACGGGATGGCCTCGACTTCCCTGCCGTCCTTGTAGGCCTTGCCGGGAATGCGCGCGGCAAACTCGGAGCGCGTCATGCCCAGCGGCTGCAACAGGTGACGGTTCATGTAACCGGCATAGCAGTCGCCGCTGACCTCGCCGATGGCGGCGCCGAGCAGCGACACGCCGAGGTTGGAATAGCCGAACACGGTGTCCGGCGGCGCGGCGACATATTCGTCGCGCACCGCGGCGACCTGCTCCTCGAAGCGCGCCGGATGACGCTCGCTCAAGCCGCGCACCCAGTAACCGGGCAGGCCGGAATGGTGCGTCATGATGTTGCGCGGGGTGATGCCGCGCGTGTCGCCGTAGCGGCTCTTGATAGAGAATGCGGGCAGATAGTTTTTCAGCGGTTGGTCGATATCCAGCCTGCCCTGGTCGGCCAGTTGCATCGCCGCCGTGGCGGTGAACACCTTGGCGATGGAGCCGAGGTGGTATTGCGTTTCCGGCGAAGCCTTGATGCCAGCCGCCGCGTCCGCGTAACCGAAGCCTTGCGCCCACACCACCTGCTGGTCGTCCACCAGCGCGATGCTGAGGCCGGTGACGTCGTCGTCGGACATGCCCTGCCCGATCAGCCAGGTGACATATTCCTTGGTGTAGGCGTAATCGCCGCGCGCAACGGCGTCGGGCTTGTGCGGCGGCGTGCTGCACGCCGCCAGGACGGCCACGACAAAAACAAGGATGAAATTGCGCAACGACACGACCACTCCCCTGTAACAAATTATTCCTGTAAAACATCATTGTATAATGCCGAGCAAAATACATATGTAATCGCTACGATGCTTGTTCCCTGCCGCAACTGGAAACCGACGCCCGCCATCAGACTTTCCCTGCTGTTTCTTGCCGGTTGCGTCCTCATTACGCTGTGGCAACCCGGCCTGTGGCCGTGGACGACGGGGATGGCATTCGCCAACCACATGATGCTCACCATCGCCGGGCTCGTCCCGCGCAGCAAGCTGCTCGGCCCGAATATTACGCGCCTCCCCGCGGAGGCGGCGCGGCGCGGCGAAGTGGCGATCACCATCGACGACGGCCCCGACCCGGAAGTCACGCCGCGGGTACTGGATATCCTCGACCGCCACCAGGCCAAGGCGACGTTCTTCTGCATCGGCAAACTCGCCGCGCAACATCCGGAGATTTGCCGCGACATCGTGCGCCGCGGCCACAGTATCGAAAACCACAGCCTGTCGCACAACTGGTATTTCTCGCTGCTCGACCCATGGAGCATCCACCGCGAGGTGAACCAGGCGCAAATCATCCTCGGCAGGATCGCCGGACGCACGCCGCGGTTTTTCCGCGCCACCGCCGGGCTGCGCAATCCCGAACTGGAACCCGTGCTCGCCCATTGCGGCCTGCGCCTGTGCAGCTGGAGCAAACGCGGCTTCGACACCCAGGTGAACGATGCCGATGCGGTTTACGCCAGCCTGGCACGCGACCTCAAGGGCGGCGACATCCTGCTGCTGCACGACGGCAGCGCGGCACGCACCGGCGCCGGGCAGCCCGTCATTCTCGACGTGCTGCCGCGCCTGCTGGATAATCTGGCGCAGGCGAAACTCCATTCCGTTACCTTGCATTCCGCCGTCCCATGACAACCCACTTTCGCCGCACCCTGCTCGAACGCGCCACCCTGCCCTACCGCGCCGCGGGCCATTTCGCCTGGCACTTCGCCCGGGGAAAATTGAAGGGCGACCCGGTGTTCTTCGGCCTGCTCGAACACGGCTTGCTGCCGGACGGCGAGCGCTTGATCGACCTCGGCTGCGGCCAGGGCCTGCTCGCCTCGTGGCTGCTGGAAGCGCGCGCGCTGCACGAAGCGGGAAATTGGCCGGACGGCTGGCCTGCCGCACCGAAGATCGAAAGCATCTGGGGGCTGGAACTGATGCCGAACGATGTGGCCCGTGCCCGCGCCGCGCTCGGCGACCGCGCGCAGGTCGACCAGGGCGACATCCGCACGGCCGATTTCGGCCAAGCCGATGTCGCGATCATCCTGGATGTGCTGCATTACATCAGCTACGAAGCGCAGGAAGACGTGCTGCGCCGCATCCGCGCCGCGCTGCCCGCCGGCGGCACCTTCATCACCCGCATCGGCGATGCCGCAGGCGGGCTGCCGTTCCATTACAGCAACTGGGTCGACCATGTCATCTTCTTCCTGCGCGGGCATGGCATCATCCCCATCTACTGCCGCCCGCTGAACGAATGGCTGGAGGTGCTGCAACGCTGCGGCTTCGAGGCCCGGTCGTTGCCGATGCACAAGGGCACGCCGTTCTGCAGCATGATGCTGGTGGCAAAAGCGGTCTAGGCGCCGTGTTTGCCGCATCCGATTGGGCCGCACGATTGCGGCCTTTTGTTTTGCCGCCTCGCTTTCGTGCTTCACCCTGAAACGTACGGGGTTTTGCCTATATAAAAAAACACGAAAACGGTGTAGTTTCTCCGTACTTCCCCCGCACGGGCTGGAGGGCGCGCGTCTGCCACGGCGCTTCCGCCGACGGTCATTGGCGCCCGCCATCCGGATTCCGCGGCGAACCGGACCGATTCGCCGCTTCGGATATGCGCCCGGGCGTCGAAGCGTTCGTTGCCGCGACTCTTTTCGTCTCATCGATTCCGCAATCACAGGAGGCCGACCATGACAAAAGTTCTCGTCTTGTATTACAGCATGTATGGGCATGTCGAAAAAATGGCCGAGGCCATCGCCGAGGGTGTCCGCACCGTGGAGGGCGCGGAAGCGACGATCAAGCGCGTGCCGGAAATCATCCCCGAAGAACGCGCCCGTTCCCTCGGCGTCAAACTGGACCAGAAAGCGGCGATCGCCACGACCGACGAACTGGCCGGTTACGACGCGATCATCTTCGGCACGCCGACCCGCTTCGGCAACATGACCGCGCAGATGCGCAACTTCCTCGACCAGACCGGCAAATTGTGGCTGGAGGGTTCGTTGATCGGCAAGCTGGCCAGCGTATTCACCAGCACCGCCACCCAGCACGGCGGACAGGAAACGACCATCACTTCTTTCCACACCACCCTGCTGCACCACGGCATGATCATCGTCGGCGTGCCGTATTCCTGCAAGGGACTCTCGCTGATGAGCGAGGCCAGCGGCGGTTCTCCTTACGGCGCTTCCACGCTGGCAGGGCCGGACGGCAAACGCATGCCCAGCGAAAACGAACTGGATGTCGCGCGCTTCCAGGGCAGGCATGTCGCGCAGATCGCCGGAAAACTGGCGCAGAAATAAGCGACCGTCTCACCGAAAGGCCAGGGCGGCATGAACGGAAAAGACCACATCGCCTATTTCACCATGGAGATCGGCCTGACCGAGGCCATGCAGACCTACGCCGGCGGCCTAGGCATCCTCGCCGGGGATACGGTGCACGCGGCGGCGGATCTCGGCATCCCGATGGTCGTGGTGACCCTGCTCCACCGCAAAGGCTATTTCCGCCAGAAACTCGATGCCGCAGGCTGGCAGAGCGAGGAAGATGTCGTTTGGCCGGTGGCCGAGTTGCTGCAGGAAATGGCTCCGCGCTGTGCCATCGAGATCGAGGGGCGGCAGGTGCAGGTGCGCGCCTGGCAATACGAGGTCGAAGGGACAAGCGGCTACAAGGTGCCGGTTTATTTCCTGGATACGGACCTGGAAGAGAATGCCGCACAGGATCGCGCCCTCACGGACCATCTCTACGGCGGCGACCAGCATTACCGGCTGTGCCAGGAGGTCGTGCTGGGAATAGGCGGGGTCAGGATGCTGCGCGCGCTGGGCTATGCCGAGATCCTGCGCTTCCACATGAACGAGGGACATGCCGCGCTGTTGACGCTGGAACTCGCCTACGAGATCGCCAAACAGGCGTGGGATCTGGCCTACGAACAAGTCCGCCACATCGTCACGCTGGAGGTGCAGCAGTTGATCAAGCCCAAATGCATTTTCACCACCCACACCGCGGTGCCCGCCGGACACGACAAATTTCCGCTGTCCCTGGTGCACCAGGTCATCACCGGATACCGCGGCGCATTCGCCGAACTCGAACAGGCTTTTTGCCCGGACGGCGAACTGAACATGACTTTCCTTGCGCTCGACAACAGCCACTACATCAACGGCGTGGCGAAAACGCACGGCAAGGTGACGCAGCAGATGTTCTCGAAGTACGACATCCATTCCATCACCAACGGCGTGCATACCGCGACCTGGGCGACGCCGCCGTTCGCCCGCTTATTCGACGAACGCATCCCCGGCTGGCGCGAAGACAACGCCAGCCTGCGTTACGCGCTCAATATTCCCAAGCGGGAGATCTGGGGCGCGCACCGCCTGGTCAAGGAAGAATTGCTCGGCCTGGTGAACCGGCAAGGCAACGCCGGTTTCGAGCCGGACATCTTTACCCTCGGTTTTGCGCGCCGTGCCGCCGTGTACAAACGCGCCGAACTGCTGTTCTGGGACACCGGCAAACTGCTTGAAATTGCGCGCAAGGCGGGCCGCTTCCAGATCGTCTATGCCGGCAAAGCCCACCCCGGCGACACCGAGGGCAAGGAAGTGATACGCCGCATCCACGAGGTGAAAGCGAAACTCGGCGACCGGATCAAGCTGGTCTATCTGGAGAATTACAGCATCGACATGGCGAAACTGCTGACCTCGGGCGTGGACCTCTGGCTCAACACCCCGATGCCGCCGCTCGAAGCCTCGGGCACCAGCGGCATGAAAGCCGCCGTCAACGGCGTGCCCTCGCTAAGCATCCTGGACGGCTGGTGGGGCGAAGGCTGCATCGAAGGCGTGACCGGATGGGCGATAGGCGACAACCACGACGGCGGCACCGAGGGGCGCGACACGCGCCCCGAGGACGCCGACGCGCTCTACAGCAAACTGGAAATGATCATCCTGCCCATGTATTACAACGAACCGGACCGCTATACCGATGTGATGCGCCATGCGATTGCGCTCAATGCCTCGTTCTTCAACACCGAGCGCATGCTGGCCCAGTATGTTTCCAAGGCTTATTTCAAGTAGGGACGGCATTGCTCCATTTACTTCCGGTGCGGCGATGGTCGACAATAGCCGCCCGCCCACCGCCCGACCATCCCCATGCGCCATGCCTTTGCTCCCAGCGTCACCCCGCGCGAAGCCTGGGCATGGGCCATGTACGATTTCGCCAACTCCGGCTACACCACGGTGGTCATCACCGCCGTCTTCAATGCGTACTTCGTCGCCGTCGTCGCGGGCGACCAGCCGTGGGCGACGTTCGCGTGGACGGCGGCGCTGGCGGTCTCCTACGCCGCGATCATGCTCACCGCGCCGCTGCTCGGCGCCTATGCCGACGCTTATGCTGCCAAGAAAAGACTGCTGGCGCTGACCACCGCCGGTTGCGTGATCTTCACCGCACTGCTGGCATTCAGCGGACCGGGCAGCCTGTGGCTCACCGTTGCACTGGTCGTGCTGTCCAATTATTTTTACGGCAGCGGCGAGAACCTGATCGCCGCGTTCCTGCCCGAACTGGCGCGCAGCAACGCGCTCGGCAAGGTCTCGGGATGGGGCTGGAGCCTGGGCTATGTGGGCGGACTGGTCAGCCTCGGCGCCTGCCTCGCCTATGTGAGCTGGGCGCAGGCCCAGGGACAGCATGCCGCCGAATTCGTGCCGGTGACCATGCTGATCACCGCCGCGCTGTTCGCGCTCGCCAGCCTGCCCACTTTTTTGTTCCTGCACGAGCGCGCCGTGCCGCAGCCGCACCTGCAAGGCCGCAACCTGCTGCAGGAATCGTTCGCCAGATTGAAACAGACGCTCACCCACGCGCACGATTTCCGCGACCTGCGCCGTTTCCTGATCTGCACCGTGTTCTACCAGGCCGGCATCCAGGCAGTGATCACGCTCGCCGCCATCTATGCGCAACAGGCGATGCACTTCTCCACGCAGCAGACCATCCTGCTGATCTTCGTGGTCAACATCACCGCCGCCGTCGGCGCTTTCCTGTTCGGTTTTTTACAAGACCGCATCGGCCATGTGCCCGCCATCGCGCTGACGCTGGTCGGCTGGATCGTCATGATCGTGCTGGCCTGGGCCGCGCAAGGCCCGAACCTGTTCTGGGTCGCGGCCAACCTGGCCGGCCTGTGCATGGGCGCCAGCCAGTCCGCCGGGCGCGCGCTGGTGGGTTTGTTGAGCCCGGCCGCACGGCGCGCCGAATTCTTCGGGCTGTGGGGACTGGCGGTCAAACTGTCGGCGATACTGGGGCCGCTGACGTACGGGCTGGTGAGCTGGCTGTCGCAGGGCGACCACCGCCTCGCCATCCTGATCACCGGCAGTTATTTTGTGGCGGGGCTGGCGATACTGATCGGGGTGGATGTCGGGCGCGGCAGGCGGGCGGCACGGCGGCCGGCGTAGTGCGGTTATCTCGGATCGAAACTGGGGGAGTACTTTTGCAGCACGGGCTTCATCAGCAGGTCTTCCTTGATGACATGATCGATCAGCCAATTGCGCAGGAAAGCGGTGAAATTATCCACCGCCTCGGCCGACCATTCCGCGCCCATCGCATTGATCTCGCCTTTAACCTGGTCGAGTTTTGCCAGCAACGCCTGGTGGGATTCGTTCAGATGCGGAACTTGCGCATAGCCCACCGCCGCGGCGATCTTTTCCTCCCGGTCGAAGTGCACTGTCGAGTACTGGGACAGATCGTCCAGCGCCGCCGCCAACCCGCTTCGATTCCTGGTCGCCAGACTGCTCTCGACCCGGTTGACGATGCCGATCAAATATTTGTGGTCGGCATCGATCACATCGTTGCCCACGCTTAACTGCTCGCGCCATACCAAGCTCATGAAAAATCCCCCCGCGATTCCGGTCGAATCATACCACCGCGAATGCCTTAAGCGTCGGCGCCAGCCCAGCTTCTCAGCAAAAACGCCTCCAGTTCGCCGACCGGCAACGGCTGGCTGAAAAGATAGCCCTGATAGGCATTGCAGCCATGCGCTTCCAGGAATTCGCGCTGCGCCTCGGTTTCGACGCCTTCGGCGATCACGTTCATGGTCAGACCCTTGCCCATGGAAATGATGGTACGCGTGATGAGTTCGTCGTTGCTCCTGCCGGGCAGGTTGCGAATGAACGACTGGTCGATCTTGAGTTGCGCGATGGGCAGTTCCGCCAGGTAGGACAACGAGGAATAGCCGGTGCCGAAATCGTCCATGGAAAAGTTGACCCCCAGCCGCTTGATCGCGTGCATCTTCTCGACCGCATCCTCGACGTCTTCCAGCACCAGGCTTTCCGTCAGTTCGAGTTTCAGGCAGGCCGGATCCACCCCGCTGCGTTCGAGCACCCCTTGTACCTGCGCGGCAAAATCGGCCTGCCGGAACTGGCGGGAACTGACGTTCACGGCGATATGCAACGCGCGCATGCGCACATCGCCTTCCCACTTTTCAAGCTGGGCGCAGGCGGTCTCAAGCACCCACAGTCCGATCGGCAGGATCAGGCCGGTATCTTCCGCCACCCCGATAAATTCGTCCGGCGGCACCAGCCCGCGCTGCGGGTGACGCCAGCGCAACAGCGCTTCGACGCTGACCACTTTCCGCGCCGCATCGACTTGAGGCTGGTAATGCAGCGCCAATTGGCCGAGCCTGAGCGCCTGGCGCAACTCTTCTTCCATTTTATTGCGCCTCTCCAGCGCCGCCTGCATGGCCGGATCGAAAAAGCGCAGCGTGTTGCGCCCCGCATTCTTCGCCTGGTACAGCGCCATATCGGCATGCTTGAGCAAATCCTCGACCGTATCCTGTGCGTGGAACAGGCTGACCCCGATGCTGAGTTTGCACAGGTACTCGTAGTCATTGAGCAGGAACGGCTGGTCTATCGCTTCGCGCAGCTTGTCGCCGATCTGCTTGGCCTGCGTGGCGGCCTCGCCGGCATCGGCGCTCATGTCCTCCAGCAGCACGACGAATTCGTCGCCGCCCAGCCGCGCCACGGTATCACCGTCGCGCACCGCGGCCTGCAGGCGTTGCGCCACTTCGAGCAGCAGCAGGTCGCCGACATCGTGGCCGCGCGTATCGTTGAGCCCCTTGAAATTATCCAGGTCGATAAAGAAGATGGCGCCGTACAAGCCGCTTCTGGCTGTGGCCGCAAGCGCCTGGCTCAGGCGGTCCTGCAGCAGGCGGCGGTTCGGCAGCGTGGTCAGCGCGTCGTAGTAAGCCAGGCGATGGATCTCCGCCTCGGCCACCTTGCTTTCGGTGATGTCGGTGAAACTGCCCACGTAATGGGTGGGCGGCCCGGCGGGCGAGAATATTGCCGTAATGGTCAACATCTCGGCGAAGACCTGGCCGTTCTTGCGCTTGTTCCATATCTCGCCCTGCCAATAGCCTTTCTCTTTCAGCGCGCCCCACATGCGCCGGTAGAACAGCGCGTCGTGCCGCCCCGAACTCAGCATCGCCGGCGTACGGCCGACTGCTTCTTCGGCGCTGTATCCGGTCAGCCGGACAAACGCGGGATTGACCCGCACAATGCGTCCCTGCGTGTCGGTGATGATCATCCCGCTCTGGGAGGAGAAGGCCACGGCGGCGATGCGCAATTCGTCCTCCGCCTGCTTGCGCCCGGTGATGTCCTGGATGGTGCCGTGCATTTTAAGGAGGGTGCCCTGGGCATCGAATTCCAGTTTGCCCAAACCGTGCATCCAGCGCACGGCCTTGTCGTTGTGGCGGACGATGCGGTATTCCCGGTCAAAGGATTTGTGCCGGCCCAGCACTTCGTCCCGGAAGTATTCCGTCATCATCCCCCTGTCGTCGGGATGGATCAGCGCCAGCCAGCCTTCTACGGATCGGACATAGGCGCAATCGATGCCGAACAACTGGTCGAGCACGTCCGAACTGCTCCAGAGGCCGCTGGCCACATCGAGCACGTAACTGCCGAGGCCGGCAATGGCCTGCGCCTCCCTGAGCGATGCGGCAACTTCGTGCAGTTTTTCTTCCGCCTTCACGCGCTCGGTGATGTCGTTCGCCAGCGCCATCATCAGCTTCTCGCCGTCGACCTCCAGCACCACGATGCGCAACTCCACCGGAAAGACGCTGCCGTCCTTGCGCCGGTGCGTGGAGATCATGCCGTAAGGCCGGCCGACTTCGAGTTGTTTCCACACCGGCTGCCTTTGCGCCAGGTCGAAACCGGGCGTGACGTCCGCTATCCCCATCTGCAGCAGCTCTTCCTGGGTATATCCCAGGTTGTCGCACGCCCGCTGGTTGACCTCGATGAAGCGCGCATTGAAGTCGAACACAAACACCGCATCGGCCGCATTCTGGATCAGCGACTTGTAGCGCGCCTCGCTGTAATGCGCCTGCCGTTCCGCCGCCTTCTTTTCGGTGAAGTCGATGCAAAGCCCGCTCATCCGCACCGTCTCGTCGTTTTCATTGCGGCTGGCGTCGCCTATGCTCACAACCCACTTCGTTTCGCCGCCGGGCAGCACGACACGATACTCGCTGAACAGCGCGGTACCTGCCAGGCGGGCAGCGTTGAGACGGCCTTCGGCTTCCTGCAGGTCTGCGGGATGGACAATCTTGCGCCAGATGTCGAAACTGGCTGCGGTGGTTTTCGGATCGAGCCCGAACAGCGCAAACAACTCGTCCGACCAGGTGAGCTTGCCGCTCACCAGGTCCCAGTTCCACACGCCGGCCTTGGCATCGCGTTGCGCGAGCGCCAGCAGTTCCCTGGTGAGTTTCATTGCGACAGCGAAGACCGGACGTTATGCGCCGGATGGAATTTGTAGTGCATGTTTTCCCCTTGGACAAAAGAAGCCACGGCGTTTCCCTCTGCGGGGAAATGCCTTGCGCCAGCCTCCTTTTCTGGGGATCCGGAGGTAAGCCCCGCACCGTACCTGCGGTGCAATGTGCCTCTCCCGGACTTGCAAATATCGTAATACTTGACTAGTGTATCAGAGTATTTGCTTGATCAACACGCTAGTCCTCTGCCATTTCCGCACTCTGCGTAGGGACATTGGCCGCCTTTTTCAGCACGCTGACCGGCATGCTCACCTTCGCCGTCGACACCTTGTCGGCATAGAGTTCCTCGCCGAGCAGCGGCACGAGGTTGGTCGGCTGGCGCGGGTGTTTGGGAAAGTTCTGCTTGATTGCTTCGAGCTGCTTCTGGTTGGCCTGGAAGTAGCGGTTGGCCTGGATCACGCGCGGCAGGTTCTTGATCAGGTGCCACAGGCTCCAGCGGTGCTGCCACAGGCGTTTGGCGAAAGTGCGGTGGTAGGTCTTGCTGTTGTAGAAGCGCAGGATGTGCCAGTTGTAGAGCGCGTCCATTTCTTCGCGCGACTTGAAGCCCTTGGGCAGGAACACGAAGTTGAGGCAATTCATCAGGCGCCAGTCTTCGATGGTCTCGCCCTCCCCGCCGCCGATGCATTCGTCCCAGATCGGCGCGCCATAGAGCGGGCTGAACTTGGTCATGTTCATTTCGTCCAGGTTCAGCGACAGGATGAAGTCGCTGGTGGTCTTCACCGTCTCCGGCGTCTCGCCCGGCATGCCGAAGATGAATAATCCTTTTGCGCGCAGGCCGGCGTGATGAATTTGCTCCACGGTTTGTTTCACCGCTTCCAGCGTCACGCCCGCCTTGTGCCGCTCCATCATCGCCGGGTCGGCCGACTCGACACCCATCGACAGCATCAGCGCGCCGGCCTGTTTGAGTTTTTGCAGCATCTCGTCCGAAGTGTGGCCGGTGCGGATGGCGCAGTTGAACTGCATACCCAGCGGTTTCGCGATCAGCAGTTCGCACAGCTCGAACACGCGCTTCTTCTGTGCGGTGAACAGGTCGTCGTAGAAGTTGATGTGGTACACGCCGAAGTTGTCGCGCAGGTGCTTCATGTGGTCGTAGATGTACTGCGCGGAGTTGACCTTGTACAGGCGCTCGAACACGGTGCGGTCGCAGAACGAGCAGGTG
>JACRME010000026.1 GCA_016235045.1 Nitrosomonadales bacterium
AACGTCGCCGAAGGGCGCGAGATCAAGAAAGTGCCGTTGCTGCACGGCAAGTCGGTGCTCAACATCTTCTTCGAGAACAGCACGCGCACCCGCACCACCTTCGAGATCGCCGCCAAGAAGCTCTCGGCCGACGTGGTCAACCTCAACATCGGCTCGTCCTCCACCAGCAAGGGCGAGACGCTGCTGGATACGGTGGACAACCTGTGCGCCATGCACGCCGACATGTTCGTGGTGCGCCACTCGACCAGCGGCGCGGCGCACCTGATCGCCAAACACGTGGCGCCGGACATCCATGTCATCAACGCCGGCGACGGGCGCCACGCGCACCCCACCCAGGCGCTGCTCGACATGTTCACCATCCGCCACTACAAGAAGGAATTCCACAACCTGCGCGTCGCCATCGTCGGCGACGTGCTGCACTCGCGCGTGGCGCGCTCGCAAATCCACGCGCTGACCACCCTGAGCGTGCCGGAAGTGCGCGTGATCGGCCCCAAGACGCTGCTGCCGACCCAGGTGGAAAAGCTCGGCGTGCAGGTCTATCACGACATGGAACAGGGTCTGAAGGACGTCGACGTGGTGATGATGCTGCGCCTGCAGAACGAACGCATGCAGGGCGCGCTGCTGCCGTCGGCGCAGGAATATTTCAAATACTACGGCCTGACCCAGGAACGGCTGGCGCAGGCCAAGAGCGACGCCATCGTCATGCACCCCGGCCCGATGAACCGCGGCGTCGAGATCGATTCCAGCGTGGCCGACGGCGCGCAGTCGGTCATTCTGCCGCAGGTCACTTTCGGCATTGCGGTGCGCATGGCGGTGATGAGTATGCTGGCGGGGAGCAAGCAATGAATATCCATATCAAGAACGGTCGCCTGATCGACCCGCACAACAAGCTGGACGCGCAGCAGGACGTGTTCATCGCCGACAAGCGTGTTGTCGCCATCGGCAAGGTGCCGCAGGGATTCGCGGCGGAGCAGGTGATCGATGCCAGCGGCCTGATCGTGATCCCCGGCCTGGTGGATGTCGCCGCGCGCCTGCGCGAGCCGGGCTACGAATACCGGGCCACGCTGGAATCCGAGATGGAAGCCGCGATGGCGGGCGGCGTGACCTCGCTGTCGTGCCCGCCGGATACCGATCCGCCGCTGGACGAGCCGGGGCTGGTGGAGATGCTCAAGCACCGCGCGCGTTCGCTCAACCAGTCGCGCGTGTTTCCGGTCGGGGCGCTCACCTACGGTTTGAAGGGCGAGGAGCTCACCGAGATGATCGAGCTGACCGAGGCCGGCTGCAAGGCGTTCAGCCAGGCCGACACGCCGCTGGTCGATACGCGCGTGCTGTTGCGCGCCATGCAATATGCGGCGACTTTCGGCTACCGCGTGTGGCTGCGCCCGCAGGATGCTTTCCTGGCCAGGGACGGTGTGGCACATGACGGCGAAGTGGCCACGCGTCTGGGCTTGCCCGCGATCCCGGTGGTGGCCGAGACCACCGCGCTCTGCACCATGCTGCAACTGGCGCGCGAGACCGGCGTGAAGCTGCACGTATGTCGCATTTCCAGCGCTGAGGGCGTGGAACTGGTGCGCACCGCCAAACGCGACGGGCTGGCGGTGACCTGCGACGTGTCGATGAACCATATGCATCTGTCCGAGACGGACATCGGCTACTTCGATGCGAACTGCCACCTGATGCCGCCGTTGCGCAGCCTGCGCGACCGCGCGGCATTGCGCGCCGGCTTGCGCGACGGCACCATCGACGCGATCTGCTCCAACCATTCGCCGGTGGACGAGGATGCCAAACAACTGCCGTTCGCCGAGGCCGAAGCGGGCGCGACCGGCATCGAACTGCTGCTGCCGCTGGTGCTGAAGTGGGCGGAGGAAGAAAAGCTGGCCTTGCCGGATGCGCTGGCGCGCGTCACCATCAACCCCGCGCAATTGCTCGGCGTGAAGATGGGACACCTGTCGGTGGGCGCTCACGCCGACGTGTGCGTGTTCGATCCCGCCGCCACCTGGAAGGTTGAACCTGCGGCGCTGAAGAGCCAGGGCAAGAATACGCCGTTCAACGGCTATACCATGCAAGGCCGCGTGCGCCACACCATCGTCGAAGGCAAGGTCGCATATTCCCTTTAACCGATAGCCCCATGAATCCATTACTCGACTTTACTGGTCTGCCGCGTTTTGCGGAGATCAAAACTCAACATGTCACCTCAGCCGTCGAGGAATTGCTGGCGCGCAACCGCAAACTGACCGCGACACTGCTGGCGGACGAACAACCACCGACCTGGGAAAACTTCGTGCAGCCGTTCGAGGATGCCAACGAGCACCTTGCGCGCGCCTGGGGACAGGTGGGCCACCTCAATGCGGTGATGAACAGCACGGAATTGCGCGAGGTGTACAACGCCAACCTGCCCAAGGTCACGCAGTATTACGCCGAGCTGTCGCAGAATCTTGCGCTCTACCAGAAATACAAGGCGATCCGCAGCAGCGCGGCTTTTGCGAAATTGAACGCGGAACAGAAAAAAGTCATCGAGAACGAGTTGCGCGATTTCCGCCTCGGCGGCGCCGAGTTGCCGGAAGACAAGAAAGCGCGCTTCATGGCAATCCAGGAAAAACTGTCCGCGCTGACCTCGAAATTCTCCGACAATCTGCTGGATGCGACCAACGCCTTTACCTGCCTGGTCGAGGATGAAGAAGGCATTTCCGGCATTCCGGGAGACGAATGCCAGGTTGCCGCCGAAGCGGCCAGGGACGCCGGCAAGAAAGGCTGGCTGTTCACGCTGAAAGCGCCTTCTTACGGCCCGGTGATGCAGTATGCCGATAACCGCGCGCTGCGCGAGCGCATGTACCGCGCCTACACCACGCGCGCCAGCGAACAATCGACCGAGGCCGGCAAGCTCGAACACGACAACACGCCGCTGATGTCGCAGATATTGCAACTGCGTGCGGAAGAAGCGCACATGCTGGGCTTCGCCAACTACGCCGAACTGTCGCTGGCGAGCAAGATGGCGGACACCCCGCAGCAGGTGGCGGAATTTCTGAGCGAGCTGGCGCAGCGCGCCAAACCGTTCGCGCAAAAAGACCTGGAAGAACTGCGCGCATTCGCCGCGGCGGAACTGGGGCTGGAGAATCTGCAGTCCTGGGATGTCGGCTATGCAGGCGAGAAATTGCGCCAGCAGCGCTATGCCTTCTCGGAGCAGGAAGTGAAACAGTATTTCCCCGAAGACGCGGTGCTGTCCGGCCTGTTCGGCCTGGTCGAGACTTTGTTCGGACTCAGGATCGAACAGTCGGTGGCGCCGGTATGGCATGAAGCGGTGCGTTTCTTCGACATCCGCGACAACCGGGGCCTGCTGATCGGCCAGTTCTATCTCGACCTGTACGCGCGCGCCAGCAAACGCGGCGGCGCATGGATGGACGATGCCATCACGCGGCGCCGTACGCCCAAGGGTATCCAGACCCCGGTGGCCTACCTGAACTGCAATTTCGCTTCACCACTCGGCGGGAAGCCTGCGCTGTTCACGCACGACGAAGTCATCACGCTGTTCCACGAATTCGGCCACGGCCTGCATCATCTGCTGACGGAAGTGGAGGAGCTCGGCGTCTCCGGCATCAGCGGCGTGGAATGGGATGCGGTCGAACTGCCAAGCCAGTTCATGGAAAATTTCTGTTGGGAATGGGACGTGCTGCAGGGCATGACGCGGCACGCGGATTCCGGCGAGAAACTGCCGCGCGCGCTGTACGACAAAATGATCGCCGCGAAGAATTTCCAGAGCGGTCTGCAGATGCTGCGCCAGATCGAGTTTTCCCTGTTCGATCTGCGACTGCACAGCGACTACGACGCCAACGGGAATCAAAGCGTGCAGCAGTTGCTGGACGAAGTGCGCCAGGAAGTCGCGGTGCTGATCCCGCCCGCGTTCAACCGCTTCCAGAACAGCTTCTCGCACATCTTTGCCGGCGGCTATGCGGCGGGATACTATAGTTACAAGTGGGCGGAAGTGCTGTCGGCCGATGCCTACAGTCTGTTTGAGGAAAGCGGCGTGCTGAACGCAACCACGGGCAGCACGTTCCGCGCGCAGATACTGGCGGTGGGCGGCAGCCGCGATGCGATGGAATCGTTCAAGGCGTTCCGCGGCCGCGAACCCAGGATAGACGCGCTGTTGCGGCATAATGGTCTGGTGAATGCGTAAGCAAAGGAGGCAAGAGTGAAGAAAGTATTCCTGTTGTTGAGTCTGTTGCTGGTGACGAATATACAAGCGGGCGAGTTGTACCGATCCATCGACAAGGACGGCAACGTGCATTACAGCGACAGCCCGCTGATGGATTCGGAGGATGTGGAGCGGCTGAAGCTGGGTAACGAGCCAAAGCTTTCCGAGAACCTGCCCTACGAGACGCAACGCGCGATGCAGAATTTTCCGGTGACCCTGTACTCGTTCCCCGCGTGCGGCTCGGCCTGCCAGATGGCGCGCGATTTCCTGGCCAAGCGCGGCATCCCGTTTACCGAAAAGAGTCTGACAAAGCAGGAGGAGATCGACGCCTTCCGCAAGGAATCGGGCGACAGCAAACTTCCCTCCGCCACGGTCGGCAAGACCTGGCTCAGGGGCTTCCAGTCCGAGCAATGGAACAACGAGCTGGACTTTGCGGGTTATCCCAAAAAAGACCTGACCTATCGTCCCGCCCCGGTCGCAGCACCCGTCCCGCCCGCAGAATGAAACTGGCCACCTGGAACGTCAACTCGCTCAAGGTGCGATTGCCGCACCTGCTGGAGTGGCTGGCGACCAACCCGGTGGACGTGGTGTGCCTGCAGGAGACCAAGAGCGAGGACAGAAATTTCCCGGCGGCCGAGTTGCAGCAAGCCGGATACCAGGCCGTGTTCTGCGGACAGAAGACCTACAACGGCGTCGCCATCCTGAGCCGCCAGCCGATCGGCGACGTGCAATGCGGCATTCCCGGTTTTGAAGACGAACAGAAGCGCGTCATCGCCGCCACCATCGACGGCGTGCGCGTGGTGTGCGTGTACATCCCCAACGGGCAGGAAGTCGGTTCCGACAAATACCAGTACAAACTGAAATGGCTGGCAGCGCTCACGGCGTGGCTCAAAGACGAACTGGCGAAATATCCCAAACTGGCGGTGCTGGGCGATTACAACATCGCGCCGGAGGACAGCGACGTGTACGACCCGGTGGCGTGGCAAGGCAATGTGCTGGTCAGCGAGCCGGAGCGCGATGCGTTCAATGCGCTGCTTGAGCTCGGCCTGCGCGACGCCTTCCGCCTGTTCGAACAGGCCGAGAAAAGCTATTCCTGGTGGGATTACCGCATGATGGCCTTCCGCCGCAACATGGGGCTGCGCATCGACCACATCCTCATCAGCGAAGCGCTGCAATGCAGCTCGTGCATTATCGACAAGGCGCCGCGAAAACTGGAACGGCCTTCCGATCATACGATCGTGGTCGCGGAGGCGGCGTGATGGAGCGCTGGCTGCTGGCCATGGTGTTGGTCACGCAGTCGGCAATTGGTAGCGAACTGCCGCGGCCCGATCACATCGTCATCGTGATCGAAGAGAACAAATCCTTCAACCAGATCATCGGCAACCGCGAAGCCCCCTACATCAACGAACTGGCCAAACGCGGCGCACTGTTCACCCAGTCCTACGGCATCACCCATCCCAGCCAGCCCAACTACCTTGCGCTGTTCTCCGGCAGCACGCGCGGCATCAGCAGCAACGCCTGTCCGCTCGACCTCAGCGGCCCCAACCTCGCCAGCCAGTTGCAGGCAAAAGGTCTGAGCTTCGCGAGCTATTCCGAATCCATGCCTGAGCCGGGCTACGGGGGCTGCATCTACGGCGCTTACATGCGCAAGCACAACCCCGTCGCCAACTGGAAAGAACTCGCTGCACTTAACCAGCCATTCAGCGCCTTCCCCGCCGACTACACGCGACTGCCCACCGTCGCCTTCGTCATGCCCGACCAGCGCAACGACATGCACGACGGCAGCATCGCGCAGGGTGATGCGTGGTTGAAGCAGAACATCGAGCCATATGCGCAGTGGGCGATGAAGCACAACAGCCTGCTCATCGTGACCTGGGACGAGGACGACGGATCAAGCGGCAACCGCATCGCAACTATCTTTGTAGGTGAAATGGTTAAGCCAAGGCAATACACGCAGCGCATCGATCATTACGGTGTGTTGCGCATGGCTGAGGAGTTGTATGGGTTACCGCTGCTGAATGAAAGCGCGAAGGCGCAAATATTTAATGTAGTGTGGAAGAACTGATGCTGAATGTTAGCCCGGTTTGGATTACAAGTCTTCATGATCACCAGTCTGCCCGTAAGGAGCGCAACTTGTTGCGCGATAGGGCTTATGCGGGAAATCGCCCGGCAAGCCGGGCTCCTACAATAACTGCCTCCTGAAATATCCGGGTTTGCCACGTCCGCGTAGGATGGGTTGAGCAACGCGATACCCATCGTTTGATGGGTATCCTTCGTCAACCCATCCTACGTGTTGTTACGCTATTCGTGTTCCCCATCCAGCCCCAACTCCTGAATCTTCCGCGTCAACGTATTGCGCCCCATGCCGAGCAGCGTGGAGGCTTCGATGCGGCGACCGCCGGTATGCTGCAACGCCTGGGTGATGAGCGTGCTTTCGAATTGCTTGGTGAGGGTGTCGAGGATGTTGGGTTCGTTGCGTTGCAGGGCGAGGGCGACCTGTTGCGCGAGGGCGCTACGCCAGTCCTGATTGAGCGAGGTGCTGGCGTGGGTGTCGCGCCATTCGGCGGGCAGGTCGGCGATTTCGACCACGCGGGTGGGGGTCATCACGGTGAGCCAGTGGCACAGGTTCTCCAACTGGCGCACGTTGCCGGGGATGTCTTGCGCAGACAGATAATTCAGCGCGGCTTCGCTCAGCGTCTTCTGCTCCACGCCCAGTTCTTTTGCGCTCTTCTGCAGGAAGTATTTAGCCAGCAGCGGGATGTCCTCGCGCCGTTCGCGCAACGGCGGCAGGCGCAGGCGGATGACGTTGAGGCGGTGAAATAAATCCTCGCGGAACAGGCCCTGCTTTACGCGCTCGTCCAGGTTCTGGTGCGTGGCGGCGATGATGCGCACGTTGGCCTTGATCGGCTGGTGTCCGCCGACGCGGTAGAAGTTGCCGTCCGACAGCACGCGCAGTAGGCGCGTCTGCAATTCGGCCGGCATGTCGCCGATCTCGTCGAGGAACAGCGTGCCGCCCTCGGCCTGCTCGAAACGTCCGTGGCGCGTGGTGGTGGCGCCGGTGAAGGCGCCGCGCTCGTGGCCGAACAGTTCGGATTCCAGCAAGTCTTTCGGGATGGCGGCGGTGTTGATGGCGACGAAGGGTTTGTCGGCGCGCGGGCTGTGGCGGTGCAGTGCCTGCGCCACCAGTTCCTTGCCGGTGCCCGATTCGCCCCGGATGAGCACCGTGTAGTCCGACGCGGCCACTGCCGCGATGGACTTGCGCAGCCGCTGCATGGCCGGGCTCTTGCCGATGAGCTGGTTCACGTCGAAGGGCTTGGGCAGGTATTCGAACGCGCCGCCCTGAAAGGCAGACACCGCACTCTCCAGATCGGAATACGCGGTCATGATGATGACGGGCAGGTTGGGGAAATCGTTGCGCAGCTTTTGCAGCATATCCAGCCCTGAACTGCCGGGCATGCGGATGTCGCTGATCACCATCTGCGGCATGTTGCCGGGCAGTTCGGCCAGCGCCTCGTCGGCGGAAGCAAAACTCTTGTATTCGATCTCCTCGCGCGCGAGGGCTTTTTCCAGCACCCAGCGGATGGAGCGGTCGTCGTCGATGATCCAGACAGGTTTTGTCATTTTTATTTTCCTAGGTGGGGTAGCGGGAGCACGACGGTGAAGCAGGTGCGTCCCGGTTCGCTTTCAAATTCGATGCTGCCCTGATGCTGGCTCACGAAATCCTGCGCCAGGGTCAGTCCCAGTCCATGACCCTCGGGACGGCCCGAGACCAGCGGGTAAAAAATCTTGTCGCGCAAGTGGGCCGGGATGCCGGGGCCGTTGTCGATGATCTGCACCATCACCGCCAGCCTGTGCAGTTTTTTCATCAGCGTGACCTGGCGCGTGATGCGCGTGCGCAAAACGATCTCGCCTTTGCCTTTCATGGCCTGCGCGGCGTTGCGCACGATGTTGAGCATGACCTGGATCAATTGCTCCTTGTCGCCCTGCAATTCCGGCAGGCTGAGGTCGTAGTCGCGCTGGATGACCAGGCCTTCCGGCAGTTCGGCCATCACCACGCTGCGCACGCGCTCGAGGACTTCGTGGATATTGAGTGCACTGAAATGGGGCACGTGTTGCGGGGTGAGCAGTTTTTCCATCAGCGAGCGCAAACGGTCGGCTTCCTGGATGACGACTTGCGTGTATTCGCGCAGGGCGGGTTTTTCCAGTTCCTGCTCCAGCAACTGGGCTGCGCCGCGTATGCCGCCCAGCGGGTTCTTGATTTCATGCGCGAGGTTGCGCAGCAACAGACGGTTGGCCTGGGTCTGATCCAGCATTTGCTCTTCGCGCGCCAGCTTGAGCGGGCGGTCGATGGTGTGGAATTCGAGCAGCAGTGCGTACGGACTGAGCTGCAGCGGTGTGGCTGTGCAACTCAGGTACAGCTTGTTGGCGTTGGCATGGGTGCCGAGCACCAGTTCGTGTTCGATGTGGCTGGCATGGCTGTTCAACGCGGACTGGATCGTGCCGAACAGTTGCTCGGTGTGGGTGAACGCATATTGCAGCGGATGGCCGATCAGGTTGGTGTTGCTCAGGCCGAACAAGTGCTCTGCCGCCGGGTTGAGGTAGGCGATGCGCGACTGGTCGTCCAGCAGCATGACTGCGGTGGCGAGATATTCCAGGGTGGGGCGAACAGGGGTCGGCATGTCAGTCTATAAGCAGAAAACATGCCATGTAAAAATGCTACTTGAGGTTGGAAAGCTCGGTCTTGAGTGCTTCGACATTCTTTTCGTGAGCGGTCACTTCTTCCTGCAAGGCATTCACTTTCTCTTCGTATTTGGGCACATTGCGGAAGGTCTCCCCGCTTTGGGTTTTGTACACCTCGGGATTTTCCCGGCCTTCCTTCAGTTTAAGCCGGGCTTCGTCCAGCGCCTTTTGTTCCGTGGCGAGTTCGTCTTCCAGAATCTTGCGGCGCGTATCGTCGCGTCTGGTCTGCGTTTCCGAGTTCACGCGGGGAAAGTCTTCCGAGGCCCTGCTGGGTTTGGGCGGCGGCGCCATCGTGGGCAACGGCTCGAGATGGAGTTTTTTCGCACCCTTGATCGGGGTGCTGGAGTAGGTAACGTGACCGTCTTCATCCACACGCTTGTAGATATCCGCGTAAGCGCCGAAGGCAATTGCAGTCGAGCAACACATCACTAACCAAAGACGTAGTTTCATGGTTGTTCCCGGATAACGATGTTTGCAGTATAGGTTAATGCAGGCGTGCTGAAAAGGCTGCAAAAAAAAACGGAGCCGCAAGGGCTCCGTTCTTCTGCCTGCTAAAACGACTTAGAGGCTGTAGTACATGTCGTACTCGACCGGGTGGGTCGTCATGCGGAAGCGGGTGACTTCTTCCATCTTCAACTCGATGTAGGCATCGATCATTTCGTTGGAGAATACGCCGCCACGGGTCAGGAACTCGCGATCCTTGTCCAGGTAGTCCAGTGCCTGCTCCAGGCTGGAACACACGGTTGGGATCTTCGCATCTTCTTCCGGTGGCAAGTCGTACAGGTTCTTGTCGGCGGGATCGCCGGGGTGAATCTTGTTCTGGATGCCGTCGATACCCGCCATCATCATGGCGGCGAATGCCAGATACGGGTTGGCGGTAGGATCCGGGAAGCGGACTTCGATGCGGCGGGCCTTGTCGCTTTGCACGTAAGGAATACGGATCGAAGCGGAACGGTTACGTGCCGAGTACGCCAGCTTGACCGGAGCTTCAAAACCGGGAACCAGACGCTTGTAGGAGTTGGTACCGGGGTTGGTGATGGCGTTCAGGGCGCGGGCATGTTTGATGATGCCGCCGACATAGTACAACGCCGTCTCGGACAGGCCGGCATAGCCGTTACCTGCGAACAGGTTCTTGCCGCCCTTCCAGATCGACTGGTGCACATGCATGCCGGAACCGTTGTCGCCAACGATGGGCTTGGGCATGAAGGTTGCGGTCTTGCCGTACTGGTGCGCAACGTTATGCACGACATATTTCAGGATCTGCGTCCAGTCGGCGCGCTTCACCAGCGGTCCGAACTTGGTGCCGATTTCGCACTGGCCGGCAGTCGCCACTTCGTGGTGATGCACTTCGACCGGCACGCCGGCCTCTTCCAGCGCCAGACACATCGCGGCGCGGATGTCGTTCAGGCTGTCAACGGGAGGAACGGGGAAATAGCCGCCCTTCACGGTGGGACGGTGGCCGGTATTGCCGCCTTCGAATTTCTCGGCGGACGACCAGGCTGCTTCTTCGGAATTCACCTTGCAGAAGGAGCCGGACATGTTCACTTCCCAATTCACGGAATCGAAAATGAAGAATTCGGGTTCCGGACCGAAGTAGGCGGCGTCGCCGATGCCGGAGGACTTCAAGTAAGCTTCGGCGCGTTTGGCGATGGAGCGCGGGTCGCGGTCATAGCCCTTGCCGTCGGACGGCTCGATCACGTCGCAGGAGAGGATCAGGGTCGGTTCGTCCATGAACGGATCGACATAAGCAGAATCGGGATCCGGCATCAGCAGCATGTCGGAGGCCTGGATGCCCTTCCAACCGGCGATGGAGGAACCGTCGAAAGCGTGGCCTTCGGTGAACTTGTCACCGTCAAAGGCGGAGACCGGAACACCAACGTGCTGTTCCTTGCCGCGGGTGTCGGTGAAACGGAAATCCACAAATTTGATGCCTTGTTCCTTGACTAACTTCAGAACGTCGGCTGCTGACTTAGACATACTCAAACCTCCCAAGAAAAATTAAGACGATGCGCTTTGGTGAAACAAAATGGTTTTGCAACAGAGCGGAAAACAGCAGAAACCGTGCCAGTACGAAACAATTGCAAGACGCGCATTGTGCCATATTTAATGTATGGTTGCCGCTGCTACGCGCGCCCCAGAATGAGGCGCGAAAATGTGCGCATGCACTAATATGGTGCGCTTGTCTGGTAAAGGGTGATGCTGCGGAAATAAGGATCGTCACCGGCGACAAGTGCGCACTTGCGCTGCAATCCGGCCATATCGGCGCTGGCGTCCAGCATCAATTCCGCTTCCACCATGCCGCCGAGGTAGTGCAGCACGATGCGGGTCGAATCCGGAAGGTCTTCGCCCAAGCGCTTGTTGAGGTGGGCCAGCAGCAGGTGTCGCTGCGGCAGACGGGCATTGGGCCGGGCTTGCGCATCGTCTTCCGAATCGATGTGCACCATCACGTCCAGCACCTGATGGCTTTTCAGCACCGCGCTTCGCGCCGCTTCGGCGATGTAATGCCCTTCCGATACGCTGATCTTCGGGTCGACGATGATGTGCGCATCCACCAGCGCGTTGTCGGCCATCTTGCGCGTGCGCAATTCGTGCAATCCCATCACCCCGGGCACGGCCTTCAGGGTGTTGCGTATGGCGCGCACTTCCTTTTCGTCGAGCCCGGTGTCCACCAGTTCCAGCATGGCATCCCGCGCGAACTGGATGCCCATGTACGCGATCATCACGCCGACCACGGCGGCGGCGACCAGGTCGAGGAAGGTATACCCGAGCAGGTTGCCGACGATGCCGACGATCACCACCAGCGACGAGGCCGCGTCCGAGCGCGCATGCCAGGCATTCGCCACCAGCATTTGCGAACGCACGCGCTGCGCCACGGCCAGCATATAGCGGAACATGCCCTCCTTGGCCGCGAGCGCGACAATGGCGACCCACAGCGTGAAGGGCTGCACGGCCTGCACCTGCTCAGGATGCTGCAGCCGCATGCCGGCGGAGATCAGCAGCCCGACGCCGAGCGCGGCCAGGCTGGCGCCGAGGATCAGCGAGGCGGCGGTTTCGATGCGCGCGTGGCCATAGGGATGGTTGGCATCGGCATGCTTGTTGCCGTGGCGGTTGGCGAACAGCACCAGCACATCGGAGATCAGGTCGGCCAGCGAATGCAGGCCGTCCGCCATCAGCGATTGCGACTTGCCGAAGAATCCGCCCAGCATCTGCATCACCGTCAACAGCAGGTTGATGAAGATGCTCACCCAGGTGCTCTTGCGCGCCGCGGCAAACCGGACCGGATGGGCAGGTTCGAAAGCGGCGGATTTGTCGTGCGCGTGAGTGTGCGTGTGATTTTTCATGGTTGTTGGGATAGTATGCAACTGCGGCTTGCAGGATAGCACTAGCATGTTAACGGTTAAATACAGGTAAATAATATGGGAAAGATCACCGAGATTTTGAAGACCGCGCAGTTGCGGGCCAGGGAATTGAACCTGCCGTATGAGGGCGCGCTGAAGCCGGAAGAGGCGTATGAGTTGATGCAATCCGCACCGGGCGCAAAGCTGGTGGACGTGCGCACCCGCGCCGAAATCGACTGGGTCGGGCGTGTCCCAGGCGCGGTGGAGATCGAATGGCTGAGCTATCCCGGCATGAAGCTTAACCCCAACTTCATGGCGTCGCTGGAACAACAGGTCGACAAGGAAGCGCTGGTCCTGTTCCTGTGCCGCAGCGCGCATCGTTCGCATACCGCTGCCACGGTTGCGACTCAGGCGGGCTTCACCGCCTGTTACAACGTACTGGAGGGATTCGAAGGCGACAGGAATCCGAAGAACCAGCGCAATAAATTGGGCGGCTGGCGTCTCAAAGGTTTGCCCTGGGAGCAGAGTTGAACCCTGCAATTATGCCAACAGCAGCCCGCGAGCCACGCGGGCTTTTTTATGGCGCCGACCAGTTCACCATGCCGCTGTAAGCCGTCGCCAGCACGATCAAACCGAACGCGATGCGATACCACGCAAACAGCGTGAAATCGTGATGGCTGATGTAGCGCAGCAACCAGCGCACACACAGGAAAGCGCTGATGAACGAAGTAATGGAGCCGACCAGGAAGATACCCAGATCATCGGCATGGAACTGGTCCCGATACTTGATCACTTCATACACCGTCGCCGCCCCCAGCGTAGGGATGGCGAGGAAGAACGAAAACTCCGCCGCCGCCTTGCGCGACAGCCCAAGAAACAAGCCGCCAATGATCGTCGCCCCCGAACGCGAAGTACCGGGGATCAGCGCCAGCGCCTGTGCAAAACCCATCTTCAACGCATCCTTCCAGTGCATATCATCCACGCTCACGATGTGCTCGGAATGCTTGCGCCTCTCCGCCCACAAGATGATGAAACCGCCGACGATGAACGCCAGCGCCACCGGCACCGGCGAAAACAGATTCGCCTTGATCGCCTTGCCGAATGCCAGACCCAAAATCGCCAACGGCAGAAATGCGATAAACAGGTTAAAGGTGAAGCGCTGCGCGGCCTCCTCCTTGCGCACCAACCCCGATGCCACCGCAGTCAATTTGGCCCGATATTCCCAGCACACCGCCAGAATCGCCGCGAACTGAATCACGATCTCGAACACCTTGCCGCGCTCGTCATTGAAACCGAGCAGATCGCCCGCCAGGATCAAGTGTCCGGTGGAAGAAATCGGCAAGAACTCAGTCAGACCTTCGACCACGCCCATGATGGCGGCTTTAATGAGTATGAGAATGTCCATGAAGTTCCGTCATTCCGGCGAAGGCCGGAATCCAGTGGTTCTAAAAAATATCCGCTCGCCCTGATAACCAGCGACTTGCCCGCGCACCCGCAAGGGGTAGGCCGTGGTTGTAAAGCCGATAAATCGGCAACAACCACGCACTGCGGGCTTAGTCGAATGGCTAGTAGTTCCATCAGCCCGTCGAAGGGTAAGCACTAATTGTTCTCTTTGGAGATTAATGGCTTACCTGCAAGCAAAGCAATCCTCCGATTCACCCCCCGCCGCTCCTCCTCATTCATCCCCAGCCAGCACGCCACCTCCTCAAAGGTGCGCAAACAACTGCGGCAAACATCATCGCCCAGCACCGTCGTGCAATGGCCGATGCAGGGCGAAGCGGAAGTGATCTCTTGCGGAGAAATACTGTCCAGGGAGAGTTGACTGGTTGGGCACGGCACTTGCCCGGAAGCAGGTAAGGTCATTTCATCTCATCCACATCCTCGACGTAACGGCTGATGCGCTCTATGGCCTCAAGGATATGGCGCAGATATTCGGGCAAACGCAATGCATCCGCCTTGCTCATACCGGGGCGGCTTCCTTCATGATGCGATCCTTGAAACTATCGGGCAGCGCGCCCGGTGTCAGGACATCGACTGGAATACCGAGCAGCATTCTGAGTTCATGCCGGATCGCGCCAATGTCGAAGAGGGTGGTATCCGCCGTGGGTTCAACCAGCAAGTCGAGGTCACTCTCCTCCGTATCGTTGCCATGCAATGCCGACCCGAATACGCGCACGTCAAGAACGTGATGACGCAACGCGATCTCACGTATCGCTTCGCGATGGTTCTGAAGTGCTATTGAGGGCCGCATGGCTGCTCCGCTGGGATGATGCGTCGATTATAACGGCGAAAGACCGCCTGATGCAGAAGGAAGTTATTTCAGAAGAGACGAATCTGCCGGAACCGGCTGGGTCGCCTGCTCCAGCCGCGATAACCAAACCATCGCCTCCTCGCGCGAAGCGCCGCACATCTCGGCTGAAGGCTGCAGCCCGCCGCAAAAGGCCGGGCGCTGCGGCTGGCCGAACACCTTGCAGCTCAACTCGTCATCCAACTGCACGCACGCCACCCCGACGGGCTTGCCATTCGGCATGCCGGGCAGGGGAGAGGTGATGGAGGGCGCGATGCAGCAGGCGGCGCAACGGGGACGGCAATCGAATACGCTCATAACGATTCCAGCAGCTTGATGAAATTGCGCTTTGCCTTGAAACGGATGCGCAAGTCAGCCAGATAGCTGCGACGGTCACCCGCAGACAGCAAAGGCAGCAATTTATTGAGGAAATCAATCGCCTGCTCGTAATTCCGGTTGCCGCCAATGCCCGCAAAGTGTTCGATCTCGCGCCGATAGATGGGTGTACTGATTTCCGGGTAGGATTTTCTTGCCGCGTCCGCCAATGTCAGCACCAGATGGCCGTCTGCCACAGTGTTGCGCGAAATAGCCACGGCTTCATCCACTTTTTTCTCGCGCAACAGAATGTCGAGCCGCACACTGATACTACGCATAGCCTTTGGATCGCGTTTCCTCGCCTGCTCCCAGGCTGCCAGTTCGCGCGCTTCCAGAAAAGCAAACGCACGCTCGCGCCACTCTGCTGCGCGCTTACCCGCATGTTTCATCAGCCCGAAAAAATGCTCCGCCGTCGGCCATTTTTCGAACCACTGCCACAGCAAGGTATCCGCTTCCTCATCCAGTCCATCGTGGCGGTAACAGACCATCAGCGCCTCATAGAATCCCGCATCCTCCGGGAACAGGCGATGCGCTTTTTCCGCCCACTGCAATGCCTCGCGATGGCGGCCATATTCACGGTACTGCTCTATGAGCTTGCGGTAATCCCAGGGCTCCTGCAACGTCCGCGTCTTGAGCGCCAGCAAGGCTTCGCGGTCGTCGTTCAGCGCATACCAGGATTCCAGCATGCGCGTCAGATGGCGACGCTGCGATGCTTCGCCGGTAACGATAAAGCGGTCTTCGGATTTGGCGGGCGGTGGCAGCTTGGCGTGCGCCGCCTCCACGCAACGCCCATACTCAGCCCAAGCCGCCTTGCCCAGCAAAGCACGGTAGGCTTCCGGATCGAAAAACCCCCAGTCGTCGGCCAGCATCAATTTAAAAAATCGCGCGCCGTATTTTTTGTCCGGCTGCACGGCGGGCAGCGCCTTGCGATGCAATTTGAACAATTCATCCATCGCACCGCTGATGGCACCCGCCGAATCGTCGCTTTGCTCCAGCGTTTTGAACAGGCGCAGCAGCGCGTATTCAACTGCCTCGACGCACTCGACCGGGCGGGATTGCACAAGGCCGCGCAGCAACTCGGCCACCTGATCGACGCGCCGTGCATAATCGAAACTCTTGCGGTAATCCACAAAACCGCCGCCGCGCAACAAGGCGCCGATCACCTTGCCCAACTCCCCGCCGCTCTTTGCCTGCGCACTCTTGTGCCAGAACACCAGGTCTTTTTCAATCTCGCGGCTTTCGGTGGCGAATGACAACAGCTTGTCCACCAGCAACTCCGGCGGCTGCGCGCGCAGGAAGGCGACCAGACTGGAATCAGCAGAAGGCTCTGCGCAATCGCCAGCGCCGCGCGCAGTCAGCGCCAACGCCACCTGATGCTTGCAAAAATCGCCTTCCGCCGCAGCCGGGCAATTGCAAACGCCCTGCAGAGAATCGTCCTCCAGCAACAGCGCCACGTCATAACGCGCCGCACCGCGCACACTGCCCGAGATCTGCAGCGCAGAAGCCTCCTCAACCTTCGCCCGTCCCTCCTGAGCATATTTCTTGCCGCGCGAAAACGCCCCATCGCCCGCCAATTCGCGCAGGGTATCGTCATCGAGTTGAGGCCAGGTGAAGGGGGAGGCAGACATGGTGTGATTATAGCGGCTGCGTGACCCACTTCGACGGTGACACCCAATTCATCGCCCATTCGCGGGTGGCACCACACATCCCGCTTGAGGGTTGCAACCCGGTGCTGAAGGCAGGGCGCTCTGGCTTGCCCTGTGGCAAGCCGGGCAAGAGAGAAGTGATCGACGGGGCGATGCAGCGGGCGGCGCAGTGGGGGCGGCAAAGCTGTGTTTTCATGCTTGGATGGTAAGCGCAACGTAGTTGGTGAAAATTGGTTTCACTCTAGCTAGAGAAAGGATATTCTTTGCAAGTCTTCTTTGACGGTCACGTAGAGCAGAATGCCACGAGCATATTACTCAGCACCTATTTCAGATTTTCTTCACGCATCAAATGAAGAAATTGTGGGTGCGTTGTCGCTCAACAACGACTTTGTGCTTATTCAAACCCAGCGTGATGCGTGGGTTGCTCAAATTGAGATTCTTCGTATTGTCTTGGCTAACCACGAAGGCTCGATATATTTTGAATATTCGATTCCACGCATGGGGCGCAGGATTGATGTTGTGTTGTTGATCGGCCCAGTGATATTCGTTCTTGAGTTCAAGGTGGGTGAGAAAACACACACCACTTATGCCTTTGACCAGGTATTTGACTATGCTTTGGACTTAAAGAATTTCCATGAATCAAGTCATGAGCAGTTTATCGCCCCTGTATTAGTTGCTACGGAGGCAGGACCGCAGCCTTTAAAGATTACATTCACCCCTCGGAACGATAAATTACTTGTCCCAATAAAGACGAATAAAGAACAACTGAGTGACGCAATAGACGAAATCCTGAATTATGTTGGTGCAGGAATAATTGATGCGTGCGAATGGAATGCTGGCCGTTACTGCCCTACACCAACAATCATCGAAGCTGCGATGGCCCTATATAACAACCACTCGGTTGCAGAAATTACTCGTTCTGATGCGGGGGCAACAAATCTTCGGCTTACTTCATCGACTATTTCTGAGGTTGTTAATCTCTCAAAAGAACGCGCACTTAAGTCTCTTTGTTTCGTTACCGGAGTGCCGGGTGCAGGAAAAACCTTAGTAGGGCTTGATGTTGCAAATAAGCATTCTGAGGCGAAAGACGATCTGTATAGCGTGTATTTGTCGGGCAACGGCCCACTTGTAACAATTCTTTGTGAGGCGCTTGCTCGAGATAAAGTTTCTCGTAGCAAAAACAGAGGTAATCGCGTGAGGATCGGTGAGGCAAGAAGTTCTGTCAAAGCCTTCATTCAAAATGTTCATCAATTTAGAGATGAATGTTTGCGAGATATAAGCGAAGCACCAATTGAACATGTGGCGATTTTCGATGAGGCGCAGCGAGCTTGGAATATGGAACAAACTTCCTCATTCATGAAACGCAAGAGGAATCACCCAAATTTCAGTCAATCCGAGCCGGAGTATCTTATCTCTTGTATGGATAGACATAAGGACTGGGCGGTAATTGTTTGCCTTGTTGGAGGAGGCCAAGAAATCAATACTGGTGAGGCTGGAATTGGCGAGTGGATTAGTTCTATAACACGGTCGTTTCCAGACTGGCGCGTTTATGTTTCATCTCGTCTGACAGATAGCGAATATCAAGCAGGTGAAGCGCTAGAACTATTAAAAACACATGCAAATGTGACTTATCTGGATGAACTTCATTTGGGCGTATCTATGCGTTCATTCCGTGCAGAAGATGTGTCACTTTTGGTAAAGCAAATGCTTGACCTCGAAGTTGATTCCGCCAAACGCACCTACGAAAAGATAAAAGATCGATATCCAATCGTAATTACAAGAGATTTAGCAAAAGCAAAATCCTGGCTTAAGCGTCATGCTCGTGGCAGCGAACGTTATGGGATCGTTGTTTCATCGCAGGCTGATCGATTGAAGCCACATGCGATAGATGTCAAATCGCCAATGGATCCTGTGAATTGGTTCCTAAATGAAAAAGATGATGTTCGTTCGTCCTACTACTTGGAAGATGTAGCTACTGAATTTCACGTTCAGGGGCTTGAACTCGACTGGACTTGTGTTACTTGGGATGCGGACTTCCGTCATACAAAAAATGGCTGGAGCCATCATTCTTTTCGAGGAACCGATTGGAACAGAATAAACAAAGATGAACGGAAGCAATATTTGAAAAATGCTTATCGCGTCTTACTGACAAGGGCCCGACAAGGGATGGTATTGGTTGTCCCTAATGGAGATACGGAGGATCAGACCCGCACCCCCCAATACTACGATGGAACTTACAGCTATCTAAGGGAAATTGGCTTCGATGAAATATAGGGCCTGAGCAAAGAGGCCATGCTCATCAAGCCTTGTGATAATCGAGACCATCGCCGATCTGGGTGGAACCATGCCTGAAGCCTTGCCGACACCAGAGGCGAGCATTAAGCAATTGGAAAGCAGCAAGAAGACGCCGAGGAAAAATAAGCACCCGAAAATTTGAAGCGAAGCGACTAAGCAAAAATCCAGTCAGTCGGTTACAAAATTTAACCGACTGAAATTGCCCGCCGCAGAAGGGCAAAGCCAGCCAGCACTTATGCCATGTGATAAACCTCAGCACCCTGCTTCACAAACTCCACCGACTTTACTTCCATACACTTCTGTAGCGCTTCCTGTGCGGAGAGACTTTCCTTCGCCGCAAAGTCGCGCACGACCTGACTGATCTTCATCGAGCAGAAATGCGAGCCGCATATGGAGCAGAAGTGGGCGACCTTGGCAGTCAGACTTGCTATCAGACCTTCACCACCCTTAATCCGAGATGCTTCTCGAAGGGTTCGAAATCGCGGTCGTTGTGCAGCAGGGCAAAGCCGCTCTCGATGCAGAAGGTGGCGATCAGGCAATCTATGGTGGTGCGAATGGTGATGCCCTTCTGGCGCAGGTGCCGATAGTTGGCGGCTGCCAGGATCGCGAGGGGTTTGTTTCCCAGTACCGGGCAGGGCAGGCCATCAATGGCTACAATGATCGCTTGCGCCTGCTTGTCGGTGCGTACGCCTTGCAGAACTTCCTGAAGAATGAGATCGGCTATTGCAATCTCGTCTTCTCCATCTTGCAGCAGATCGCGCAAGTGCAGGCTGTGTGGTGTGTCGTCGCCGCGAAACAGCGCGATCCAGACGCTGGAATCCACCAGGATCATTTGATCTTGGATTCCCGCATCTTTCTGTGGTCGTATGCGGGATCGAATTCGATTTTGCCGAAGAGTTCGAGTATCTTGCGCTGGGATTTGCGTTGTCTGTTAAACGCCTTGAGGGCAGCTTCGACCGTTTCCTTCTTGGTTTTGAGGCCGCCGGATTTCATGGCTTCCTGCATGAGCTTGTCGTCGATTTCGATGTTGGTGCGCATGGTAACCTCCATGTGTATGTATGGTGGTCATTCTACACATCGTGGCCGGGAATGGAAGGCGGGCATCACGCCTTGTGATAAACCTCCGCCCCCTGCTTCAGCCCGTCATCGAACGCGCCAAAGATGCCTGCCGCAACAGCGGTCACCCAGTGGACGACCATTTCGAGGATATCCTCGATATGGTCGAGATCGGCTCGGGCCGATCCCCTGCGCAGCAGCAAAGTCACGCACGTCCTGGCTGATCTTCATCGATCAGAACTGCGGGCCGCACATGGAGCAGAAGTGGGCGACCCTGGCGGATTCCTTGGGCAGGGTTCAGTCGTGGTGGCTTAGCTCAACGCAGGCGAGGTTTTGTTCTGTTAAGGCCTGTTCGATTTCTGCACGGTGCTCGAGCAGAATGTTGAGTACGACCGTTTTTGAACGGTTGGGAATCTTGAGCCAGACAACCTGTGGCGGATGGCCTGCAACCAGCGAGCGTTCCTGAAAATCCGAGTCTCGGCTGACGATCACGAAGCCATTGTCTTTGGCGTATTGCCAGATTTCTGAGTCGCTTGCGCTCTCCAGTCCCGACAGGGCGATTTGTGTCGAGCCGGGGAACGCGGTTTGCAGGAAAGGGACGATGCGCCTCGACAGGTTTTCGTCGAGTAGCAGTTTCATCACACGGCCACGGTGTACAGATTGTGTTCGCGATCTGCCGCGAAGGCCAGGCAGGCGCGAATGTCGGCGGATTCGAGCTCGGGGAAGTCCTCGATGATGTCCGCTTCGCTCATGCCATCGGCAAGCATCTCCAGCACATCATAGACGCTGATGCGCAGATTGCGGATGCAGGGGCGTCCGCCGCGTTTGCTGGAATCGAGTGTGATGCGCGAGTCAGTCATGTTCAGGCCCTTTCCGGTTGGCTTGCCCGATGCACTATAAGGGACATGGTGCGATTATTCAACAGCGGGCACTACGCCTTGTGATAAACCTCCGCCCCCTGCTTCACAAACTCCACCGACTTCACTTCCATCCCCTTCGCTAGCGCCTCCGCCTCGGCGATGCCCTGAGCAGCAGCGAAATCGCGCACGTCCTGGCTGATCTTCATCGAGCAGAATTGCGGGCCGCACATGGAGCAGAAGTGGGCGACTTTGGCGGATTCCTTGGGCAGGGTTTCGTCGTGGAATTCGCGGGCGCGGTCGGGGTCGAGGCCGATGTTGAACTGGTCTTCCCAGCGGAATTCGAAGCGCGCCTTGCTCATGGCGTTGTCGCGGATCTGCGCGCCGGGGTGGCCCTTGGCGAGGTCGGCGGCGTGGGCGGCGATCTTGTAGGTGATGATGCCTTCCTTCACGTCGGCCTTGTTGGGCAGGCCGAGGTGTTCTTTGGGCGTGACGTAGCAGAGCATGGCGGTGCCGAACCAGCCGATCAACGCAGCGCCAATGGCAGAGGTGATGTGGTCGTAGCCGGGGGCGATGTCTTGCGTCAGCGGGCCGAGGGTGTAGAAGGGCGCTTCGTGGCACCACTTCAGTTGCAGCTCCATGTTCTCCTTGATCATGTGCATCGGCACATGACCGGGACCTTCGATCATCACTTGCACATCGTGCTTCCACGCGATCTGGGTGAGTTCGCCCAGCGTCTTCAGTTCGCC
>JACRME010000028.1 GCA_016235045.1 Nitrosomonadales bacterium
ATGATGCGGATGACGGGGGCGGCATTTCAGACATGAGCGAAACCCGTTTCCAAGTCCGCTGACCCCAAGAGCCACACCCCCGTCAGATGGTTATGCTACGCTTTCATCTGACGCATGTCATACGCAAATTCGATGGTAGACACCAATGTCACTCGGCGTTTCCGCCGAGGACACAAGCTCACCCTTATCAGCTTTGAGCGCGTTGGCGCCGTGCGGTGAAGCCCAACAGCCCGAGTCCGACAAGCATCATTGCATAGGTCTCGGGCTCGGGAACGGGGGCGAGAATCGGAACCTGCCCCCCGGCATTCACGAATTGCTCTATCCGCGTCGGCGCCCCGCTGCTCCAAGGCGATGAGATTTGGGGGAAGTTGACCAGCGCGGAGTCAACCAGTGTGTCACCACGCCACGCATACAAGGCGAACGAGCCCGGCATCGCCTGGAAGTCGGTCGTGAAATACAGAGAGCTTGTAGAGTCGAAACTTGCGAACGCGTACTGTGCGTTACTTGTCTCGCTCCAACCCGTTGCGCCGGAGTTGAGGGTCAGGGCCGTGGCGGAGAATTCGCTACCCGAAATCCACGTCATCCCTATCGCATCGAACTCTCCGAAACCGGACTCATTCCAGGGACCAATCGCCAACGCGCTTGCCGCCGATGCGGTGACCAGCGCTGCCAGTGCCAGGACGCTGGCCAGATATTTCCTCATAGTCTTCCTTTCTCAGGTTTGATTCACAAAACTTCACAGTGCCGTTACAACACCACCCGCAAACACGCCCGCCGCGGGCAATGTACATTCGAAATTCATATGGAGTTGGCGTTTATAGCCAAGTGATTCCCCATTGTCGAAGAAGCCGTGCTGCTGGTGATACATCCCGATGTTGCGGGAAATACGATCCATGCGCCAGCATCCAAAATTTTGGGGATTCGCTGCAAGCCTCTCACCGTGGGTGCGGTGCGATCAGCGTATAGCGGAGTTGCATGTGCGTCGGACTGTATGGGTATGAGGAAGTAGTGTCTATTGTACTAAAGGGCAAAAATGGCAAGTTCGGAATTGCTTTTACTGACAGTTGCAGATGTGTTTGAGTTCTACAGGAATTCAGTACAGTACTTCGATACCCATCTGGTCGGCGAGGACTACAATTGCTTTGCGTATCCTTGTACGGTCGCTCTTCTCTCCATCCGTATTCCGCTATCGCGTGCAGTCTTTCCTTTTCAAGGAGACATGCCATGTCGAATATCAATTCTTGGTTCAAAGACGTCGGGTGTTTGATTTTCGCTGTCGGGGTTGCGCTGATGCTGGCTGCCTGCGGCGGTGGCGGCGGGGGCGCGCAGGTGCAGCAGGGCGATACCCAGGGCACGGTGGTTGCCTTGATTGCCGCGTCCACTGCCCCGGACAGCGACGGCGACCACCTGCCGGATGACGTGGAAACATACCTCGGCACGAACCCGCAAGACCGGGATACGGATCACGACGGCATTCCCGATTTCGTGGAGATCTTCGGCACGGGCTTCGTGAATGAAGCGTCTTTGATCCCCGACAAAAATCACAACGGCACACTGGCCGCCCTGGACGCGGACGATGACGGCGACGGAATCGTCGACGGCCAGCAACTGGACTCCGATGGCGACGGGATTCCCGACTACCTTGAGTACTACGGCTACACATACGACTGGATGACCGGGAAATACGCTGCCTGGGACGGGGACTATTCAAAAAACTATTTCAAGACCGACCCGCACCAGAAATCCACCGACCAGGATCCGTTTGACGACAATGTGGAAATAACCGGCGTGAACATGGACGTGTCCGTGACCGATCCGGGCAGTCTGCCCATGGTGCCCGCCTATCCGGACATTGTGGTGCGGCTCGAAGGCTACACCGTGACCCTGAACCAGGAGCTCACCTGGACCCAGGGTTCATCCCTGGCCAAGGGCACAACCTGGGACAGGACCGCCGAGACGAGCAACTCCAACACCACCGAACGGAACTGGGAGGTCGGGATTTCGACCAAGGTTACCTATGGTCTCAATCTCGGGGGCGAGGCCGAGTTTCATGCGAACTACGGGGAAAAATACGGCAGCACTTCGGGCACCAGCAACTCGGTTTCCAGCGGCGGCTCGATACTGAGCGAACAGAACTGGACCAGCGCCAGCACGCAGAACCCGGTCGATGTCGCCCACATCAAACTCTTCCTCAAGGTTTACAACAAGGGGACTGCCGTGGCCAGCAATCTCATCCCCACCATCACGTTGAAAATCGGCGGCCATAACATCGCGACCTTTGAGCAGGGCAATGCGCAGATCAACCTGCTCGAACCCGGCAGCGTCTATCCCGCCACGCCCGGCGTCTACTGGGTCATAGACAGCATCGACACCGGGGCGGGCGTCACGCCCATATCCCTGACCCTGGGCGAATTGAAGGCGCTCGAAAGCGGCGCGCCGGTGAGCATCACGCTCACGCAGATGGCCGCGAACGTCATGCTCAGGAACCCGGCAACCGGCGCATACGAGAGCGCCGGGGACTGGAACGAGTACATGGCCCGCATCCGCGCCGTTTCGGCCAACCTCTTTTTCGACAAGGGCGACGGGAACACCGTGCGCGCACTTGTCTATGCCGACGACGGCATCACCTCGCCCATCATTACGCTGGGCGATGCCCTGGTCTGGGCCGCGAAGGGACGGCAGGACCCCGTAACGCACAATGTCTTCATCTCTTACTACGACGAGGTCTCGAAAAGAATGCGCGAAACATCGCTCGCCGGATGGCATTTTGCAGCCGACGGCGACACCTACAAAGCCAACGGTTTTTCCGACGCGAATCCGATGCCTGCCGACTTCAACATCGCCACCCTGCGCCTGAACCCTCAGTCTTTCGTGATGGCAAAGGCCCCCCGGGCCCAGGTGCCGGGCGCGGCAACGTCCCCGTCCATTCTGTCCGCCTACTACGACCCGACGACGGGCGGAGTCAATGCGGTGGTCAGCGATTACAACGGCATCAAGACCGTGGAGTTCATAGACAAGAACGGGAACTCCCGGCTCATGCACGAGGATATTCCCGATTCGTCGTTCTACGTCTATACCCCCGCGCAGGATATTGCGAACTACCCGACCGGCTACCAGTTTGCCGGCACGGAGCTCGTGAGGGTGACTAATGTCAACAATGAATCAACGACCCAGATGCTCACGGGTAGCTACGCGGCGCCCGTAAACACGGCCCCGCGCATCGTTTCCGTTTCCGTGGATCTGGCGAATCACAAGCTCACCGCCCATGTGGAAAGCGACACCGCCCTGGACGCCGCACCGGCCTTTGTGCGGCTTTACGGCGTGGTCTTCACTCCGGCCCTGGGGTACGGCAACGGCTATTGCCAGATGGAACGGGTCTCGAACTGGTACGCGGACCCGACCGGCTGGGAGTGCACGCTGAATTCAGGCTGGACCAGCTTTGCGAACATCGACGGGTCGTCGGTCGTGGCATACGCGGGGCCCGGTCTTTACACGACACGGAACGTCACAGCGGCAGATGAGCATCTCCATACAAACGGATCGGGCTATATGTATGGTATTCGCGAACGTTACATCCCTTTATTCTGGCCCACTCCCAAAGAATATTTCGACATGATCGATTTCGACACGGGCACGAAAACTTATTACTTGAGCGCCGCGAAAATCAACGATTTCAATATCGCCAGCGTGCCCGCTTACGCGACCCATGACGCCTGGGTCAAGGTCCGGGACGATGAGCGCTTCTACCCGTATTTCAACGTAGCCGTCCTCTACGTCGGCGTGGATGGCGTTGCCGGCTTGGATTACGATGCCATTACGCTGGCACAGATCCAGGGGATGCAAATACCTGCGTCGCCATCTCTCACCTGGTTCGATGGCACCGACGGTCAGCAACTGGTATTTGTCTACCGGACCAACGGCAACCGGTACGGAAAAATGCGCATCCGGGTTACAGAGCATTGGTATGCCGATTCCCTCAACTCAATGGGTACCACTTTTGCATTTTGCCATTTTGGCGCGTTCCATTACGATTTCGTGACCTTCACCGCGCCGTAAGAATTGAAATATTCCCAAACCGTGTTTGCATGCGCAATCACGGTTCAAGGGGGCGTAATCGAATTTATTTTTCAGACTTCTTTGCATGCGCATTAACGACGCAGAATCCAATTCCAGAATGAACTCAAGCCGCTTGTTTCTAAAACCCCGAAGCGCTTGTCCCTATTACGCTCTGACGGCCTAGGCAAAGGTCTATATCTTTTGGCATATATCTTCATCGGGACATTGCTGCTAGATTGCGCGCTCGGTTTTGGGGCGGGCGAAAAAATTCCTTGCTGCCTTAATTCAGCCTGCTAAAGTTCTACGTATCCACCCGTGGAACTCATATCGCAAACACGGTATCAACCAATCGTTAAGGGGAATTCGTGGGTATATTCGATCAGCTCAGAACGCTATTCAAACACGAAACGGAGCCGCTTTCTGCCCTGCCTCGGACAACGGGGCCGGAACGCCGCAGCAAGCTGCGGGTCAATGCGCGGGAGGGAACGCGCGTGCTCATCATCGACGACTCGACAACTGTCGTCACGGTAATCAAGAAATTCCTGCGCTCCGCCGGCTACGAAACCCTCGAAGCGCTCGATGCCGAAGCCGGCCTGAGCATCCTCCGCGAACAGCCTCCGGAACTTATCTTTCTCGACATCATGCTGCCCGGCATGAACGGCTTCTCAGCGCTCCGCACCCTCAGGCGCGATCCGCTGACCCGTGACATTCCGGTCATCATGATGAGCGGAAACGAGCAGGCCATGGAACAGTTTTTCGGCTTGCGAATCGGCGCCGACGACTTCATGAAAAAGCCCTTCTCGCGCGAAGAGCTGTTCTTCCGGATCGAACGCCTGCTCGACAACGATTTTATTCCACGTCGCGTCAAATCGGTTTCCGACACAGTGCCGGAACACTCAACAGCGCCCGCTGCCTGATCCGATAGCCAGGATTGGGTCACCCGCTGAACCTAAAAATCCCAATTCAAGCCACAGAGTTCACAGAGAACACCTACTCAGATACCCACCCACGGAATAGGGACTACAATCGAAACGTTGTAGTCATTATGTTTCTTCGATTGTTGCATGCAGTCTGACCTTTCCTGGCCTATTGGTACCTTTTGTTTGAATTTTTCAGGAGGCACGTTATGCATCCGTTCTTGAACAGAATCCTCGAAAGAACCTTCCGGTTGATCATGCTGATGGCCTCCGTGTTGGTTACAGGTTGTGCGAGCACCAGTATCACGTCGGATGACCTCGCCAACACATCAGCAAGTTCCGTCCCCGCTTCCCATCGATTTAACGGAACAGTCAATGTCCAATTCCTGGTTGTATTGACGATCCCCGAGCCTGATCCCTGGGATCAGCATCCTTATATAAACAGGTTCATGCTGAAAGAGGCTGTGGAGAAGGCAATTGTTAAGAATAGCCAGTTCACCCAGGTCGTACAGGGCAACGCCGACTATATCCTTGATGTATGGGTGTTCCGGCAAAAACTCAAAGTACCTCCTTTTGGTTTTGGCGAGTTTGCGGCTGAAGTGTCTTCATTTTGGCGCTTGACCAGGGTTAGCGATGGAAAGATGTTTGGCCGCAGCGTCAATGGGCTGGGGCGGATTAATTCGGGTATGGGCCCTTCAACAAGAAGCATGATTTCGGCATTGCAAAACATGATTCAGAACGGCCTGACCGATCTTTCCGATCAACCTGCAGCCCAATTGGCTGTTCAATCTGCCGAGCATCTCCGGCCGCATATAGAACCGTGGGTAAATAACGTCAGGCAGAATTGGTCAAGGCTTCGCGCCGGCCTGACGCTTGAAGAGGTTGAAAAAATTATTGGGCCAGTCAGAACCAGCGGCGCGGTGCAGGAAATGTTGTCGGATACGACCAAATTCGAAAGTGATGGCAGAACATTTCGACTTTCCGGCACAAACACATATCGATATAGATCCGGCATTTTCACATTGGTATTCAGGAATGACGATACCGTGGCATCTATTGATAACTTCAGGCTGGCAGGCTGGAAACTTTATTAACGGATGCGCCGATCAAGTCAGTTTTCTCCCTCTCACTGAGGGAGAGGGGGCTTATTCGGCGTTTCCCTGGCCATAACGCCGGATTACTCCCTGGCCAGGAATTCCTCCAGCGCCGCCGCGACCTGTTCCGGTTGGTCGTGCTGGACGTTGTGGCCCGAGTCGGAGATGGTGACGACGCGGGCGTTGGAAAAACTCCCGATGCGGTCGCGATATTCCGCCGGGTTGTTGCCGAAGCGCTGGTTGACGTAACCCTGGTCGGCCACCAGCAACAGGACCGGCGCCTCGATCTTGCGCCAGGTGGCCTTGGCGTCTTCCACCCGATACGGCGTCGGCGATGGCACCTTGTGCCAGGGATCGCAGGCCATTTCGATGTGACCGTCCGGACGGAGACGGCTGACGGCGCGGGACAGGAAACTTGCCTTTGTTTCGTCCAGGCGCGGATTGGTCGCGATCAAGCGCCGCGCCAGCGATTCGTGGTCGGGATAGGTTCGCATTTGCGGCTGTTCCTGGAGCGCGGCAAGCCAGCTTCCCATGGCGACCGACGGGTCGGCATCCTTGTCCGGTTTGAGGCCGAGGAAATCCAGCATTACCAGTTGCGCAATGCGCCCGGGGCGAACGCCCGCATACATGCTGCCGATATTGGCGCCCATGCTGTGTCCGACGAGACGCGCCGGGTGGTCTTTGGAGTAGTGCTGCAGCAGGCAATCGAGGTCCGCATAGTATTCGTGGAACCAGTAAGGCCGGGACAACCAGTCCGACGCGCCGTACCCGCGCCAGTCAGGCGCGATGACGTGCCACGATTTCTGCAGCGCGTCGACGACGAACTGGAAAGTGGCGGACGAGTCCATGCGGCCATGAAGGAAGAACAGTGCCGGTGCGTCGGCTGGTCCCCAGTGGCGGATGCAGTAGTTCAATCCCCGCACGTTGATGGTTTCGGTTCGGGATGGGGTGTGCGGCATGATGGCTGGATGCGACTGGACAGAAATTTGATTGGTTGATTTGCGATGCTGAAATTTTCCCGGCTTTCTCTGGGAGGATTCGATGCTATCAGTTTTTCGCGTCTGGATCACCAGCGCATCCCCCCCGGGGTATCGCGGCAGATGCCGACAGTACGGCGCACTATTCGCGCACGCACACCCGGTTGCGCCCCGCCTGTTTTGCGTCGTACATGGCCGCATCGGCGCGTTTGAGCAGGGTGACGATATCGCGATCCGTCTCCGCCAGGCCGGTGACGCCGATCGAGACGGTGAAAAAGACAGATTCGCCCTGCGTCGGAACGGCGGCGGCGGTCACGGCTTTGCGCAGCCGCTCGGCGGCCTCCTGCGCCTGCGCGGTAGTGACTTCAGGCAGGAGGATGGCAAATTCTTCGCCGCCCAGTCGCCCGACGATGTCTATTTCCCGCATGGTGTGCCGGCAGACGGCGCCCAGCTTCTGCAATACTGCATCGCCGACGTGGTGGCCGTGGCTGTCGTTGATGTGTTTGAAGTGATCCGCATCCAGCATCAACACGGCAAGCGGCTTGCCATAACGCCGGGTGCGCTCTATTTCCAGTTCGGCCAGCTCATAAAAGTGGCGGCGGTTGTTCAGCCCGGTCAAGACATCGACTTGCGCGCGCCGTTCCAGTTCGAGTTGGAATTTCTTTCGCTCGGTGATGTCGTGGAATGCGACCACGATGCCCGCCGCCTGCTGTTCCCTGACGATGGCCGAAACGCTCACCGATATCGGCAATAGTTCCCCGTCTTTGCGCTTGAAGTACTCCTCCGCACCGCGGTAGGTTTTTCCGGTCTGCACCACCTGCAGCAGCTTGCAGTCAACCCTGGGACAGGGGGTGCCGTCTTCTTCCACGTGCAGCAATCCGTGCATGTCCGCTGCTGCGAGTTCGTTCTGGCCGTAGCCGAGCAGCACGCAGGCCTCCGGGTTGGCGAAGGTGATCATTCCGTTTGCGTCGGTGACCAACAAGCCGTCGCTCATGGTGGCGGTGATCTCGCGCAGCCGGGCCTCGTCTTCCTTTATTTTTAGGCGCACTTGCCTGCGGCCCAGATTGAAATAGGCTATCGCCAGCGACCCGAGCGCAAGCAACAGGTAGGCGACTGCGATCAGGATGCGGCTGCCTCTCTCCTTGCCGGATGCAAACTTCGAAATGTTTTCGTCGGAGACATGCGAAACGATTTTCCAGTTGTATTCGAACCCGGCCAGTTCGCGCCGGCTGGCAGAATGCGGCAAGGCTGATCCGGTTGAAGAACGTTGTCCTTCCTGCAACGGATAGACCGTGGCGTATACGAACAGCCCGTTCTTCGTTTGCAGTGCGCCGCTTTCGCCGGCGGAGATCGTGCGCCATTCTTCGGCGAATTCATGCCCGAACGCGCGCTCCGGTTTGCCCAGCATGAATCCCCACTCGTCTTCGCGCTTCGCGCTGCTCAACCAGTAGCCGTCGCTGTTGAGCAGCATGCCGCTGCGCTGGTCGCCGCCCAGCAGGACAGCGCGGAAATGCTGCAGCAGTTCTTCGCCGAAATAGTTGAGCAGGATAATCCCGCGCTTGCGCCCGGCACTGTCGAACACCGGCGTACCGAAGCGGATCATCGGCTTGTAGGGGATCTCCAACCGGTCGTGCTCGATGTTCAGGTCAAGCGGCGAGACAAATACCTCGTTGCGATCGAGCTTGATGGTGTCGCGAAAGAAATAGCGTCCGGATTTGTCCTGCAACTGGCCGCGGGGAACAATCGACGCCTTGCCCGCCGCGTAGTTGACCCGGACAACCTCGCGGCCCGTAGCGTCCAGATAGCGCACCTGGTCGTAACGGCGGGTGGTGGAGGCGACATGCCGGAGCAAGTTGGCCAGTTCTTCCTTGTGTGCGCCACTGCCGTTATCCAGATACCGGCGCAGCGAAGGCATCTCGGCAAGCAGGCGCACATCGGAAGTGACCAGCGAGAAATCCTTCGCCACCAGGCTCCTGGCGATCTCGACGCGCGCAGCTTCCCTTACCCCGGCCCGCTCCAGCCGATCCTGCGTATCCAGGCGAATGCTGGCGACGATTGCAGCAGTAAGCACCGCCGCCGCGAATAGGTAAATCAGCGCAAATTGCTTAAGCAACAGCGACAGTGGAACCTTGCCCACGGCACGGAATAGCGGCATATCTCCTCCGGGGCCAACTGGCAACTTTATGATTAGTTGCTCGGTAACGCGGCACCCATTAATGAGCCTGGCAGAACTCATGACCATCATACTCCAAGCGGGCGCCCGAAAGCCAAGCCCATGCGGTTTGAGGTTTCAGTGGAGGGGTTCCGCCCGCTGCGTGCGGTGAGTTCAATGCGGGCGCTGGTAGCGGCCGACCAACTCGGCATGGCCGACGATGTAGCCCGGCATCAGGGTTTCCAGTGCTGCCTTGGTGGGTATTCCCATATCCGGCAACACGACATTGAGCGCAATCAGTTTGTGGAAATAGCGGTGGCTTCCGATCGGCGGGCAGGGCCCCCGGTAGCCGACCGCTTGCCAGTCGTTCTTTCCCTGCAACGTGCCGGGCGGAAGCGTTTCGGTGGCGATGCCCTCCGGCAGGCCGGGCGTATCCGGGGGAATGTTGTACAACACCAGGTGCACCCAGGTCTTCCGGGGCGCCTTGGGATCGGGCGCATCGGGGTCGTCGACGATCAGGATCAGGCTCTTCGCGTTTTCCGGCACGCCGCTCCAACTCAGCGGCGGGGAAACGTTCTGTCCGTCGCAGGTGTAGCGCGAGGGGATAACGCCATTATTCCTGAACGATGTTGATGTGATGGTGAGTGGCATAGAGGTCTCCTTGTCGGGGAACAGGCCAACCTGGCCAATCCGGCGCTCGGCAGGTGCAAATGACGATCCGCACCGACTTTCCGTCTCTGCTTTGCGATGATTCCATGACAGCTTGCTTTCATTCGACTTCACGGGATTTTGTTGGTTCTGCATGATTGCGGAATCCGGTTTTCCGGGGCAAAAATTCGATTGACGCCCGTCCGTGTGCGCGGGTAAATTCCGGCGTTCGCGCGCAAGACGAATGAACACGATCGGCATTTCGCTCAATATCGACAGAACCGGCAAAAGGCTGCCCGCATCCAAATGGAAGATCTCAACTTTATCGTCCCCGCAGCAAGGCCGAGCCTGGATACGAAGGTCGCGCTGAAGTATTTCAAGGCGTCGGGCAGCGCGATGAGCGTGGAGGCGGGGAAGACCCTCTTTGCCGAAAACGAGAAAGGCAACCCGCTTTTCCTGCAGCGCGACAAGATGTATTTCCTGGTGGAGGGCGAAGTCGATCTGACGGTGAACCAGGCGCCGGTGGGCGCGGTGCGCAGCGGGGAAATATTCGGCGAAATGACGTTGATTACCCGGATGCCCAGAACCGCTACGGCCACGGCGAAGACCGACTGCCGGCTGTACACGCTGGATGGCGACCAGCTCCACGCCGCGCTCAGCACTGCGCCCGAGTTCGGGCTGCTGCTGATGAGCATCATGATCGCGCGCCTGCGCGATTCGATTGCGGCCCTGGAGGCAAGCGGCGCCCTGCGAGGCGGCGAAGAGCTGAAGGACTCCGAGGTGTTCGACAAGAAGCTGCCGGAGAACCTGGTCGACGAGCTCGGCGACAGCGCCCGCATGCGTTTCGCGGCAAACAAGGTCATCGTGGAGGAAGGCCAGACGGGCGTGCTGATGTATGTGGTGCTGGAGGGTCATGTGGAGATTGCGGTTCACGGCAAGGTCGTGGGCACGATCGGGCCGGGCGGCATGTTCGGCGAAATGGCGTTGATCGCGCGCACGGCAAGGGTGGCCAGCGCCATCGCGAAAACCGACTGCGAGTTGCTGGCGATCGGCCGCAATGTGTTTCTCGACCTGGTCGCCGCCAACCCGAAATTCGCGGTTTCCCTGCTCGGCGCGGTGGGAAATCGCGCAAGGTTCATGGCATCGCTGCGAAGGTGAGTGCCTCGCCGCGCACGCAATCCGCGGTTGACTTCTATTCCCGGCTGAAGGTAGTAATTGCCTGTATTGACGCCCGTACCTGACCAAGCATACGCTTTCTCCAACATGTGATTTCGCGCGATTCGAGCGCAGAATCCAATGACGATGGAGAATTGCCATGATGAACAGAGATGTCGTCCTGCATACGCTCAAATGCAGCCCCCACCAATACCCGCAAATGCTGGATGAGCGGTTTCCGCATGTTCTGGAGAAGGTCGTGAAGCTGTGGGCTTCGCCGGAAGCGGAACCCTATCTTGCCGATCTGCTGTTGCGCGACGGGCGGGGCGGCGGCAGATTCAACCGCGACGGGTTTCCGGATAGGGCCTGGGAGGAAATACTGCATTTGCAGCAACTCTATGACAAACAGAACCAGTAAGCAGGCCGATGACGGGCTGAGCGGCAAAGGCCCGGGGGAAGCACGCGACTTCCTGCAGTTGCGCGCGGTACGCTAGCGCGACTCCTGCGTCTTGTTCTTCATTGCATGCAGGTCGCATACCGACGCGTTGCCGCCGGGCATGTCTTTCAGATGCGGAACGCATACAACCATATCCTGCCCGCCGCTCTTCCTGATGGTGTGGGCGCAGTTTTCGCAGGTTGGGCGCGGCGCAAATTCGCCTTTCGGCTGCAATCGCTTGTTCATATCGGTATTTCTCGTCATCCACAGCGTGTTGGCGCCCTTCGGTACGCGTCTCGGGCGTATTGAAGGTCGACTCGTTGCAACGGCTGCCGGGAGAAGGAAGAGGCACAGGAAAGAAAACCCATGTCGCAGTCCCGCTACCATAGTTTCCCTTAGGCCGGAGACTTTGCGCCCATGCTTTTCAGCATGTTTGCCAAGTGGCGCGTAGAGTATCCGCAGTTTCCGGCAGCGTCAATTGCATCTGCACCCCCATCTCCATCGGCCTCCGGCTTTGCATGAAGCGAAGACGCAACGTCTTCGGGCGGCACGGTCGATTGTCGCGCAGTGATTTTTATCGAAATGACGCAAAGCAACAGGCCGACGGGTTACTGGGCTGCCAAAGGAGACGAACAAAGAAGTAGACGCAATCGCTCGAATTTGGGCATAATCCCTACGTTTTGATCAAGTACTAGCCCGAAATCGCACCGCCGTTGGTCGCGCCTATTTGATCACTAGCCCACAAGTGATAACCAATTGAACAACAAGACCGAAATACAATCTGCACAATTGCGCCAGTTGCTTTCCGTCAGCAAGGTATCACTGATTGCCAGCATCTTTCTCGCAACGATTCTTGCCTTCATGCAACGCTCGGTGATTCCCGCCACCGACCTGCTGGTCTGGTGTTTTTTCATGGTATTGGCTTCGCTGTTGCGGGGCTTCCATGTCTATTCCATGCTGCATTCCCCGGTCAACGACGCTGCCGCAGTCCGCGCCCGGTTGCGGATTTTTCGCCTCGGCGTCGTGGTTGCCGGCGCGGTATGGGGTTCGGCCGGCTTCCTGCTTTACCCGGCCGATCATCCGCAATATGTAATGTTTCTGATTTTTGCGCTGGCGGGCATGACCGCCGGCGGCGTGGCTTCGTTTTCTGCCGACCTGATCAGTGCGGTCGCGTTTTCCCTGCTGATCAGCCTGCCGATCTCGATCCGCCTGTTTGTTGCGGGCGATGCGCTGTCGGTGACAATGGGCCTGGCGGTGTCCCTGTATCTCGTCTTCATGGTCGCGAGTTTGCGGCGCATCAACCGCAACGTGTACGAAAATATCACCCTGCGCATCCAGGCGGCGGCGCGCGAGGGAAAAATGCGGGAAAGCGAGGAACGCTACCGCCTGCTGCTGAGCCATTTGCCGGTTGGCATTTTCCATTACGACACCAATCTCGTCGTCACTTACTGCAACGATCAGTTCGCCGACATGCTGCACAACTCGGTCGACAACATCGTCGGGCTGGAGATGAAACTGCTCAAGGAGCAGTCCATCCTGCCGAGTTTGCGCAAGGCGCTGGAAGGCGAGTTGGGCTATTACGAGGGACACTATCTTGCCACCTACAGCGATGCCGAAGGATGGGTCTACATGACCTGTGCCCCTTCCCTCGATGGCAGCGGAAAGATCGTGGGCGGCATCGCGATCGTGCAGGACGTCACCGAGCACAAGACGGCGATGGAAAAGATCAACAGCCTGGCGTTTTACGACCCCCTCACCGACCTGCCCAACCGGCGGCTGCTGCTGGACCGGCTGCAGCAGGCGCTGGCATCCAGCGCGCGCAGCGGCAAGGAAGGTGCGTTGCTGTTCATAGACCTGGACAATTTCAAGGCGCTCAACGACACGCTGGGCCACGACATGGGCGACTTGCTGCTGCAACAGGTCGCGCAACGCCTGATCGCCTGCGTGCGCGAAGACGACTCGGTGGCGCGCCTGGGCGGCGACGAGTTTGTGGTGATGCTGGAGGATCTGGGCGAACTCGATCTGGTGGCCGCTGCGCAGACCGAGGCCATAGGCGAAAAGATCCTCGCCACGCTGGGCAAGCCCTACCAGCTTGCGGCGCACGAATACCGCTGCACCCCCAGCATCGGCGCAACCTTGTTCAATGGCCACCAGTTGGCCAAGGAGGAATTGCTGAAGCAGGCCGACATCGCCATGTATCAGGCCAAGAAAGCCGGTCGCAACACCATTCGCTTCTTCGACCAGCAGATGCAGGACGCCGTTACCGCCCGCGTCTTGCTTGAAGGCGAATTGCGCAAGGCGCTGGAAAAGCAGCAATTCCATTTGCATTACCAGATCCAGGTGGACAGGTTGCACCGGCCGATCGGGGCGGAGGCGTTGTTGCGCTGGATGCACCCCGAGCGCGGCCTGGTCATGCCGGACCAATTCATCAAGGTGCTGGAAGAGACGGATTTGATTCTGCCGATCGGGAAATGGGTGATGGAGACAGCTTGCGCCCGTATCGGGGTCTGGCAACTGGATTCGCTCACCCGCAATCTCACGCTTGCGGTCAACGTGAGCGCAACGCAATTTCACCAGCCCGATTTCGTCGCCCAGGTACAGGCTGCGGTGGAGCGCCACGGCATCAACCCGGTCATGCTCAAGCTGGAACTGACCGAGAGCATGTTGCTGAAGAACGTTGACGATACGATCATAACCATGAATGCATTGAAGGACATCGGGGTTCAGTTCTCGCTGGATGATTTCGGTACCGGATATTCGTCCCTGCAGTATCTCAGCCATTTGCCGCTCGACCAGATCAAGATAGACAGGTCATTCGTGCGCGATATCGCCACCGACAGCAGCGACAAGGAGATTGTGGGCACGATTATCGCGATGGCGCAGAACCTGTACCTGGACGTGATTGCCGAAGGGGTGGAAACAGAGGAACAACGCCAGTTTCTGCTGGGCAACGGCTGCAACCAGTTTCAAGGTTTCCTGTTCGGCAAGCCCGTGCCGATAGAGCAATTTGAGGCTGCGCTGAAGCAGCGATGATTGCGTTCGGCCGCTGGCCAATCCCCTAATGACACCGCTGCCGGCAGCGGTATTCAACGAACTAAACCGGGGCCCGGACACTCAAACCGTATGAGATATTAGTAGTCAGCAGTCCAATTTTTGACTGGACTGCCTTTAGGTGACTTGTGGTTGTCCGCGGTTTTGTTATGCAAGTCGAACGATATTTCCCGCTCTCAGCCACCCGTCCAAGCAAGGAGAGCAATCATGAACAACCTAATTCGCTTCAATCCACTCAGCGATATCACCCGTTTCGACCCGCTCATGGACTTCGACGAAATGTTCGACCGGTTTACCAGAACGGCTTTGCGTCCAGGCTGGCGTGAACTGGAGACAGTCGAACCGCAAATCAGGATGGACATTTCCGAAGCGGGAAATGAATACGTGGTGAAAGCTGAAATTCCCGGCGTCAAGAAGGACGATATCCATGTGAGCATCGACGGCAACGTCGTTTCCATCAGCGCCGAAGTCAAGCATGAGAAGGACGTGTCGGAAGGCAGCCGGATGCTGCGCAGCGAACGTTGCTACGGCAAGACCATGCGCAGTTTCAGGCTGGATCAGGATGTCGTCGAGGACAAGGCCGAGGCTAGGTATGCCGATGGCGTGCTTGAGCTCAAGCTGCCGAAAAAGAATGGCGCCCCGCATAAGGAGCTTGCCATTTCCTGAGTTGAAGCTGCTGGCGGGCGTTCGTCCCGCTTGACATTGGCTTCACGCAAAAACGCCAGCAACGAGTGTGCTGGCGTTTCCTTTTCCAAGTGAGCAGCCACTGGCGCCTTGGCTGCGAAATACGGTCAGGTGTGATGCTGTTTTTGCCACAAGTCGGCATCTGCACGCCGGGTTTCGTTGTGGCCATAGGCGCCGGCGGGCTGTCTGCCTACGTTGTGCAATATTTCCGTGGTCTGGATGAATTTTTTCTTGGCCAGCGCAATTTCAAGCGCCGTTTTGCCTTCCGCATTTTTCTTGCGGTAGTCCGCACCGTACTGGATCAGTGTCCGCACAATCTCGGGATAGCCTTTTTCGGCAGCCAGGTGCAGAGGGGTTGTGCCGTTCTCGGTGAAATTGACGTTCACATTCATCACCAGCAACCGAAGCACCGTAACCTGGTCGCCCTTCGCGATTGCGGCCATCAGATCCTCGCGCGCGTCGTTGACTTCATCGGCATGCGCTTCCATGCCGACCGGCAGCAACCTGATCACGCGGTTCAGCAGCGCGAGCGCGATCAAGGTTCCCAGCGAGACGATCATGGCTATCCGACTGATGCCAAGCGCGGAAGCCATTTCGTCCGGGAGGTTCGCGCCGATGGCCAGGATGGTAATGGTAAGGAGCAGGTAAATCTGCAAATAGCGGAACAATGCGACGACGACCAGGGCGATCAAACCGGCCAGCAGCAGCTTTTTGTCTACCATTTTGCCCAGCATGTCGTCGGGAAGATTGGCGATCAGGCTCATCACGGAAGCCGCGATCAATATCAATACTTCGCTGGATTTGAACTGTAATTTCACAATGACCTCGTTAATGTTTACCCGCAAAACGCCAAGTTGGATGCAACCGGTACGATAAAGTTTCAATATTCCTGCCGCGGGCTGTAATCCGGGACGGTCATTCTACTTCGGCCGGTTGCTCCCCGCCACGATCTTGTACTCGAACAGCCTGCATTCGATCGCGCCGTTATAAAGTGGAATGCGTTTTGACGGTGTCAGGCGCATGAGTTTGGCGATACGCAAGTCGGCAGTGAACAGGTAGGCGTCCCAGCCGCCGAATCTCTGTTTCAGCACGTTGCCCAGTTGCGGATACAGCTCGGCCAGTTCGTCCTCGTCGCCCATGCGTTCGCCGTAGGGCAGATTGGCGACAAGGATGCCTTCCTTCTCCGGCGGCGAGGCTTCGAGCGCGTTGCATTGCTTCAGGTCCACGGTCTCGCGTATGCCCGCTTCTTCCAGATTCTGGTGCGCGGCCCTGAGCGCGTCGCCGTAAAGGTCGCTGCCGTAGATGGGCAGTTCGCACACCGGCTTCTGCGCGGCGATGGCGGCTTCGCGCATCGCGGCCCAGGTCTTGGCGTCGAAATTCTTCAGTTTCTCGAAGGCGAAATGGCGCGCGATGCCAGGCTGGATGTTGAGCGTGATCTGCGCCGCCTCGATGAGAAAGGTGCCGCTGCCGCACATCGGGTCGAGCAAAGGGATGCCGGGTTGCCAGCCGGTCATCGCGAGGATGCCTGCAGCAAGGTTCTCGCGCAGCGGCGCGATGTTGGTGTGGATGCGCACGCCGCGCTTGTACAGCGCGTCGCCCGAGGTATCCAGATACAGGGTGAAGTTCTCGCCTTCGAAGAAGGCGTGGATGCGCATGTCCGGATCGAGCTTGGCCACGCTGGGGCGCACGTTCTTCTCGGCACGGAATTTGTCGCACACCGCGTCCTTGATCTTGAGCGTGATGAATTCCAGGCTCTTGAGCGGACACTTGATCGCGGTGACCTTGACCAGGATGGTGCAGTTCACATCGAACCACTTCGTCCACGGCAGATCGTAAACGGCCTTGTACACATCCTGCTCGTCGCGGAACCGCGTCGCGTCTTTCACGCGCCACAGGATGCGCGAGGCGAGGCGGCTTTGCAGGTTGATGCGGTAACAGGTCGGCCAGTCGCCCGCGAAGGCGATGCCGCCCGCACTGATGCGCACATCGGTGGCGCCGAACGAGGTCAGCTCGTCGGAGAGGAGTTTTTCCAGTCCGCGCGGACAGGTGGCGAAGAAATCGGGCATATTCAAATTCCACAGCAAAGGAACTTGCCACAGAGTACACAGAGATCACAGAGAAGGTTGCTTCACTTGAACGCGCGGCAGGTTTTCTCTGTGTCCTCTGTGATCTCTGTGGCTAAAATGGTTTTACTACAACAAGAACAACCACCGCCAGCAGCACCAGCACCGGCACTTCGTTGAAGAAGCGGAACCAGACATGGCTGCGGGTATTGCGGTCTTCGGCGAACATCTTCACCAGCTTGCCGCAATACAGGTGATAGACGACCAGACCGCCGACCAGCGTGGTCTTCACGTGCAGCCAACCGCCGGTGAAATCATAGGCGAACCACAGCCACAGCCCGGTGATGACGGCCAGCGCGCCGATGGGCGTGACGAACTTGTACAGTTTGCGCTCCATCAGTTTCAGGCGCTCGCGCACGGCAGGCTCTTCCGCCATCGCGTGATTGACGAAAATGCGCGGCAGGTAAAAAAGACCGGCGAACCAGCTCACAACGAAAAATATATGGAATGCTTTTAGCCACAACATACTGAACCTCTCCAACTTCTACCCCCATCCTTACCTTCCCCCTGCAAAGGGGAAGGAATCGAATCCCCTCCCCCTTGCAGGGGGAGGGCTAGGGTGGGGGTGAAAACTTTAGACCACCTGCCAACCAAAATCTACCGCGACAACCTGCGCCGGAACAACACCAGCGACACATAAAAACTGACCAGCGTATAAGCCAGCAACACACCGATATGCAGCAGCGCCTGCGGCGGTACGGCACCGCTCATCAATGGCCGCGCCAAATCTATCGCGTGGGTCAGCGGCAGCGCGCCCGCCACGATCTGCATGCTCGCTGGCAATTGCGTGACCGGAAAAAAGACGCCGCATAGTAGCATCATCGGGGTGATGACCAGCGTGAAGTAGTACATGAAAAAATCGTACGCGGGTGCCAGCGCGGTCATGATCAGGCCGATGGCCGCGAAGGTCAGACCGATGAGCAGCGCCAGCGGAATCATCCACAACGACATGAGCGAATGCGACAGGCCGAGTATCCAGATGACGGCCAGCACCGCCGCGCCCGACATCAGGCTCTTGGTCGCCGCCCACAGGATCTCGGACAGCACCACGTCGTCCAGCGACACTGGCGTGTTCAATATCGCCTCCCAGGTGCGCTGCTCGTGCATGCGCGCGAAGCCGGAATATAACGCCTCGAAACTGGCGCTGTTCATGGTGCTGTAGCACACCGTGCCCGCCGCGAGAAAGGCCATGTAGGACATGCCGCCCATCTCGGGCAGCAGACTGCCGAGGCCGTAACCCAGACCAAGCATGTAGATTACGGGATCGGCGAGGTGGCCGAGGATGGACGGCGCTGCGATTTTCTTCCACACCAGCCAGTGACGGCGCCAGATGGGGAAGAAGCGCAGGCTCAAGCGCGGCAAGGCTAAATATTGGCTGCTCATTTTCTTCTGTCCTCCTCCACTGCCGCAAATGCCCGGTCTGGTGCCACCACGCCGACACCGCGTTCGTACACACAGCCTTTGGATGTGCCTTCGGCAACGACGCGTCCCCCGCAAATAAAGGTGTGCGTCATGTAAAAATATTTCTCGTCCCAACGCTGCACTTCCAGCTTCACCTCGTAACGCTGGAAGACGTTCAGCGGCTTCTTGTAGATCATCGTATGTTCGGCGATGACCGGCAACCAGCCACGCCTGAACATCGCCTTGAGCAGACCGCTGCGCGCGAACACATCGACGCGGTTGAGGTCGCAGATGGTGAGGTAGCGGCCGTTGTTCATGTGGAAGTTGATGTCGATGTCGTTGGGCAGCACGTGCAGCGTGAGCGAGCTCGTGTAATGGCCTTCCAGCCGCGCCAAGAAGAAGGAACGGACGATCACCCACAGCATGCGGAAGATGAGGTTCACTCGCGCATCTCCCGACCGGTCAATTTCAGAAATACATCTTCCAGATTCGCCGGGCGGTGCAGGTAGCGCAGCTCGGTCTGCGCCTGCAGTTGTTTGACCAGCGGCTGTGCATCCTGCACGTAACAGAATACCGACTCGCCGCTCACCTCGAAGCGTTGCGCATAGTTGGCCGCATGTTCGTTCGCCCACTGCCCGGAGGTCTCGCCGAACACTTCCACCACCTGCGGCTCGATGTTCTGTTCGATCAGTTCGCGCGGCGTGCCCTGGCTGATGAGTTTGCCGTTGTCCATCACCGCGAGGCGGTGGCACAGGCGCTCGGCCTCGTCCATGAAGTGGGTGGTGAGCAGCAGCGTCTTGCCCTGCTGGGTGAGTTCGCGCAGACGCTGCCAGATCAGGTGGCGCGCCTGCGGGTCGAGGCCGGTGGTCGGCTCGTCGAGGAAGATGACATCGGGGTCGTTGACCAGTGCACGTGCCAGCGTGAGGCGGCGCTTCATGCCGCCGGAAAGCGTCGGCACCTTGGCATCGCGCTTGCTGGTGAGACTGGCGAATTCGAGCAATGACGGGATGCGCGCTTCGATCTCGCTGTCCTGCATGCCGAAGTAGCGACCGTACACCAGCAGGTTCTCGGCCACGGTGAAATCGGGATCGAGATTATCCATCTGCGGCACCACGCCGACACGGATGCGCGCCTCGCGCGCGGCTTGCGGCACCGGCAGGTCGAGCAGCATGGCCGTGCCCGAGTCCGGCGCGATGAGGCCGAGCAGCATGCGCAGTGTGGTGGTCTTGCCCGCACCGTTGGGACCGAGCAGGCCGAAGCACTCGCCTCTGTTGATGGACAGGTCGAGGCCGTCCACCACGCGATTGCCGCCGTAGGATTTTTGCAGGCCGGAAGCTTTGATTACTGCGTTCATCGTTCAACACCCTTTAGCCACAGAGAACACAGAGGACACAGAGAGACCGGTGTTTGGTTTTCTCTGTGAGCTCTGTGTTCTCTGTGGCTATATTGTTTTCTTGTTTCACAACTCCACCCCACTGAAATGCCGTTTCACGATATCGCGCAATTGCGTCAGCCGCCCGTGAAAGAAATGTTCCGCCTGCGGCAGCACCACGATGGGCAGGTGCTGCGGGCGCGCCCAGTCCAGGGCGGCAGCCAGCGGCACGACGTCGTCGTGTTCGCCGTGGATGACCAGCGTGTCGGGCGACACGGCGGGCATGCCGGTGCTGAGCACGGTCGAGGCGGCAAAACGGCCGACGGCGGGCGCGGCCAACACCAGATGTCGCGGCCGCACTTGCAGTGCCGCGCGTGCCGCGACATAGCCGCCGAAAGAAAATCCCGAGAGGATCAGCGGCAACTCTTCGCCGAACTGTTCCTGCGCAAAGCGCACGACCGCGATCATGTCCTGTTCTTCGCCGTCGCCGCCGGTGAATTGTCCCTCGCTCGCGCCCACGCCGCGAAAATTGAAGCGCAACGCAACACAACCCAACTCCGCAAAAGTCTTGGCCAGCGTCACCGCGACCTTGTTGTCCATCGTGCCGCCCATGGTGGGCAGGGGATGGGCGACCACGGCGATGCCGCAGGCGATTTCTTCCGGCAGGTGCGCGATGCCTTCGAGTTTCCCCGCGCTGCCCGTTACAGAAATTTTTTCCAGCGTGACGGCCATCAGATTTTCAGCCGCTCGACCACGCGGCCGTGCGTCAGGTGTTCTTCGATGATTTCGTCGAGGTCGGCCTGATCGACATAGGTATACCAGACCCCCTCGGGATAAATCACCAGCACCGGCCCCTGTTCGCAGCGCCCCAGGCAGCCTGCCGAGTTGATGCGGATGAAATTCTGTTCGGTCGAGATATCCAGCAGCTTGACCTTGTCCTTGACGTAGCTGCGCGCCGCTTTGGCATTGTGGTTGTTGCAGCAATCTTCGCCAGCGGGACGCTGGTTTTCGCAGAAAAAGACATGCTTGTGGAAATGGCTCATTTCTTTCCTTCTTTATAGTAGCGGGAGGCTCGCGCCCACCACAGGTACCCGCCCAGCAGCAGCGGAAAAAACGACGATACGGCCTGCGACAAACCGTTGTAGTTGCGCAGATGGCCGTAGCGCCAGTAATACAGCCGCATCGCGCTGGAAACCGTGCCGGTGTCCAGCACCCAGTGCACCAGCACGAGGTAACTCAGCGCCGACAGCGCCGTCAGCCAGAACAACCAGAGACGGGACAGCCAGCCCAGCGCCACCATCAGCAGCAAGCCGATGACGATGCCCAGCATCGCTTCGCTGTTGAGCCACAGCAACAACGCCCACGACTTCAGCAGCACGGCCGCCGCGATGAACTTCGCCAGCGCCACCACGCCCAGCAGCAGCACGATGGCGGCCACCACATGGCGGCGCGTGTGCATCAGCGTCAGCAGCAGCGCCCCCAGCATCGACAGGTTCAGCGCGACGGCGATGCTTTCCCAGATGTTGAACGGTTCTTCCGGCATCGCCGTGTACATCCTCAACACCGGCTCGGTAATAAATACGCTGCCCAGCATCGGCATCGACGGATTGCTCTGCGCGAATATCCACAACAACACCAATGCCAAACCGAAATCGACGCCCGGTCCCTGCCGGAACAGCCCGATGCGCCATTGCGTGACCCGGATGAACCAGGCGCGCTGCGTGATCGACACCGCCAGCAGTGCGCCCATCGATGCGCCGAAGATGTTGGACAAAATATCCGCGTTGGAACTGGCACGCGAAGGCAGATACATCTGCAGGTATTCCATGGCCGAGGAAAGCGCCATTGCCATGAGCACCGCCAGAATCACGCTGCGGGCGCTACTGAAATAAGTGCGCAGAGTAAGCGCCAACAACAGGCCAAAAGGAAAATAGGCCAGCACATTGCTCAAGGCATCGAAGCCCGTATAGGTCAGCCCTAACGGCGAAGTAAGCACTTCCAGAAACCCCAGTCCCTGCTCCTGCCACTCGAAAAACGGCGACAAGCTGGCGTAAATGATGAGCAGGGAATAACCTGCCACCAGATAGCGGCGCAACAGGCTTCGGGATTTGACCTCTGCAGCAGCCATCATTCGCGGAATCCGATTGAATCACTCAAACTTATTGTAGTTGACTCTGGTGGGGGGCTAAGAAACAATGCCCGCGCTGCGCAAAACAAGAACATAATAAATATATATTTCCAGGCATCATCAGGAGGAATTATGGCATACCTGCATTGGTCCAGCGATTTGGACACAGGCATAGAGGTAATCGACAAGCAGCACCAGCGCATTATCGATTACCTGAATGAACTCAACAGCGCCAACGAAAGCGGCGACCGCGAAGCGACCAACCGGGTATTAAAGGAGTTGGTCGACTACACGCTCACCCATTTTGCATTCGAGGAAGAACTGCAGGAGCGCGCCGCCTACCCGTTCCTGAAAGCGCACAAGCGCGTGCACGAAATTTTCACCAAGCGCGTTGCGGAATTCCAGAGACGTGCCGCCGCGGGCGAAAACGTCACGCCCGAACTGCTTTCCATGCTGAAAATCTGGCTGGTCAACCACATCAAGGGCGACGATGCGGACTACGCGGAAAGCGTCAAGATCATGCTGGGAATCGAAGCCAACCAGGGCAAAGTGGCTGGCGGATGGCTTGGTATCGCGTTGAAAAAGTTCTTCGGCTGACTCTCCAGATCGAAGCGCGTTCGCGACGCTTCGCCTGTTTCAAATCTCCTGCACAACCCGACATCAATTCGCTGCCGGTCACGCGTTTTTCTGCTGCTTTACGATCACCGCTGGCAAACGTTTCGGCGCAGCGATGCGCAACTGCTTGTTCACGTTATACACCCCGAACACCACCGTGATCGCCTTCTCGGGCACATCGAACTCTCCCGCCAGGAATGTCACCAGATGCGCCGTGGCGTGTCCGCGCACCGGATTCTCGGCGACATGAATTTCCAATTGCTTGCCGATGACCTTGCCGAGCTTGGTCTTTTTCGCGCGCGGGCGGCCGAGGATGTTGAGCACCAGCGTGTCGCCGTCCCAATAGCAAAATGAAGACGTCATTATCATCTCTCCCGTAGGGTGGGCACGTATTTCGTGCCCACGCGGTTTCCATTCATCTCCGCATGCATCCCTCCGCGTGGGCACAGAAACGTGCCCACCCTACCAAAATCAAAATTTTTCATACGGCATCAGATAACGCCATTGCCCCACCGGCAATTTGGACATCGACACACGCCCGATGCGCAGCCGTTTCATTGATATGACCTGCAAACCCACCGCCTTGCACATATGCGCTACCTGGCCGGGCTTCACGCCCTTGAGCGCGAAACGCAGATGCGTCTCGTTCTGCCAGCTCACCTTGACCGGCGGCAAGGGCTTGCCGTTGTAGCTGAGCCCGTGATTGAGCAACTTGAGGCCATCGGCAATCAGTTCGCCCGCGACCTGCACGACATACTCCTGCTCGATGGTGGCCGCATCGTCGGTCAGCTTGCGCGTCACACGGAAATCCTGGGTGAACACCGTCATGCCGCCGGCATGCAACTCCAGTGGCGTGCACTGCGTCAAGTGCAGGAAGTGCTGCTTGAGCAGACGGATGCCGGAATGGTCGTCTGCCGCACGCGTCTCGGCACAGAACAATCGCTTGATCGCGTCGGCATTCATCTCGACATCGGGCGGCTGATGAAACAGGAGGGTCACCGGCTCCACCGGCACCAGCGTGGCATCGGGATGCAACTCGACCTTCTGCTCCGCCACCATGAACTGCGGCTCGTCCACCACCTGCCCATCCACCATCACCCAGTCGCCCGCGATATACAACTCCGCCTCGCGGCGCGAACAGTGGATCAATTCGGCCAGGCGTTTGGCAAGACGGATGGGATCGGACATGAGGTGTTTCCAGAAACAAGGTGAGCATTGTAAACGCTCAGCTCCGGCGTTCACCTGTAAAATCAGGGCATGAACACCGACAAGAATCCCGCAAACAGACCTCCGCTGGAGGGCGTCACGCTTGAGATGATCGTTACGCAGCTTTCCGAAAGCATTGGTTGGGAGGCGATGGCGGAAGCTGTGCCCGTGCGCTGCTTCACGCATGATCCGAGTATCAAATCCAGTTTGAAGTTTTTGCGCAGGACGCCTTGGGCGAGGGCGAAGGTGGAGGAGTTGTATTTGTTGATGCGTAGGGTGCAATAAGCATGTAGGGTGGGCACGTTTTGTGTGCCCACGCGGTTTCAATCAAAACCAACACCGTCTGGGGTAGCCCGACAGCTAGTCACTTTTTCTTGCTTCGCCGAAGACAACGTAGTTTCGGTGGAGACTAACCTTTAGGTTATGTCGGAGCCAAAAAGTAACCAAAAAGAAGGCGACCCCAGCGCGCCGCCCCTGCGGGGTTCCCTGCGTTGCTCAACCAAACAGGCCTCCTCATAAACTCGCACGATCCGCTGTGCGGCCACGTGCTCAAACATTTTGGTTACGACATAACCTAAAGGTTAGTCTCCACCGCAACATGCCGTTGGCATGTTGTCGTCGGACTACCCCTGCCTGGTCTCCGCTACTCGGCGGCGCACAGGGGAAAGAAAGTCAAAATCCAAAACCACCGCGTGTGCACTTCGTGCCCACGCTGCTTGGCTTGCGTTAAGTATCCAAATGGATACCATGTGACATCATGTACGCCATCGACAAAACCAGCGTCAGATTGGCAGGATGCGTTGCGCGCCCGCGCCAAGGCCATACGCAAGCAACTTGACGAGGAATGAACCATGACCAGGAAAACCATAAAAAAGAAAATCACCATCTCCCGCTTCGATGCCGCCGACTACCTCGACAGCGAAGAAATGATCGCCGAATACCTCGCCGCCGCACTGGAAGACAACAACCCGGATGTTTTCCTCTCCGCCCTCGGCGACGTCGCCAAAGCACGCGGCATGGCCAAGATCGCCAAGGATGCCGGACTCAGCCGCGAAAGCCTCTACAAAGCCCTCGCCCCCGGCGCGAAGCCGCGCTATGAAACGGTGCGCAAGTTGATGGATGCTATTGGGGTGAAGATGACGGCGCAGAGTGCGGAACATGCTTGAGAGATGCATGCTGATTGCTTCGCCCTACCCTCTGCCTGCTCAATAGTTGAGAGAATCGGTTTGAAGAAATATTTCGAACACGACCCCTTATTTTTCTTCTGTTTGTGAATCCTAGAACGGGTTCATTTAGCATCAAATTCTTCCGCTAGCCTCTGAAAAAACGCATTGCAGAGGAATTCCTTTGCCACTAAAGTTGCTCCAACAAAACGCAAATCAATGGAGGCAATAAATGGCATTGCAAAAAATCAGTTTCAAAGTTCCTCCGGGCCTTTGGGGAAGCTTTTCAAACCAAGCGAATGGACTGTTTATAAACCGTGCGCCATTCCTGAACCATATGATTGCCCGTGAAGCAGGGGAGTTGGCGGATGATCTTGGGCAACGCCAACTGTCTTTACGTGCCAAGAAACACATTAGTAACATGCTGCAACTGCAAGGGGCAAAGTCAGTAAATATTGAGGTGGAGCGAAGCACTGCGCACGCTCTCAATGAGGTGGTTAGTGGAGCCAATCTCGTTCGGGACGCATTCCTCTCTCGATTGATAATTTTCCTCCGCAGCAGTGATGCACTACTCAAATACTTGGAGATACCGAGCGAGGTTGGCACGTTTGGTGATCACCTTGAGCGAATGCCAAGCAGTCCAATGAAAGCGATGGAGGCCGTAAGAGACGACCCATTGTTTTACGTGCGCAACTATGTCAAGGAGCGTTGGGCTTGCGGGATCTATGCAGTGCCGCTGCCTCGCGAGTTGGACTGGGCGGCTTGCTATATTGAAGACAAAGAAGTACCAGGCACAAAAGCACACAAGGAAGTCCAGCGACAGTCAGCTAAGCTGTTTGAAATGCTTGAAGCAAAAGCATTCGAGAAAGCACCAATTCCTAAGAAGGGGCGTGCAAAGTGAATACACAACCAATCCATACTTCGAACGGACGGAAGGTCGAGCGTCTTTGGCTATTGCTTGGTGGGCAGGTTTTGCCGGTTAGGCGTACTGGAGAAAAATTTTTTATCCACGCGTCTTTCACTACACCACTGCGTATCAATGGTCGTCGTGATGATGTTCCCGCAAAGCTGCTGAGTCGCCTCAATCAGCTCATGCGTATGAAAGCAGCAAATGATGAATTCAAAACGAGACCTTGAGTTTTGGGGATATACTTTGCCATGTTCCGCCACCTAACTTACTAATTCACTGACATGAAAAGACTATCTCTATCACTCGGTATCGTTTTCTTACTTTCAGGTTGCGCAAGCATTCGAGATGCTATGCACCCACCAGGCGAAATGGGGGCGGATGGTAAGGTAAATCCATGTCATGGTTTTCAAACCAATCCCCAAGCATGTGGCAACGCAATATATAACGCTGCACACGTTATAAAACTGAGCATTGGACAAACTCTCCAGCAGGCAAGAGAAGTGATGGGACGTGATCCAGAAGAGCGGACCCTTAAGAAGCAAGGAGAGCAAACCATCGAAGTGTGGAAGTATCTAATCGCTTACCGCAGTACCAGTTTCTCCGTGATTACTTTTGTTGACGAAAAAATTGTTTCAATTGAAACAGCTCAACGATAACAGCCAAGTCGCGTGGGCACGAAGTACCCACGCGGTGGCTTCAGGTTTAGACATTTTTCCCCTGTGCGCCGCCGAGTAGCGCAGGCTGGTCAGGGGTAGTCCGACGAATATGTTTGAGCACGTGACCGCGCAGCGGGTCGTGCGAGTTTATGAGGAGGCCTGACCAGTCGAGCAACGCAGGGAACCCCGAAGGGGCG
>JACRME010000005.1 GCA_016235045.1 Nitrosomonadales bacterium
CAGGTAAAACGAATATGGTGATCATTGGCGCAGTGATGCGAAAGTTGCTGCATATTGTTTACGGTGTGCTGAAGTCCGGTATGCCTTTCGATCCCGCTTGGGCTGTGAATCATGCTTGACAGTCAAGACGGTATCTTAGCTGCACGTTAGGCCAATTGCGATGGCGATACTCCATATCATTTTAAGAATCGTTCTATTGGTATTGTTTTTGTTTAACGTTGTACTTGTTTTACTGGTGACTTTTTGGTGGTTACTGCCAAGTGACGCTCAAGCACAACTAAACTTTCCTTCCATGGCGGGTTTTGGACTTTTCATGATTTACATTTCTGCGTTTAATCGTTTTCCTACCCAAGGCCGCCTGTTACTCCGTCAGAATGAATTTAGATATATTCATGCACCTGCCATTATCATCTCGACAGTTGGCTTTACTCTTGGTTTCCTACTTAGATAAGCCTAACCCGGCAGTCAAGCGGGCGCAAAAGCGCGCAGCCCCTTAACTTCACGTTAGAAGGCTCCATGTCCAAGCGCACACTCATCATCGCAATAACTCTGCTGCTGTTTGCCCCTTGGGCATATTCGCAGCCCCCCATTGTGCACAATTACAAACCCGCACAGGGTTATGTCCCTGATTACGGTGTTGGAGCGTTGTGATAAAAAATATCCTGGCATCATGCTAATTTGTGCTGAGTTGTCCGAAAGTGCGCATCCTAATTATCAAGGTGTGTGTGGCGGTTACTCTCGTATTGACGAAAAAAACTTCATTACGCGATTTTCCAATCGCTGGGATGAAAAATATCAGGAGAGGCTATCGCTCGGTATCGAGCTATGCATGAGCACGTTCGAGACAGAATACAATGAGGTTTGGACAAAACACTTTGAGAGTCTAGAAGTTTGGCTCACGGAAAATGATGCACGGCTCGAAGCTGCTAAATCCAACATCTAACCCATCGGTCGAGCGGGACGTAATTCGAAAATGATGACCCACACATTAATCCCCTGTCGCTACAAAGGAACTAGATGTCGAAGTGTGGGTCGTATCGCGGCTGTCGCAAGTTCTCTAAAAATCGCGGAACGAGTTTGTTTCGCATCTGCAAACCGAAAAAAATGCCGCTTATAGCCTTGAAATGGCCCATTGGAGGTTAAATTCACAGGAAATGTGCCAAAATCGAAAGCCTCAACCTATGGATTGTCATCAGATGAAGCCAGTTGTCAGAAACTACAAGGTCTTTGCTATGCCACGAGCGATATATGGTTTGTTATGGATTGCGCTTCAATTTGCCGTCCCTGCGCAAGCGGAAGAAGTGTCCCGCGAGCAGATAAAAGGTATCGACGAACAGGTTCAGGAGATCAAGAAGGATGTGCTTTCGATTTCCAGCGAACTGAAGCTGCTCGAAGAAAAGCTGCTCTATCCCTCCAACACCCAGGTCTCCCTGTTCGTGTCCCTTGCCGGCAAGGAAAAATTCCGCCTCGATTCGGTGGAGATCATGCTCGACGGCAAAGCCGTCGCCACCCACGTTTACTCCTTCAAGGAACTGGAAGCATTGCAGGCCGGCGGCATGCAGCGTATTTATACCGGCAACGTGCAGACCGGCGAACATCTGCTCAAGGTGGGTTCCATCGGCAAGGGCGCTGACGGCAAGGAACAGCACCAGGCCGGTGAATACCGTTTCAAGAAAGGCATAGGCCCGGGACTGGTCGAAATCAATCTGGCCGGACCCGGCGAACGAAGCAGCGGTATCGAATTCAAAGACCGGTAACCATGTACGGCAAAACCTTTTGCCTGGCTGCGCTGTTGCTGGTATCCGGCACTCCGCCGGCGAGCGCGACCCCATCCACGGAACTGAAGGATCCCTTCTTCGGCGAAGTGCTCTACTACGCCCATCAACATCGTTACTTCGACGCCGTCTCCCGCCTCGACGCCGAACTGGCGCAATACCACGGCGTCGACGAGCCGCTGCTCGATTCGCTCAACTTTCACATCAACCAGGCGGAATTCTCCGTCGGCGATTTCGAGCTGGGTTACCGCATGCACCAGCGCGCCGGCCGCGCGATCAGCGCGGTGATCGAGGGCAACGTTCCGGCAGCGGTGCGCAATGAGGCGATCTACCGCCTGGCACGGCTTCTTTTCCAGACCCAGGATTACGTCAACGCGCTGCACGCCATCGAGCGCATTCGCGGCGAACTGCCTGCGGGAATGGAAAACGAGATCGCCTTCGTCAAGGGGCAGATTTATCTGGCCAACGGCCGCTTCGGCGATGCCGAGCGGATATTTGCCGCGCTGGAAGGGCAGAACGGATACCGGGGCTTTGCCGCCTACAATCGCGGCGTTTCCCTGTTTGCCCAGGGACAGGATGCCCGGGGCGCAGAGGCGATGGATAGCGCCGGGAGCGTTCCCGGCAGCGAACGCGAAACGGAAGCGATTCGCGACAAGGCCAACCTGGTAATGGGCAGCCGCCTGCTGGAAAAGGGCGAAGCGCAACTGGCCGGCAAATATCTTGAGCGGGTGCGCCTCGAAGGTCCCTTCTCCAACCGCGCGCTGCTCGGCGCGGGCTGGGCCGACGTCAAACGGGAAGACTACCGGCACGCGCTGGTGCCGTGGAGCCTGCTGTTCAAGCGCAACGTCACCGACCCTTCGGTACAGGAGGCATTGCTCGGCGTGCCCCACGCCTATGCGCAACTGGGCCTCTACGGCAAGTCGGCGCTGCTCTACGGCAGCGCGCTGGAGAAGATCGGCGGCGAACTGGACAAGCTGGACGCCTCCATCGACAGCATCAAGCAGGGCCGCTTCCTGCAGGCGCTGGTGCGCGAGGAGGGCCGCAAGGACAAGGAGTGGGTGATCCGCCTGCGCGAACTGCCGCAGACTCCGGAGACTTTCTACCTGATGGAGCTGATGGCCTCCAACGATTTCCAGGCCATGCTGCAGAACTATCTCGACCTGGAAGAACTGCGCCTGCGCCTTGTCTCGTGGGGCACCGATTACGCCGCTTACAACGACATCATCGAACTGCGCCGCCGTTACTACGAACCGCTGCTGCCCTCCATCGACGCGCAGTTCCGCAAGCTCGACTCGGTGATACGCCTGCGCATGGAGCAGCGCGAACGGTTGGACAACAAGCTGAAGAAGATGCTGGTGGCGCCGCAGCCCGAATTCCTGGCGACTTCCCGGGAACGGGTTGCAAAGGAACGGATTGCCGGGATGGAAGCGCGCCTGAAGGGCAATCGCGCCGATGCCGACACCCTTCACCGCATCGAGCGGCTCAAGGGCGTCATTCAGTGGGACATCGCGACCAACTACCAGGCACGCCTTACCGAAGCCTTCGATCACCTGGCGGCGCTGGACAAGGACATCGCCGCCTTGCAGGAAACCTATGCCTCGTTCGTCCGCACCCGCCAGGCGGCCACCCAGAGTTACCAGGGCTACGACGAGCAGATCCGCCGCCTTGGCATCAACACCGATAATGCACTCGCCACGGTGAACACATTGATGGCGCGGCAGGGCCATCTGCTGGAGGTGATGGCAGTCAACGAACTGGCACGGCGGCGGCAGAAGCTGGAGGAATACCAGGTGCAGGCTCGCTTCGCCATGGCGGAGAACTACGACCGCGCCTCCAAGGCCAGGTCGCAGGAAGAAACGTCCCGGCTCGATGCGGGGCAGAAGACCCCAGCAAAAGTGCCGGCAACAGGGCAACCGGAACCGGCCAAAGCGAAGGAAGCACCATGAAACGTCTGATCTTCGCCCTGTGTCTGCCCCTCTTCGTCGCCTCCTGCGCGCTGAACAGCCGCGGCACCCTGGCCGACCTGCACAACGTGGAACCGGAACTCAAGGATGAAACCGTGGAGGACGGCCTGGACAAGGCAATGCAGAGCTATCGCCGTTTTCTCGAACAGACGCCGGAAACGGCGATGACGCCGGAAGCGCTGCGCCGCCTCGCCGACCTCAAGATCGAACAGGAGTACGGCTACGTGCAGGAGGGGGCAAAAGCGGCGCCAACCGCCGCCGCCGCGACCGTGGCAAAACCTGCACTGGACAAACCGCAACCCGCCGCGCCGATCGAAGCGGGCGGGGCGGGCAAAAAAGCGGCCAAGCCCGGACGCATCGCCGCCGCCGGCAAGGAATCGGAAAAGGATTTCGAGAAGCGCGTCGCCAAGGGCGAAAAACTGCTGCCGAAAAACGAGAGTGCGCTTGCCGCGCCGACGGCAGAGGCCGCCGCCGATCTGGAAAATGCCAATGCGCGCGAAGCGGTGGAGTTGTACAAGAAGCTGCTGACCAGGTATCCGCTTTACGAACGCAACGACCAGGTGCTCTACCAGTTGTCCCGCGCCTATCAGGAACTGGGCGAGGTGGAAAATGCCATGGATGTGATGAACCGCCTGGTCAAAGCCTACCCCAACTCGCACTACGTGGACGAGGTGCAGTTCCGCCGCGCCGAATACTACTTCACCCGCAAGAAATTCCTCGACGCCGAGGAAGCCTACAAGGCTGTGGTGACCATGGGCAAGGGCTCTTCCTATTACGAACTGGCGCTCTACAAACTGGGCTGGTCGCTTTACAAGCAGGAACTCTATGAGGAAGGCGTGGAAAAGTTCACCAGCCTGCTCGACTACAAGGTCTCCATCGGTTACGAGTTCGAACAGCAACACGACCAGACCGAAAGCCAGCGCATCGACGACACCTTCCGCGTCATCAGCCTCAGCTTCTCCAATCTGGGCGGTGCCAGTTCGGTGGTCGAATTCTTCGGTCGCCACGGCAAGCGCAGCTACGAGGAAAAAGTCTACAGCCACCTGGCCGATTTCTATCTGGACAAGCGCCGCTACAGCGACGCGGCGACTTCCTATAAAACTTTCGTCGACCTCTACCCCTTCCACGAGGTTTCGCCACAGTTCCACATGCGCATGATCGAGATCTACAAGAAGGGCAACTTCGGCCAGCTGGTGGTGGAACAGAAGAAGGAGTTCGCCAAGACCTACGCGCTGAACGCCGAGTACTGGCGCTACTTCGACGTCAAGAAGCGCCCGGACGTGGTCGGCTTCCTCAAGGAAAACCTCAAGGATCTGGCAAACTACTACCATGCCGGTTACCAGAAGACCCGGAGCGCCGACGAGAAGCGCGACAACTACCGCGAGGCGCTGCTCTGGTACCGCAACTACCTCGCTTCTTTCCCCGCCGAACCCGAGTCGCCTGCGCTCAACTACCAGATGGCCGACCTGATGCTGGAGAACAAGGACTTCGGCGATGCGGCAGCCACCTATGAGCATATTGCCTACGACTACCCGGCTCACGACAAGTCGTCTGCCGCCGCCTATGCCGCAGTCTACGCCTGGCGCGAACTGCTCAAGGCGACGCCGGAGGGAAAACGCGGCGAGGTGAAGCAGCGTTCGATCCAGAGTTCGCTCAAGTTTGCCGATACCTTCCCGCAGCACGAGAAGGTGCCCGCGGTGCTCAGCGTTACCGCGGACGAGCTCTACGAAATGCGCAATTACGAACTGGCAAACGGCACCGCGCACAAGCTGATCGACAACTTCCCCAAGGCGGACAAGGAACTGATCCGCTCCGCCTGGCTGGTGGTCGGCCATGCGGCACTGGACCAGCTACGGTACGCCGAGGCGGAGAACGGCTATGGCCACGTGCTGGAGCTGACTCCTCCCGACGACAAACTGTACGCCAAGGTATTGGATAACCTGGCCGCGGCCATCTACAAACAGGGTGAGCAGGCCAACCAGGCCGGAGACTACAAGATGGCGGCGCAGCACTTCCTGCGTGTCGGCGAACGGGCGCCCGCATCCGCGATCCGCGTCACGGCGGAGTACGATGCTTCGGCGGCGCTGATCAAGCTGGAAGACTGGCAGCATGCCGCGACCGTGCTGGAAAATTTCCGCAAGAACTTTCCCGGCAACAAGCTGCAGTTCGACGTCACCAAGAAGATCGCCTTCGTCTACCGGTCCGATGGCCGCCTGGAGATGGCCGCCGCCGAGTACGAGCGCATCGAGCGCGAGGCGAAGGACGAGGATATCCGTCGCGGCTCGCTGGACATCGCGGCCGAACTTTATCGCCAGAGCGGGGCGGCGGAACAGGAATTGTCGCTCTACAAGCGCTATGTGAAGCTGTTCCCCAAACCGCTGGATCAGGTGATGGACATCACCTATCGCATGGCCGGGGTATACAAGAAGGTGGGCAACGAGGCGGTGTACAAGGATGTCCTGAAACAACTCATCAAGATGGACGCCACCGCCGGCCGCGCGCGCAACGAGCGCACCCGGTACCTGGCAGCGCAGGCTTCGCTGGTGTTCACCGGGGACGCTTACGACAAAGTGGTGGCGGTGAAACTGAGCAAACCGTTCAAGGAAAATCTGAAAAAGAAAAAGCAGTACATGCAGGAGGCGATCAAGGCCTACACCCGGCTGGTCGATTTCCAGGTGGGTGATGTTACTGCTGCGGCGACATACTACATTGCCGAGATCTACTACGATTTCAGCCGTGCCCTGGCCCAATCCGAGCGGCCGACCAATCTCAACGCCGAAGAACTGGAACAGTATGAACTGGCGCTGGAGGAACAGATTTTTCCCTTCGAGGAGAAAGCCATCGCCACCCACAAGAAGAACCTGGAGTTGATCCAGCTAGGCGTGTTCAGCACCTGGATCGACAAGAGCCTCGGCAAGCTGGCAGCGCTGGTTCCCGCAGCCTATGCGCGCAAGGAGGAGAGCACCGGATTCATCGCCACCATCGACGGATATCGCTACGTCGCGGGACAGCGCGCCGACAAGGCATTGGCAGCCGACAGCGCCAGCCCAAGCGGAATGGAAAAAGAAGACGGCGGGAATGTCGCCGACCGGCAAATCAGCGGGAGCACTCTGAAATGACAAGGCCGAATCCGAACAGGAACGTTTCGCTCTCCGGCTCGTTGCGCGGAGGCGCCGTATTGCTGTGTCTTGCCGCATTCATGGCAGGATGCGCAAGCTCCGGCGAAGTGCGCCGCAACGACAGCGCCAGCGAAGCGCACCGCAGCGAGGGCGCGGGCGAAGTGCGCCAAAACGATGGCGCAACCGATACGATCTCTTTTTACGAAAATCGCAGCGTCGACCAGGCAGTACGCGAAAATTTCGATGCTGCACTCGCGTTGTTGCGCAAGCAGAAGTATGCCGAGGCAATCAAGCTGTTGCAGAAAGTCATACAAAAAACACGGAATTCGGCGCCTTATATTAATATTGCGCTAGCCTACGAAATGATGGATGAAATGGGCCTCGCGGAAGACAACCTGAAGCGGGCACTTGAGATCAATCCCGATCACCCGGCCGCGATGAACGAGTACGCCCTGCTTTACCGGCGAACCGGACGTTTTGCCGAGGCGAAGAAACTATATGAAACCCTACTGGTCAGATACCCGTCTTTTATGCCCGCGCGCAAGAATCTCGGGGTGCTTTGCGAACTCTATCTCAACGATCTGCGCTGCGCCCTCGATCAATATGAAGCCTACAACAAAGCACTTCCAGAGGATGAAGAGGTCAAGTTATGGATAACCGGATTGAAGCAAAAATCGGGCGGATAATCGCCGCTGTGGCGGGAATATCGCTGCCGCTGCTGGCCCTCTTCCCGCTGCCGGCGGTTGCCGCGGATGCGCCCGGCAAGCCGGGTGCGGCAAAAACCCTTTCCGGGATCTCCATTGTCGGAAATAATGAGGCCCCCAAATCGCTGGTCATCGTTCCCTGGAAGAGTTCCGAGATCGGTTCCGACTCCGGTCTGCATTCGGGCCTGATGGACGACTCGATGAAGCCGGTCGACCGGGAGGTGTTCATGCGCGAGCTCGATTTTTACGAAATACGAAAAGGGGAATAGGCCATGTGTACAACGCGAATAACGACGAGGACTGAATGATGGGAATCATCGACGGTATTGTAAAATTTTTTATTGACGGCGGTTTCTGGATGTATCCGATCCTGCTGGCCGGTGCCGTGGGTTTCACCATCGGCATCGAGCGCTATATCAAACTCAGCAAGGAGGAGCGCACCAATCGCAAGATATGGGATCAACTGCATCCGCTGATGGTGGCAGGCGACTTCGACGCCGCACGCGAGATGGTCGCCAGCAACAAGTCGTCGGTCAGCCGCCTGCTGGAAACCGGTCTGGAACGCCAGGGCACGGTACGCCGCCGCGACGACATCGAGATCGCGATGGAGGAAGGGATGATGGAAATCATCCCGCAACTGGAAAAGCGCATCAACTACATCGCGCTCTACGCCAACCTCTCCACCCTGCTCGGACTGCTCGGCACCATCGTCGGCCTGATCGTTGCGTTCGCCGCGGTGGCCCACGCCAGCCCGGCCGAAAAGTCCGAGTTGCTTTCCGCCAGCATCTCGGTGGCGATGAACACCACCGCCTTCGGCCTGATCTCCGCGATCCCGCTGCTGATCATCCACTCCTACCTTAACTCCAAGGCGGGTGCCATCGTCGACAGCCTGGAGATGATCTCGGTGAAGACCCTCAACATCATCTCCGCCAGCGCACGCAAGGGCGAGCAGCCGCGTTAAGCGGGCAGACAGCCCATGGCCAGAAAGTCACGACATCACTATCGCCGGGAAGATCAGGCGGCCGAGCTGGACATCACCACCTTTCTTAACCTGATGGTGGTGTTGATCCCGTTCCTGCTGGTGTCCGCCGTGTTTTCCCGCATCTCCATCCAGGAACTGAACCTGCCCACCGAAGCGGCCGGCGGTGCCAAACTGGAAAGACCGCAGCTCTCCATCGAAGTGATCGTGCGCAAGGAGCTGATCCAGATCAGCGATGGCGAGAAAATCACCGCCACCATCAGGAACGTGGCCAACGATTACAACATCAAGGAGCTTTCCCGGCAGTTGCAGGAGCTCAAGGACAAGAACCCGGAAACCAAAGAGGCAACCCTGCTGGTCGAACCCGATATCGACTACGAGACCCTGATCCACATCATGGATGCGGTCAAGGTGGTGGAAGTGAAGAAGGCGGATGGAGTGGGTTTCGATCGCAAGGTGCTGTTCCCGCAGATATCCGTGGGGGATGCGCCTTGAAGAATACCCGTCGCCTCAAGCGCATGGCGCGGGCCAAGCGCAACAGTGTGGGGGGACTGAACCTCACTTCGCTGATGGACGTGTTCACCATCCTGGTGTTTTTCCTGCTGGTCAACCAGTCGGTGGGAGAGGTGGTCGAGCCGCCCAAGGAGATCAAGCTGCCCGACTCGGTGGTGGATGCCATGCCGCGGCAGACGGTGGTGATGATGGTCAGCGAGCACCAGATCCTGATTCAGGGCGTGCCGGTCGCCAGTTACGAAGAGGTGCAAAGAAACGAGGGTGGCGTGGTCGAGCCGATACGCGTGTCCCTGCAGAAACTGAGGGGAAATGTCATCGGCCTGAGTGCGGAGGCAATCGCCAAGGGCAACGAGATCACCATCATGGCGCACCGCACGGTGCCGTTCAAAGTCCTGAAGACCCTGATGTCCTCCTGTACCAGCGCCGGCTACTCCAGCATCTCGCTTGCGGTTAACCAGAAAGCGTCCCAGAACTAGTGAATCCCGTGAACCCTGCAAATCCCGTGACCAGTCCTGTCTCGCCAGAGCAGCAGGCGCTGCTGGACGTTATCGCGGAAGCGAAAAAGTCGCTGCAGGCGCTGCAGGACAAGCTGGATGCCATCGACCATCAGGTCAACAACCTGGCGCAGCAGCGCCAGCAATTCCAGTTGCTGGAAAACATCAGCAAGGCGCTGGGAGAACTGGAAGAACTGGGCGGCGGCAATCTGTTCTGGGGCATGCTGGCGGACAAAATGGCACGCAGCCGGCAACTGCAACAGGTGGAAGAAGCGATCGGCGGCTTCCGGCAGCAACTCGCCGAGATCGAGAAACTGAAGGAACCGCTCTATCACGAGTTCCGCCAACAGGAAGGCATCATCGGCGACCTCTACGAGGACCTCGCCGAACTGAAGGAAAAAGAGGAATCGGCAAAGCACGACTATCCGATCACCCGCAAAGCGCGTCAACTGCCCTACCGGCCGATGGTCATGCCATGGTCGCGCCACGGCGAGGACGACAGCCGCTTCCGCAAGACCCTCGGCCTGGTCTTCCTGCTCGTGCTCTGCTTCAACACCTTGATCACTTTCTGGAAGCTGCCCGCACCGGATGAAAACGAAGTAGTGGAAATCCCGGAAAACCTGGTCAGGCTGGTGAAAAAGGAGACGCCGCAGCCGCTGCCGCCGGAGAACCGTCCCGAGGAAAAACCGCGCGAAACCGAGAGCAAAGCCTCCGGCAGCGGACCGAAAGCGCCCGGAACCGCCGAAGCACGCAAAAAGGCGGAGGGCAGCGGCGTGCTGGCCTTCAAGGAGAGTTTCAGCGACCTGCTGGGCGGCGATTCCGGGGCGAAACTGGGCAGTGCGGCGCGCATCAGCACCCAGGGCGGCAAGGCATCGGGCAACTCCAACCGCAACCTGGTCATCGCCCAGGCCGGCAGCGGCAGCAGCGGCATCAACACCTCCGGACTCAGCCGGCAGGTCGGCGACGGCAGCGGGAGCGGCAGCGGTGGCGGCGGCAGGTTGGGCGGAGTCGGTTTCTCGCGCGTGACCAGCAACATCGGTTCCGGTGGCGGCGGCGGGGGCGGCGGCGACGGCAGGCCGCTGAGCGACGGCCCCGGCCCGTCGCGCACCGACGAGGAAATCCAGATCGTTTTCGACCGCTACAAGGCGACGCTGTACCGGATTTACAACCGCGAGCTGCGCAAGAATCCGCTGCTCAAGGGCAAGATGATGTTGCGCCTCAGCATCAAGCCGGATGGCTCGGTCTCGCTGTGCAAGCTGGAATCGACCGACATGGATGCGCCGGAACTGGTAAAAGAGGTTCTTTCCCGGGTGGAACGCTTCAATTTCGGCGCCAAGGCGGGCGTGCCCACCACGACCATCCTCTATCCGATCGATTTCCTGCCCGCAACCTGATCGCGCCATGGGGCGCGGACGGCAGGCTGGCGGCGTGCCGGCCCGAACGGTCGGCACTTGCCGACAACCGGTCGGCAACCATGAGGAAAAGAGTGTTATATGTCATGTCAGGCTCGCCGGGGCGCCGTCCCCCAAGCCTGACACATTTTAGTACAGATTATTGATATGTCCCTGGACCCGGTGCTTGATCGCAATAGAGTGCGCCCCGTTCCGGACTTTTGGTTGTTTACAAACTTATGGATGTATCCAAGGTGGTGTCGGGTGTTGCCGAAAGTGCCGTGCGATATTTGAATATTGCACTGCTGGCTCTTTTGGGCCTGATTTTCCCGGCCGCCGTCACCGCGGCGCCGGTGACCATCGGTTGCAACGACGCCCCGTTCGCCAACGTCGTCGGCCATAACCTCGCGATCAGCTACTGCGCGCTGTGCGGCACCGGCCAGGTGAGCATCCTGCTCACCAACCCCTCCAACGTCGTACTCAACGATCTCACCGTCACCGAAAATCTCGGCGCCTCCGGCCTGACCCGCATCGCCGGCACCACCACCTATTCGGTCAACGGCGGGGCGTTTAACCCGACCGGCGATCCGCTGGTCAGCGGTGCCAACGGCGAGGTGCTGACCTGGACTTCCGCACAGATTCCGGCGCTGGCCAGCTTCACCGCCTCGGTCGACGACGTTGTTCCCGGACTGGAAACCATTGAGATCCGTTTCCAGGTTCGGCGCAACACCCCCGCGTTCAACGAAGAGGGGCTGGTCGTCGCCAGCCGCCTGATCAGCGCGACGGTCGACTACAGCCTGAACAGTTGCATAATCCCCGGCCCTTTCAGCGACAACACCGGCGCCAACACCCTGCCGCTGCGGGAACCCATCCCGGCCCTCACCAAACGGGGACGCAACGTCGATGCCGCGCAGGGCAGCTACAGCGCCGCTAATGGCACCGTTTACGGCAACATCAACGACGACGTGATCTGGCGAGTACGGATTCAGAACAACGGCCTTGCCGCCCTGCAGGATCTTCATTTCGACGACTTGATGACGGTCGGCAACTTTACCATCAACTACGCCTGTCCCTCAGAAACCCAAGCCACCAACCTGGCAAACAACGACGGAGTGCTGCCGGGAGGTTCGACCTGTGTTGCCGCCAGCAACACGATCAGCAGCTTCGATGTGGATGATCCCTTCGGCAATCCAAACAACGACGAACCGGGCGCCTTCGTCGACGTGGTCAACGGCAACACCGCCGACATCTTCCTGGTGGGCAAAATCACCAACTCCTGCAACGCCAATACCACCAACACCGCCTCCAACATCACGTGGGGTTGTGAAGGGGACCTGACGGTAAATACCACCACCACCTCCACCGGCGCCACGCCGGGTACCGCCACCACCACCCTCAGTTCGCGCGTAACCAACAACGGCCTGAACATTACCCGCGCCCTCACCGGCACCAATCTGGCCCAGCCGGTGGGCAGCAAGGGCACCATGACCATCACCATTACCAACAACACTGGCGGCACGGTAAAGAACATCAGCCTGCGCGACGTATTGCCGGCGCAATACGTGGTCGATCCCACCTTCACGCCCACGCTGGCCGTGACCACCGCGTACGGCGCTTATCAGGGGGTGATCAATCGCATCAACTGGACCAACCCGGTGGCAGGCACTTTCCCGCTGGTCAGCGTCAACCCGGCCGACCCGCTGGGCAACACCGCGCCGGTATTCACGCTCACCAGCACCACGGTGCATCCGGATCACCCCGACCAGTTCAACCTGTTGCGTGCGGGTGACAGGGCGGTGATCACCTTCCGCGTGGTGATGATCCAGCCGACCTACTTCGACCTGGTGGCGGACCTCGACGTGCGCACCGAGAACACCGGCGACGGCACCGACCCGGCCAACGCCACCACGCTGAACAACCAGCTTTTCGTAGACTTCGAGCAGTTCTGCAATCCGGGCGTGCTGCAGCAACCGGCCAGCTACCCGTATAACGACACCTTCGCTTCCAATCCCGAAGACCTGGATGTGGACATCACCGGCACCGACCTGATTTTCATTCTCACCAACGACCCGGCACAGACCCTGACGTTGCCGGTCACGGTGACCAACCACGGCGGCCACGATGCCGCCAACTACGTCACCTACGTCAGCTTCGGCGCCACTATGAATGTGCTGAACGTCCCCGCCGGGTGTGTCCTCACCAGTAATCCGCCGTCGCCGCCGGTGTGGCGAATCCCGGCACCGATCCCGGACGGCATCACGCCCCCGGGCCTCCCCGCGACCGTCTATGCCTGTACCGGCACCGCCATCGCCCCCGGCGCCACCCGCACCCTCAATTTCGGCGTGATCAAAACCACCGATCCCGCGCGACTGGCCGCCGACGACCTTTCCTTCCGCGCCGACGTGGTGGGGCCGATCACCCTCAGCAACGGCACGCCGCTGTGGTTCCCGACCCCGAGCATCAATACCCCGCCCGCCGATCCCGTCATCAACACCTCCGACAATTACTCCCTCGACGGCATCCGCGCCCGCGTGGTCGGCTTCAACCTGACCAAGACGCAACTGGGAAACTGCACCGAGAACAACCCGCCGCCGGGCAGCCCGGACAACCTGATCCAGATCGGCGAGGAGTGCAGCTTCCGCATCCGCTCCGGCGGCTGGTTCGGCTTCCAGACTCCCGGCTTCACTTACATTGCGGTGCAGAACATTCAAGTGGTGGACGAGTTGCCCGCAGGGCAGGGCTACATCTCCTCCACCGACCCGGCGCTGACCAGCAACGCGGCCATCCTCGGCATCAGCCTCAACCCGCCCCCGGCGCCGCTGGACGAGGGCTGGTTCAACTGGACCTTCAACACGGTGGTGCCCGCCCAGCGGATCACGGTCATGGATCAGTGGTTCCAGGCCGACGCCACCACGCGGCTGATGAACAACCCGCAGAACATCAGTGCCGCGCCCAACGTCCACGCCGCCGTCAGCACCAACACCCTCAACTCCACCTTCCAGGCGGTATTCGAGAGCGCGGGCGTGGAGCAGGTGTACAACCTGGGACCGGGCACCGTCGGCTATCCGCAGGCCTTGGTGCGCCACATCGACCTCACCGTCACCGAACCGAACATCACGGTGAACAAACAAGTCTGTAACGAAACCCTCAACGGCGTCGGCACCGCGTGCAGCACTTTCGTCGCCCTGGCCAACGACGGCGACACCTTCGACAGCTACGTCTACCGCGTCACCCTCACCAACCAGGCGAGCAGCGGCGGCGTGACCCGCGCACCGGCCTACGACATCAGCACCACCGACATTCTCGACGCCAGCGATCTGGTCTACGTCGTGCCCTTCGCCACTGACGGCCTCGACAACGACGGCGACGGCCTGATCGACGCCGCCGACACCGACGGCGAGAGCAGCATCACCGACAACATCGTGAACAATGGCACTCGGGCGCAAATCGACAACTCCTGGAGCCACAGCAGCGCCATGCTGCGCCTCAACCCCGGCAGCAGCATCACCTTCTACTACCGGGTCGACCCGGATCAGCGCCTGGCGCCGTTGCAAAATCTGCTCAACAGCGTCACCTCCCGCTACGACAGCCTGGCGGGTGCATCGGGCAGCCAGACCGTAGTGCAGAGCGTCAGCGGCACCGCCGGTGGTGCGCGTATGTACACCTCGACCGCCGCCACGGCCACAGTGCGCATCAAGCCGCTCGCCACCCAGCCCAAGCTCATCCTTGCAACCTCCAACACCGCGCTCAGCGGCTCCCAGCCGCAGCCGGTGGCTATCGGGGAAGAGGTTCAATACCAACTGCGCGCCGACCTGCCGGTGGCCAACCTGCGCAGCTTCGTCATCCAGGACAACCTGCCGCCCGGCATCAGTTGCATCGAGGCGCCGGTAATCGACCTCGACGCGCCACCTTACAGCGCGGCGGGCTTCTCGCCGGGCGGGCAGTTCACCCCTACCTGCAACGCCACCAGCGTGACGTGGAATTTCGGCAACCAGGCGCTGACCATTAACCCCAACCCCCCCGGCAGCCTGTTCCAGTTCCCGGTCACTTTTATCGCGCGCGTCAACAACAGCGCCACCAACAACAATGGCGGGCTGATCAGCAACGGCAGCCCGGCTACTGTCGCCACCACGAGTTACCTTGATAGCGGCCTCAACCTGGTGACCCTCAACTTCGGGCAAAACGACCTGATAGTGCGTGAGCCGGTGATCGCATTGACCAAGACCATGGAAGTGGCCAACGCCGACGCCACCGACATCCTCACCGTCACCGTCACCGCCACCAACACCGGCACGGCCACCGCCTACAACCTGCGCGTATTCGACGACCTGGCGGCGGTGGCCCACCTGACCTACCTGGGCAACGTGGGCGGCACCGACCCGCCGGACAATGTCGATGTCGCCACCTTCGGCGCCAACCGCCCGCTCTTCAGTTGGAACAGCGCCAACCCCGATTTCGCCATCGCCCCCGGCGCCACCCGCAGCTTTACCTTCGAGGTGCAGGTCGACCCGCCGGTGCAACCGCTGGAAGTGCTGAACAACACCCTGCAGGCCGATTGGACCTCGCTGCCGAGCAGCAGCACCGCACTCAACAGCAGCGGCACAATCGGCCTCAACGGCGCCGCCAACGGCATGCGCAACGGCGCGCTGCCCAATGCCGGCGCTCCGGTCAACGACTACGAAGCCCAGGCAACCGCATCGGCAACCGTTCCCGCCATCGCCGTGACCAAGACCGACCTCACCCCGGCAATGGCACCGGAAATCGGTGCGCACAAACACTTCCGGCTGGTGCTGACCCTGCCGGAAGGCGTGAGTAACGCGGTGGTGGCAAACGACAACCTGGCGACCACCGGCCTCAGCTACCTGCTGGCGCGCGACGCCAGCTTCGACGTCAGCTACAGCTTCAGCGGCATCGCCACCATCAACGGCGCGGCTCCCGCCGAAGCGGCATTCACTGCGGTGCCCGCCAACAACGCCTCGGGCACCATCGTGTGGAACATCGGCACCGTGGTGACCCAGCGCGAAGACGACACCGCCGGCACCCCGGCGATCACGCCGACCATCACCATCGATTACTACGCGCGCATCAACAACGATTTGGCGACCAACACCGGCGGCACGCTGCGCAACGGCGTCACCGTCAACTACACCAACGGCGAAACGGGCGCCACCGAGGCCGTCACCGCCAGCACCCCGCTGATCACGGTGACCGAACCGGCCCTGACGATCGGCAAGGCGGTTGCGCTGGTCACCCCGGCGCCGATCACTGGCGGCGACATCCTCGAGTACACCGTCACCGTCGTGAACACCGGCACCGCCACCGCCTACGACAGCAACCTGGTCGACACCCTGCCCGCCGAGGTGAGCTACTACGGCACGTTCACCCCGACGGCAACCATCAACGGCACGCCGGTGGCCGGTTTCGTCGCCGCCCCCTCGGGGGCGCCAAGCGGCCCGCTGCACTGGGGCAGCAGCAACGGCGACAACAGCCTCGACATCCCGGCGGGCGGCACGCTGGTGCTCACCTACCGCGTGCAGATATTGACCGCGCAGCCCGGCGCCAGCCTCACCAACCAGGTCTGGATCGACTGGACCTCGCTGAACAACGCCAGCACTTACGAGCGCACCGGCGCCGGTTGCCCGACCATCGTCGCCCCCAACGATTACTGCGCCGGTCCGGCCAGCAGCACCGTGGTCATCGCCGACACCACCACGCTGGTGAAGAGCATCGTCTCCGACACTTATAACGTCGCCCCGCTCAGCACCGCCAGCGACGCCATCGTGCGCGTCGGCGACACCGTCACCTACCGGCTTGCGCTCAACATCCAGGAAGGCGTGACGCGGCAGGTCTCGGTGCAGGACGTGTTGCCCGCCGGGCTGCAATTCGTCGACGTGGTCAGCATCAACGGCGACACCAGCGCCAGCTACACCGCCCCGGCCAGCGGCGCGGGCTCCAACTTCTCCTACGCGCCGATCTCCGCAGTACCGGCGCCGGGACAGACCGGCACCCTGACCTGGAGCATCGGCGACATCAACAACAACCCGCAGGGCGACGCCAGCACCGACACGCTGGTGATCGTCTATCGCGCCCGCGTGGTGGAGAACGTGCTGGCGCACACGCCGACGCTCACGCTGACCAACACCGCCACCCTCGGCTACGTCGACGTCAACGGCGTCCCGGTGACCGCCCCGGGACGGCTGGTCAGCAGCGCAACACTCACCGTGCGGCAACCGGTGATGGACTCGCTGGGCAAGATCGACCGCTCCGGTCGCGTCAGCATCACCCCGGTCAACCCCGCCTTTGAGCAGATGAATTTCCGCCTCAGCAGTTGCAACACCACCGGCCTGGCCCCGTCCTATAGCGTGCAGTTCACCGATGTGCTGGCGACCCAGTTCGACGAGACCAGCATCGCCGGGCCGCTCGGCGGCGCCGGTCAGCCCGACGTCTACGTCGGCGGCGTGCTGCAGACGGCGGGGACTGGCTACACCTACACCCCGCCCGCGGCGCGCGGCGGCAACATGGTGTTCCGCCTGATCACGCCGGTGAATCCCGGCCAGTGCGTCAACATCGACTACGACATCGGCTTCCACACCGACTTCCCGCTCAACCAGATCTGGTACAACAGCGCCAGCCTCAACGAATACTGGTCGCTGCCGCTGCTCTCCGGCCAGCGCTATCCCGGACTCGGCCCGGTCGCCTTCGGCATGACCAACGCCATCCCGCAGGATCCGCCGGTCAAGACGCTGGTCTCGCCGCTTACCGGCGAGGCCACCGTCGGCAATGAAATCGTCTACCGTATCGCGGTGCCTGGCGTGGCGACGACCGCCGCGCTCTACAACGTCGTCGTCACCGACAACCTCAATCCGGCGCTGGTCTACGTCAGCGCCAACGAAATCAGCGGCAACGGCCTGACGCTGACCGACAACACCACCCTGCCGGGCAATGTGAGCCTCACCATCGCCACCATCCCGGCGGGACAGCAGGCGCTGATCGAGCTGCGCGTGCGCGTGGCCAACAACGCCTCCGCCAACGCCGGGACGACCTTCGACAACACCGCCAGCTACGGCTACCCGCTGACCGCGGGAGGCCCGCTGATCAACGCGGGCAGCAGCACCGTCGGTTCGCCGATCCGCATCGTCGAACCGCTCGGCACCCTGGGCAAGACCGTGAGCAACCTGACCAACCCGGGCCTGCCGCCCGATGCCGGCGACGTGCTGCACTACACCCTGACCTACACCGCCCAGGGCGGTGCGCCGGGCGACAATTTCTCCAACGCTTTCGATCTGGCCGTGGAAGATTCCCTGAGTCTCGGCCTGCTCTACAACGGCAATCTCACGGTGAGCGGCGCGGGCAACACCATCGCCGCGCCGGTCACTGCGGGCGACGGCGTGACCACGGCACAGACCCTGAACTGGAGCAGCGCGCTGGGCAACGCCGCGATCAACGTGCCGGAAGGAACCGCCGTCACCGTCGGCTACGACGTGCTGGTGCTCGACGGCGCGCAGGCCAACCAGGCCCTGAGCAACTCCGCCGTGATGCGCTGGACCGGCCTGGCGGGTGCTAACGCCAACGAGCGCAACGGCAGCGGCGTTCCTGCCCTCAACGACTACTTCACCGCCCCGGCCGTCACCACCCAGACCGTGCCCGACGCCAACACCGTCAGCAAGACCCGCCTCACCGACACTTACGGCGCAGGCGACGCCAACGTGCGCATCGGCGACATCGTCGAATATCAACTGCGCATGCACATCCGCGAGGGAAGCAGTCCCAACACCGTGATCAGCGACGTTCTGCCGCAAGGTCTGGCCTTTGTGGAACTCGTCAGCATCAACGGCGACACCACCGCGCCCTACGCGGCAGTGGCCCCGTTCAGCCACGCCGCCATCGCCGCACCGACCGTGACCGGCAACCCGCTCACCAGCCCCAGCACCGTCACCTGGAACGTGGGCAACCTGGTCAACGCGGGCGACAACAACGCGGCCAACGACGACTTCGTGATCGTCTACCGCGCCGTGGTGCGCAACCTGGCGCTGCCGCAGGTCGCCAGCACGGCCCTCAACAACAGCGCCACCCTGAGTTACGGCACTGCCACCGTGGCCGGCAGCCAGACCGGCAACCTGGGCGTGACCCTGCAGCAGCCGGTATTGAATGTCGCCAAGAGCGCCGTCACCGGCGGCGGCGACACCGTGCTGGTGCCCAACGAACTGGTCACCTACACGGTGAACATCAGCAACACCGGCGCCGCGCCCGCCTACGACCCGGTACTGATCGACACCATCCCGGCGGGATTGCGCAACGGCGCGATCACCATGGTCAGCACCAGCCTGGTGGTGGCAGGCACCGTGTTGCCCAACCTGGCGCCGGTCTACGTTCCGGCCACCGGCGTTGCCACCTGGAATTTCGACACCGGCGCGGCGAACCAGTACACCATCCCGGCGGGCGACACGTTGCGCGTGGTGTACCGGGTGCAGGCCGATCCCAGCCTCGGCGCCGGCCTGACCATGACCAACCAGGCCTACGTCAACCGCTACTACTCGTTCGACAACAACGCGGCGCCGACCCTGGGCATCACCACCGGGGTGCAGGAAATCTACGGCCCGACCGCGACCGCCTCGGTCACCCTGACCACGGCCGCACCGGGCGCGCTGGCCAAGGCCAACCCGGCCGTTACCAGCGTGGCGGTGGGCGACACTTTCAGCTACCGCATCACCGTCCCGGCGACACCGGCGGCCACCGCGCTATATGACGTGCACATCCTCGACAATCTCGCAGCCTCGGCCGCGAACCTGGGCTTCGTCAGCGTCGCCCGCATTTCCGGCTCGCAGCCGTGGACGCCGGTCAACACCGGCAGCGCCACCAACCTGGTGATCCAGGACATCACCAACGGCATCGACATCCCGGCAGGCGAGCAGGTGGTGGTCGACGTCACGGTGCAGGTACTGGATACGCCGGCCAACGTCAGCGGGCTGACCTTCACCAACACTGCGAGCTATACCTACAACGCGTTCGATAACGACCCGGCCAGCCAGTTGGCGGGGGCGGGCGCGACCACGCCGCCGATGACCCTCATCGGCCCCGATACGATCACGCTGGTAAAAACCGGCCCGGCCACCCTGGCGGCGGCGACTCCCGGCACCTTCACCCTCAACGCGCACAACACCGGCAGCGGCAGCGCCTGGGACCTGACCGTCACCGACCGGCTGCCCAACATTGCCGCGGGCGGCATGTGCAGCGCCGCGCCGGTCATCACCTCGGCGCGGATTTTCCTGGCCGACGGCATCACCCCGGTCTCCGCGCCGCTGGTCGCCGGGGTGGACTATGTCGCCAACTTTGCACCGGCACCGACCTGCACCTTCGGCATCACCCTGCAGTCGGCGGCGGCAGCCATCGGCGCCGACCAGCGCCTGATCGTCACCTACACCGCCCAGCTCGACGCCAGCACCGCCTACGCCACCGCGCTGACCAACATCGCCGGGGCCACGCAATGGTTCAGCGCCGACACGGCAGGTGCGGGCGCCACTGCCGGACAGCGAACCTATACCCGCACGATTACAGATGGCACAGTTGCAATGCTCGACCACCAGGACGCCTGGACCCTGAACAGTGAAGGCCCGACCCTGATCTTCCGCGAGACGGTGATGAACGTGACCACCGGCGCCAACCCGGCAGCCAGCGCCACGCCCGGCGACCTGCTGCGTTACACCATCACCCTGCAGAACGGCGCCGGCCTGCCGGTCACCGACTTCACGCTGCGCAGCGAACTCGACGCGCTGAACGGCGCGGCCCGCTTCCAGCCGGGCAGCCTGAACCTGGTCAGCGTCCCCGCAGGCGCCAACGTGACCAACACCAACGCCACAGGCGGCGCCAACGGCAGCGGCCTGCTCGACGTGCGCGCCCTCAACCTCGACGCGGCGGGCGGCGCCAACGACACCATGACGCTGGTGTTCGAAGCACGCCTGGCGGCGGTGATCGACAACGCCACCGCCGTGCTGACCCAGACCCAACTGGCGGATAACGGCATCACCATCGCCTACAGCGACGACCCCAACGTCAACGGCATCGACAACCCGGCCGTGACCGGCGACGAAGACCCGACCCGGATCGTGATCACCTCGGCCCCGGCCTTCGAGGTGTGGAAGACCTCCGCCGACCTCACCGGCGACCCGGCGGTGCTCGCGCCCGGCGACACGCTGCGCTACACCATCACGGTGAAGAACGTCGGCACCGAAAATGCGATCAACGCCACGCTGCGCGACCTGATCCCGGCCAACACCGCCTACGTCGCCAACAGCACCACCCTCAACGGCGCGGCAGTGGCCGATGCGGGCGCGGGCATCTCGCCGCTGGAGACGGGCATGCTTATCCACGCGCCGGAAGATCCCACGCCGGGCGCAATGCGTGCAGACACCGGTGCGGCGGTGACAAGCAACATTGCGACCGTCACCTTCGATGTAGTCGTCAGCAACAGCGTGGTCAACGGCACGGTGATTTCCAACCAGGGCTTCGTCGACGGCAACGGCGCGGCCAGCGGCGCTTTCCCCGAAGCGCCTTCCGACGATCCCGCCACCGCGATCGTCGACGACCCGACCCGCGATGTAGTCGGCTCGCTGCCGCTGGTGGATGCGACCAAGACCGTGGCCATCGCGGTGGACGGCGGCTCCGCCGGTATCGTCGATCCGGGCGACACCCTGCGCTACACCATCACCGTCACCAACTTCGGCGCCGTCGCCGCCACCGGCGCCAGCTTCGCCGACGCGGTTCCGGCCAACACCAGCTACGTCGCCAACAGCACCCGCCTCAACGGCATCGCGGTGGCCGACGCGGGTGCCGGTATCTCTCCGCTGATCGGCGGCATCGCCATCAGTTCTTCCAATCTCACCCCGCCGCTGCCGGCGGCCGGGGCGGGCACGCTCACTGCAGGACAAAGCGCGACCATCGTGTTCGACGTGACCGTGAATGCGCTGACACCGGCAGGCACCGTGATCAGCAACCAGGGCAGCGTGGGCAGCATTGAACAATCCGCCGAGCCGACCGATGCCGACGGCAACGACGCCAACGGCGACCAGCCGACCCAGATCGTGGTCGGCAGCGTGCAGCAACTCGCGATCAGCAAGAGCGTCACGGTGGTCGGCGGCGGTGCGGCGCTGGCCGGGGCCGAGCTCGAATACGTGATCGTGGCGACCAACATCGGCAGCCTGCCCGCCGCCAACGTGCTGATCAGCGACAACCTCGACCTGCCGGTGGCCGGGCAACTGAGCTACGTCCCCGCTTCCGGCACCCTCAACGGCGCCGCCGCCGGAGTCGGCTATGCCGCGCCCGTGGTCAGCGCCGATTACGGCAGCGCGTATGGCAACCTGGCGCCGGGCGCGAGCGCCACGCTGCGCTTCCGCGCCACCATCAACCCGGCGCTGGCCGTCGGCACCAACATCACCAACATCGGCAATGTGAGCTGGAACGCGGCCACCCAGACCGCCTCCGCCAGCGCTTCGATTGATGTCGGCGGTATCCCGGGCGTGGCCAGCCTGAGCGGACAGGCGTGGCACGACGCCAACTTCGACCTCGCCGCGGGCGGCACCGAAACGCCGCTGGCGGGCTGGAGCGTGGAGACTTACCGCAACGGCAGCCTGATCGGCACCGTGCTCACCGACGCCAACGGCCTGTACCAAATCAGCGGCCTGGCGCCCAACGACACCACCACCGACCGATACGAACTGCGCTTCCGCGCGCCGGGCCACACTGCCACCACCGCGCTGCTGGGCAACACCGATTCGCCGTTCACCGACGCCCTGCAAACCGTCAGCGCCATCGTGGTCGACTCCGGCAGCATCACCCAGAACGTCAACCTGCCCGCCGCGCCCAACGGCGTGGTCTACGATTCGATGCAGCGCCTGCCCATCACCGGCGCGACGCTGACCCTGCTCGACGCCACCAGCCAGACCGTACTGCCGGTCAGTTGCTTCGACGACCCGGCGCAGCAGGGACAGGTCACCCTCGCGGGCGGCCGCTACCGCTTCGACATCAACTTCAGCAACGGCGCCTGCCCGGCGGGCGGCACTTACCTGCTCAATGTCGTGCCCCCGGGCAGCGCTTACGTGGCCAACGCCTCGGTGATCATCCCGCCGCAGAGCAGCGGCGCCACCGCCGCCTTCTCCGTGCCGGCCTGTCCCGGCAGCGCCAGCGACGCGGTGCCCGGCACGGCCAGCCACTGTGAGGCGGTCGATTTCGAAACCGCGCCACCCGCCAGCATCGCCTCGGGCAGCGCGGGCACCCGCTACTACCTGCACCTGCTGCTCAACAACACGCTGCTGCCCGGCCACAGCCAGATGTTCAACAACCACATCCCGATCGACCCCGACCTGACCGACTCGGTGGCGATCACCAAGACCGCGGCGCGCGTCACCGTGTCGCGCGGCGAGATGGTTCCTTACACCATCACCGTCAACAACAACTACGTGCTGATGCTGAACAACCAGAGCATCGTCGACACTTTCCCGCCGGGCTTCAAATACGTGGCGGGTTCCGCGCGCTACGACAACGTGCCGCTGGAGCCGGTCATGAACGGCGGCACCCTGCGCTGGAACAACATCGACCTCGCTTCCGCCACGCGCCACACACTGAAGATGCTGTTCGTCGTCGGCGCGGGCGTCTCCGAAGGCGACTATGTCAACCGCGCGCAGATCCACAACAACGTCACCGGCGATGTTTCCTCCGGCGAGGCGACCGCCACCGTGCGCGTGGTGCCCGACCCGACCTTCGATTGCAGCGACGTGATCGGCAAGGTGTTCGACGACAAGAACCTCAACGGCTACCAGGACAAGGGCGAGCCGGGCCTGCCCAACGCGCGCGTGGTCAGCGCGCGCGGCCTGATCGTGACCAGCGACGAGCACGGCCGCTTCCACATCACGTGCGCCGCGACGCCGAACGAGTCGCGCGGCGCCAACTTCATCCTCAAGCTCGACGAGCACAGCCTGCCCGCCGGCTACCGCGTGACCACCGAGAACCCGCGCGTGCAGCGGCTCACCCGCGGCAAGATGATGAAGTTCAACTTCGGCGCGGCGATCCACCACGTGGTGCGCCTGGATGTGGCCGACGGCGCGTTCAAACCCGGCAGCGTCGAAATGCGCGAGCAGTGGAAGCCGCGCGTCGACCTGCTGCTGGCCGAATTGAAGAAAGCGCCTTCGCTGCTGCGCATCACCTACCTGGGCGATGCCGAGGATGACGGCCTGGTGGACGACAGGCTGGCCGCGCTCAAGGCGCTGATCAAGGAAAAATGGGACGGTTATCCCCTGACCATCGAGAGCGAGATCCACTGGCGCCGCGGCGGACCCGCCGACCGCCCGGGCTTGCTCGATTGACGAAATGGAACATAAATACATAGTTAGCCACAGAGAACACAGAGATCACAGAGGAGAAGCAAATAGTTGTCGCAACAATGCGCCACACTTTTTGGGTGAGTCAGCAAAGCATGGAGAAACCGTTTCTTTCTCTGTGCTCTCTGCACCCGCAAGGGGTAGGCCGTGGTTGTAAGGGGCTAAAGCCCCAACAACACACGCTCTGAACTCTGTGGCTTGAATTAAGGTTTTTAGGATGAATATGCTGAAGAAGTTATTGCCACTGCTGCTTGTTCTCACCGCACCGGGTGCGGCGCTTGCCGCCGACCTGTTCGGGAGTGACGCCGTGCGCGACACCGGCACCCTGGGCGCCTCCAGCGAACAGTATCCGGCCGGGGAAGGCGTGTTCGTGCCGGAAGTGAAAAGCGAGCCGCAGGAGAAGGCGGGCGACAAGCTGGAAACGAAGCAGGTGCTGGAGAAAGAAGCGCGGACGGTCAAGCTGCAGAACGTGGTGCCGCCGATCCGCTTCGGTTCCGGCAAGGCGGAAATTCCGCCCGAATACATCGGCCTGCTGCGCAAGGTGCTCGAACGGATGAAGGACAGGGCCAACGTGCGCCTGCACTTCGTCGGCCACAGCGACAACGTGCAGCTAAGCGGCGCGCTGGCGGCGAAATACGGCGACAACGCCGGCTTGTCGCGCGAGCGCGCCGGGGTCACCGCCGAATACTTCCAGAACGCGCTCGGCCTGCCGCCGGAGTCGATCTCGTACGAGGGACTGGGCGAGGCCGACCCGGTTGCCGGCAACGTCACCGAAGCCGGCAGGGCGCAGAACCGCCGCGTCGAGGTGGAAGTGTGGTACGACGAGATCAGCGACAAGCTGGTGGAAAAAGAGATCGTGGTCGCCAACCCGGTCAACCGCATCCGGGTCTGCCGCGTGGAGACCGTGTGCAAGCTGCGCTACAAGGAGGGCATGGCCCACCGCGCACGCATCAAGAACCTGGTCGAACCGCTGCGCTATGACGAGGAGAACACGCAAATCTCCGCCGAATTCCTGCAGCAGTTGCAGCGCGCGCAGCAGAACCTGCAAGGCAAAACCGGCGTGGTGGTCAAGTTCATCGGCCACACCGACAACATGCCGCTGGAAGGGCGCGACCTGCGCATCTACGGCACCCATCTCAGCCTGTCCAAGGCGCGCGCGCGGCGCGTGGCGCTGGCGGTGCAGGATGCGCTGCGCCTGCCGAGCGCTGCGGTGGACAGCGACGGCAAGGGCGAAAAATACATGCTGGCGGCCAACGATACGCCCAAGGGTCGCAGCCTCAACCGCCGCGTCGAGGTGGAGTTCTGGTACGACGACCCGTTGCAGGAACTGCCCGACGAACCGCAGATCTGCCCCGAGTCCGCCGCCGCGGAGACGGTGAGCCGCACTTACGATCCTCCCTCCGGCGCCATCGATCCGGTCTACTACGACGAAACCCAGCCGATCATGCCGCCCGGTTACGCCCAGCGCCTGCAACGACTGATGGAGGAACTGAAGGACAAGGCCAACGTGCGCGTGCGCTTCGTCGGCTACACCAGCAACGAACGCCTCAGCCGCCGCACCGCGAATGTCTACGGCGACGACATCGGCCTCTCCACCGCGCGCGCAAGGCGGGTGATGGAACTGATCGCCGCAGAGATCAAGCTGAAGCCGGAGCAGATGGAGCACGAGGGCCGCGGTTACGTGCAGAGCGCCGACGTGGTCAACGCCGGATTCGCCGGGGCGGATCGCTCGCGCGTCGACGTGCAGATCGTCTACGACGAGCTGGCGCAACTCGACGACAGCGAAGGGCTGGACATCACCCGCATCACGCGCGAGGTGCAGACGCAGAATCCCTACGCGCTCAACCTGATGCGCATCACCGTCGACGGCAGGCCGATCGACGATCCGGGCAAGAGCGTGCCGGACGTGCAGCGCTGCACCGACGTGGCGCTGGACAAGGCCGACATCCGCTTCAAATTCGACAGCCTCGAGTTCAAGCCGCGTCTCAACGTCAGCGCCTGGCCGCTCAGCGTGCGCTACCAGGACGACTTCAACACCGCCGCGCTGGAGAACCGCGTCAGCTTCAAGCTTTACAGCAACTATGCCGCCTTCTTCGAACGCGCCGAAATCCGCCTGTTCGACGAGACGCAATCGCTGCGCGACACGCCGCTGGCGGTGGTGCCGGTGAACGCCGACGGCGACGCCGAATGGCGCGCCGAGTTCGACGAATACCGCGCGCCGGGCCGCACCCTCAAGTACGTGCTGCGCGTCTACAACAAGGAGGGCCGCTTCGACGAAACCGCCGAGCAGAACCTGTGGCTGGTGGACAAGGTGAGCGCAGAGACGCTCGACGCCGACGCCAGCAAGGAGTTGCTGGTCGGCTACGGCGAGAACCGCCTGGCGCTGCAGAACATCCCGTTGAATGGCGGCGCGGTCAGCGCCACCGGCAGCAACATCCCGGCGGGACGCCAGGTGTGGCTGGCGGGCCGTCCGGTGCCGCTGGGCAAGGACGGCAAGTTCGTCTCCGAGCAACTGCTGCCGTCGGGCATGCACAGCGTCGAAGTGGCGGTGCTCGACCAGCAGGGCAACGGCGAGCTGTTCCTGCGCGATCTGGAACTGAAACAGAACGACTGGTTCCGCGTCGGCATCGCCGACATCACCGCGTCGCGCGACCGCACCAACGGCCCGGCGGCGCTGGTCACCCAGGACCAGACCCACTATGACAACGACCTCAGCGTCGACGGTCGTCTGGCCTTCTACACCAAAGGCAAGTTCGGCGACGACTGGCACCTGACCGCCAGTGCCGACACGCGCGAGGGGCCGCTCAAGGACATTTTCAGCAACTTCATGAACAAGGCGCCCGACGCCATGTTCCGCCGCATCGATCCCGACTACTACTACCCGAGCTATGGCGACGACAGTACCGTGGAGGAAGGCGCGCCGACGCTGGGCAAGCTGTATGTCAAACTGAAGAAGCGCGAGAACCACGTCCTGTGGGGCAACTTCAAGGTCGGCTACAGCGGCAATTCGCTGGCGCATGTGGATCGCAGCCTGTACGGCCTGAACCTGCACGGCCAGTCCGCCGACACCACCAGCTTCGGCGAACAGCGCCTCTACCTCGACGGCTTCGCCGCCGAGCCGGGCACCGTCGCCAGCCGCGACGAATTGCGCGGCACTGGCGGCTCGCTCTACTACCTGCGCCACCAGGATATCCTCACCGGCTCGGAGCGCATCTTCATCGAAATCCGCGACAAGGATTCCGGCCTGGTGGTCGGCGCCAAGGCGCTCGCCGCCGCGCTCGACTACGACATCGACTATCTGCAGGGGCGCATCATGCTCAGCGAACCGCTCTCCGCTACGGTCAGCGACAGCATGCTGGTCGATACCGGCGGCAGCAGCGGCGACCTCGCCTTCCTGGTGGTGCGTTACGAATACACGCCGGGCCTGACCAGCATCGACACGCTGGCCACCGGCGGACGCGTCCACTACTGGTTTGGCGACAGCGTGAAGATCGGCCTGACCAACAACCGGAGCAACGAGGCCGGCGCCAGGAGCAGCCTCAACGGCGTCGACGTCACCCTGCGCAAGAACGCCAGCACCTGGCTGAAACTGGAAAGTTCGCAGAGCGAAGGGCAGGGCATCACCACCCTCAACTCCGCCGACGGCGGCTACACCTTCGCAGCGGACGGCACCCTGATCGCCCGCGACAGCAAGGCGGGCGCGCGGCGCGCGGATACCAGCATCGCATTGGCCGACGTGGTCGACGGCGCACAGGGCAAACTGACCCTTTACACCCAGCAACTGGATGCCGGTTTCGCAGCACCCGGCCTGCTCACCGAATACGACACCAGCCAGTACGGCGGCAGCCTCAGCCTGCCGCTTAATACGCAGTTCAAGCTGCGCGCCAAGTCCGACACCAGCAAGCGCACGCAGAGCCTGAGCACCGCGGCCAACGAAGTCGACGTGGACTACCTGTTGACCGATCAATGGACGTTGAGCGGCGGTGTGCGCCGGGACGACCGCAAGGACGACTCCGCCCTTGTCCCGCTGACGCAGAAACAGGGCGAACGCACCGACCTGCGCGTGCAGGCGGACTACGATTCGAAGAGCGACTGGAATACCTACGCATTCCTGCAGGATACGGTGAGCCGCAGCGGCAACCGTGAAGCAAACGGCCGCGGCGGTGCGGGCGGTAGCTATCGCGTCAGCGAGCGCTTCAAGGTCAACGGCGAAGTTTCCGGCGGCGACCTCGGTGCGGGCGGCAAACTCGGCAGCGAATACCTGTATTCGGACCGCACCAGCCTCTACCTCAATTACGCCATGGAGAACGAAACCAGCGACAACGGCCTGCGCGCCAACAAGGGCAACCTCGTCACCGGCGTGCGCAGCCATTACTCCGACACCGCCAGCGTTTACGTCGAGGAGCGCTACACCCACGGCAACGTGCCCACCGGCCTGACCCACACCGCCGGGGTCGACATCGCGCCGGACGATCGCTGGAACTACGGCGGCAACATCGACTTCGGCACACTCACCGACTACAGCACCGGCGCTACCACCGAACGCAAAGCCGCCGGCGTCAAGGCCGGTTACCACTTCGACGAACTGACCTTTGCCAGCGCGTTCGAATACCGCGTCGACAAGACCCAGGACAGCAATGCCGTCACTTCGGAACGGAAGACATGGCTGACCAAGAACAGCCTGAAATACCAGCTCAATCCGGACTGGCGCCTGATCGGCAAGTACAACCACTCCGACAGCAAGAGCAGCCTAGGCGAGTTCTACAACGGCAACTTCACCGAAACCGTGATCGGCTATGCCTATCGCCCGACCGAGGACGACCGACTCAACGCGCTATTCAAATACACTTACTTCTTCAACCTGCCCGCGGCGGATCAGATGACCGTCGCCAACACCGCCGCGTCCTATATCCAGAAGAGCCACATCGTCTCCGCCGACGCCACCTACGACGTCACCCAGCAGTGGAGTGTCGGCGGTAAATACGCCTACCGCCTCGGCCAGCTCAGCATGGACCGCACCGACCCGGTGTTCTTCGACAGCCGCGCGCAACTCACCATCGTCCGCGCCGACTGGCACTTCGTCCACCGCTGGGATGCCCTGATCGAAGGGCGCATGCTCAACCTGCCCGACGCACATGACCGCCGCAGCGGCGCACTGCTGGCGATCTACCGCCATATCGGCGACAACGTGAAACTCGGCGTGGGATTCAACTTCACCAACTTCTCCGACGACCTTACCGACTTGAGCTATGACAGCAAGGGCTTATTTATTAACCTGATCGGCAAGATGTAAGAGGATGCGCAGCAAGGGCGCATAGTGCACAGAGTATTTGGATGAAGCTTGTCGTGAAAGTGGATATAGCGTTTAATTCTGCGCAAACAGGTTTGCTCGGCAAATACTGTAGTGCTTCACCCGCAGCTTGTTGCGGACTTGATCGAGCAGCTTTGGGGGAGTTGGTGCAGAAGGTGTAGTTTCGTTAACCATCTCATTGCCTCCGACTTGATAGACTCAAGACAAACAAAGGGTTACTAACCAGAATGCGCCGGATTATACACCTTGGTTTTTCAGGATATACACCGTTAGCGGTGTCTACATTACGTTAGGCGTTCCACGAGAAAACAAATGGATATTATAGCTATTAAACAAATCGAAAAGGCATTGGGCTTAACACTGCCGCAGTATTACGTTGATCTTGTAACCAACTATCCAACCGAGTTGTTAAAATCTGATGCGCCCGATTTTGCCCTTCTCGATGACCCGGAAGTAGTTATCGCCGAAAACCAAGCGGTTCGTGGTAAGCCATTCTATGGTGGCTCGTGGCCAGATAACTTGCTGATAATCGGTACAAACGGTTGTGGTGATTTCTACGTCACAAAATTAGTAGGTGAAGAATTTTCCACTGGCTTCTTCGATCATGAAATACCCGCGTTCCTTCCGCACTCGAAATCAAGGAGTGAGTTCATTGCAAAACTACTTCAAGAGTCAAATGATGCAAGTGCCTAACCTCACGCTCAAGTTCGCTCCCTCCTGTCGCTGGGACGCGCCTTCGGCGCGCCTCTTAGCTGCACGTTAGATTTCAAACCCATGACTTCCGATTTGCTCCAAAAGTTAAAAAACCTCAAGCGTGTTCGTGGAGATGCATCTCCATTTTCAAGTCCGCTTGAATACGAAACGTGGACTGATGAGGTTGCTCCTCTTTTATCGTTCAATGAAAAGCTCCAAAATTCATTCAAGCATTACGTGAAAATTGCAAAATTCAATTCAAGAACCAACTCTTCGAACATAGACCAAATCAACGAAACAATTGGCATCTTGAATCAGGCTATAACTTCACTTGAAGTAATGCCCGTACATAATGCCGCAACTAACCCAGCCAAAAATCCATCCGATGCCAGGATGAATCCATTGTCCATGCTTCATATAGATATATTCAAAACAGTTGCAGGAGGTCTTGTTTTGGCTTGCGTTTTTTATCTTATCGCTACTCATTTTGGGTTGAAATTAAATGGATAGTACAAAATCTAACCCTGCGCTCAAGTTCGCTCCCTCCGGTCGCTGGGACTCGCCTTCGGCGCGCCCCTTAGCTCCACGTTGGGCGGCAAAGGCGTATGGGCTATAACGCGGACAATTTGTTTGTTCAAACCACTGACCGTGATGCTCTCTTGAGGTCAGTTTCGGTTGTGTTTGCGGAAAGAAAATGGAAAGTGGCCTTATCTGCGCCATTGGACGGTTGGATCCAAATTATCGAGTCACATGACAACACGCCACCGGATGTTGCTCGCGCCATATCGGAAAACATCAAATGCGTCACCGTTTGCGCCCAGTTGTACGAAACGGCAGGAGAGAACGCTTGGTTTGTTTTTGAAAATGGCATCGAAGTAGAGTCAGCTCAAAAGGAAACGGCTGATGATCCTGCGGGAGAAGTAAAAGACTTTCTAATGAAAACAGGTGTGCCTTTTGAAATGCGTCTCTTTCGAGAGGTCATAAAGCAAAATCAGGGGTGGGTAATTGAAAAAAATCATAGCTAAGCTGCCCAACCCATCGTTCAAGCGGGACGCCGCGCAAGCGCGGCGCCCCTTAATTTGACGTTGGTCGAGATAGACAGCTAGAGGGCAGCCGAACAGTTTAGGGGATGTATAAACGGCTGCCCTGGATGGTATTGCGCAAAGCGTTGCACGTACCGGCGTATAACGCGAGCGTTATAGCGCACGGTCGATGAAACGCTTTGGTTGATTCATTGAGGGAGTCCTAATGCAGCGGTTTCCGGTCGCAAACAAATCAGCAGAAGCTCACCGCTGTCTCTCACGTCCAACTACTCGTCCGAGCACACGCCTCTCGCTACGCGAGGCCGGTGCTCAACTCGAACGTTAGCCCGCAAACCATGACACCGAGCGCTCCAGTGAAGTATGACGACCTGCTTGCTGCCTACGAGTGGGTGAGTTCGTCGCCCGAAGACAGCGACGCTTTCGTGTCCCGTGTCACTGGAAGTGTCCATTGGTCCTCAAGCACGATGGAACTCGACGAAGAGCTTCCCGAAGACATCGAAGACGGAAGCATTTACGTTGCCGTCCCGAATAAGCATGACCTCAATCTAGGAAAGAACCTCGCCCTCACTTTCGCTGAAGAGCACCTCCCGGACTCATATCAAACCGTTGCAAACCTCTTTCGCCAGCGCGGTGCCTACGGACGGTTCAAGGATTTTCTGGAACGAATGGGCTTCCTCAAAGCTTGGTACGCCTATGAGGCCAAGGCCACAGAGCTTGCCCTCCGTGAGTGGGCCGCTGGGGAAGGACTTTCTATTGCATCGGGGTCTGGTCAAAATGCGGGCTAACCCATCCATCAACACGGACGCTATCGCGACCGCCCCTTGCTGCACGTTAGCCACCCAAACCTAGGCTCCCTCCGCATGGACATCGCATACCGTGACGACACCAAGATTACCGTTGAGGCCGCCATCGACCTCTATAAACGATCTACTCTCGGCGAGAGACGGCCCGTAGATAGGCCTGACATATTCGAGGGCATGCTCAATAATTCCAATCTCATTATTACGGCGTGGCACGGTGAGCGCCTGGTGGGCATCTCGCGCTCGCTCACGGACTTCACCTATGTTGCGTATCTCGCAGACCTCGCCGTCGATACAGACTACCAACGGCATGGCATCGGTAAGCAGCTTATCCATGAAACAAAGCGAAGACTTGGGCGGGAATGCATGGTTGTGCTATTGGCTGCGCCGAAAGCAAACGAGTACTACCCGAAGGTTGGTTTTGAAGTTTCAGAATCTCACGTAGCCCGTTTCCCGAAATATTCGGCACAAAATAGCGCCTTGCATCTATCGGTTTATGTATCTACAATAACTATATGCGGATTACTTTCGACCCTACCAAGCGCGACAAGGCGTTAGCTGAACGTGGGTTGGATTTTGATGACGCTGCATTGATCTTTGCTGGTGTTACTTTGGAGGTCGAAGATACGCGAAAAGACTGCGGCGAAACGCGTGTTATCTGCTACGGAATGTTAGAAGGCCGGATGATTGTCGTAGGCTACACACCGCGTGGCGCGGATCGCCACATTTTCAGCATGAGGAAAGCCAATGAACGCGAACAAAAACGCATCGCGCCACTCCTTAAAGTCTGACATGGCTCGGGTCGATGCTCATACTTTGAAGAAAGAGGAGTATGAAGATCTGCCGGAACTTACCGAAGAAATGCTTGCTCGCGCTAAGGTAAACAAAGGTGGAAGGCCGCTTTCGCCAAACCCGCGCAAGTTGATTTCCCTGAGATTGCCGGCTGACGTGATCGAACTCTGGAAGGCAACGGGGCCAGGTTGGCAAACCCGGATGGCCGAACGGCTTAGCAAAATTCGGTGAAGTAACCCAACGCCGCGCTCAAGCAGGACGCAAAAGTGCGCAGCCCCTTAGCCGTCAGGAGTACCTATGCAGCTACCCTTTACGGTTGAGCAGTTCTTCGACGTCATCCGCGCATACAACTTGGCGGTATGGCCAGTCCAGGTGGTTCTGCTCGCGTTCGCTGCCGCCGCTATCGCCTTGGTGGTCTTCCCGCAGCGCTGGTCCGGTGTCGGCATCTCACTCATTCTTGCCACTCTCTGGGCGTGGCTCGGTTTGGTCTATCACCTTGCCTTCTTCACGCCCATCAATCCGTTGGCCTACGCATTTGCTGCTATTTCAGTCGCGGGTGCAGCGGTCTTCTTCTGGCAGGGCGTTGTTTGGCGGCGGCTAGAGTTCAGGTGGGTCACAAGTGCCCGAGCTGTTATCGGGCTTGGCCTCGTTGTGTTTGCGCTCGTCGCGTATCCGGCTTGGTCGTCTTTCTCGGGGCACGGCTATCCCGCCCTGCCCACATTCGGTCTGCCCTGCCCAACCACTCTATTCACGATCGGCCTGCTTGCGTTCGTCGCTCCCCCGTATCCGCGCAGCACGCTTGTCGCCCCGGTCTTGTGGTGCTTCGTTGGCGCTCAAGCTGCAGTCCTTTTTGGCGTGCATGCTGACCTCGGCCTCGTTGTTGCCGGTCTCTTCGGCATAGTGCTACTCATCAGGTCGAGAGGAGTCACTGCGCCACCGAGCGCCGCGCCGTGAAGCCGACGGCTAACCTTTCCATCGAGCGGACCCACTCCGGCCTGCGGCCCGCGATCCGCTCATGTCAAACGGTAGCCCTCATGAATCCCGAGTGGCCGGTAGCTGGTTTAAACTGCCGCCTTCCCGAGTCCCATTTCCAGCAATTCCATGACTGAAAAAACCATCAACATCACCCAACTGGTCAAGGGCCCGAAAGACGGTCTGACCGCGGAAGAGCGCAACGGCATGAAGCGGCATCTTGCCGAAAAGTTGCAGCAACTCGACGCGCTGGCGCGCACTGAAACTCTGCCGCGCGCGCGGCTGCAACTGGATATCGCCGAGGCGCTGATCGCGCTGGAGCGCAAGAAGGAAGCGTGGGACATTGCGCGCGAGGCCTTTGTCACGGCGATGCAGCAGGAATCCTGGCCGGATGCGGTGGAGGCTTGCGACGTGCTCTATCAGTGCAGGCAGGAAGATTCCATCGCGGTGCTGGGGATGGGCATCTGGCTGGCCGTCACCTTCCCGGTCGATCCCGAACTGACTGTCGCGATGCTGATCCATATCGTCGACGAGACCCCGGACAATTCCGACGGCGCCGCATTGGCGGCGATCGCCGCGCGCTACGTAGTCGATCTGCGCGCCGACGAAGAGCAGCATGAAAACCTGAGTTTTCTCACCGATAACCTCATCTCCATGGTGGCCAAGCGCCACAGCAATGTGCAGGATCAAGCCGCGATGGATAAATGGCTGAGCAGGCTGGAGCTGCGCGATCCGCAGGTGTTCCTGCCGCGTTTGGCGCAGGTCATCGACGCCATCGTCGGGGACAAGTGGTGGTTCGATCGCGACGTGTTGCGCGGCAGGTTGCCCGATTAGTCGCGCGGGTGGTTTCGTTTAGTCCGCGTCAAATCGGCTAGAATGTTGCATCGTTTCTACCGGCATTCACATGGTCCCCCACCTCACCACCGCATTAAAAGGCCCCTTGCTCGATCTCGAGCGGCGTTTCCTCGACGAACAGACTGCCATCGAGCGCTGGTTCCGCACGCAGTGGCTGGAGCACACCATCCCGTTCTACAGTTCGGTCGATCTGCGCAACAGCGGTTTCAAGCTGGCGCCGGTGGATACCAACCTGTTCCCCGGCGGTTTCAACAACCTGAATCCGGATTTCATGTCGCTGAGCGTGCAGGCCGCGCAGACCGCAATCGAGAAGATCTGCCCGGAAGCGCGCGGCGCGCTGCTGATTCCGGAGAACCACACGCGCAACCAGTTCTATCTGCAGAACGTGGCGCATCTTTCGCTGATATTGCGCAACGCCGGATTGAAGGTGCGCATCGGCAGCCTGCTGCCCGAGATCACGCAGCCGACCACGCTGGAACTGGCGAATGGCAGCTCGCTGGTGCTGGAGCCCATCGTGCGCAGCGGCAACCGTCTGGGGCTCAGCGACGGTTTCGATCCCTGTGTGGTGCTGCTCAACAACGACCTTTCCGCCGGGGTGCCGGAACTGCTGAAGAATCTGGAGCAGGCCGTGCTGCCGCCGCTGGAAGCGGGCTGGACGACGCGGCGCAAGTCGAAACATTTCGCGGCCTACGACAAAGTGGCCGAAGACTTTGCCAAGCTGCTCAACATCGACCCCTGGCTGATCAACCCGTATTTCGCGGTATGCGACAAGGTGGATTTCCACGCGCGCACCGGCGAGGACTGCCTTGCCGCGCAGGTGGACCTGGTGCTGGAACGCATCGCCGACAAATACGATGAGTACGGGGTGAAGGAAGACCCTTTCGTCATCGTCAAGGCCGATGCCGGCACCTACGGCATGGGCATCATGACGGTGAAGGACGGCAGCGAAGTGCGCGACCTCAACCGCAAGCAGCGCAACAAGATGGCCGTGGTGAAAGAGGGTCTGCATGTTTCCGATGTGCTGATCCAGGAAGGGGTTTACACCTTCGAGGACATCGACGGCGCGGTGGCCGAGCCGGTGATCTACATGGTCGATCACTTTGTGGTCGGCGGCTTCTACCGCGTGCACAACAGCCGCGGCGTGGACGAGAACCTCAACGCGCCCGGCATGCAGTTTTCGCCGCTGGCTTTTGAATCCTGCTGCGCCTTCCCCAATCCCGACTGCGCCCCGGACGACACGCCCAACCGTTTCTACGCCTACGGTGTGGTGGGAAGGATGGCGATGTTGGCGGCGGCCATCGAGATCGAAGAAATGCAGCGATGAGTCTGACTTTTTCGCTCCATGCTCCGTCATTCCCGCGCAGGCGGGAACCCGGAAAATCATGTATCCCGCAAAGCGGATCGGAGCGTCTGGACTCGCTACGCGAGAAATATTTATCCAACTGGATTCCCGCCTGCGCGGGAATGACGCGTTACTGGGGCTTGCGTGTAGTTATTTTGAGCGCAGTCCTTCTGCTCTCCGCCTGCGGCAAGGAACCGTTCTACCAGGAACAGGCCTACGTCTTCGGCACGCAGGTGGATGTGAGTATCTACGGCGAGGACGAAACCAAGGCGCGGCAGGCGACCGTCGCCGTGATGCATGAGTTTCAGCGCCTGCACGACATGCTGCATGCCTGGAAGCCTTCCGAACTGAGCGATCTGAACAAGGCCATCGCGCAGGGCAAGAGCAAGCGCGTTTCTGCCGAACTGGCGGCGATGCTGCAAGACGCTGCGCGCGTTTCTTCCGAATCCGATGGGCTGTTCAACCCGGCCATCGGCAGCCTTATCCAGGCATGGGGATTCCAGGCCGAGGATTTCAAGGCGGTGTTGCCGGATGCAAGAAAAATCACCGCGCTGGTGAAGGCGAATCCGCGTATGAAAGATCTGGAAATAATAGATGCCAGGGAAGTCAGGAGCAGGAACAGGTCGGTCAAACTCGATCTCGGCGGATACGCCAAGGGCTACGCGCTGGACCGCGCCGTCAGCATCCTCAAAGAGCAGGGCATCCGTAACGCGCTCATCAATATCGGCGGCAACGTGATGGCGCTGGGCACGCACGGTGCGCGCCCCTGGATGGTGGGCATCCAGCATCCGCGCAGGCCGGGACCGCTCGCCATTCTGGAGCTGCGCGACGGCGAGGCCATCGGCACTTCGGGCGACTACCAGCGCTATTTCGAACTGGACGGCAAACGCTATTGCCACCTGATCGACCCGCGCAGCGGCTACCCGGTGCAGGACGTGCAGGCAGTCACCATTCTTACCCGCGGCGAACGTGCGGGATTGCGGTCGGACTCGAACTCGAAGCCGCTTTTCATCGCCGGTGAGCAGGGCTGGCAGGAGGCTGCGCGCAGCATGCAAGTCGAAGAAGCCCTGCTGATCGACGGACAAGGCGTGGTGCATCTCACCGCTGCCATGCAGAAACGGCTAAAATTCACGGACGAATCCACCCGCCGCGAGGTTGTGCCATGAGCCAGGACGATCCCCTGCAGCAGAATATCCGCCGCTCGACGGGGCTGCATGCGCTGAAAAAGATCGGCGCCATCGTGGACGAATCCAACCGCGACGACGCGGCCAAGTCCGCCGCCCTGCGCTGGATGCTGCGCTACGGCTGGATCGTGTTGTTGCTCATCGTGGCCGTGCTGGCACGTTTAACGGGAGTGTATTGATTGGTTGGTATCCTGCTTATCACGCATAACGGCCTGGGCGACAGCCTGATCGATTGCGTGCGACACGTGTTGGGCAATGCTCCGCCGCACCTCAAGTCGCTTTCAGTCCTGGCGAACGACGATCCGCAGCGCAAAGAGGCCGAAGCCGGTGCGCTGATCGCGCAGCTCGACAGCGGCGACGGCGTGCTGTTGTTGTCCGATGTGTACGGAGCAACACCCAGCAACATCGCCAGGCGGCTGTGCGTGCCGGGGCGTATCGAGGGCGTGGCCGGGGTGAACCTGCCCATGCTGTTGCGCGTGGCCTGCTATTCCGGCAAGCCGCTGTCCGAACTGGTGCAGCGTGCAGTGGACGGCGGCAAGGAATGTATCGTTAACATGAATTCGGAAGGCTGTGATGCAACAACAGGATGCGCAAATCGTTAACAAGCTCGGGTTGCACGCCCGCGCTTCCGCCAAACTCACCCAGCTCGCTTCGCAGTATCCGTGCGAGGTGTGGCTGTCGCGCAACGGCAGGCGCGTGAACGCGAAGAGCATCATGGGGGTGATGATGCTGGCGGCCGCCAAGGGCTCGACCATAGTCATCGAAACGACCGGCGACAAGGAACAGGAAGCGATGGATGCCCTCAAGGCGCTGATCGCGGATTACTTCGGAGAAGGCGAGTGAGCTTTACCCTGCACGGATTGCCCGTTTCCAGCGGCATCGCCATCGGGCGGGCGCACCTGGTTTCGCATACTTCGCTGGAAGTTGCGCATTACCTCCTGCCCAAGTTCCTGGTGGACGAAGAAGTCGACCGCCTGGATGCCGCGCTGGAAACCACGCGCAAGGAATTGACCGATTTGCGCAGCTTCCGTCCGCAGCAGGCGGCGGCGGAATTCGATGCTTTCCTCGACCTGCACCTGATGATCCTGGGTGACGAGCACATCAGCCGCGCCGCACGCGAGATGGTGCTGCGCGAGCATTGCAACGCGGAATGGGCGCTGAAATCGCAGATGGACGAGCTGGTCGCGCAGTTCGAGGCGTTCGAGGATGCCTACCTGCGCGAGCGCAAGACCGATGTGATGCAGGTGGTCGAGCGCGTGCTCAAGGCGCTCAACGGCCAGTCCGGCCACACGCCGCCCGCGGCCAAACACGACGTGGAGATGATCCTGGTCGCGCACGACGTGAGCCCGGCCGACCTGATCCAGCTCAAGCCGCACCAGTTCTCCGCCATCCTCACCGACCTCGGCGGCGCGACGTCGCACACCGCCATCGTCGCGCGCGGCCTCAACACGCCCTGCGTGGTCGGCCTGCACCATGCGCGCGAACTCATCAAAGACCATGACATGCTCATCGTCGACGGCGCGCAGGGCGTGGTCATCGTCGACCCGGACAAGCACCTGCTGGCCGAATACAAGCTGCGCAAGAGCCAGTGGGAACTGGAGCGGCAGAAACTCAAGCGCCTGAAAACCGCGCACGCCGACACGCTGGACGGCACCCACATCGAACTGCACGCCAACATCGAGATGCCGCACGACCTGCAGGACGTGAAGGAGAACGGCGCCACCGGCATCGGCCTGTTCCGCAGCGAGTTCCTGTTCCTCAACCGCGACACGTTGCCCGACGAGGAAGAGCAGTTCAACGCCTACCGCGAGGTGATCGAGGGCATGGACGGCCTACCCGTCACCATCCGCACCTACGATCTGGGCGCGGACAAGCAACTCAAGGGCGTGACCCGCGTGGCCAGCAACCCGGCGCTGGGCCTGCGCGCGATCCGACTGTGCCTGGCCGAGCCGCAACTGTTCCGCACGCAACTGCGCGCGCTGCTGCGCGCCTCGGCTTATGGCAACCTGAAGATATTGGTGCCGATGCTGTCCGGCGTCGCCGAGATCACGCAGACCCTGCAATTCATCGAGGGCGCCAAGCTCAGCCTGGCCAGCCAGGGCATCGCCTACAACCCCAACGTGCAGATCGGCGGCATGATCGAAATTCCCGCTGCCGCGCTGGCGCTCAATGCCTTCATCAGGAAGCTGGATTTCCTCTCCATCGGCACCAACGACCTGATCCAGTACACGCTGGCCATCGACCGCACCGACGAGGAAGTCGCGCACTTGTACGACCCGCTGCATCCGGCCGTGCTGCAACTGCTGGCGCTCGTTATCAGTGCGGCCAACAAGGCGGAGGTTCCGGTTTCGGTATGCGGCGAAATGGCGGGCGAGCTGGCCTACACGCGTTTGTTGCTCGGCCTCGGCCTGCGCCAGTTCTCCATGCATCCGGCACAACTGCTGGGCACCAAGCAACGCGTGCTCACCACTAACCTGCCCATGGTCGCCCCCATCGTGCAAAAAATCCTGCGCGCGGACGATCCGATGAAGATTCGCGATTTGCTGGACAAGCTGAATGCCGCGTAGAACCTTGGCTTGACACGTTTTCGCAAAACACGGACACTTCGTCACGTGCCGATTTGAATCAGCTTGCGGGGCACGTTAAACATACCAGCTAAAGCGAGAAGACCCGCTTTAGCCCCAGGCTTGCGGGTTTTCTTTTGGAGTTTCCTTGAATCAATCTGTTGGTATCGTCAGCGCCCAGCACGCCACCTTTGACCAGCCGCTCGTTTTCAAGAGCGGCGCGGTGTTGCCGCGCTACGACCTGGTGTACGAAACCTACGGCACGCTGAACGCCGACAAGTCCAATGCCATCCTCATCTGCCACGCGCTGTCCGGCCACCATCATGTGGCCGGATACTATGCCGGCGATGAAAGCAACGTCGGCTGGTGGGACAACATGGTGGGACCGGGCAAGCCCATCGATACCGACAAGTTCTTCGTTGTCGGCCTCAACAACCTCGGCGGCTGCCACGGCTCGACCGGGCCTTCCAGCCTCGACCCGCTGACCGGCAAGCCGTACGGTGCGAGCTTTCCGGTCGTCACGGTGGAGGATTGGGTGGCGTCGCAAGCCCGACTCGCCGACCTGCTTGGCATCGTCCAATTTGCTGCCGTGCTTGGCGGCAGCCTGGGCGGCATGCAGGCGATGCAATGGGCGCTGTCCTACCCCGAGCGCGTGCGCCATGTGCTGGCCATCGCTTCCGCGCCGCACCTGACCGCGCAGAACATCGCCTTCAACGACGTGGCGCGCAGCGCCATCCTGACCGATCCGGATTTCCACAACGGCGATTTCTATCTGCACGGCGTGGTGCCCACGCGCGGCCTGCGCCTCGCGCGCATGCTGGGGCACATCACTTACCTTTCCGACGATGCGATGGCGGACAAGTTCGGGCGCGAGCTTCGCACCGGCAAGCTGAATTTCAACTACGACATCGAGTTCCAGATCGAATCGTACCTGCGCTACCAGGGCGACAAGTTCGCCGCGTATTTCGACGCCAACACTTATTTGTTGATGACCAAGGCGCTGGACTATTTCGATCCGGCACGCGATCTGGACGGCAACCTGAACCGCGCCTTCGCCGCCGCCCGCGCCAAGTTCCTGGTGGTGTCGTTCACCACCGACTGGCGTTTTTCGCCGCAGCGTTCGCGCGAGATCGTGCATGCGCTGCTGCACAACAAGCGCGATGTGAGTTATGCCGAGATCACTTCCGCGCACGGTCACGATTCGTTCCTGATGGATGACGAGCAGTATTTCGCGGTGATGCGCAATTACCTGGATAGTGTGGCGAGGGAGTTCGGTGCATGAAACCCAATTCTTCATTTGTGCCAAACCAGTCCCTTCCCCCTTGCAGGGGGAAGGTTAGGATGGGGGTAGAGTTGTGGCGATTTGCGGTTTCTACCCCCTCCCTAACCCTCCCCCTGCAAGGGGGAGGGAATGTGGCAACTCGTCGAAAGTATCAACCATGAACACCTCCATCATCGAATCCCGCCCTGATTTCGCCGCCATCGCGGCGTGGATACCGCAGGGCTCGTCCGTGCTCGACCTCGGCTGCGGCGACGGCAGCCTGTTGCGCTACCTGCGCGAGACGCGCGAAGTGCGCGGCTACGGTGTTGAGATCAACGACCAGAACATCGCGGCCTGCATTGCCAACAACGTCAACGTGATCCAGAACGACCTCGATTCCGGCCTTGCCGATTTCGAAAATGCCTCGTTCGACTATGTCATCCTGTCGCAAACCCTGCAGGCCACGCGCCACACCGAAGCGCTGATGAAGGAGATCGTGCGGGTAGGACGCGAGGGCATCATCAGCTTCCCCAACTTTGGCCATTGGAAGAACCGGCTGCAGGTCATGCTGGGCAACATGCCCGTCTCCAAGGAATTGCCCTACCAGTGGTACGACACCCCCAACGTACACCTGTGCACGCTGGACGATTTCGAGATCCTGTGCGCGCACCTGGGCATCCGCATCCTCGGACGGCATGTGATGAGCGAAGGCCACAACATCCAGATGATGCCCAACCTGCGCGGGAGCACGGCGGTGTACCGGTTCAGGCGGAACACATAACATGACTTCTCGTTCGTCACACCTGCGAAGGCCGGTGTCCAGTCCTAAACAATCACTGGATTCCGGCTTTCGCCGGAATGACGAGCCAATATGACCGTCTGGCAACAACTCTTCACCAAACGCATGCTCATCTGCGTCTTCACCGGTTTCACTTCCGGCCTGCCGCTGTTCCTGCTGTTCAACCTGGTCCCCGCATGGCTGCGCACCGAGCAGGTCGACCTCAAGACTATCGGCCTGTTCGCGCTGATCCAGTTCCCCTACACCTGGAAATTCTTGTGGTCGCCGTTCCTCGACCGCTTCGTGCTGCCCGCGCTGGGTCGGCGGCGCGGCTGGATGATGCTCACGCAGGTCGGCCTGTTGCTGGTGATCGCCACGCTCGGCGGCTTCTCGCCGCAGACCGACATGGCCGCCATCGTGTTGTTCTGCACCTTGCTCGCCTTCCTCTCCGCCACGCAGGACATCGCGCTCGACGCCTACCGCCGCGAACTGCTGAGCGATGTCGAACTGGGCTTGGGCAACGCCATCCACGTCAACGCCTACCGCATCGCCGGACTGGTGCCCGGTTCGCTGTCGCTGATCTTGGCCGACTTCCTGCCGTGGAGCACGGTGTTCATCATCACCGCGCTGTTCATGCTGCCCGGCGCGGCGATGACGCTGATGGTGAGCGAGCCGCACCGCGCCTCGCCGCCCAAGACGCTGCGCGAAGCGGTGGTCGAGCCGTTCCACGAATTCATCACGCGCAAAGGCTGGAACAGCGCGCTGCTAGTGCTGGCCTTCCTGCTGTTCTACAAACTCGGCGACAGCATGTGCACCGCGCTGGCGACACCGTTCTATCTCGACATGGGATTCTCCAAGACCGACATCGGCCTCATCGCCAAAAACGCCGGGCTGTGGCCGTCCATCATTGGCGGCATGCTGGGCGGACTGTGGATGGTAAAGATCGGCATCAACCGCGCGCTGTGGCTGTTCGGCGTGGTGCAGGTGGTGTCCATCTTCGGATTCGCCTGGCTGGCTTCCAAAGGACACTTCGATGTCATCGGCGTCGCCGAACGTACGCAGCTCGCCATCGTGATCGGGCTTGAAGCCTTGGGCGTCGGCCTCGGCACCGTCGCCTTCGTCGCCTTCATCGCCCGCACCACCCACCCCGCTTATACCGCCACCCAGTTCGCGCTGTTCACCAGTTTGATGGCGATACCGCGCACGTTTGCCAATGCGGCGACGGGATGGCTGGTGGAAAGTATGGGGTGGACGATGTTCTTCCTGTTGTGCGTGGTGCTGGCGGTACCGGGAATGCTGCTGCTGTTCAAGGTTGCGCCGTGGGGTGAAACACAACAGCTTGCGCCAAGCTGATTTCCAGTTGCTACAACTAGGTGCGTTTGCCAGCAACTTTAGAAACTCTATTTCATGTTTACCGTACCTCACGGAGGAATGAATGGCCGAAAACCCAGAATACTGGCCTGTGTCTGGAGTTAATCTCTCGGTATCGATAATTCAATGCTATGTCGGCGCGACAATGGTAGCGTCCGCTAGCGGATTTTTCTTCCGTCACAATCATAAGAAATACCTAGCAACCAATCGGCATGTCGTAATTGATGATGAAGAACATTATTTCCCAGATCGGTTAGCGATACGACTCCATCGCTCTATTACCAATCCGGAATTAAACGTTGTTGTTCCAGTAAGCCTGTACGACGATCACCATCAACGACTTTGGTTAGAACATCCAGCCCAGGAGCTATTGAAGTGCGATGTCGTATTGGTTCCTCTACCTGAAGTTGCAATCGCCGGTGCTCACATAAACTTCATGGCCGTCGAAAATTTTCCAGACAGCAGACTTAATGTTCCTCCATTTTCGGATGTTGTCGTTGTAGGGTATCCACTCGGTTTTCATGACGAAGTGAATAATTTGCCGATCTATCGACAGGGGATGATCGCTTCTCCCTACCCGTCGATGTTTGAGAGGAAGCCATATTTTTTAATCGACGCAAGACTCCATAGTGGCTCAAGCGGTAGCGCCGTACTAAATTCACCGCACAACATTCTGACGCGTAACAAAGCAGGGTTTCATTCAGACCAAGCACTACTTCTTGGAATATTCTCGGCCGATTTTTCGAGCAACGAGGATCCTCTTGGCCTGAATATTGTCTGGTATTCACACCTTTTAGTGGAAATCGCTGAAGGTCGAGCTCGAGCCCCGCGTAGGATGGGTTGAGCAACGCGATGCCCATCGGTTGTTATTGTTGGGTATCGCTACGCTCCACCCAACCTACGTTGGCCAAACTATTTGTCCTGCACCCCCCCCAGTAGGGTGCAATAAGCGTAGCGCATTGCACCGGATGTTTTGAAGTTACGCATGCGGCGCAATGCCCGTTGGTTATTGCGCCCTACCTCTTAGCTGCTCATCCTGCATCTTCCCCAGCAACACCTGCGTTGGATGTCGTGTTTGCTGGTAAAATTTCAGCGTAAACATGTTGAGAAGGAATCCCCATGACTACTGCCACCGCCAAACGACCCGCCAGTGTTCGACTCTCTGCCCGTCTCAATAGTGCGCTCAACGAGCAGGCTCGCCAGCTTAATACCAGCAAGGATGCTCTGGTGCGCCGCGCTATCGTGAACATGCTGGAAGAGATCGAAGATTTCAAGGCCGTCAAGGCACGGCGCAATGAGCCTGTCTTTACGCTTTCCGAAGTAAAAGCGGAACTTGGGTTATAAGGTCGTCATCAAGGCCAGCGCCAAGAAGGAGCTGGCAAAGCTGGACCGTCCGGTTCAGTCGCGGTTGTTCAAATTCATGCTCGAACTTGAGGCGGCTGATGATCCCCGGCATTCCGGCATCGCCATGCAGTGAGACAACAGATTATGGCGCTACCGCATCGGCGATTATCGAATGATTGCCGAGATCGAAGATCAGATCGTCACCATCACAGTCATCAAGATAGGCCATCGCCGCGAGGTGTACCGTTAGCCGGAATTCGAATCATTTTCGGCTCAGCCCGCGTAGGATGGGTCGAGCAACGCGATACCCATCGATTGCTATTGTTGGGTATCGCTACGCTCCACCCAACCTACGTTGGCCTAACTTCCTGTCCTGCACCTTCCCCAGTACCACCTGCGCAACCTCCTTGACCACTCGGCCTTTGCACGTATATAGTCCGCGTATAGAGCATCATTTGGAGGCCATCATGTCCATCAGTACCGTGTTTACCAACAACCGCACGCAGGCAGTTCGCCTGCCAGCGGAAATGCGTTTTCCCGATTCAGTGAAAAAAGTCGAGGTGCGCAGCAAGGGGCAGGAACGGATCATTTCACCTGCCACTTCTTCCTGGGACAGTTTCTTTCTGGGGCCTGCCACTGTTACCGAAGATTTCATGTCTGAACGCGCCAGCCAGGATCAATCCGAGCGGGATGGCCTATAGGTAACGTCATGCTTAAGTATCTTCTCGATACCAACATCGTCATTTATGTGATCAAGCGACGCCCTTTGGAGGTGCTTGAAATTTTCAACCGCCATCAAGGTCGCATGGCGATCTCATCTATCACTTTGGCGGAGTTGGTTCACGGGGCGGAAAAAAGCAGCGATGTGTCGCGCAACATAGCCGTGGTTGAAGATTTTGTGAGTCGTCTGGCGGTGCTTGCCTACGATGACAAAGCTGCCTGGCAATATGGAAGCATCCGTGCAACCCTTGAAAAGAACGGTCAGCCGATTGGCGTCAACGATCTGCATATTGCCGCCCATGCGCGCAGCAACGGCTTGACCCTGATTACGAATAACCTGCGCGAGTTTGAAAGAGTGCCGGGACTGTTGTTGGAGAACTGGGTGGGTAGTGAGTCCGCGTAATCAGCTTCCGATCTGTTTGTCCTGCACCTTCCCCAGCAACACCTGCGCAACAATCGCCCCGATCAACGCCATCAACATATCCGACTGCGTATCCCACGCGTAACCCTGCGTGCCGAGGAAAGCATCCGCGCCCTCCCCCATCATTTCTGCCGCTGCCCATTCGATGAGTTCGTAGCCAGCGCTCACCGCTAGGCAGCAGGCGACCACCAGCGTGAACAGCAGCTTGCCCTGCTTCAGCGGTGAACTGCGCAGCAGCAGTTCGCGGAACAGCATGGCGGGGATGAAGCCCTGCGCGAGGTGGCCGATCTTGTCGTAGTTGTTGCGCGCGAAGCCGAACCAGTCCTGCATCCAGTAGCCCAGCGGCACTTCGGCATAGGTATAGTGGCCGCCGACCATGAGGATGAGCGCGTGCAGGAACAACAGGCGATACAGGAGCAGGGTGAGGGTGTAGTTCTTGTGGGTGGCGACGAGGATGGGGACGGCGACGAAGATTGGGAAGGTCTCCATCCACCAAGTGGGGTAGTCGTGGGGGTGGAGGGCGGTGAGGGCGAGCAGGAGGGTGCCGGTTACCAGCAGGATCAAAGGTTCGTTGATTGTTTTCATTCCTTAACCCCCTTTAGCCACAGAGTACACAGAGACCACAGAGAAAGTCGCTGCACCTGAATATTCCGCAGGTATCTCTGTGAGCTCTGTGTTCTCTGTGGCAAATTTTTTTGTTCTTCGTTTACTCCGCATAATCCACCATCATCGGCGCATGATCGCTGAAGCGCTGTTCCTTGTAGATGCCGGTCTTTACCGCCTTCTCGGCCATACCGGGTGTGACGGCATGATAATCCAGACGCCAACCAACATCTTTTGCCCAGGCCTGGCCGCGGTTCGACCACCAGGTGTAGGCTTCCAACTCGGGATGCAGTTTGCGGAATACGTCGACGAAGCCGACTTCGTTGAATAGCTGGGTGAGCCATGCGCGTTCTTCGGGCAGGAAACCGGAGTTTTTCTTGTTGCCGCGCCAGTTCTTCAGGTCTTTCTCGGTGTGG